>NZ_JAMDJO010000002.1:0-1089182 GCF_023475885.1 Shewanella sp. 10B
TATTCAGTCATACTTTTTGGAAATAAAATCTTAGACACTTTATATTGAATTTAAATATCAACATCGATATTGACAATTGAAAAAAGACAAAATTTAAAATCTAAATTTTATAAGGACTATGTTTCCTAACGGAGAAAAAGTATAACAATAATGCGAAATGGTACCCATTTAAAGACAATAAACATTTAAACATTATAGAACTTTTTAATATCTATAATAAGCCTATTATACTCGGTTACCCTCTAAGGAAACAACGTTTTGTAAGAAAAATTGGTAGTAACTTACTATTATCCAATCTTTCTACCCCCCTTTTCAATTAGGAACCAATTAATATCATCTTGAGGAAAATTATTGTCCCTGTGATACATGAAGCCATAATCCACCAATTGTAAGTCGGGGTACTTGTCCAGCATCTCGCCAGCGAAATCCCGCTTGAACAACTTGCCACTGTGTCCACGATAGGACACTTCCACCGGTGCTGGGTTGTAGTATTCGGCGATGCAAATATAACGTTGGCTACTGTTGTACAGCTTGTCATATACCCCCTGCAACTCATCGGGGTTGATATGGATCAGTACCCCTTTTATCAGCACGAAGTCATAACGAGTTTCAGGTACGAAATCCAGTATCGACGAATGATATACGGTGAGATCCTGGAACTGCTTAAGCTGTGCAACCGCCTTCTCATTGATCTCAATTGCTGACATTTTTACCTGCGGCATGATTGAGTCGAAAGCGGCAATATTCAAACCTATATTGGCCCCAAACTCGATAAAGCTTCCGATGTTTTGCGTCCGTTGCAATACCTTGGCAAAGAAAGCGATGTTGGCGGCAACCGCCCTGGCCCCTTGGTTGCGTTTCAGGTATTCATCACCAAATTCCCCTGCCCAAAATCTTTCATGTTCAGTCTTGTAAGTCACCTTTAATTCCCCGCAAATGATATGCTTATTCTATTAACTCAAAACTTAAGGCCGTTCCTTTTGCAAGGTCATGCTTAGCCTTTCTTCCAAGCACGGCTTCATAATGCTTGGGTGCCAAGCCAAAACCCGGGCGAATGCTTCGGATATTGTCGGCGCTCAACAGCTCACCTTTGGCTATGTCTTTCACCACATACAAGGAGCGGCGAAACTTCACATTACCCAGCTCCGTCGTGGTCTTTTGGTAGTTGACCTGGCCGAGCGCCGACCACGCGGTTTTCGCATCACGGCACAGTGCCGCCAGCTCTTGGGGCTCCAATGAAAAGCTGTCATCCGGTCCACCGCCGTTGCGATCCAGAGTGACATGCTTTTCTATCACGCAGGCGCCCAGCGCCACCGCGGCTACCGCCGTCGCGTTATCTATGGTGTGATCCGAAAGGCCGGTTAACACATCAAATCGTCGGGCCATGTCCGGAATGGTCCGCAGGTTATATTCTGCTGCCGGGGCCGGATAGCCGCTGACACAGTGCAGAATAACCAATTCCTTACAACCGTTGTTTTTGGCTGTCGCAATTGCCTCTTGAATTTCGGCCTCATTTGCCATGCCGGTGGACATGATCATGGGCTTGCCGGCCTGCGCAACGCGCTTTATCAAGGGCAGATCCACCAGCTCAAACGAGGCAATTTTATAGGCAGGCGCATTCAGGGACTCGAGCAATTCAACAGCGCTGAAGTCAAACGGTGAACTAAATATGGTGATGCCCAGCTCTTTGGCCTTGTCAAATAAGGGTTTATGCCATTCCCATGGCATGTAGGCACTTTTATACAACTGATAGAGCGACTGACCATCCCAGAGCCCACCGTGCACCATGAAAGCATCGTCTTCGGAATCAAGTGTGATGGTGTCAGGCGTATAGGTCTGTAATTTGACCGCGTCTGCGCCGGCACGCTTTGCCTGGATCAGGATCTCAATTGCGTTTTCTATTTTGCCATTATGATTGGCAGACAATTCGGCAATCACATAGGGTGCATGGGACGCACCGATAAGACGGCCGTCGATACAAATTTCGGATTTCATTCCAACCTCACTTTAAGGGCTCGCGAATGAAGGTGTCGTCAGAGACTTGCCTGTAGTTTGCCGAGGAAAACAATCTCTGTGAAACCACATTCTCTTTCAAAACCTTGGCAATAATTGTCACATCCCCATGCAGGGTGTCTATCAGGGCTAATGCCTTGCCCGCAATTTTCTTTCCATATTGGGAGGGATCAATAAAAATCGAAATGACATATTCAGCCCGGGCAACCCTGTCCAATCGCACCACGCCCAGATCACTGTGGCTTTCACAATTGACTATGAAATAAAAAAAGTGTTCCGGATTGGCCAGTTGTTTTCGCATCCAGGTCTGATGCTCTTGCCAACCGGGGCTTTGGGGATTGTTGGCGTATTGGCGGGTGCTTGGATGGATCTGCCATCCATAAACTTGTTTTATATCGGCAACCGTCGCCTTGCGCAGGGTCAATGACGAGGACGTATCGTTAAGCAAATGATTCAGTTCCAGCATCACTCTTCTGGTCCCCAGTCCATCACACAGAGCGAAATTTCTGTTTCTGAAGTCACGGTAATCTGCAAGCAGAAGTTCATACTTTACAATCAACTCAGCTTCAATCTTGTCAATTTCAAGACTGATGACCGCGTTTGTCGCAACGAGGTTCTGACAGATGTCTTTCTGGTTATCCGCCAGGGGAATAATGATGCTCGGCAAACCCACGCAGGCTCTCTCCAGGGCTGTAGTGCCGGCAGCACCTATGGCCAGATCATGTTGACACATAAGTTCGGCCATGTTGTCGACATGCTCAATGTGGTTCACCCAGCCACCAGCCCGTATGCATGCCTCGCGCACCTGCTGATAATGGCGCGCATGTTTGCCCAGTAACACAGTCAACAATGGACGTTTGTCGGCGCCACTTAGGGCAAAGGCCTCTATCACCCTGAGTGTGACATTCGGCAAGTCCATCGCCCCCATAAACAGCAGTACTCTGGGACGGTTCAGGGTGGCTGGTTTACTTAACATAGCTTCTCTTGCCGCAGGAAAGTGCTCTGCCAGCAAGGCGTAGTCGCTGCCAACAAGTACCCGTTTGGCGACGCCAAGGGATACATAGGCTTGTTTCTCACGCAATAAAGTTTGGTCCAACAGCAGGTCGGCAGCGTGCGATCGCACCAAATCGTCTATGACGAATAACTTACACCCCAGTGCACCTTTAACCCATCTCTCCCATTCGATATTGATACCGTAATGATCGACTATCAGCAGATCTATCTTTCCAGCCTGGGTGACCAGGCTTTCCGCGTCCTGCTGCCATGGGACACCCAACCAGGACGAATAATCCAGGGTTGAACCAAGGGAAGGCGCCTGCCCGGGGGCAATCAAGGCCATAACCCTGAACCCGCGTTTTTGGATAAGTTCAACCAGATCTCCCGGTTGGCGACGGCAGGCGAAGCTGACCTCATGACCTTGCTTCATCAATGCCTGCGCCAACACCAGACAACGCATGATATGGCCGCTGCCAATCAGAACGGATGCGTCGGCTCTAATCAGGATATTCATGGCCGTCCCTTTAACACAGCATATAAGGCTTCAGCACATTCCCAGTCTTCATGGGTGTCTATGTCCTGAACCTGGATTCGCGGCAGCATAACCACCCTGGAATGCGGAGCAAATATGGCGAGTCGCTGTTTAAAGGCTTCGGCCCGGCCCCAGTAAAACTGTCCCGCATCATGATAGGCTTCCTCCAAATCCTGCGATCGCCTCTGCTCAAATTCGGGAAAAAACATGCTCACCTCACCCGAATTGGATAATTTTATCGCTCTTTGGATCGGGAAGGGGAAACTGGTTGCGCTGAAAACGTACTCGACACCGGGTTGTTGTACCCGGGCCAGCCCCATTTGCAGATCACTCAGTTGAATAAAAGGAGCCGTTGCATACAGGCAGCAAACGTAACTCAGGTTCCAACTCTGCTGTTCACACCAGTCAATGGCATGCTGAATGACGTCGAGGGTAGTTGCGTGATCATCGGCGATATGTTGTGGCCTGATAAAAGGCACCTCTGCCCCATATTGCCTTGCGATTTCGGCAATGGCCTCATCGTCGGTAGACACTATAACCTTGTCAAAGCAAGCGGATGCAAGGGCAGCCTCAATAGAATAGGCAATGATGGGCTTACCGTGGAACAACCTGATATTTTTACGGGGAATACGTTTACTGCCCCCCCTTGCAGGAATAATCGCAACTTTCACTGTTTAGCTCCTGATAGTGACTCAGGGTATTTTCATAGTGAAACCATTCAATATCCCCAAGTTACTGTTATCGTTTGAGACTATGGTCCGTTCGAAACAAGTATTCTTCCTGATCCCGGCACTTGAGTCGGCTGAATAGGCCGACGATTAAACAACCAGATATTTATATTTGGCGTACTGTTACCCAGGCCACGGGACAAGAACAAAGCCATCACCATTTGGCTATTGCTATTTGCCACGCCCTGCCGGGGCCTGGCCGCTTGAGATCCTCAAAGCCCCGACATCTTCCAGTCAGGCCAACACATGGACCAATAAGCGCTGGACAATAAACTCAACCTGTTCTTGCGAGACTCCGGGATGCAGAGGCAAGGTCATGATTTCACTGTAAAACCGCTCCGCATTTGGGAAATGACCTTTGGCGAATCCTAGGCCCTGATAATAGGGCTGCAGGTGCACCGGAAAATAATGTACATGCACCTGAATGCCATCGGCTTGCATCTTCTCAAAGACGGCACGGCGCTTTGCGGGATCGGGGAGCCGAACTATTTGCAGATGATAGGCACTCAGGCTGCCGGCCAAGGGATCGACAGTCGTTACTACAGAATCAGCCAACGCACGCTGGTATTGCTCCGCCAGCCTGCTGCGGATTTCAACAAAGGTCTGCAAACGCTCCAACTGACTCAGCCCCAGGGCAGCCTGCAATTCCGTCATCCGGTAGTTAAAACCCAACTCCTGTTGTTCATAGTACCAGGGCCCCTCATCGGACCGCTGCAGTTTCTCGACCGCTTTAGTGATGCCATGACTGCGAAAAAGGGCCATTTTCTCCGCTAACCGGGCATCTTTGGTCGTCGCCACGCCCCCTTCGGCCGTGGTAATTATCTTGACAGGATGAAAACTGAATACCGTGATATCCGAATAGCGACATGCACCTATCTTATCCCCGTCATGACTCCCCCCAACGCAGTGGGAGGCATCCTCAACCAGGCTCACACCATACTGTCTGGCAAGCGCGCCGATTGTTTTCATATCGCAACTATGCCCGGCCAGGTGCACGGGAATAATGACCTTGGGCAATCGTCCCCGGGCCTTTGCCGTTTCCAGTTTGGCCTTGAGTGCCGCGGGGCTCATGTTGCCTGTGCTTGACTCCACATCAACAAAATCCACCACAGCGCCGCAATACAATGCGCAGTTGGCCGATGCAACAAAGGTAATGGGCGAGGTCCACACCAGATCCCCGGCCCCCACCCCTAGGGCCAGACAGGCAATATGCAGCGCCGAGGTGGCGCTGTTCACCGCCACGGCATGGTCCGCATGAGTCAATTCACAAATTGCCTTTTCAAAAGCGGGTACACAGGGCCCTTGAGTCAGGTAATCAGAATTGAGAACCTCAACAACGGCTGCTATGTCCTGTGAGGAAATGTCCTGTCTGCCATATAAAATCATGCCTTGGCGTCCATACTGAGAATTTCACTTGGCGACAGAAAATGGGTGTTGGTACCTGAGTTATATTCATACCCGGCCTTCACCAATGTGCCCTTCTCACCCAACCGGTTTTGACTGTAGTCATTGTTGCCACTGAAAAACTGTATGCTGGGGGTGATCACGAAATGATCATCAAACTCCAGGGTGTGGTGAGAATCATCACTTGGACACATAATTTCGTGCATCTTTTCCCCAGGTCTGATCCCCACAATCTCTTGTTTCAAATCCGGGCCATAGGCGGTTGCCAGATCAACGACTCTGATAGAAGGGATCTTGGGAATGAAGATTTCCCCGCCCTGCATTCTGGCGAAATTTTTTAGCACAAAATTGACCCCGTCCTGCAGGGTGATCCAGAAGCGGGTCATATCCGGATGTGTAATTGGCAAAGATGTCGCGCCTTGGGCAACCAGGCCTTTGAAGAAAGGCACCACAGAACCCCGTGAACCGACAACATTGCCATAGCGCACAGCCGCGAAGCGGGTTCGTCCACCACCCACTATGTTATTGGCAGCAGTGAACAGCTTATCGGACGCCAGTTTGGTTGCCCCGTACAGATTGATAGGATTCGCCGCTTTATCTGTAGACAGCGCTATCACCTTTTCAACATTGTTGGCTATGGCCGCCTTAATCACATTTTCCGCACCATGGATATTGGTTTTGATGCATTCCATGGGGTTATATTCAGCTGCGGGAACCTGTTTGATGGCGGCGGCATGAATGACAAAATCGACATCGCGAAAAGCCTGCATAAGGCGGTCAACATCACGTACATCACCAAGAAAATAACGCATGCAGGGGGCATTGAAGCGTTGCTGCATTTCGAATTGCTTGAGCTCGTCCCGCGAAAATATAATAAGCCGCTTAGGTCGATACTCATCTAGGAGCGTTTTGACATATTTATGACCGAAGGATCCTGTGCCACCTGTTATCAAAATAGTCTTATCATTAAACATATAAACTCCCTTACAACGGCCAATAATCATTGACAAACGAAATGTTACATTAATTCATAACATTATAGTAGCATAATTTGGTCATCGAAAATGTCTACACTACACAGATTAGTGACAGACAGGGGAATGATGAACTTATTTTCTCATAACAATAATTATTATTGTGTAGTCAATGGGCAACAGAATAACCAAACGACTCATAATAATGACAGTTTGGTATCGAAAACCTATAAGGAAAGTGAATCTTTCCTAGTAATAGAAGCCACAAGCTATAACTTAAGAGCATTTCGGACTATACATAGATTTGATATGCTATACATAAGTCGACGTGCTCACAATCGGTAATATCGTACTAGAAATTTTTTCAACTGTTGAAGCTTTAGTAGAGCAAGTGAAAAGGCAATAGTTCAAATTACTGACAAAGCATATTACATATGTTTTGCCTACAAAGGCAATCAAACTATAATGCCTTATCAAAGCAACTTCCGGTTTGGAGATTTTGTTTGTCCAATAGTTATATTTCTCTCGATGAATATCGCCGTAAGTGGATTTTTAACCACAAAGACTTGCCTGTGAGCGATGAAGACAAGACTGGCATTCTGCCGCTGACGGATAAAAGCGCCATGCTGGTTTGGAATCAGTGGATTAGCAATAAAAGTAGCCGCGCTGAGCAGTTTACTAAAGGGGATTGGGCCGCTAAAGCCAACGCATGGGTCAAAACGGATCATTGGCAGAGTGCGTGGGACAGTGAGGATAACAGTCTACCCGAGATGTTGGCCGAGTTTATCCAGTGGCCAGATGATACTCAGATCTATTTTTGCTACGAAAAATATCAAGTGATTGAGACCCGTTGGGATGTCTTTGTTCGCAATTGGAAGTGCTTTCTGTTTTTTGATGATGGCCCAATCCTGATCTCCCCTAAGCAAAAACAAGCGGTGATGTTTGAGCAAAACGGCCAATATAAATTAGGCGTTCGTGGCTAATCCCGCCTGCCAATAAGTCGAATGGGTCGAACCAATCATTCCGACTTTTTGCTTTCTTAGGATGTTCATCAAAAGAAAGCAATCCAACTTGATTTACCTCTTTGGCGATAGCTTGGCACAGATCAGGCTATCGCTCCTCTCTGGTTTCGATTAGTATCGCTTGGCAATCAACAGATTAATCTTCGTTTGAGCCGTCAATCCCATGGATACGCTCAACGACTATAACTAAAAAATATGAGGTGTATGATGAAGTTACTCTCAACCCTGACACTATCTACCGCTTTGCTTTTTCCACTATTCACCCAAGCAAAAGAAGTCTCTGGTGTCCAAGTCGCCGACAGCATCACGCTCGACGCTCAGTCGCTGCAATTGAATGGCGTTGGTGTTCGCAGCAAATTCTTTATGGATTTGTATGTGGGTAGCCTGTATGTCCCCACCCCGAGCCAAACCATGACCGAGGTGATCAATGCCCCGGTTGCGGCGATTCGCCTGAATATTACGTCGGGAATGATTACGTCGGAGAAAATGCGTGATGCGATAACCGAAGGTTTTGAGCATGCGACCGCCGGTAATACGACGGACATTCAGCCACAAATTGACGCCTTTATGGCGCTATTTAAGGATGAAATCAAAGAAGGTGACCAATTTACTTTGGTCGCTGACAAAAGCCGTGGCGTTACCGCCTATAAAAATGGTCAAGAACAAGCCACTATTGAAGGGGAAATGTTCCGCCAGGCCTTACTCAAAATTTGGCTAGGGGAAAAACCTGCCCAGAAGAGCCTCAAAGAGGCCATGCTGGGCCAGTAATTAAAATCGAAACTCGAGATCCAAGGCGGCAGCGCCTTGGTTATCAATGTCGAGCGCCGTTTGATCGGTGACTTCTAATTCGCCATTGAAGTAGTAACCCGCGTAAAGATTCAGCGCAATGGCCGGCGTAGCTTGCCAACCGGCACGCAGATAACTCACCCACTCGTTAGTCTCCACCACGGTATCCTTATCGGCGACTAAAAATCGCTCGGTGCGACGTGAATGACCAAAGCCGACATTCCATGCAGGGCTCATTTGATAGCTCAGCTCCAAACCCGCAGGGCCACTAAATCCCGCTTGGGATGGGTTCGCTAACCGCCAACGATCATTAATCTGCCAACTCACCGCCAGATAAGGCATAGTGCGCACTTCATCGATATCGTTTAAATACGCAACGCCAAAACCGAGCATATTGCCCGACTCGAAGGCATACATGGCCGACGCAACCACACCATAACTCTGCGCATGGCTCGCCGATGCGGTATCGGCATAGGCATATTGAAGTTGTGGCGACAACATAAAGGACCAATGCTTATCCATCCGATAGCTAAGGGATACACCCGCACGGTAACGGTCAATATTTTCCCAGGTTTCACCCGCATCACTAAACAGGCCTGCGGCGTTATTCGCCCCCGTTAAACGGATATTGCGCCAATCGTAGTCGAGCCTGTCGTAACCGACGCGCATGCCAATAGACCATTGTTTGTCCAAGGGAATATTGACGCTGGCGTTGAGCAATAAGCTGTCCCGCTGCAATTCTGTATCGCCATTGGCGACCGACGCACTCTGGGTACTAATCTGCGATACGCTCAGCTTGAACGGTTTATATTGCGCTTGTTGGCGCGCCTCAGCCGCGGATACGGAGTTGCTTAAAAAAGCCATCAGCCCCAATCCCATGCAAACTAAACCGGGTTTTATGCTGACTCGAGAATCAAGTGATGTAGTCACGCCTGCTCCTTGCGTTACTGTGAGTAATTTGTCGCGAATAATACGCTCGATTTAAACCAAAAGTTCACTCTTTTCGAAGAAGATACAAACTGATACTAACTGCTTAACGCCGTTACACTCGGTAGGCTTTCAAAAACATCTCGGCACAACCCCGAATATACTGCTCACGTTCTCCCAATAAACTCTCGGTTTCTAGCCCCAACTCTAACCTGAGTTTCAATTCACCAAACAGCATTAAACATAAACGAACCGCACAATGATGCGGCTGCGGAAAGCGATACACGCCAAGCGCTTCAACCGCCACTAAATACTTTGTCAACATCGCAAGCATATGCTGTGGCCCCGCCTCAAAAAACAATCGCGACACTTCAGGGTGGCTCTCCGATTGCGCCACACAGGCTTTAAATACGGTAATCGCCTCAGGGCTAACAATCATCTCACCAAATTGCAGCGCAAATTCGGTGAGGATCGCTTCGGGTTGACTTGGATCGCTGAGTAAGTCGGCATTTAGATTATGGCCAACGCACTTGGATTCAATCGCCGCCACAAACAAATCATCTTTACTGCCGTAGTGGGAGTATACCGTTTGTTTGGACACGCCCGCCTGTTTCGCCACTTCATCCATGCTGGTATGGGGAAATCCCTGGCGGCAAAACAAGTCAATGGCCGCCACCAGCACTTGCTGTTTCTTTTGTTCACTGCGGCTCATCGGGATATCGGAGGACAGAGTCATATCTTCACTCAAGGTAGTAACATAATTAATTCGTATTAGTTAAGCATAAAATAGACTAGACAGTCCAGTTCTGCGCAACTAGACTAGCAAGTCTAGTTACATAAACTTAACCTTAAGCTTACAACGGAAGGATTCAAATGGATCGAGCTGCCCGACGTTCTTGGCG
This sequence comes from Shewanella sp. 10B, assembly GCF_023475885.1. Taxonomy (NCBI): domain Bacteria; kingdom Pseudomonadati; phylum Pseudomonadota; class Gammaproteobacteria; order Alteromonadales; family Shewanellaceae; genus Shewanella; species Shewanella sp. 10B. The sequence goes on from NZ_JAMDJO010000002.1 coordinate 10,285, forward strand.
TGCATTTTACGTTTGCGTGATTGCCGTCACCACCTTAACGGCCTGTCAAAAGGAAGTGACAGAGCATAGCAATGCCACGCAATTGCAAACCGTAACGACGGCGTCATTGCGCTTGTCGGCTAGCTATCAGAGTGAGCAAGTATTCACTGGCACGATCCGCGCGGGCAATACCACGGGCGTCGGCTTCGAATTATCGGGTAAGCTCAGTGAGTTAACTGTCGATAGCGGCGCTAAGGTGACGCAAGGGCAAGTATTGGCCAAGCTCGATACCCGCTTGCTCGATGCCGAGCATCAGGAGATCCAAGCCAGTCTGGCGCAAACCCAAGCCGATGTTGACCTTGCCACCAGCACCCTCAACCGCAATCTTGAGCTTAAAAAATCGGGTTATGTTTCTGAGCAGTTGCTCGACGAGAACCGCACGCAACTGGCGAGTCTCGAAGCCGCCAAAAAACGGTTATTGGCCTCGCAGCAGGCCAACCAACTTAAACGCGATAAATCACAACTACTCGCGCCCTTCGATGGCATCATCAGCCAGCGGCAACACAATCTAGGGGAAGTGGTCGCCGCAGGCAGCCCAGTGTTTACCTTAGTCGGCAGTGTGAATACCGAAGCCTATATCGGTGTCCCAGTCGCGGTCGCCCAGCAATTCGTCAATGGGCAGAATGTGACTGTGAGCGTCCATAATCAGCAATTTACCGCCAAGATTGCTGGGATCAGCGCCGAAGTCAACCCCATTAGTCGCACCCTGCAGCTACGGATCAGCCTGCCTGCGCATGCCAATGTGATCAACGGTGAAATCGCCTATTTACATCAACAACAAACCGTCGAGCAAGCGGGCTATTGGGTGCCAGTATCGGCACTTATCGATGGGATCCGTGGTCGCTGGAATATCTATGTAACCACGGCGCCTTCACAATCAACAACCGATAGCGCTTCAACTCAGATAGAGCGTCGCGATGTCGATATCCTCTACACCACTCAAGATATGGCCTACATCCAAGGCGCCATTAAGGCCGACGAACAGTATGTGACTCAAGGCTTGCATAAGTTAGTGGTGGGCCAAGCCGTTTCTTCCATCGCGTCGACGAGGTAATCATGATTAAAGCCTTCGTCGAAAATGGTCGCTTAGTCAGCCTAGTAATAGCCCTACTCCTGGTCGCGGGATTTGGCGCTATGTCCAGTTTGCCACGCACAGAAGATCCGCATATCACCAACCGATTTGCGTCTGTCATCACCCCTTATCCCGGCGCCTCCGCCGAGCGGGTCGAGGCGCTTGTCACCGAAGTATTAGAGAATCAATTACGTCGCCTTGAGGAAATTAAGCTTATTCAATCCACCTCAAGACCCGGTATTTCGGTGATCCAGTTAGAGCTTAAAGATACTGTCACTGACACAGATCCCGTCTGGTCCAGAGCGCGGGATCTATTAGCCGATGCCAGAAACACCCTCCCCGATGGTATACAAACACCTACCTTAGACGATCAAGTCGGCTACGCCTACACCGCTATTTTAAGCCTAGTGTGGAACGATAGCAGTCAACCTCGAGTGGATATGCTCAACCGCTACGCCAAGGAATTACAAAGCAGGCTCAGACTCTTATCCGGCACCGATTTCGTTAAACTCTACGGCGCGCCCGAGGAGGAAATCTTGGTCCAACTCGATGGCTATAAGATGAGCCAGTTGCAATTAACGCCGGGAACCATAGCGAAAATCTTAAGCAGCGCCGACAGTAAAATTGCCGCGGGCGAGATCAATAACAATCACTTTCGTGCCCTCGTCGAAGTCTCGGGTGAGCTCGATTCCCAAAGCCGTATTCGCCAAGTGCCACTCAAGGTGGATGCGCAGGGGCAAATTATTCGTTTAGGGGATATCGCCCACATCAGCCGCCAACCTAAGACCCCCGCTGACAGCATCGCCCTTGTCGATGGTGAGCAGGGCGTGTTTGTTGCTGCACGCATGCTCAACAATACCCGCGTCGATATCTGGCAGGGGCAAGTCAAACAGCTGGTCGATGAGTTCAATCAGGAGCTGCCGGCCAATATCAAAGTGCAATGGCTATTTGAGCAAAACAGCTACACCAGCGAACGCCTCGGCGGATTAATCGTCAACCTATTGCAAGGGTTTGTGATTATTCTGGCGGTCCTACTGCTGACCTTGGGCTTAAGAAACGCGATTATCGTAGCCCTGTCGCTCCCCCTGACCGCCCTCTTCACCTTGGCCTGTATGAAGTATATCGGCCTACCCATTCATCAAATGTCGGTCACAGGTTTAGTCGTTGCCCTGGGGATCATGGTGGACAATGCCATTGTGATCGTCGATGCCATCGCCCAGCGCCGCCAACAGGGGATGAGTCGCTTAAGCGCGGTAACTGAGACCTTACATCACCTCTGGTTGCCCTTGGCCGGATCAACCATTACCACCATTTTAGCCTTCGCCCCTATCGTACTGATGCCGGGCGCCGCAGGAGAATTTGTCGGTGGCATCGCCATGTCAGTAATGTTTGCCCTGCTGGGGTCTTATGTGATTTCCCATACTTTGATCGCCGGTCTTGCAGGACGCTTTAGCCTCGAAGGTAAACATCCTGTCTGGTATCAACATGGCATCAATGTGCCTTTAGTGAGTGGTTACTTTCAAGCAAGCCTAAGGTTTGCGCTAAATCGACCACTGCTAAGCGCAACGCTTATCGGGATAATTCCCCTGCTAGGTTTTTATGCTTCAGGCAAAATGACTGAGCAGTTTTTCCCGCCGTCGGATCGGGATATGTTCCAAATTGAACTGTATCTCGCCCCCCATGTCAGCCTCGAAAATACCTTAAACCAAGTGCAGTTGATGGATAAGCAGTTGCATCAAATCGAGGGTATCACCCAAGTCGATTGGGTTGTGGGTGGCAATACCCCTTCGTTTTATTACAACTTGACTCAGCGCCAACAGGGAGCCACCAACTATGCTCAGGCCATGGTGAAAGCCAGTGACTTTGAGCGCGCCAATGCGCTTATTCCTGAGTTACAGCAAACCTTAGATAAGGCATTTCCCGAAGCGCAGGTGTTAGTGCGTAAACTCGAGCAAGGCCCGCCCTTTAATGCGCCGGTCGAGTTAATGATTTTTGGCCCTAACCTTGAAACCTTACGCTCACTCGGTGATGAAGTGCGCAATATCTTAGCCGCCACGCCCGATGTACTTCATACCCGCGCAACGTTGAGCGCTGGCGCCCCTAAAGTGTGGTTGCAGGTGAATGAAGATGCGAGTTTGATCAGTGGTTTAACCCTGACGGATATCGCCCGACAAGTGCAAATGGCCACGACGGGTGTTATTGGCGGCAGTGTGCTCGAACAGACAGAATCGCTGCCGATCCGTGTGCGTTTGGGTGACACCAGTCGTGAACAAGCCAGCCGCCTCTCTGAAATTCAGCTAGTGACCCCCTCTGGCACAGCCGTGCCTTTATCTGCGCTGTCCCACAATGAGGTACAAGTGAGTCGAGGGGCGATCCCGCGGCGAAATGGCCAACGCGTCAATACGATTGAAGCCTATATCGTCAGCGGCGTCTTGCCCGCTCAAGTATTAAATGATGTAAAAGATAAAATCGCAGCGATTTCACTGCCTGCGGGTTATCGAATCGAAATCGGCGGCGAAAGCGCTAAACGTAATGAGGCGGTCGGCAATCTGCTCTCTAATCTGATTTTGGTCGTCACCCTGCTGCTTGCAACAGTCGTCTTGTCCTTTAACTCCTTTAGGCTCACAGCAATTATTTTACTGAGCGCATTACAGTCGGCGGGGCTTGGGTTACTTGCGGTGTATGTGTTTGGCTATCCCTTTGGCTTTCCAGTCATCATCGCGCTACTCGGCTTAATGGGTCTTGCGATCAACGCGGCGATTGTGATCTTGGCCGAGCTGGAAGATACCGAGAATGCCCGTGCGGGTGATAAAGAGGTGATTATTACCACGGTCAGCAGCTGCGGCCGTCATATCAGCTCGACCACTATCACCACGGTCGGCGGCTTTATTCCGCTTATTATTGCGGGTGGTGGCTTCTGGCCCCCCTTTGCCATCGCCATTGCCGGCGGCACCTTACTCACGACGCTGCTGTCACTCGTTTGGGTGCCAACCATGTATCTGTTGCTGATGAAAACACGGCGCAAGGCACAAACAGCGGCCTTGCCAGCCCAGACGGCATCCTAAACGAGATATTGATACAACTTATCTTTTAGGTGAAGTCGCTCTAATTTTAACGCCACGAAGTGCTCATCATCGGTGGGCACTTTGGTTAACTCTAGGGCGCGGATTTTATGGTCCAGCTCATGGTAGCGCTCCGCCATAGTAGCAAAGGTGGTATTGGTCGTTTTGAGATGCTGTATATGGTCAACAAAATCGGGAAATTCATAAATTAATGCGTGATTCTCGCCAAGCATAGTGTCACTCCTTGTTTCTGGTATCGACTTAATCGCAGTAAACCTAGGGATACTTCCATTTAGTCCCTCAACGCTCGCCTTACGCCACTCTTCCTACCACTCAAACGTATATTTCTATCGACTAAAGTAAAGACTGGTCTACACTGGTATCTGTGAGCGAACTATTTATAAATAATAGAAAATCTTAGACCCATATCAAGACCACCACGTAAAAGTTCGGTTACATTAGCGTTAACCTTTACCCTATAGGATCGCACAATGAACTATAAAAATTGGCCTATTGCAAAACAGATTGGTGCCCTCGCTTTTGTCCTTACCCTGATCATTTTCTGCATACTGAGTACCCTCTCCTACAAATCCGCGTCCAACGTGCTCGAAGATAAAGGCATCAGTGCCATGAAAGCCGAGATGCACGCCGTTTCCGACATGCTGGAGCTGCAATACGATAGCTTGCTGCAACTGGCAAGACGCAATGCCGACGTCTTTAAGGAAATGTACCCCGGCCAATTTAGTCGCCCAGATAAAAACGTGAATGTGCTCGGCGTCAACACCCCAGCACTACTGCATGAAAAAGAGCAAATTAACTCGTCAAAGAGTAAAGTTGACCGCTTTGCCAACCTCACGGGCGGGACCGCTACCGTGTTTGTGCGCGATGGCGATGACTTTGTGCGGATTGCAACCTCGTTAAAAAAGGCCGATGGTAGCCGGGCCCTCGGCACCTTCCTCGGTAAAACTCATCCCGGTTATCCAACGCTTATCAAAGGTGAGGTTTACGAAGGCTACGCCAAACTCTTTGGCAAAGACTATATGACAGTCTATCGCCCAATTAAGGATGCCCAAGGGCAAGTGATTGGGATCTTATATATCGGCTTTGAAATCACTCAATCCCTCACACAGTTACAAGCTGCGGTAAATAAAATCACCCTAGAAGAATCCGGTAGCTTCCTGCTGATGCGCAAAGCCGACAATGTGTTGGTCGCGAATCCTAAATTTAATGCGGGCGAGCCAGTCACTGAGTCCATGCTCGATGGATTAACCCTTAGCCAAGCCACACAGGATAAATCGGAGTGGCGCTACAGCAACAGTAAAAACCAACCTATGTTCGCCTACACCCAAACGGTGAATGGTTGGAACTGGATGCTGATTGGTCAAGTGAATGCGAACGAACTCAATGAAGAGAGCCTGATGTTACTGACCATCAACGCCATAGTGGCGGTCACAGGCATAGTACTCATCACAGTGCTGTTATCCTTAGTGCTGCTGCGTTCGCTGAAACCTTTACATACACTTCAGCAGCATATGGAAATTCTCGGCAGAGGGGACTTTAGTCATCCGCTTCCCCCATCCGCCTCAGATAGCAACAACGAAGTCGATAAGATCACCACTAGCGTGTCGACCATGTCATCGGAATTGCGACAATTAATCAGTGCACTGCAAGCCTCAGTGCAAAGCATTGAACAACAAGCGTCTAAGGCACAGCGGGTTGCCAAGCAAAATGGCGAAGAAGCTCAGGCTTTGATGCAACAAACGGATCAAATCGCCACCGCGATTGAAGAAATGTCCACCTCCATCCGCGATGTAGCCAACCATGCTCAAGATGGTGCGAATCAGAGTCATCAAGTGGATATCGCCGCCAAAGAAGGCCAACAGCAACAAACCCAAGTGGTGCAGGATCTGTTGAAACTGAGCCAACAACTCAGTAGCAGCCATCAGGCCGTCGAAAAAGTCAGCCAAGAGAGTGAGGCCATCAGTAAAGTCACCGAGGTGATTAACAGCATCGCCGAACAAACCAACCTGCTCGCCCTCAACGCGGCCATTGAAGCGGCCCGAGCAGGGGAACAGGGCCGAGGCTTTGCCGTGGTCGCCGATGAGGTGCGAACCTTAGCGCAGCGGACACAATCCTCCATTCTAGAAATTTCGCAAACCATTGATAAGCTGCAATCTCAAGTGAAAACGACCACCAGCCAAATGGCACAGAGCCACCAGCTGGGTATCGCATCGGCTAATCAAGGGGAAGAAACCGGCAAGCAGCTAGAGGAAATCACCCGTAGAATTGGCGAATTGGCGATTAGCTCACGCAATATTGCCTCGGCGACCGAGCAGCAGAGCAGTGTTGCCCAAGAGATCACCCATAATCTGCACCAGATAAGCGAACTGGCTAATGAAGGTGAGCACAGAGCGGCCGAAACAGTGAACTCGGCGAATGACCTATCCTCTCTCGCCGTCGCGCTTAAACAACAAATCAGCCAATTTAAAGCCTGACTCAAACCATTGGTTTGCTAAGATACCGCCCGCTTGGGCGGTATTTTTTGACTTTTCAACTTAAGTTAAATCAATTCAGTTAAGTCGCCATGGGTAAATCACACAGCTGAATCGACTCAGCAACACCGCAGAATAAACAACCTCGCGTAATGTTTATCAAGTCGGTGCTGCACAGCCTAATGCTCGAAACCACCTGTTGGCTTTGGCAATTGAGCATTAGCTTTCAAATAGGCTTGAGCTAACACTTTAATAAGCTGTGTGCTTATAGATACAGTGCGGCTAAATCATATTGAGCCATGCCTCTTATGGAACCCGTAACGAACTTCTTGCTTGTTGCTTATTACATTCGATATATCAGCAAATTAAACCACCTTAGCGAATCCTTTGAACTGAGTAATCAGGTAATAAAAAACCCCGCAATTGCGGGGTTTTAAAGGGTTCAGCTATAGGAGGTTAGCTATTACTCAGCGTCATCGCTTGAGCGATCCATGTTCTCCGTGTTTTCAAGCCACAGGGCGTTGATCACACCAAAAGAACAGGCTAACAAAACCCCTAATATCCACGTGAAATACCACATAGTAGATGCTCCTTAATTCTAATAGAGTGAGGCTTTGTTATCTTCAATATGTTTGCGGTTTAAGCGGCCAAACATTTTGAAGTAAGTCCATACAGTGTAACTTAACACGATTGGAACGAAGATAATCGCGGCCCAAGTCATCACTGTTAATGTCATTTCACTCGCAGTCGCATCCCACATGGTTAAGCTCACGTTAGGATCTAATGAAGATGGCATAACGAATGGGAACATTGCTGCACCACAAGTTAAGATCACCATAGCCACAGTCAGCGAGCTAAATAAGAACGCAAAACCTGAGCGATTTAAGCGGCTCACGACGATAACCAGCAGTGGTAATGCCACACCTAATACTGGGAACAGCATGGTAATAGGATACTTATCGTAGTTGGCTAACCAAGCGCCAGACTCAACCGCAACGGTTTTCAGCGTTGGGTTTGACAGTGCATGGTGGTCAAGGGTTGAAGTGATAACATAACCATCAATACCATTGGCTAACCACACACCCGCTGCGGCAAATAATACTGCTACTAACAGTGCACATAGTTGAGTCGCATTCGCGGCACGCACACGCAGCTCACCGTCGGTCTTCATTTGTAACCAAGCAGCGCCTTGCATCATAAACATGCTCACGCTCACTAAGCCCGCCAGTAAACCGAATGGGTTCAACAGGCCAAATAAACCACCGTGATAAGTCGCACGCAGGAACTCATCGAAGTTAAATGGCACGCCTTGGAGTAAGTTACCGAAGGCTACACCGATGATCAGCGGTGGAATAAAGCCACCACAGAACAAGGCCCAGTCCCACGATTTACGCCATTTTGGATTTTCAATCTTAGAGCGATAGTCAAATCCAACTGGACGAGTGTACAAGGCAAACAGCACTAACATCATGGCTACATAGAAGCCAGAGAAAGACACTGCATACACCATAGGCCATGCCGCAAATAAGGCACCACCTGCGGTGATTAACCATACTTGGTTACCGTCCCAATGGGGAGCAATAGTATTGACCATAATACGGCGCTCAGTATCGTCTTTACCGATAATCGGTAAAAGTGCACCCACGCCCATGTCAAAACCGTCAGTGACCGCAAATCCGATGAACAGTACGCCGATCAGAGCCCACCAGATAACTCTCAATATTTCATAATCAAACATAATGAAATCCTCTGCTTAGGCTTCTAGTTTCTCGAAGTGATAACGACCAGTCTTTAAACTGCTAGGGCCAAGACGGGCAAACTTAAGCATCAAGAATATCTCGATCACCAGCAGCACAGTGTAGAACAGTGAAATCGAAAGAATACTGAACCACAGGTCCCCAGTCGTTAAACTCGAAGCAGACATAAAGGTCGGCAGTACCTCAGAGATGGTCCAAGGTTGACGGCCATATTCCGCCACAAACCAACCACACTCGATCGCAATCCAAGGTAATGGCAAGCTAAAGAGTGCAGCTTTAAGTACCCATTTCTTCTCTTCGATCTGATGACGTGTGCTTTGCCAGAAGGCCGCCGCGAACACAAACAACATCACAAAGCCTAAGCCAACCATCACGCGGAAGCTCCAGAAAATCGGCGCCACATTCGGGATAGAATCCTTCGCAGCCGCTTTGATTTGCTCTTCTGTCGCATCCACAACATTGTCGGTGTAACGCTTCAGTAGTAAGCCATAACCTAAGTCAACTTTCGCCGCTTCGAACGCTTCACGTAACTCTGGAGACTTATCACCAGCGCGCAGTTTCACCAGCATCTCGTAAGCTTTCATACCGTTGCGGATACGTACTTCGTGTTCAGCCACTAAGTCACGTAGACCAGTCACTTCTTCATCTAAAGAACGTGTTGCCACGATACCCATAGCGTAAGGGATCTTCACCGCGAAATCGGTGTGCATGGTTTCTTGATTTGGGAAACCAACTGCAGTAAAGGCTGCAGGAGCTGGCTCTGTGTGCCACTCAGCTTCAATTGCCGCTAACTTAACGCGCTGCGCTTCACCCACTTTATAGCCTGATTCGTCACCCAGAACGATAACAGACAGGATAGACGCCATACCGAAGCTGGCTGCAATCGCAAATGAACGACGAGCAAAAGGTAAGTCACGTTTCTTCAGAATGTAGTAAGAGCTGATCGCTAATACGAACATTGCGCCAGTCACATAGCCAGAAGCCACAGTGTGAACAAATTTCACCTGTGCAACAGGGTTGAAGATAACATCAGCAAAGCTGGTCATTTCCATACGCATGGTTTCGTAATTGAACACGCTACCCACAGGGTTTTGCATCCAACCGTTTGCCACCAGGATCCACAATGCGGAGAAGTTGGAACCAAAGGCGACCAACCAGGTTGTCGCTAAGTGTTGACGTTTAGAGAAACGATCCCAACCGAAGAAGAACATACCCACGAAGGTCGATTCTAAGAAGAACGCCATTAATCCTTCAATGGCCAGTGGTGCACCAAAGATGTCGCCCACATAGTGCGAATAGTAAGACCAGTTAGTACCAAACTGGAATTCCATCGCTAAACCCGTTGAAACACCCAAGGCAAAGTTGATACCAAACAACTTACCCCAGAACTTAGTCATATCTTTATAAATTTGTTTATCCGTCATCACATAGAGTGATTCCATGATAGCCAGCAAAAATGCTAACCCCAAGGTTAAGGGAACAAACAGGAAGTGATACATGGCTGTCAGCGCAAACTGCAACCGTGATAGCTCAACAACCTCTTCAACAATCATCGGTGACTCCTTACGTGGTGCGTCCAATTGCTACGACTACTTGAGCCATTCGTAGCAAGTGCCTTTGTAGGATAGTGAGTTTTCATTTTGTGTTTATAGCTGGATTCAGTATAAACCGTTAAATTTCATCTTTTTCATTACATCGAAGCAGCAAGGCTTAAAAATCCCCTTTTTCCTCGCATACTGAGACCCTAGTCACACTATCGCTCGGCTTTGAGACTTCCACCTCACCACCCAATCCTACAAATGATCCCATCGATATAAATATCAGATAGTTAAGATATTTAATCGCTTTCATTTGTGAGTATTTTATACCACCCGCCTTTGATTCAAATCAATCAAACTCAGGGCTTTAGATGGGTTTTGCTACGGGGCACACACTTCACTTTTACCCACAGTTGACAGAGTCACAATTATGGGGTAGAGAGCGATTCATACCGAATTAAAAAGTCCATTTTTGACCGTTTGATTGAAAAACTGCACTACAACCGCCAAAAACCGATAAAAACAAATTAAAAACAATATTCACACTAATAAAACATCATCTATTCGATTTAAGGAAATTAAAAATACACAATTAAATTCAACTACATAAATAAGTGAAACCACTTAAAGCAATAAAATCACCACATATATTGATTAGTTTTTCTAATTGTTAAATGTATTTTTTCTCGTTTGAGAAGATAGATTGAACTGGTTAATATATCTCCTGTGTTAAGGAGACGGTTTGATGTGACTGGTGAAGCGCCCCAGGCAAGCCAAACTCCGCGCACATAGGTATAACTTTGGTGTGGAGAAAGAGATATGACAAACTTATTTGAACGTCTGGTTAACAGCTATAAGCGTGTTTTTGTTGAACTTTATACAGCTCGTGAGCTGTAATCGTTCACCGCTTACTCTGAAATAATACTGATTTGATTTGAAGTTTTGTTAGCGCAAAACGAGCCCCCTTCTCGATGAGTTGGGGGCTTTTTGTTTTTATCTCTCGAGAATACAGGCAAGTACAGCGACTAAATTAAGGCAAGTCAGTTTTGTTTCACTTGTGTGAACTACTTATTAAGGGGTAATTAGTCTTTAAAATTGATATTTTTAAACTTCATTTTATTAGATTTAACAAATGTAAGGCTAAGATCTTAAAATACCTTATCTTTTTAAAAGATGCGTTTTATATATAAAAAAGGAGCGAAAAATTTCGCTCCTTTTTTGGCTCACTTAAGTCGTGGTTTTCTCAATAAAAACCTTAACCTAAGTTGACTCGCGCATTGCGGAACATGCGCATCCATGGGCTGTCTTCACCCCAGTTATCTGGATGCCAAGAATTCGCAACCGTTCTAAATACACGCTCAGGGTGTGGCATCATCAGGGTCACACGGCCATCGGTAGTACAGATACCGGTTAAACCGTTTGGCGAGCCGTTCGGGTTTTGCGGGTATTGGGTGGCAATTTCACCTTTACCATTCACAAAACGCAGCGCGATAGTGCCAGAGGCCTCAGCTAACGCGAGCGCCTGCGCGCTGGCAAACTCTGCGTGTCCTTCACCGTGGGATACGGCGATAGGCATACGTGAACCCGCCATACCTTGGAAGAACAGTGATGGACTTTGCTGCACTTCAACTAAGCTGAAACGCGCTTCAAAACGCTCAGAGCGGTTACGCACGAAACGTGGCCAGTGCTCGCTACCTGGGATGATTTCCTTCAGGTTAGACAGCATTTGGCAACCGTTACACACACCGAGGGCAAAGCTTGAATCACGCTCAAAGAAGCGTGAGAACTCATCGCGGGCACGGGCGTTGAACAGGATAGACTTAGCCCAACCTTCACCCGCACCTAATACGTCACCGTAGGAGAAGCCACCACAGGCCACCAGACCTTGGAACTCTTCGAGGCTAATGCGGCCCGACAAAATGTCAGACATATGCACGTCGCGGCTCTCAAAACCTGCGCGGTCGAATGCTGCTGCCATTTCTACATGGGAGTTAACGCCCTGCTCACGCAGAATCGCCATCTTAGGTGCAGCACCTTTGAGGATGTACGGCGCAGCAACGTCTTCACTTGGATTGAAGCTTAAGTTAACCGTTAAACCTAAGTCGGTTTCATCCTGCTTAAGCTTAAATTCTTCTAATGCACAGGCTGGGTTATCACGCAGCGCTTGCATACGGTAAGTGGTTTCAGACCATAAGGTACGCAGTGCAACACGTGTCTCGCTAAACACTTCACGCGCACCATCTTTAATGGTCACACGTTGATCGTTCGCCAGAGTACCAATCACATGGCAAGGCACGCCTGCTTGGGCGAATTGCGCAGTGATAAGCTCGGCATCCGCACAGTTTACTTGCAATACGCCACCGAGTTCCTCATTGAATAGACGTTCAACGTCAGTACCTTGCAGTGCACTTAAGTCGATAGCAAGACCCGTGTTACCGGCAAAGGCCATTTCCACTAACGTCGTGAATAAACCACCGTCACTTCGGTCGTGGTATGCAATAACCGACTTCTTCGCCACCAGTTTTTGCATCGTTTCGAAGAAACCACGTAACAGAGCAGCATCGTCTAAGTCTGGCGCGATATCGCCTAACTCACCGTAAACCTGTGCCAAACAAGAACCGCCTAAACGGTTTTTACCAGCGCCTAAGTCGACTAATAACAGCGAGGTTTCGCCTTTATCACTGCGAAGCTCTGGCGTTACCGTGTTACGGATATCCTGCACCACACCGAAGGCAGAAATCACCAGTGACATAGGTGCCGTCACGGTTTTGTTCGCGCCGTCTTGCTGCCATGCGGTTTTCATCGACATGGAGTCTTTACCGACAGGAATGGTCAGGCTCAGTTCTGGACACAGCTCTTCACCCACGGCCTTAACCGCTTCATAAAGACCCGCATCTTCGCCTGGGTGACCCGCGGCAGACATCCAGTTAGCCGACAGTTTGATACGTTTGAACGAACCAATATCCGCACCCGCGATGTTCATAATCGATTCGGCCACTGCCATGCGGGCAGAGGCGCCAAAATCGAGCAGTGCTAGCGGCGTACGTTCGCCCATAGACATGGCTTCACCGGCATAGGTATCAAAACTTGCCGCCGTTACCGCGCAATCTGCAACGGGGACTTGCCATGGGCCAACCATTTGGTCACGGTTCACTAAGCCCGTTACCGTGCGGTCACCAATGGTGATAAGGAAAGTTTTGTCCGCCACAGTTGGCAGGCTAAGAATGCGTTTAACCGCTTCTTTCACATCGATGTTGCTTTGCTCAAGTGCGGGTGAAACTGCCTTAGCTGATACCACATTACGGCTCATCTTAGGTGCTTTACCTAATAACACCTCGAGTGGTAAATCGATAGGATTGTTATCGAAATGGCTGTCGGCTAGGGTTAAATGCCGCTCTTGCGTCGCCTCGCCCACTACCGCAAACGGTGCGCGCTCACGCTCACAAATCGCCGTAAATAAAGGCAAGTCTTCGGCAGCAACCGAAAGCACATAACGCTCCTGCGATTCGTTACACCAGATCTCCAACGGGCTCATGCCCGGCTCGTCCGATGGCACGTTGCGCAGATTGAAGATACCACCACGGCCGCCATCGTTCACTAACTCAGGGAAAGCGTTAGATAAACCACCCGCGCCCACGTCGTGGATAAATTGGATTGGGTTTTTATCGCCTAATTGCCAGCAGCGGTCGATCACTTCCTGACAGCGACGCTCCATTTCTGGGTTTTCACGCTGTACCGACGCAAAGTCTAAATCTTCGCTCGATTGACCCGACGCCATCGAAGAGGCAGCGCCGCCGCCAAGACCAATGTTCATCGCAGGGCCACCGAGTACGATCAGCTTAGCACCGACGGTGATTTCGCCTTTTTGTACGTGCTCTTCGCGGATGTTACCTAAACCACCGGCTAACATGATGGGCTTGTGATAACCACGGACTTCTACACCGTTGTGGCTAGAGACTTCTTGCTCATAGGTACGGAAGTAACCTAACAGGGCTGGACGACCAAACTCGTTGTTAAACGCCGCGCCGCCAAGTGGGCCTTCGGTCATAATGTCCAGTGCACTGACGATACGCTCAGGCTTACCGTAGTTACCTTCCCAAGGTTGTACAAAACCTGGGATTTTTAAATTCGATACGCTAAAACCAGTTAAACCCGCTTTAGGTTTAGAGCCACGACCAGTTGCACCTTCGTCGCGGATCTCACCACCCGAACCTGTCGCCGCACCTGGGTATGGGCTGATTGCCGTAGGATGGTTGTGAGTTTCCACTTTCATCAGTACGTGCATTGGTTCAGTGTGATAGCTGTAAACACCGTTTGGATCGGGGAAGAAACGTCCCGCAACCGAACCTTCCATCACAGCGGCGTTATCTTTATAGGCAGATAACACGTGGTCAGGTGTGGTTTCGAAGGTGTTTTTAATCATCTTGAACAGAGACTTAGGCTGCACCGCGCCATCAATTGTCCAATCTGCGTTAAAAATCTTGTGACGGCAGTGCTCAGAGTTGGCCTGAGCAAACATCATCAGTTCAATATCGTTTGGATTGCGGTTCAAACGCACAAAGTTTTCGACTAAATAATCGATTTCATCTTCGGCGAGCGCCAGACCCATTTCGACGTTGGCCACTTCAAGGGCACGGCGACCTTCGGCCAACACGTTCACACTCTTGAACGGCGCAGGTTCAGTGCGCTTAAACAGCACATCGGCCTTAGCAAAATCGTCCAGTACCACTTCAACCATACGGTCATGCAATAACCCTTTAAGGGTTTGTTGCTGCTCGACAGTCAAAGTGTCTGACTCCACATAATAGGCAACACCACGCTCTAAGCGCTTCACTTTACCTAAACCACAATTGTGGGCGATATCAGTGGCTTTAGAAGACCATGGGGAAATTGTGCCGGGGCGGGGAGTAACAAACAGGAGTGAACCTTGGGGGGTATGGGCTTCGATAGCAGGTCCATAGGTGAGAATTTTTTCAAGTTGCTCGCGCTCATTGGTCTCAAGCAACTCGCTCAAATCCGCTAAATGAACATACTCAGCATAGATTTGGCGTACCGGAAGCGCAGCGTTTACGCAGGCCTCCATTAGCTTTTGCACTCTAAACGTCGAGAGTGCTGGGGCTCCGCGGATGATCTCCATCACGTCAATTCACCTTATATTTATAATTGCAGGGGTCAGAGATGGCGCTATTATAAGGAAATGTCTGTCACAAATCACCTGTGACCTTACGTAAAACAGTGTTTCCTATTAAGATAAAAAGCGGCCCTTTTCCCCTCCTTCGTATTCCATGCGGTACGATTTTTTTACGTAATTGGCGACAAACGGATATAATCACAGCAATGTCAGCCAGTTTATCCTTGTTACCTCACTGACCTTCTACTGTTCATCATTTTGATTTTATTTAATAAAGTGTGTTTAATGACTCGATTTCTGTTCGCGATTATCTTAGGTTTCTTACTGACGGCTTGTCAGCAAGTGACCGTGGAAGAAACAGAATATGTCCCCCATAAACTCACCGAATTAAGGGTCGGCACCCTATATGGCCCACAAATTTATATGACCTCGGGCCAAGGCAACAGCGGCTTCGATTACGATATGGCGGTGCTCTTTGCCGAGTATCTCGATGTGCCCTTAAAAATGGTGCCTTATACCAACCGCGCCGAACTCTATGATGCACTGAAAAAAAACGAGATTGATATCATTGCCGCGGGGATGACAGAAACCCCAGCGCGGCGCGAACAATTCCGTTTAGGCCCGCCGCTGTATCGCGTCAATCAAGTACTGGTTTACCGTGAAGGCATGCCAACACCTAAAGATATCACTGACTTAAAAGGCAAAATTACCGTAATTGCCGACTCTTCTTTTGTGGAAACCTTGACGCAATTACAGAAACGCCATCCGACGCTCGTGTGGGATCAAGTCACAGATAAAGACAGCGAAGAGCTGCTGGCGATGATCGCCAACAAGGAAATTGACTACACCATCGCCGACTCGAGCAGCGTGCAAATTAACCGCCGCTATTTACCGGATCTGCGCTCAGGGCTCGTGCTAGAAGAAAAGCTCGATGTGGTTTGGTTGCTGCCACCCGCACACAGTGACGGCTTGATGAGTCAGTTATTGGCGTTTTGGCACCAAGAGAAACTCGCTGGTACACTCGATCATCTTAATGAAAAATACTTTGGTCACGTAAAACGTTTCGACTATATCGACACCCGCGCCTTCCTGCGCGCCATCGAAACCGTATTGCCTCGTTATCGTCAGCTTTTCGAAACCCACGCCGGAGACTTAGATTGGCGTAAATTGGCGGCGACCAGTTATCAAGAGTCCCATTGGAATCCTAATGCTCGCTCGCCGACTGGGGTGCGCGGCATGATGATGCTCACGCAGCCGACCGCCAAAGAAATTGGCATTACAAACCGACTCGATGCGGAAGAAAGTATTCGCGGCGGCGCCGCTTATTTACGGGATATGATCAATCGTCTGCCCGAGTCTATCCCCGAGAGTCAACGCATGTGGTTTGCGCTGGCCTCTTACAATATCGGTTATGCCCATGTGGAAGACGCCCGTAAACTCGCCGAATCTATGGAGCTTAATCCAAACGCCTGGCGGGATCTTAAAAAGGTATTACCACTGCTGCAAAAGCGTAAATATTACCAGAAGACCCGCTATGGCTATGCCCGTGGTAGCGAAGCCGTGCATTACGTCGACAGCATTCGCCGCTATTACGACACCTTAGTCTGGGTCGATAATCAATCTAAACAACAAAATAGCGATGATGAAGAGCCGAGCGACCTCGCCTCGGAAGATGGCCCAGCGCCAGTGCCAGGCACCCTCAGCCCAGATAAGCCGAAATAGCCCTAACCGCTTCCCCCTCAATCACTTGACTTGTGCCGCAGCCTTGCTTTTTTGCGGCCATCAAACCACGATTTTAATCTTAGATTAAGCCAATACAGGCTAAAGTGAGCTAGCTTAGGGCTAAAAACGCTGCTTTATAGAGCAGATGCATCGAGGGGGATTGCCGCCTGAGATCTCTGCTGATACTGTCATAGTGACAGGTCAATATAATAATCATTGCGAGTTAACCCATAGCCGTTAACCAAAGCAAAAATAGCCTTAACCTAGACAATAACAAGATTGAAAACGGGGTCTATATGAGAAGAAAAACCATCAATAACAGTGCATCACGCCGTCGTACAACACTCAAAATTCGCCATCGCCGGGTGCTGAATCGCCACAAACTGTTTTTTACGTTTATCCAAGCCCAAGACTAACACTTAAGCGAGTCCCTAAACTCCTTAGGATAGCGTCCCCTGCTGCGCCTTTTGAGCCTGTTTTAAAGCCTTCTTTTCCTCCCTGCGACGTTTAAAAAAGCGGCTCAATTGGTCAGCACAGTCCTGCGCTAACACCCCTGACACCACTTCAACTTGATGATTAAAGGCGGGATGCTGCAAGAGATTAAGCACGGTTCCTGCAGCGCCCGTCTTCTCATCCTTTGCCCCAAATACCACGCGGGCAATTCGGCTATGCACCATAGCTCCGGCGCACATGGCACAAGGCTCGAGGGTAACGTAAAGAGTGGTATCGAGGAGGCGATAGTTTTCAATCGTTTGACCCGCAGCTCGCAAACACTGAATTTCAGCATGGGCGCAGGGGTCGTGCTCACTGATAGACAAGTTATATCCGGCCGCGATTTGCTGACCACCTTTGACTAAAACCGCCCCCACTGGTACTTCACCCGCAACCTCGGCCTTTTCAGCCATACTCATCGCGACACGCATCCAATGTTCATCGACTCGAGTTTGTTCAACATCCACTTGATTGAGGCAAAGTTGCTCGCCAGTTAGCACATCAGCACTAACTTCATCACAACCAAGTTCATTAGGGCTAGGTGTCTTCCCATGCAGGGTATTGGGATCCAGTTTTATCAGCTCCACTTAAGGATTCTCATTAATCAACAATTTGGGCAATTATACCCATAACCAATAAAAAAAGGCGCACTTGGCGCCTTTTGCTTACAAAAACGATGACTTAGATACTATTTACTCAAAGAATGAAATGAGTATAAATACCTTTAAAAAAAACCAGTTACAAAAAATCTGGTGTGGTAAGTCACAGATACAGGAATTACTATGTTTAGAAGACTGAGCACTATAGATATCTCTTTCAATTGAGGTGCTCCAGTATCAGTAATTTAATCATGAAAGATATAGCGTTATTAATAGGGTAATGATCCATTCAAACTAAACGAGAAAAAACATGAGCGAATCTGTTTGCCAGTACTCACAAAGCCTTGAGAACATCCGAAACAGCATCTTATCTATCAAGGCAGCTGGACCTGATGGATTTGAAGGGCTCCTTCGCATTGTCCTAACGAATTTGACTGGCATCCCGTTCCGCCTTGCGGCAAGTGGACTACAAGGTGGTATGGACGGAGATGCAGCTATGCCGCTAGACTCCGTTATCTTCGAAGCCAAGCGATACTCTGGTGATATTCATAGAAATGACGTCTTGCCGAAAATAGCGGATTTAGCTCGCAGCCAAAGTGCCGCAGATCGTTTGTGGATTCTTGGTGCGACAACAGAGATAAGTTCACAGATTGCAAGGGATATCCAGGAAGATGGTGACAAAAATGCAATTTCTACGTTTATTTTGGATTGGACCTCTGTCCCACTGCCGCTTCTAGCTATAGCCGTGGTTGCAGCTGGCGAGCCTGCCATCGATTTCATCGTCAAAAATTACTTAGAGAAAACGTGCCAACCAAAGCTAACTGATAGTGAACTCAAGTCGTCATTCCAAACAATCTCAAACCATCCAGAATTCGAAAATCTCCTTCAAAGACTCAAGTCGAACCTCAATGTTTCGAAGCTGGCCTTACAACGCGCGATTGAGTTGAACCATGAATGGCGAATTGAAACATTTTACGACAAGCGTTTAGCTCAGGAGCGTTTAGGGCAAGGGCTAGCGGTATTAAAAGATAAATCCTTCCCGTTAATGCGCACTGAACTGCGAGACCAGATCGCAGGAGAAATTCAAGCTGGCAAAGAAGTCATTCTGTTGGGTGATGAGGGCCACGGCAAATCATGGCTTTCAGCGCAATTGTGTTCTGAGACTAAGGGCTTGGCGTTATTCGTCAGTGCAGAGCAACTTGAGAGAACGTCAGTAGAAGAACTTGATGACTTCCTTATTGAAATTTTGATTAAGCAAACCAATGAAGTGGCTACTGAAGCACTTAAGAGTCGATGGAGACGTCGCCTTCAGGCTTGGAGGATTACACCACCAAAAGCTCAATTTTTAGTCGTTATTGATGGTTTAAACCAACGTCAAAACCTCCGCTGGGACAAGCTGATTAACGCTATACAATCCCAACTATCCCAAATTGGAGGTAGGCTAATTGTGACTGTCAGGCCTCACTTTTGGCGGAAAATAATAGCAAGAGGAATAGCATTTACCCCCACAGTCATTGAAGTCCCTGAATGGTCATCAGTAGAGCGCGATACGCTGCTTACATACCATGGCATTTCTCTTGATTGGCTCGACCAACAAACACTGACAACACTCCAAAATCCAAGGTTACTCAGCATTGCCATTGCGATACTTCCTCATAAGGAGGCAATGGCTTGGAAAGGGTTGACAACCGATAGGTTGCTAATGGAGCACCTTCGCGCGTCACAGCTTGAAAACTACGAAAACGAAACCTTCGCGGATTTGACCAACCGCCTCAGTCAGCACGCTGCAGAGGTGTTAAAACGAGTGCAGGCATCTATAAACGAACCACCTCAGAATTTTCAGGCAGACTCCAGCGCCGTCATTGAGACACGTTTCTTCCTAACTCTCCCTGGGCCAGGTGATCAATACGAACTACGTGAAGAGGGTTTGACTCTCGCACTCGGCTTCACGCTGGTTGACCAACTTTGGCAAACGCTTCGGGCAAAACAGAATTTAGCCACTCGGATATGCCAGCTTATCGAGCCGATACAGGCTATGGACCGAACCGCTGATGTGCTCTTTGCATCTTTAATGATCTGCGCACTCGACGACGACATTAGATTTGATAATAAAATCTTATCAGGTCTACTAAATGAGTTTGCCAACCTTCAAAACGTGGACGACTGTCGATTTGAAGAATTCGTTGAGATCGTCAAGCTTCAACCAGAAACGCTTTTCGATGTTTTAAAGATTCATTGTCTCGAAAATGGAAGGAGAATCAATCAAGACTGGTTAACCCAGGCCGCACTTGAGGTTGGACGTTCTGAATCTGGGTGGCAAACAGTAGAAGCAGCCATACATCAGTGGCTTCACTGCTACAACAAAGATCCTGTTGAGCAGACTAATCGTTATCACAGGCGAAATGACTCAGAGTACGAAAAACAGCTTGAGAGAAAGAAATCTGAAATTGAAGAGACCTTGTCTTCTTTATCCTCTTTTGAAAAGCAACTACTGACGCAGATGACCGAAGTATCAGGCTCGCCTGACGAGTTATTTACATTTGCACTTCGGCTACTGGCGGGACGCTCCCTCGTTGACTTCGCTGATAGCTTTGTTGCAATGGGCTTAGCTTTTTCATTGAATAAAGATATCTCTTTTGCACAAAAAGCATTTCAGCAACTTACGACATTTAATAGGGTGGAGCGCGCCGCAACCAGACATTCCTTCCTTAGAGCGATTGAGCCACTACGTAATAATACTACTTCGAAAGGAGCTAAGTGGACGGTTGTTCGAATGCTTAATGCAACCGGTGAAGAAACAAATGCAGCAGAAGCAAATGCCATTGCAGAAGAACTACGAAAAGATTGGTATCGCTTTGACCAACCATCACCCTACAAATGGCGTCAAGTTAAAGTGGCAAATCCTGATGCAGCTCGACCAACAGATATGGAGCAAGGAATCCAACAATTCACAGCTCTTGCTCCCGATATGATGTTACAGACAATGATGGGGCAAAGCAGCGAAGACCACAGCTTCATACAATTCCTGCCAGTTGCATGCCGATTTGAACCCACAGTCGCTATTAAAAAAACTCGAAGTCTTCTTACAGGGTTGTTGACAAGAACAGGACTTCCTCTGCGGCAGGTCATTCTGAACTGTGAACATGACATGCCATTGGTCACCCCTGACTTGGCAAAAGGCATGCTCAATAGAATGGTAGAAAGCGATGCCTTTGAGACACTGCCAGAAAATGATCGGGAGATTTGTAAGATGTTTGTGTTTTACTATGCAGCCGCACAAATTTCAGCAGAAGAACAGCTCAAATGCATGACGAGCAAAATCGTAGGGACAAAATATTTACTAAAAACCATCCCAAGCCTTAAACGCCAACCAACAGAAGCAATCGTCACAGCACTTCAAAAATCACTCGAAATTAACGATGAAGAAGCTGTTTATGGAACTCTTGCAGCTGCACTATATGGGCATACCGAGATAAATAGTGAACTCGAAGATCTGATATTAAAGTGTTTTATTTATGATTCCTCTATGATTCGCGCAATTATCTACCAATTAGCAGTGTTCAATGATTTGAAGCGTGTTCGGCAAGTCCATACGGTAGAACAATGGAACGCAACTTCAATAAATCAGAAAACCTATGAGGAGTGGTTCGGCTCTATGCTGTTGGTTGAGGCATGCTTTCGAAAGGAATTATCGATTGAAGATCTTCTAAATCGGATCAGCCATAAGACTTGGTTCGCATCTGCAGATAGATTAGGAAAATCATTTGCTAAACCAATGATAGATTGCTTTGTACAACGACTTAGTTGCGGGATTACTGCCACCAGTAGGATACAACTTCCACTTGCAGACTTTGAACTGTCAAGAACTGAACCAGCTCCATTTGCCTTCATATCTATTGAAGATACAGCTCGAGAAGATGGACGCTTCCCCAAGCAAAAGAGCTTAAAGGAAATTCTAAATAACGATGATTATTTCGACAAAAAACAAAGCAGACTCAATGCAGTAGCAGAGGCTTTTTTCGCAAAACTGAAAGGCTCTGATGCTGAACTCTTAGTTAAAGAAATTACTATAGACAATCTCCAACGCCTAGTTTTTGAAGTGCCCTCTTTGCTCGATGAACTGTACAGCATTATAGAGCAAACAGGCGACACTAAATTCGTTTGGCTCCAGAACTTGGCCTTTGCCGTTGCGAACCTGCTTTCTTCGAAACATCCAGAAAAAGCTGCCCTCCTGCTAAACCGAGCAGTAACGTCACAAGGTTTCGTAACACTTGTTTTGGGAGACGAACTTACCCTTGAGCATCAAGCCATTTGGGGAAGCAAAGTGTCTAAACCAATAGAAAAGTTGTGGTATCAAAGACTGTTAGGTGCCGAAAATGACGCTGTTCTTGCCCGAGAAATACTCGCAGCAGAGCGTTTTGGTGCGGCTGACTTTATTACATCATTGATTCAAAAATTTGCTTCCAGCGAAGATAGTTTAGATCAAGCATACGCCATAACGATTGCAGGATACTCGACTCAGTCTGATAAACTCGTTGGCATAATTGATAAACACATCAATGGTAAAGGTATGTGTGCCAAAGCAGCTAAACATGCATTTACAGAATATGAGAATGCTCTATGGGCACAAAAATGGGTTCAAAATATGTGGGACGCACCAACACAAGACGAATTCTGGCTAAATCTAATCATTGCCAAAACCTGCATGGATGCACGCATTAGTACACAACCTCCGATAGCTTGTAAATGGTCACATTATTCCTCTGTGTTTAACCAAGCAAGGGAAAAAGCCATCAAAGAAAGAGACAAGGAACGTAAGAAGAGACTTGTTGGACAGGAAAAGCCTGATCCAATCTTTGTCACTTCTGTAGAAAAAATATTTTAAGCATTACCTCCATAAACAAGAACCCCGCCTTTTGGCGGGGCCCTTCATCGAATCGATGAGCCGTAATTAACTTATTCCCACTCGATAGTTGCAGGTGGCTTACCTGAAATATCGTAAACCACGCGGGAGATACCGTCGATTTCGTTGATGATACGGTTAGACACACGACCTAAGAAATCGTATGGCAAGTGTGCCCAGTGAGCGGTCATAAAGTCGATGGTTTCAACGGCGCGTAGTGACACCACCCAATCGTATTTACGGCCATCGCCCATCACACCTACAGAACGAACCGGTAAGAACACGGTAAAGGCTTGGCTGACTTTGTTATAAAGATCAGCTTTGTGCAGCTCTTCGATGAAAATGGCATCGGCGCGGCGCAGCAAATCACAGTATTCTTTCTTCACTTCGCCTAGTACACGCACGCCTAAGCCAGGGCCTGGGAACGGGTGGCGGTAAAGCATGTTGTAAGGCAGACCTAGCTCAAGGCCAATCTTACGCACTTCGTCTTTAAAGAGTTCGCGCAGTGGCTCAACCAGACCTAGCTCCATATCGTCTGGCAGACCGCCAACGTTATGGTGCGACTTAATCACATGGGCTTTACCGGTCGCGCTACCCGCAGATTCAATAACGTCTGGGTAGATAGTGCCTTGGGCTAACCATTTAGCATTAACGCATTTCTTGGCTTCTTCGTCGAAAATTTCAACGAACACACGGCCAATGATCTTACGTTTCGCTTCTGGATCGGCTTCGCCTTTCAGCGCGTCAAGGAAGCGGTTTTCCGCATCGACGTGAACAATGTTCAGACCGAAATGGTCACCAAACATTTCCATGACTTGCTTCGCTTCGTTTAAACGCAGTAAGCCGTTATCAACGAATACGCAGGTCAGTTTTTTGCCAATGGCGCGGTGCAGCAGCATGGCCACTACCGATGAATCCACACCACCAGACAGACCTAAAATAACTTCATCGTCGCCTACTTGTTTTTTCAAGCGTTCGATAGCGTCTTCGATGATTGAAGAAGGTTTCCAGTTAGCCGCACAGCCGCAGATATCCAAGGCAAAGTGCGACAGCATACGCATACCTTGGCGGGTATGAGTGACTTCAGGGTGGAACTGCACGCCGTAGAAACGTTTTTCCTCACAAGACATGGCCGCAAATGGGCAAGTGTCAGTTTTAGCAACGGCCACGAAACCTTCAGGGATAGCCGAAACTTTATCGCCATGGCTCATCCACACATCGAGCAGAGATTTGCCGTCGGCACTGACTGCGTCTTCGATATCTTTAAACAGGGCCGATTGCGCTAACATTTCGATTTGAGCGTAGCCGAACTCGCCTTCGCCAACGCCTTGAATCACTTTACCGCCAAGCTGCTCAGACATGGTTTGCATGCCGTAGCAGATCCCTAATACAGGCACGCCAGCATTGAACACATATTCAGGTGCGCGGGGAGAATTGTCGGCAGTCACACTTTCAGGGCCGCCAGCGAGGATAATCCCGTTAGGGGCAAACTCACGGATTTGGGCTTCGGTCACATCCCACGCCCATAACTCACAGTAAACACCAATTTCACGGATACGACGGGCAATTAGCTGGGTGTACTGAGATCCAAAGTCGAGGATCAGTATCTTATGCTCATGAATATCGCTCATGGATAACCTTTATCTCATCTATTGTTTTAACTTAGCTCAAGACTGCGAGGTTCAATCTTGAGGGCATACAAATCTTAATAACGGGGCGGCTATCGCCGCCCCGTTATCACAAACGTTTACGCACCTGAACGGTAGTTTGGCGCTTCTTTAGTGATAGTCACATCGTGAACGTGGGACTCGCCCATGCCAGCAGAAGTCACTTTCACAAATTGCGCTTTTTCGTTCAGTTCTTGGATCGTGGCACAGCCCGTTAGGCCCATGCATGAACGCAGACCACCCATATGTTGATGGATGATTTCCTTGAGCTTGCCTTTGTAAGGTACACGGCCTTCGATGCCTTCTGGCACCAGCTTGTCGGCAGCATTGTCAGATTGGAAATAACGGTCAGAAGAACCTTGAGACATGGCGCCTAAAGAACCCATACCGCGGTATGACTTATAGGCACGGCCTTGGTAGAGTTCAGTTTCGCCCGGCGCTTCGTCAGTACCCGCGAACATTGAACCCGCCATGATGCACGATGCACCTGCGGCTAAGGCTTTGGCTAAGTCACCGGAGAAACGTACACCGCCGTCGGCAATAACTGGGATCCCTAAACCTTTTACGGCTTCGGCAGCGTCAGACACTGCGGTAATTTGTGGCACGCCCACACCCGTCACGATACGTGTGGTACAGATAGAACCAGGGCCAATACCGACTTTAACCGCGTTAACACCGGCTTCAACTAGGGCTAATGCGCCTTCAGCTGTTGCCACGTTACCACCAATGATTTGTAAATCTGGGTATTTAGCGCGGGTTTCACGGATACGTTGCAACACGCCTTCAGAGTGGCCGTGAGAAGAGTCAATCAGCAGCACGTCAACACCGGCTTTCACCAGCGCATCGACACGCTCTTCGTTACCGGCACCTGCACCCACGGCGGCGCCTACACGTAAACGACCTAATTCGTCTTTACAGGCATTAGGCTTACGCTCGGCTTTTTCGAAGTCTTTTACTGTGATTAAGCCTTTCAGCTTGAAGTTATCATCGACAACTAACACTTTTTCGATACGATTTGAGTGCATTAATTTTTGCACTTCATCTAACTTAGTGCCTTCCGCAACCGTGACTAAACGCGCCTTTGGCGTCATCACTTCTTCTACGGTTTTGCTCCAATCAGTCACGAAGCGTACGTCACGGCCAGTGATAATACCCACCAATTCATTGGCTTCGTTTACCACAGGGTAACCCGCAAAACCATTCTTCGCGGTCAGTACTTTAAGATCCGCCAGCGTAGTTGAAGGCGTTACCGTCACAGGTTGTTGAACCACACCCGCTTCGTAAATTTTTACTTTACGAACTTCTTCGGCCTGCTTTTCTATGCTCATGTTTTTATGAATAAAACCTAAGCCACCTTCCTGTGCCATGGCGATCGCAAGACGCGCTTCGGTCACAGTGTCCATAGCGGCAGACACAAGCGGAATATTCAGTTCAATGGTATTGGTCAGGCGAGTTTTAAGGATGGCGGTATTTGGGAGTACAGTCGAATGCGCAGGAACAAGTAACACATCGTCAAAGGTTAGCGCTTCTTTAATTAAACGTAGCATAGGCAACATCTCCCCAGTTGAGTAGGATTTTAGAGGTGAAATATTGCGGCGGGATTATACCTTGCATCTGGGGAGCGGTAAATGGAAAATAGTGAAAAAATCCCATTTGCACGAGAAAACACATGCAAGTCCCTAAAAATAATATTTATACCGTCTCACGCCTTAATGGTGAAGTCAGGCAAATTCTCGAGGGGCAACTGGGAAAAGTCTGGCTAAACGGTGAAATTTCCAACTTTTCCGCCCCCAGTTCGGGCCATTGGTATTTAACCCTTAAGGATCATTATTCACAAATTCGCTGCGCCATGTTTAAGGGACGCAACCAAAGCGTGAGCTTTAAACCAGTGAATGGTCAGCAAGTGCTAGTAAAAGGCGCGATTAGTGTGTACGAGCCTAGAGGCGACTATCAACTATTGATTGAGTCTATGCTCCCCGCCGGGGATGGCTTACTGGCACAACAATTTGAAGCGCTCAAGATGAAGCTCGCGGCGCAGGGGTTATTTGCCGCCGACACTAAACGTCAGTTACCGAAAAATATTCAACGTATTGGGGTCATCACCTCCCCTACGGGCGCGGCTATTCGCGATGTGTTGCATGTGCTTGCCCGCCGTGACCCTTCCATCGAAGTGATTATTTATCCCACTCAGGTACAAGGCGAGAGCGCGGATCTCACTATCTGCCAAGCCATCAATATCGCCAACCAACGGCTCGAGGTCGATGTATTACTGCTCACCCGTGGCGGCGGCTCACTCGAAGATTTATGGTGTTTTAATAGCGAAGCACTCGCCCACACCATTTACAACAGTGCCCTACCCGTTGTCAGCGCCGTAGGCCATGAGGTCGACACCACCATCAGTGACTATGTGGCCGACGTTCGCGCCCCGACGCCCTCTGCAGGCGCAGAACTACTGTCTCAGGATAGCGATAATAAGAGCCAACGCTTAGCCACAGTACTCTCACGCCTCAAACAGAGCGCGAGTCACTATCAGCTCAAGCAGGAAAGACGCTTAAGTTTGCTCGAGCATAGGCTGCAACGCTTAGATCCTAAGCGCACCCTACAGCAATTCGAGCAGCGTTTCGATGAGATGCAATTACGGCTCGAAGCCGCATTGTCTAACAAACTGCACGGTTTAAGTCGCCGTCAGCAGCAACTGGCAAATCGCCTCGAGCAGCAATCTCCAAAGCACAAACTCGCGCTCGAGACCAATAGGTTGAGCTATTTCGCAACACGTTTGCAGGACGCTATGCAAGATACCCTCAACCAAAGTGAGCAGCGAATTAAATATGCCGCCCATCAATTAGAAACGGTCAGTCCATTAGCCACCTTGAGCCGGGGGTACAGCATCACCACAGATGCAAATAACCAAGTCATAGACAATGCCGCTCAGCTGAGTATTGGCGATAGGATAAACACTCGCCTACTCCATGGGCAGGTGCAGTCGACAGTGACGCACATAACAGATGAAAGCTAAGACACAACAGCCTTAAGGCTCAACACTCAACGCTCAAGCCCATAGCAATAAAGCATTTGATCGAAACAAGACTTAAGATTTCCCCCTAAAATGCGCCAACAAAAAAGGAACCCTAGGGTTCCTTTTTTATGTTCAGCTTAAGCCCAAAGCGCAGATTTACTTTGTCTTGCGATCTTTAATATGGCTCAGGGCGCGCTTACGGCGACGCTCTTGGCTCATGGTCAGCTTTTCAACCTTGTTTTCAAACGGGTTATCACCCTCTTGGAAACGTAGCTGAATTGGCGTACCGACCACTTTCAATGAACGACGGAAGTAGTTCATCATGTAGCGCTTGTAAGAATCCGGTAGCTTGCTGACTTGGTTACCGTGAATAACCACGATTGGCGGGTTATAACCACCGGCGTGGGCGTATTTCAGTTTCACACGGCGACCGTTCACCAATGGTGGCTGATGGTCATCCTGCGACATTTGCATGATGCGGGTCAGCATCGAGGTGCTCACGCGGCGAGTCGCACTGTCGTAAGCTTCTTCAATCGACTCAAACAGATGGCCAACACCTGTGCCATGTAGCGCCGAAATAAAGTGAATGCGAGCAAAATCGATGAAGCCTAAGCGGCGGTCGAGTTCACTCTTAACGCGGTCTTTAATGCCCTGGTCGATACCGTCCCACTTGTTGACGGCGATGACTAAGGCGCGGCCCGCGTTTAGGGCAAAACCTAATAGACCTAAATCCTGCTCGGCAATCCCTTCACGGGCATCGATGATCAGCAGTACCACGTTGGCATCTTCTACCGCTTTTAGGGTTTTGATCACCGAGAATTTTTCAATCACTTCATGGACTTTACTGCGGCGACGCACACCAGCAGTATCGATAATCACGTATTCGCGGCCATCGCGTTCCATCGGAATGTAAATACTGTCGCGGGTGGTGCCCGGCTCATCGTAAACCACCACACGCTCTTCACCTAAGATACGGTTAGTCAGTGTCGATTTACCCACGTTCGGCTTACCGATAATCGCAAGCTTGATCGGTAAATCCTGCAGACGCTTCTGCTCGGCTTCGGCTTCTTCTTCGGTGTACTGACGCTCGTCGACTTCTTCCTCTTCGCCTTGGCGTTCAAGGCCCATAGCTTCGGCATAAGGCGTTAAGGCGTACTCAATCATGTTGGTCACGCCGCGACCTTGGGCGGCAGCCATTTGATAGACTTCACCTAAACCTAACGACCAAAACTCGGCGCAGGCAGAATCGGCATCGATACCGTCAATCTTGTTTGCGACCACGAAAGTGGTTTTTTGGCGGCTACGCAAATGCTGAGCGATAGACAAATCTGCGGCGGTTAAGCCCGCGCGCGCATCGGTCATAAATAAGACAACATCGGCTTCTTCGATAGCGGCGAGGGACTGCTCGGCCATCTTAGTTTCGATCCCCTCTTCGGTGCCGTCGATACCGCCGGTATCCACCACGATAAACTCATAGCCGGATAGGAATGCTCGACCATATTTACGGTCACGTGTTAGGCCAGGAAAGTCAGCAACCAGCGCATCACGCGTACGCGTAAGGCGGTTAAATAAGGTGGATTTACCGACGTTCGGCCGACCAACAAGGGCCACTACAGGGATCATGATTTTGCCTCTAAAAAACTTTTCAATAAAAAGCCCCCGGAACACACTTCCAGGGGCTCTACAAGGATAACACTTTTAACTAAGGAAGTGTTACAACAGCTAACTTTCCGCTGCGACCTTGCACGTAGATTTTATCATCCACCACTAATGGCTGGCTGAATAATCCAGAACTGTCCACTTGGATACGACCGGCAATACTGCCTGTGCTGCGGTCAATAAAGTGCAGATAACCTTCAAAATCGCCCACGACCAGATAGTCGCGATACACGGCTGGTGACGTGAGTGTACGGTTCGCCAGCTCAGAGTTACTCCACAATTCTAAGCCGTTACGTCTGTCCACAGAGTAGATACGGCTGTGATCATCCACTAGGAATAAGCTTAAACCTGCAGACGCTAGCTCATTGAAGCTGGAGTACTTACGGGTCCAAATCACACGTCCGCTACGCAGCTCCATCGAAACCAAGTTACCGTTGTAACTCACCGCATACAGGTTGTCACCTAAGATCAGCGGCGTCATATCCACATCGGCCATACGAGTAAACTCATTGCCACCGGTTGGATTATAAATCGCTTGTTCCCATGCGGCTTGACCGTTGTTTTTCACCACAACGGCGACTTTGCCATCGGCAGTACCGATAAAGAAACCACCCGCCTCATAGGCCGCAGAACCCGTGCCACGTAAGGTCAGATTAGGCAACTGCATCTCATAGGCCCACAGCTTAGCGCCCGTATCGACGTTAAAGGCTTCGAGCGCGCCAGAGCTAGTACTCACCACTACCACATCGTCAGCAACGGTTGGCTTAGAGAGTAATTCGCCCCCAGCCACAACATGCCACAGCACTTGACCATCTTCGGCATTCAGCGCGGCCAATAGACCACTCTCACCACCGACAAAGATTTTATTGCGCGCGGCAGTGACACCCGCGGCTAAGCGTGCGCCCTTGTTTTTGGCTAAGGCGTTATCACGAAACTCTTCACTAAAATCTTTTTTCCAAACGCGCTCACCCGTGGCTTCATCAAAGGCCACGACTTCGCCGTAACGGTCGGCTGCAAAAATTTTACCGTAACGAACTGCAGGAGTGAGGCGAGAATAATAATCACCGACACCGTCACCTACAGAGGCGCTCCAACTTACTTCAGGAAACACTGTCGCCTGAATCGCAGTTAACTCACTTACCGGTTCTTCTTCCACATCGCTAGAAGAACAGGCGGATAACATGGCTAGGCTTAACCCAGCGGCTAGCAGGTTCTTGCACCAAGACTTCATCAAGGGGTCCCTTATGCTTGATTTAGGTTATCAAGTTTGATTTTAAGTGCAGGGCTGGTCACAACACCGCCATTGTCCATTGCCGCTTGATAAGCGGTTTTCGCTTTATCAGCTTCGCCTTGGCGTACAAAGAAATCGCCTTTGAGTTCTTCACGTTGCGCTAAGAAAGCTTTATCAGTCACTTGATCTAAAGTAGCGAGTGCTGTGCCGATTTGGCCTTGCTCTGCTTGAATGCGCGCTAAACGCAGTGTTGCCACTGTGTCTAATCCGGCGCCCGGCTTAGCGGCAATCACTTTCTTCAGCGCTTCTTCGGCCTTAGGGAAATCTTTCGCTTCAACCGCAGTTTTCGCAACGATCAAGTCCAGCAGTGCTTGATAGCCCTTTTGGTCGTGATTTTTGGAAAACTCAGCAACGCCAGCCAGCATGGCCGCTTCGTCACTTGATTTGGTGGTTAAGGTTTGGAAAGCCTGTGATGCTTCTTCGGCCTTCACGATTTTCATGTCGGAGTAATAGTTCCAACCGTACAGGCCGCCTAAACCAACGACCGCCCCGATAACAATCGAGGTTCCATAGTCTTTCCAGAACTGCTTGATAGCATCAACTTGTTGTTCTTCTGTGCTATAAATTTCCACGCGCACGTCCCCTTATTTGGTAAGTTCAGCTAAAAATGCGCTTAATGCATTTCGAGCGACCCGTTGTTGTTCGTTGTCATTGCGTAAATATTTAACGGTAACCACACCTTCGGCGAGTTCTTCTTCACCGATGAGTAAGGCTACTTGTGCGCCGCTTTTATCGGCACGCTTAATTTGCTTCTTGAAGTTACCGCCGCCGCAGTGGCTCATAACACGCAGAGTCGGTAAGGTTGAGCGTAACTCCTGAGCCACTTTAATGGCTTCAACCAAGCAGCTATCCCCCATAGCCGCGACATACACATCGACAGCCGCAGGGATATCTCGGGTCAGTTCTAAGGTTTCAAGCAGCAACACAATGCGCTCTAATCCCATCGCAAAACCGACGGCTGGCGTATCTTTACCGCCCAATTGAGCGACTAAACCGTCGTAGCGACCGCCCGCAAGTACAGTGCCTTGAGAGCCTAAGCTATTGGTAACCCATTCAAAAACCGTGCGATTATAGTAATCCAAACCACGGACTAAGCGCGGGTTAACTCGGTATTGGATGCCAACCGCGTCTAGGAGTTCACGCAATTGTGCAAAATGTTGTGAAGATTCTTCACCTAAGTAATCCATCAGCGCAGGCGCATCAGCTAAAATGCTTTGCACTTGGGGATCTTTCGAGTCCAGTACGCGCAGCGGATTGCTGTACATACGGCGCTGGCTATCTTCGTCTAATTTGTCCTTGTGTTGCTCTAAGAAGGCAATCAAGGCTTCACGGTAAGCGGCGCGCTCAGCGGGGTCGCCTAAGGTGTTCAACTCAAGCGTCACATGCTCGCTAATGCCGAGTTTTTCCCATAGGCGGGCCGATAACATCAACACTTCAGCGTCAATATCGGCGCTACCAATGCCGTAGACTTCCACACCAAACTGGTGGAACTGGCGATAACGACCTTTTTGCGGACGTTCGTGGCGGAACATTGGGCCCATGTACCACAAGCGTTGTTCTTGGTTATAGAGCAGACCATGCTCATTACCCGCACGCACGGTTGAGGCGGTGCCTTCTGGACGTAGGGTTAAACTGTCACCGTTACGGTCCTCGAAGGTATACATTTCTTTTTCAACAATATCAGTCACTTCACCGATAGAGCGTTTAAAAAGATCGGTATTTTCCACTATTGGAGTGCGGATCTCACTGTAACCATAAGCAGCCACGCTCGCACGTAGTACCGCTTCCACTTTTTGCCATAGAGGACTTTGAGTTGGCAGAATGTCGTTCATTCCGCGAATCGCTTGGATCTGTTTTGCCACTGTATCGACTCGTCCGATTTTCGCTAAATTAATAAAAAATGTCAGGCATTATAGGCTGTTCAACACTAAACGTAAAATGACCCCGTCGGTTTCGGGGTCTAGCTCAAGGCTTGAGTGTTTTTATAACGCTTAACCTATGGGTTGATTCGGCTGTGTCTATTACTCAGTCGTGTCTTTCACTTGGATGCGATTGGCCATTTGGCTCGCCTTAGCGCGAATTTTCGCTTCGAGGGAATCGACTAGGTTATCATTGTCGAAACGCTCTTTTTGACGCTCGCCTTCATCGTAGTATCCACTCTTACGATGTCCACCGGTTAAGCCAATGTGTGACACTAAGGCTTCGCCTGGGCCATTGACCACACAGCCGATGATAGACACATCCATCGCAGTCGTCACATCTTCGAGGCGGCGCTCTAATTCATTTACCGTGCTGATCACATCGAACTCTTGGCGCGAGCAAGAAGGACAGGCAATAAAGTTAATGCCACGGCTACGAATACGCAGTGACTTTAGGATATCAAAGCCAACTTTGATTTCTTCTACCGGATCGGCCGCTAACGAAATACGCAGGGTATCACCAATGCCTTCGGCAAGCAGCATGCCTAAGCCAACAGCAGACTTCACCGCACCCGCACGGGCACCGCCCGCTTCGGTAATGCCTAAATGCAAAGGCTGGCGAATTTGCTTAGCCAATAAACGATAGGATTCCACCGCTAAGAACACATCGGAGGCTTTTACGCTGACCTTAAACTGGTCGAAGTTCAAACGGTCGAGAATGTCCACATGGCGCATGGCCGATTCGAGTAAGGCTTCTGGCGTGGGCTCTTTGTATTTGTCCATCAGATCTTTTTCTAATGAACCGCCGTTCACCCCAATACGGATAGGAATATTTTTATCGCGGGCGCACTCCACCACACTGCGGATACGCTCTTCGTTACCGATATTACCCGGGTTGATACGCAAACAGTCCACACCATATTCCGCCACTTTTAAGGCGATACGGTAATCGAAGTGGATATCCGCAACCAAGGGCACAGATACCGATTGCTTAATCACTTTAAAGGCTTCTGCGGCGTCCATCGTCGGCACAGAGACACGCACAATATCGGCACCCACTTTCTCTAGGGCACGGATTTGGGCAACGGTAGCCTCAACATCTGTGGTCTTAGTGTTAGTCATCGACTGTACGGCAATCGGCGCACCATCACCAATCGGCACATTGCCCACATAAATGCGGGTAGAAGGACGTCTCTTTATGGGTGTTTCGTTATACATACTCAATACGCTCTTTTCGGTACTCTGCGTAGGCGCCAGACTTAAACCTGTGGGATAGTCAAACGCGCAACACGACCCTTAGGAAATTCAGCAAGGCTGATGGCTTTACCATCGACCGTAAACGTGGACACGACAGTGGGAGCGCCTAGGATCACTTTAAACGGAGGCACACCACTGGCTTGAATATTCGCACCCGCACCACGGACGCCGTCAACAATCGCTTTGCCCTTGGCATCGACTATGTTGATCCAGCAATCGCCCGTGAGCTCAATGGTAATGCTCGACTGCCCTGCGGTCACTGGCATGGCTTGCGCTGTCGAAGCAGTATTAGTTGCGGGTGCATTCGATGCGGTTGGGTTCTGCACTGGGGCGGTATTGGTCGCAACGTTTTGCGTAGCGCTTGGAACACCAACGACATTACTCGCTGCTGAGTTCGGTGCAGTGTTCGAAGCATTGCTAGTCAGAGCGTTGTTAGATTCGCTCGGATTCACAGCCGAATTGGCAGGCGTTTGTTCCGCTTCCATCGCTGCCGTATCGTTCATATTCGGGTCGATAGTGCTCTCGTCGGTATCTTTTACCGGACCATCGGTCGCCATTGAACCATTGACCGCAATCTCGCTTAAGCGTTCACTAGCATCGGTTTCTGTTAGCAGCACATCCCCCGGCAAGGTTTGATTCGCCGCCGCTAACTCTTCCGCCGTCGGTTGAGACACATCAACATGGGTCACTAGCGTGGTTCGTTGCATCCACCATAGAACGAACAGGCCCAGTAACACGATGACAATAAAAAAGCTCAGCCACTTTAATTTAGTGTCACGAGCTTGATAGGTCGTCTTGCGGGAAAAGCTTTGCATGGCAGGCTGCGTCACTAACGGCACCTGCCGCGCTAGGCATGCCTCAATCAGGGCGTTATCCACCCCCAGCATGCGAGCATA
The DNA here is from genome assembly GCF_023475885.1 of Shewanella sp. 10B. Taxonomy (NCBI): domain Bacteria; kingdom Pseudomonadati; phylum Pseudomonadota; class Gammaproteobacteria; order Alteromonadales; family Shewanellaceae; genus Shewanella; species Shewanella sp. 10B. The sequence goes on from NZ_JAMDJO010000002.1 coordinate 44,797, forward strand.
GTTTTTGACATATCCGCGAACATAAGTCGAAGAAGAAATATTAGAAAAATCGTCGGCTTCAAGATTTTCAACAATCCCTGGGCGCAGATGTAACTTCACCGCGGTATCCGCAATGCTTAAGCCCATCTGCTCACGAGCCGTTCTGAGTACAGTGCCGAGCGTTACATCAGGCGTCGACTCAGCTTCACTCGCTGCTACTGGTTCTACTGACGCGTTTATTTCGTTATCTTTCATTGATGCAAATTAACTCTGTATTGCTTGGCTTGAGGCGATGCTGGGAATTTGGCGAGCAATAAAATGCCAAATCGCTTCATAGCAGCATCATCATTCAACGCCTGCTCAATTTTTATTCCGAGCGTTAAACTCTCTGGAGTCTGGGCTGCCACTTGGTGATAGCGCGCTAATTGGTTTTGCGCATCGACATAATCACCTTTATCTACCCCAAGCTGAGCCAGCTCCAGTAAAGACACCGAGCGTCTCGGGTCATACTTTAACGCCATCTGAAAATACTGTCGTGCCTTTTCTGTTTGTCCCGCGTCTCGGCTGCAAATGCCTAAGTTTTCATAACTGGACGCGGTACGCGTATATTTGGGCATTTCTATCGCGGCCAAAAACATTTTTTCAGCTTTGTCGTATCGCTTTTGTTGGCACAAAAACACCCCAAAGTTATTCATGGAATCGCCAGAGGCGTCCTTAGTATTGATAGCGTCTTGATACGCCTGTTCGGTACGTACTAAATCGCCAACGGTTTGATAGTAATAGGCCATGGCCACATGCACATCTTCGAGCTCTGGCGCATATTCAACGGCTTTATCAAGATTGTATTTGGCTTGTTCCGAGTTACCTCGATTAAGGTAGGTTAAACCGAGCTGCATACGCTCCCGTGCGGCGGCAACTTTATCGAGTTTTCGCTCCGACACGGGAATATCAGTCCCTGAATAGGTACGCTCAGTTACGCATCCTGTCACTAATAATGACAGGGCAATTGCTAATGATAACCCTGACAATCCATGCTTCATGGGCAAGCCTATAAATCTGTGCAAACAAAGAGTTAATTCATTGTGACCGAAATCTGATTTTCTTGCATGCGTTTTTTTGCTAAACGCTTGGTTCGATCGCGAATATCCCCCGCTAACTGTCCACAGGCCGCGTCAATATCATCACCACGGGTTTTGCGTACAATCACAGTTAAGCCATATTCCATCAATACCTTAGAAAAACGGTCGATGCGCGAGTTTGACGAGCGACCATAGGGCGAGCCTGGGTATGGGTTGAATGGGATCAGGTTAACCTTGCAGGGCGTATCCTTCATTAATTGTGCTAATTCATGGGCTTGTTCAGTGCTGTCATTGATGTGATCGAGCATCACATACTCCACCGTCACGCGGCCACGGTTAGCATTAGATTTAGCGATATAACGGCGAATTCCCGCAAGGAACTCTTGCAATGGATACTTTTTATTCACGGGAACCAGAATATCGCGCAGTTCATCGTTTGGCGCATGGATACTCACAGCCAGCGCCACATCGAGGGCATCACCGAGTTTATCTAACGCTGGCACTACGCCCGAAGTTGACAGGGTCACACGGCGTTTTGACAGGCTGAAGCCGAAGTCGTCCAGCATGATATCCATCGCAGGGATCACGTTGGCAAGATTAAGCAGAGGTTCACCCATGCCCATCATCACCACGTTGGTGATTGGGCGCTCGCCAGTTTCTTTGGCGAACCCTAAGAAGTGGGAAACACGCCAAATTTGACCGACGATTTCAGAGACAGTTAAGTTGCGGTTAAAGCCTTGCTGTGCGGTCGAGCAGAAAGTACATTCGAGGGCGCAGCCCACTTGAGACGACACACACAGGGTGGCGCGGTCATCTTCAGGAATATATACGGTTTCGACTTCTTGGCCTTCGCCGACATGGATGGCGAACTTAATTGTGCCATCGGTGGATTTTTGATAGCTAGAAATCTCAGGCGCCACAATCTCACAGCGCGCCGCCAGCTTTTGGCGTAACACTTTGTTGATGTTAGTCATATCTTCGAAGTCACTGACACCGAAATGATAGATCCACTTCATCAGCTGATCGGCACGGAAAGGCTTCTCACCCAGATCCGCAAATAATGCGCGCATCGCCTTACGATCAAGGTCTAATAAATTGATCTTTTTTTCACTCATAGGACTAACCTCAACACCAAAACCTGCAACAGGGCGGCGAATTATACAGACGCAGAAAAATTTTAGCCAGCAACTCCACACTCCTATGCTAGAATCGGCGAGGGTCAATGTTGGCCTAAATTATGGAGTTGTAATACCACCTATATGTTAACCCTCATCATTATAGTGCTTGTCGCTGTCGGAGTTTCTTTTCTGTGCAGTGTATTCGAAGCAGTGTTGCTCTCGGTTACCCCTAGTTATATCGCCTCGCTCGAACAAACTGACAGTGCCGCGGCCGCCCGGTTGCGTAAACTAAAAGAAAACATCGAAGCGCCTCTCGTGTCTATTTTGACCCTAAACACCATTGCCCACACTGTGGGTGCCGCCGTTGCCGGTGCGCAAGCGGCCAAGGTCTTTGGTGATGACATGCTCGGCGTGTTCTCCGGAGTGTTAACTTTTATCATCCTATTCTTCTCAGAGATTATTCCGAAATCTGTGGGAGCCAATCACTGGCGCCGTTTAGCCCCGAGTGTATCGATTGCCATCACTTGGATGAAGCGTGTCACTAAGCCGCTGATTTGGATGTCGCAACAGGTGACTCGCCTGCTAGGTAAAGGGGAAGAAGGTCAGTACATTCGCCAAGAAATGAGCGCCATGGCCAAGATTGGTCAAGAATCCGGTGAGTTAGACGAGCAAGAGTCTAAAATTTTGACCCAAATGCTCAAGGTGCGTGACGTGCCCGTGACAGCGATTATGACGCCGCGTACCGTGATGTTCTCCCTGCCCGTTTCACTGACGCAAAATGAGTTTGTGCAGGAATATCGCGACAAGCCTTTTACCCGTATTCCGGTATACGATCAGGACCACGACGATATTATCGGTTATATCACCCGTACCGATGTGTTGCTGGCGGAACGTTACACCCCTGATGCACCGATTGGTGAGCTTAAGCGTAGCCTATTTGTGGTGCCCGAGACGGCTAAAATTCTGCCGTTATTCGAGCGGATGATTAAACGCAATACCCAAATTGCGATGGTGGTTGACGAATACGGCAGTAGCCAAGGTATTGTGACCCAAGAAGACATTATCGAGTCGCTACTTGGCCTTGAGATTGTCGATGTGAATGACCCTGCGACCGACATGCAGCAATTGGCCCGTAAACTCTGGACCAAGCGCATGAAGCAAAAAGGCATTCGACTCTCCGATGATGGCGACTTCGAAGCCGCCGCCGAAGATGACGAGGCGCGTTCGGGTTAATGACATTATTTAGTCATTGTTAAAGTAAAGGGAGCTTGGCTCCCTTTCTTGTTTTTGGGGAGAAGGTTATAATCTCCCGCCGTAAAAGAGGTAGGTTATGACACAGGGATACACACTCTCACTCGCGCACATCAACGATACCCATTCGAATTTTGAGCCCAGCCGCGTACAATTTTCTTTCAATCTCGGGCTTAAAGCCTTAGATATCACCAGTCACAGCGGTGGCTATGCGCGCCTGGGGTATCAGATCAGTCAGGCACGTGACCGAGCTGCACAAAGCCAGATGCCGTTTTTATTTTTGCATGGGGGCGACAGTTTCCAAGGCACGTTGTATTTCAGCCATTTTAAGGGCAAGGCCAACGCCCATCTGCTAAATTTACTCGCACCCGATGCCATGGTGATTGGTAATCACGATATTGATGAAGGCAATGCGCGGCTCGCCGAATTTGCCAAGCAAATCGATTTTCCTCTGCTGGCAGGGAATATGGACTTGAGCCAAGAGGATATCCGCAAGCCAGGTAACCTGCGTACTGTGGCGAATATTCTGGCCTATGATGAAAAAAACCAGCTTGCCAGCTACCTCGAAAAGCCCTTCTACGACAAAAAGCTCGCCGTCATCGGCATTACTCTGGATCAGATGAAAGACATCGCCAGACCCGATCCCGATACCCACTTTGTCGATGCGATTGCCACCACGGCGCGCACCGTCGAGCATCTACATGCCAAAGGCATCAAGCACATTATCGTACTGAGTCACTTAGGTTTAGATCAGGATAGAAGGCTTGCCGAACAAGTCGATGGCATCAGCCTTATCGTCGGTGGCCATACCCATACATTGCAGGGCGATTTTAGTGCCTTGGGGTTAAGCAATATACCCTATGGTGAAACCATCCATGGCACTCCTATCGTTCATGCGGGGAAATACGCCGAAACCTTAGGCTTGGCCGAGATTGAATTTGATGCAACTGGCCGCGCGATAAGCCTCAAGGGTGGCAACTACTTTATGCTCGATAAGCAGTTTATGTTGAGTTCGAGTGAGCAAGTGGATGACACCGACTATCAAGCCGTGCAGCAACGCTTTAATGAGCATCCCTATGTATTGTGGGATGATGCCGATGAAGACATTCATGGCGTGATCCACGATATCTATCGCCCCGCGATTGCCGAGATGGAAAACAAAGTCTTAGCCCTTGTGCCTAAGAATCTAGTGCATACCAGACTGCCGTCTAAGGCATTACCCCATGGCAGTGAAATCGCCCCTTGGGTGAGCCGCAGTATGTTCCAAGAGGCCAAACTTGAAGATCCTCGCATCCACTTTGCCCTGCATAACGCGGGTGGCGTAAGGCAATCGGTCGCCCAAGGCAGGCTCACCCTCGCCGATGTGTTGGGCCAATTGCTGCCCTTCGAATTGCCATTAGTCAAATACGAAATCCAAGGCCAGTATTTATACCAAGCGCTGGAGTCGGCGATTAACGCCGCGACAAACAATAGTGTGCGCGGCACGGGGGCGGGCAGCTTCCCTTATACCTATGGATTGCGTTATTACTACGACGGCAGACGCCCAATGGGGGAGCGTTTGTTCAAGCTTGAAATGATGCAGCAGGATGGCTTATCACTCTGGTATCCAGTGCAACCCGATGCACTCTATGTGGGAGTTTCGACCTCCTATACCGCCGCAGGGAAAGAAGGTTATCACCCACTGTTACAGGCGCGCTGGCAGGAATCGATTGAGACGCTCACTCTACCTCAGGCCTTTATTCGCTTCCTCAATCGGGCGCCCAACCCCAATTTAGCGGATTTGCTCTCGCCCCATGTGCATTACACCAGCCATTTGAAGCGTTCAGTGTAAGCGCCCTGTGTCAGGGATTTGCCTCAAAACTTTATCCTCTTAATTGATCACAGTACTTAGCAATGGGTTAAGTACTGTGATTCACTCCATCCACTAGCAGCACGTTCACTTTACATCTCACTAAAACAACCAGTCGCAATGGGGTAAACGTTCGGCAAACCACGCCTGCGCTTTGCCTTGATTTCCCTTGCGCCACGCGAGAAACACTGGCTGCGCCGGTCTTGGGATCTCAACCTGACACGCGACTAATGCGCCTGAAGCGAGTTCTTCGCGGATCAAATGCTTGGGAAGATAACCCACACCCAGCCCAAGTTGCTGGGCTTTAATCTTGGTCTGCATGTTCGGCACACGAATAACTTGGCGACTATCAAATAATCCACTGGAGCGCTGCGCGAGCGCCGTCGAGCTATCGGCCACCACCACGGAAGGAAATTGCAACAAGGCTTCGGTCGGGATGGGATGGTCAAACTGCGCTAAGGGATGGTGAGGCGCTAGGGCAAACACGAATTCAAGCATGCCGATTTCGACTAAGTGATATTGTCCCTTAGGCAACTCTCCCGTAACCCCAATGGCAATATCGGCGCGGCCCGAATACAGAGCATCCCAACCGCCACCCAATGATTCCTCGGTGATATTAATAGTCACCTGTTTACCTAACTCGGTAAATTCAGCAATCAGTTTTAACAGTGGTAAATCGGGCACCACAGTATCAATAGCTAAGGTTAACGCCGACTCCCAGCCCGTTTCGAGTTGCCGAACCGCCTCTTCAAGCCTTGCGGTGGCGGCTAAAATCTCCCGCCCTTGGCGTAATACCATCTGGCCAACTAAGGTCAGTTCGGCGCGCTGGCCCTTACGTTCAAATAATTTTACCCCTAAGTCGCTCTCTAATTTCTGCACTGTGTAGGTCAGCGCCGATGGCACCCGGAATAAGGATTCGGCTGCTGCCGAAAAACTGCCTTTTTTATCAATAGCATCGAGCACTATCAAGCCATCGAGACTCATCACAGGTAACATAGCAACCTCTTGTTCAAATTTTTTGAAATACAATTTGAAAATGTTCAGATTTTCTTTCTACAAGGTCAAGACTAAACTTTAAACCAATGGAGAGATTAACGTTAAGCCTCAACCGATTAACCCATTAACGACATAGTTAAAAAATTTGAATTAAGGAACATCCCATGAAAGCACTTATCACAAAATTACTGACCTCTGCCCCAAGCTTCGCCCCATTGGCCCTGCGTATTCCTATCGGGATCATCCTCATGGCCCACGGTTCACAAAAACTCTTCGGCTGGTTTGGCGGCTACGGCCTAGAAGGCACTGGACAATGGATGGCCTCCATCGGCTTAACCCCTGGCTACTTAATGGCACTGATGGCAGGCTCAAGCGAATTCTTTGGTGGTTTGCTGCTCATTATCGGTTTACTGACTCGCCCAACGGCACTGGTATTGTCCTTTACTATGGTGGTCGCGATTTTCTCGGTCCACATTGGTAATGGTCTATTCCTCAGCAATAACGGTTATGAGTTTGGTTTAGCCCTGTTAGCCGCCACTGTGTCTCTGGCCGTGTCAGGTGCAGGTAAACTGAGCGCCGACAACCTGTTAGTCGCACGCTTAAAATAAGGAGGAAATGATGATCCATATACGTAAAGCGCAGGACCGTGGGCAGGCTGATTTAGGCTGGTTAAAGAGCCAACATACCTTCTCGTTTGCAAGCTACTACGATCCGCAGCATATGGGCGTGTCTTCCCTACGAGTCATTAACGATGACAGAGTCGCGCCGGGCGCTGGGTTTGAAACCCATGGTCATAAAGACATGGAAATCATCAGTTATGTGATTTCAGGCACCATAGCCCATAAGGACAGTTTTGGTAATGTTAAGACCTTACCAGCGGGAGAGTTTCAGCTAATGTCCGCCGGTAAAGGGATTTACCACAGCGAGTTCAATGCATCAAACACTGAGTCACTGCACTTTTTGCAGATCTGGATCCAACCAGACACCTTAGGGATTGATGCGGGTTATCAGCAAAAGGCCTTCGAGCAAACCTCGGCGCTGACCGCCGTGGTCACCCCAACGGGTGAAAATGGCACCTTGAAAGTACAGCAGGATGCGACCCTGTATCGCCTAATGCTGGCACCGCAAGAGCAAGTGCATATGCCGCAGCTTAAGCCACAGCGTCAGCTCTATGTGCAATTGGTGGAAGGTACACTTAAGGTCAATGACCAAGTGCTCACCCCAGGGGATGGCGCACATATCACCGCCGAAGAAGTGGTTCGATTTAGCGTCGCCGACAGCTATGTCACCGCACTGGTGTTTGACTTAGCCTGATGAATATTGTGACCAATAAAAAAACCGCCGAGGAAACGAGGCGGTTTTTTTATTGGTCTGCGTATGCCTAAAGGGATCCCCTTCGAGCGCAAACCTATGTTAAGGACATAATCAAACTAAAGTTCACTAACACCTGCGCCCTGTCGTTTTGTTTATCTTCGGCAGTGAGATAGCGACGTAGTTCATTACGGCGAATGCAATTAAAACCCTGTTTCTCAAAGAAAGGACGCGCCTGATAGGAGGCTTCAACGGTAAGCCGTTTAAGATTACGGCTTTTTGCCTCTTCGAGTAGGGCTAAATAGAGATGCGTCGCCACTCCGGCACGGCTGTATTCTGGGTGGACAAACAGGCAATCGACTTCGCCGACCATACAATTGAGCTCTTTATCGGAGCATAGCCTTAAGTTGGTAAAGCCAACCAACTTACTGCCTTCCTGCGCCACCCAAGTGGTGGTATCTTCTAACTTAGCCAGCCAGTAGGCATCACTTCGTGCCTCACCTTGGTTTTGCGCCCAAGCTAATCGTTCGGTAAGCGAGTAATATTCCTGCGCGCCCTCCATCACACTGGCGTTAAATACCGCCGCCACCTGTGCCACATCCGCAGGAGAAAATAAGCGTATCTGCATTGGAGTCCACTCCTATGGGTTAATCATGACCAATGGGCACACAGGCAATGTATTCCCATTCAGTTACAGTTTTTTAGTCATATAAAAACTCGGCAACACTTGGCCCAGTTTTTGTTGGTAGCTGCGTTGCTGTTGGACAAATCCGAGCTTAATAAACAGCCCGCGGGAAAGATAAGACGCATCGGCACTCAATTGACAATAGCCCTGCTCTTTTGCCCACTGTTCGAGCTGTCGATAAGCTCGCTCCCCCAGCCCTTGCCGTTGCCAATCGGGATGAATATAGAGGCTATCTATATATCCTTGATGGTGAAAATCCGTTTCGACATTGATAAAACCTGCACAAATCTTAGATAAGCTCACGGCATCTGTCACCAAAATAATCCAAGCTTGGGAACGACTTAAGCGTAAATGCCAATGTTGACTCGAACGGGGCGCCTGCGACCAAGCGTTAAGCTGCGCGGCGTTATATCGCTCATGTTGTATTTGATGCACGCTGTGATGAAAGAGTTCACTCACCGCGCGGGCATAACGGCGCCGATAAGGCACAACTTCAATTTGCTTATTGGCTTGTAAAGGAACGGACACGATTTATCGACCAAGCTTGGACTTATCAGCCTATTTTGCCGCGCTTTACCAACGAGTGATAGCCTAGATATGTATGGAATAGTAAATGCTGAAAACAAAACCGCCTCGACAAGGCGAGGCGGTTTAATGATTCTGGGTCATCTACTATGCAGACCGAGATTATTTCTTCTCGATTTGGCCAACAAACAGCAGCTTGTCGAAGGTGCGGTTTAAGGTTTTGCTGGTGAATTGATTCATCCACATTTGCTCAACCACGGCCACTTTGTCGCCTTTCTTGACTTCAGCTTCTGGGCCGGCTGCCCAAAACGTGTTGTCAGCTTCTTTAATTTGAACATAGGTGTAGCCGCCACCATTCATGGTATCCACAACTGTACCTTCATGAACGACGCCCTGTGCCCAAGCACTTGACATACCTAACGCTAATGTTGCTACAGCCGCTAATTTTACCAATTTTGCCATCATGCCTTTTGTTCCTTGTGTTTTACTAATATGCGGCATTAAAACATGCCATAGGTAATAAATCGCCAATCTCTATCACGAAATACAACACTTATCGCAAAAGTAGGATTTTTATCGCACACAGGGGAACTCATTTCAACAGCGGTTTTAACATGCCCTCGAGGCCATTGAGTTTTACCTCATAAATCAGCGCTAACTGCTCCCCTAATTTTCCCTTTGGAAATCCCTGCTGATGGAACCAGACTAAATAGGGTTCGGGCAATTCGAGTAAGCGGCGGCCAGCATATTTGCCAAAGGGCATGACCTGATTTATGGCATCGATAAGCTGTTGTTGATCCATGAAGGTATTAGCTTGAACTTAAACAGTGGACTAGATGCAGGATGCTACCCTATTGCCCAATGAATGCCTATGGCTAATGTCGCCTGAAGTACGACGATGGCTAAATAGAATAAGTGCAAGTCATAGACTCACCCTATTGGCAATGCATTAGGCGTAGAGTTTACGCAGATTCGGCCCAAGATTGGCACAATGTGAATGCTCAAAACCATATTCAATACAAAGCCGTTCTTCTTCTCCATGGGCGTTAATGCTCACACAAGTCCCTTGACTAGCATGTTCATCCACAAAGGCCATGACTCGCTCTAACATTATTTTGGCCAGCCCCACATGGCGATATTCAGGTAAGACAATAAAATCCTCAATCGCCAGATGGTTAGCCTTATCACCATATACGCAGGCGGCTGCCACTAAGGCGGAGGTATTTTTTGTTGCTCACCCGTTAGGCGAATAGAGACCCAATATAAAGGCTGTAACGGATGCCCATCCGCCATCTCAACGCCGATAGAAGGATGCCCCGCCGCATCGCGTAAATTGAGCAACTCATGAAATAAAGGCGCAGATTCAACCAACTCAAATTCAATAGGCATTAGCATTTTAATATCCACTTTGGCATCCCTTCACGAATGGTAGAAAAATCAAGGTGATTAGACGGCATAATAGGAAAATCCTAACCGAATTAGGTGGCAATTTGATGACATAAAGCACAGCAGCAAGACAACTTTCGACTGAAAAACAGCAACCAAGAGTCTGCGTCTCAATAATATTTAAGAATAAAAATTGAAAAATATCTTGAAAAATGAAATATGGGCCATCAGCCAGATAGCTCAATACTGCTAAACTGACCTAGCTCACCTCAATATTTTTCAAGCCTAAAAAGCATAAAAACATTAAAAATCATCACATTAACTAACAATCAGCCTTATTCATTCTTTCGTCTGATAAGAGTCAAATTAACGGCACACGGCACTGTAACGTCAAATAATAATCGTGCGACAGTTTATAAAAAAGTGTCAAAAATCAGCTAATTGACCGCAATTAACATAGGGTTTACATTCATTTATGACAACAAGGTGCGGTAAAGCTCAACACATATAACAGCCGCCCAAGTGATACCCTAAGCATTGAGGAATTCGTCATGATAGTGTTAGTCGGCGGCGAAAAAGGCGGCAGCGGTAAGAGTTGCCTCGCACAAAATATCGCAGTATTTCTTACCACTGAATGTGGTGCCTCTGTCATCATGGTGGATTGCGATCCACAGCGAACCACATCCGATTGGATCCAAGCCAGAAACAACAACCCCAAACTTGCCAGCATCAACTGCGTACAGCTCTATGGAAAAATCCGAAATGATCTCTTGAGCTTAGAGCAGCATTATGACTTTGTGATTGTTGACTGTGGCGGCCAAGACAACCTAGCGTTAAGGGCGACCATGTCGGTGGCATCCCATATCTTAATGCCACTGCGACCAAAACGCCGCGACTTAAAAACCGTGAGTCATATGGATGATATCGTCGCGACTTGTAAGATGATTAACCCCAAATTGCACGCCTCCTTCGTTATCACCCAATGCCCTAACCTGCCGAATCAAGCGAACCGTATTTTAGAGGCCAAAGAGGTCTGCAAAACCTACGATATCAATGTATTAGATGCGATTACCTATAGCCGTAATATCTATGATGACAGCGAAGAGTCAGGGTTATCTGTTATCGAGATAGAACCTAAGGGTAAAGCCGCCACCGAAATCCGTGCTATCGCCTGTGAAATGTTCCAAGTGGACTGCGCCGCCTCATTAATGGCCTTACTCAGACCAAGTACACCAATGGCCGCGCATCGCGCCGCGATGAATCAACCTCAGCCGAATCATCTGAGAGGACAATATGGGACTCAGCGACCTCAAGAAAAACGCTATGCCATCTAGGGGAGGCGCACAGCCCCTCTCCCTCGATGAGTTTATTGATGCCGCGACCCTCTATGCCATGGGAGAAAACCGTCTCCCAAGTACGGGCGGCTCATTGGCAGCGATGGAATTAGTGAAAGAATTACCGCTTCAAGCGGCGCCGCTTGACGTCACGTCACTTGAAGTCGCACCACTTGAAGTCATATTAGATACTTCCAACGTGGTGACTTTACATCGTCCTAAAACGGCATCGATGCAACTGGATGCAAGCCATGAGGAGGAACGGCCGCATTACCGTAAAGCCACGTTTTCGTTGAGTGAAGCGGCAATCAGCCATTTAGCCAAGCTCTCTGAAGAAAGTGACATTTCCAAATCTAAATTGATCCGTTTTTTAATTGAACAACACTATGCTTTGCCAACCGCCTTGCGGCAGATGCGCGAGCAACAGATAAAAAAATCTTAGTACCGCGCAATCTCCCACCCTTTTCCGGTGATCCACATTGATTAGGTCACCGGTTTTTTTTGCCTCAAAAAAACCTTACAAAAATTAAGTTATAATTTGTATCAAGCCTATCCTTAATGTACAGCTAAGTTTATTAATGCTATTTATTAGCATGTTAACCCTTGTATCTGAGGAGTCATTCTTGTTTAGACCTTTATCGCTCCTATTTATTGGACTTGGATTAACGCTAACAAAACCCGCTTTAGCGGAATTTTCCTTGGCTCAAATTCCCCCGCTATCGAATAAAACCCCCATCACCTTAGTCGCCGAAAAAGGCTTTTGGACCGACTATCTGACCCGCGAAATGCTGCCTAAATTCACCGAAAAAACCGGTGTCAAAGTCAATGTGGTTAGCACCGAGCTTGAGAGCATGTTTGAGCTTCAGACCCAAGCGTTGCTGCAAGGTGAAGGTAAGTACGATTTGCTCACTATGGAGGCGGGTTGGGCAAAAGAGTGGGCAGCCAATGGCTATACAGTGCCACTACCAGAATTAGCCAAACTCTACGACCCCGATGGCGAAAAAGCGATGGAAAGGTATCTCGAACCTTATTATCCATCACTTCTTAACATTTTGTCTTATCACGGAGAGTTGCACGCCATTCCCTACAATAACTATGTGATGGGCAGCCACTACCGTGCCGATCTGTTTGAAAATAAGACTGAGCAAACCCACTTTGAGCAACGTTTCGGTTATCCACTCAAACCTGCGACCAATTTTGATGAACTGCAGGATCAAGCGGTATTTTTTACTCGAAAGACTGGTGAACTCCTCGCCGATAAACCGCTAAGTCACAACTTTTATGGTCTTGCCTTAATGTCTGGCAATAAGCCCCATATTAACGATGAGTTTTCTAGCATTATCTGGAGCTTAGGTGGTGCTTGGATGTGGCCCATCTATAATCAACAAAAACAGCTGACGCATTTTGAGGTGCCCGCTGTCAATCAAGAGGCGCTAAAAGCGGCCATTATTTACCGTAAACTGATGCCCTACGCTATCCCTGCCGATGACAAATTTGCCTTTAACGAAGCGGCCAATGCAATGGCTTCAGGGCAAGTGGCTATTTGGCCTTTTGCCTACAACAATCTATGGTCGGCCTCCTTTAAAGTCGAGGCCAATGTGCCAGGTGCTCGACTTGGCGTAGCTCAAGTGCCAGGCAGTACCCCTTATAACGGCGCCTACGCCTTTGCCGTGAGCTACGACAGCAAAAATCCGCAAGCCGCCTATTGGTTACTTAAATACATGGGCACCTATGAAGCCCAATACGCCTATGCCCTCGGTGGCGGCAATCCCTGCCGAATGGACGTAGTAACGGCGCCCGAGTTTAAACAAGCCTCAAAAAGAGCCATTGCTGGCGCATTCGAGGCAAGCCATATCGCAAATTTATTTTGGTCAACTAAAGTCTTGGATGTCGGGCACTTTACCACGACCGCAATGGGACAAATTTACCCGGAATTAAGCCATGCGTGTTACGCCGCAAGTCGGCATGAAGCGGACAGCGCCGATATTTTTATTGAATTGAGTGCCAAAATTAAGCATCTGCAGAATACCTATGGGGAAGTGCCTGCAATTGATAAGAACAATAGCCAATGAATGCTAAACGACTCACCAGTCTAAAACATAAAATTACGCTGGCCTTTTATATCATTCTGGGCATGGCGTTGCTTAATGGCGTTATCGCTATCCTATTGTCACAACAGCTAAGATCGGAAATCGAACTATTGGTTAATAGCGATGTAGTGAAAGTGACAACCGCGCTGCAACTGGCAAAAAACAGTGAAAGACTGCAAATCATCACCACTGAGTTAAACCATTATGATACCGAGGAGCAGCGCCTACGCTTGTTGCAAGAACTCACAAGCCAATGGGAACATTTGCTTAGGGATACCAAAACCCTCGCCAGCATGGAAACCTCGCCGCATATGCATGAGGCACTTAACCATGCCATAGACACTCAACTTTATTATCAGCAGCAGTTGCCCCTGCTCAACACTTTGACCGACACGGCGCTGCAAGCCAAATTCCAAGCCCAGAATATTCAGGCGAATCTCTCGGGGATGGCAATAGCATTTTCCGATAGCATGCAAACTCAGTTGCAGCAAATTCATGGTCACTATAACCGCTTAATCGCCCAAAAGCAGTTGAATGCAATTGCAGAGAATCTATCTGAAGATCAAAAACTTTCAGCATTTCTTCATCAGGGCGAGCATCTGTTTGTGCTCCTCGACAACGTAAAAAATGTGACAAGCCTAGTCGAGCTTAACCAATTACAACGGGATGGGATGCGCCGACTGATAACCATGGACAACATCTCGCGCTCATTTAATCAAGACAGCGCGATTTATATCGACTGGTTATCGCAAATCAGGCAAAACATGGTGGGTAAAGACAACCTTTTTGACCTCTCCCGCAACGCGCTAAAAAGCACCCAAATTGCCAATGCACATTTTGGCTATCAGGCTGGTGCGGCGCAGGAAATCGCCTCCTTTACCCAAGAATTAGTCAACCATGTAGAAGAAGAAATACAACTCGCGGGCGCAAATCTGAAGAGTGACAGCACATCCTTCGTGATTTTGATCTTTTGTGGCGGCATTCTCTATTGTTTCTTTATCTGGCTCACCAGTTGGCATTTTATCGCTAAAGGCATCATTAAGCCTGTTATCGCCACCCGTGATGCCATGAATGCCATCGCCAATGAAAAACTCGACACCCAAATGCCCATTACCGATAACCTCGAGCTACAACAGATGGTGAGTTCGCTCGAAACCCTTAAAACCTATGCGGCTCAGGTTAAAGCCATGGCCGAAACTGACGGATTAACCGGCTGTTATAATCGCCGCTATTTAGACAGCCAAATTCAGAAGGAATTGATTTACGCTAACGATCATAATATGCCCCTCAGCATAGTGATGTTCGATATCGATAACTTTAAGCAATTTAACGACAGATACGGCCATGTACTGGGCGATCAATGCTTAAAGCAAATCGTCAATGCCGCCAAATCGATTCTGCAACGGCCGACGGATATCCTCGCCCGCTATGGGGGGGAGGAATTTATGCTGTTACTGCCCTCGAGCCATCTAGAGGATGCCTACAAAATTGCCGAACGTCTGCGCAAAGCCATCATCGCCCTGCATATTCCCCATGAGGACTCCTCCCATTCGGGATTAGTGACTATCAGCTTAGGTGTTGCCTGCTGGCAACCGTCACAATTAATCGACACCAATAGACTCCTTTGCCAGGCCGATGAAGCACTTTATCAAGCCAAACAAAATGGCCGAAACCGCACCGAAGTTTTGCTCAACGCTCCCTCACTTTATCCGTAAGAAGCACATCCTAGAGCGTTTTATTTTTAAGCAAAGGATTGAGTTCGCCTCGCTGAATCCCCATTAGCTAATATACCTAAGGAAATAGTGCACTGAGGAATTCATGCTCGCAGTTTTCATTACCCTAACGCTTGGCCTCGGTGCAATCGCTTGGTTAGCCTCGAGCCGCTGGCGCAAGACGCTCCACCGTAAACGCGTAATGGCTAGCGCCTTTCCTAAGGCTTGGCGAACAATTTTGAAGAAAAGATTGCCTTATTTCCACGCCTTGCCAGCGGATCTTCAGCTGCAACTCAAACGCCATATCCAAGTCTTTTTGGATGAGAAACGATTCGTCGGTTGCGACGGTTTGCAAATAACCGACGAAATTCGCGTCACCATCGCCGCCCAAGCCTGCTTGCTTCTGCTAAACCGCAATACCGATTTTTACCCCAATCTGAGACAGATATTGGTCTATCCCGATGCTTTTATTGTCGATAGCCAACGCCAAGATCCCGCGGGTTTAATCTGGGAGCAACGCAATGTGCTGGCAGGGGAATCCTGGGAGCAAGGCCAAGTGATACTGTCGTGGAAAAATACTTTAGAGGGCGCAGCCAATCCCCACGATGGTAATAACGTAGTGATCCACGAGTTTGCCCATCAATTAGATCAAGAGGATGGTCACGCCAATGGCGCGCCGATTTTACAGCGCCGTCAGGATTATCTGTCGTGGTCGAGCGTATTTAGTCAGGCCTATAATGAGTTAGTTCAAGCTGCCGCCCTTGGCCGCCCGTCCCTGTTTAATTACTATGGTGCCACCAATCCCGCAGAATTTTTTGCCGTAGTGACTGAGGTCTTTTTTGAAAAGCCAGAAGCACTTAATCTTGAGCATCCAGCCCTTTATCGCGAGTTGAGCCATTTTTATCAACTCGATCCGATAAACTGGCACTGATCTAATTAGCATATGTTCTAGAAACCATCAGACCGAATAACCATAACGATAAGGAATCCACGATGACAATTTTCACTCGCACGGAGCGCAACTCCAATTCAGCTCGCACTCGCCAGCATCTCGCACTGTTCAGCGCCAGCCTGTTAATGCTTGGCACCCTATGCTTTCATCCACAAACCGCCATTGCTGACGAACAAGTAGCAACCACGCTTAGCGATGAACAAGCGGCCGCTCAAGTGCTGGATAAATTGAATCAATATTCGAGTAGTGCCGATTGGGACAAGTATTTTGCCCTCTATCGTCAGGATGGTATTTTTATTGGAACGGATGCGACTGAGCGCTGGGGTATGGCCGAGTTTGAACGCTATTCACGCCCGACCAAAGGTTGGCGCTACGATTTAACCAGCCGCCATTTAGTGCAGCATGGTGATGTGATCCTGTTTGATGAACTGCTTAACAGCCCGAGTTATGGCGTAAGCCGAGGGACAGGCACCCTAATTAAAACCAATGGGGAATGGAAAATTGCTCAATATCATTTGAGCTTTCCCATCCCAAATTCGATTGCCAAACAGATTACCGCTGAAATTAAAAACGCTCAGTAAACTATTTTAACGACACGGTAAAACACACATTGGCCAGCTGCGAGAAGTGGATAAAAGCTTGAAAGTCCACTTCGCTAAAGGTTCTTTCCGATGGCCCACGGTCAGCATAATAAAAGCCAATCACTTTACTATCGACCAAGAGTGGCGCCATCAAAAAACCCGACTCTGGCAACTGAGTCTTAAGTTCTTTGCATTGCTCGAGCCACTTTTTAGCATTGGGGTTATCAATCCACTGGCATTCCTTATGTTCCATCGCCAGTGAAAATAAGCCCTTTCTATCGCCAAGATCGATAATGAACAGTTGCTTCATCTCTTCAGCATCTCGACCGAGCATAATCCTAGGCTGCAACTGTTTACGACTGGGCGATAGGAGTAACACCCCGCAGCGGTCCACGCCGACGCCTTCTAAAATCCCTTCGAGTACGGTCTGCATAATTTGGTTAAAATCGGCTTTATTGATCGCAAAGGCGGTGAGCTCGCGCAGTTTGGCCAATTGCACATTCAAGTTGGCCTCAAATACGGGCAGCTCAACCACAGGTGCGCTGGGCTCAACCTTATTGATGCGCTTAGGATCGGGCAGATAATCGATCAACACTTTAGCGCCATAGGCTTCGGCTAATTTATGGGTCGCCTTAGTGCAGCGCTGCATTCTCAGGGTTAATTCTTTCTCATCCAGCCCAGTAAAATTGGCGGCTTGGCTGATACGCTTTTCCAGTTCGGTTTTATCAATCACCTCTTGGGAGAGAATCTCACAGAGCTTATCGGCGAGAAAAATAGAGCGAATTTCAGGGCGTTGATCATCGGGATAATTCACCGCTTGGATCAATAACTCCCCTAATCCCCAGTGACGCGCAATACTCTGCGTCAGTTGCGAGAATGAGGTACCCAAGGCTTCACGTATAACACTACGCTCTTCGACGGGATTTTCACACTCGGTTAATTGGCTGTCTAAGGTTTCGGTAAACTCACCGCCAATACTCCAAAATGCACTCTCACCAATGTGGTAAAGCAAAGAGGCGATAAAGGCTTCTTCCTGAATATCCTCATCGTAATCACTGAGCATCATCCGCGCTAACATGGCGGCTTGGAATGCCTTCGCCATTAATTTGATTAAGCGCTGATACACGGCGGGGGCAAGATTTTTGCTCTCTAACAAACTCGATAACAGTTGAGCCGTAATGCAGATATTACGCACCGCATCAAACCCTAACACTATTGCGGCTCGGCTGACGGTCGAAATTTGGGTACTGCCCTTATGGTAAATCGCGCTGTTAGCGACACGTAAGATACGGGATGTGAGGGCGTTATCGTGCATCACGCTTCGCCCGAGTAAGGCGAGAGACGATACGTCATCCTTGGCAAGCTTTTCTAACGTCTGGACGGTGGAACAGAGCGCTGGCATTTCCAATTCACTGATCCGTTTTGTCCAATAATCGACCCCTTTATTAGTATTATTGTTAGGTTTCAACCCTGCTCGACCTCAATGATGTGAACTTATTGTTTTTAGTATAGATAGGCTTAAAAAAATTCGCCTAGCATCTGGCTCACAATTCGACTTTTGATTTTAAAATCCGCGATATAGTAAGTAAGATGTATAAAAAAGCCCAAGTTTTCACTTGGGCTCAAAGCCGATTATGCCTGCAGATGTAACTTAAACACTTGTAGCACTTTATCAATATCCTGACGCGACACATCTTTATGGGTCACAAAGCGTAGCGTGCGGCCAGGGCTGATGAGAATGCCCGCCTCACGGCAACGTTTCGCCAGCGCTTTCTCATCGACATGGGGTGCAAGCGTTGCAAATACCATATTGGTTTGAACGGCGGCTAAATCGATTTCAAACTCACTTAACTGACTCAATTGCTGGGCAAGATACGCAGCATTTTCATGGTCTTCCTCAAGCCTTTCAACCTGCTCTGTGAGCGCTAATTTACCCGCCGCCGCTAAAATCCCCGCCTGGCGCATGCCGCCGCCCAGCATTTTACGCCAGCGCGTGGCCTTTTTAATTAGGCGTTCATCACCTAGGAGCAGCGAGCCAACAGGCGCGCACAATCCCTTGGATAAACAGATGGAAACCGAATCAAAATGCCCCGCAATATCGGCAATCCCTATCCCCTGTGCCACGGCGGCATTAGCAACCCTAGCGCCATCTAAATGAATTTTTAAGCCACGCTGAAATGCCAGTGCCTGCGCATTGGCAAGATAAGTCTGGGGCAAGACTTTACCGCCAATAGTGTTTTCTAGGCTCAATAAGCGCGTGCGCGCGAAGTGAATATCATCGGGTTTAATCGCCGCTTCAATATCGGTCAAGGCGATAGTGCCATCCAGCTGATTGGTCAGCGGTTGTGGCTGAATGCTGCCGAGAACCGCAGCGCCACCGCCCTCAAATTTATAGTTATGCGCCTGCTGGCCGCACAGGTATTCATCCCCGCGCTCACAATGTGCCATCAATGCGAGTAAATTGGCCTGAGTGCCCGATGCCGTAAACAGCGCACTCTCAAAACCAAACATCTCGGCGGCCATATCTTGTAAGCTGTTGACGGTCGGATCATCACCATAAACATCATCACCCACTTCAGCCCTCGACATGGCTAAGCGCATCGCCTCTGTTGGCTGGGTCACGGTATCACTGCGTAAATCTATCATCTTGTCCTCGACTTCTTCTGCCTATCCCCGACGCGGATATTCATCGCGTAAGTGCGACTCTAGCCTCAAAGGAAAAATTTGTATAGTTTGCCTTTATGTCTGCCGATAAAATCAACAAGGAGCCAATGTTATCTAGGCTGATGCGATTGATTTGCATCAAATAACGGGCAAAACTTGGCGTTAGGCCGATAAAAAAGATAGAATACCCGACTAAGATGCTCATGCTAATGCAGTGCAAATCTCTTAGTGGTTTTAGCTACTCAAGATAAAATACAAGGTGATTTGTGGTGAAAACATCCGTAATGCAATGGATTAAATTAACGTGTTTAGCCTTGAGCTTAATCCTGATATTGCCCGCGTATGCATGGCAAGATACAGATCAAGACGGCGTCCCGGATATTAAAGATGCCTGTCCAAACACACCAGCAAACACCACTGTGATGGCCAATGGCTGTGTTTACCAAGCCGAAGTAAAATCCAGCAGTATTCAATGTGATCTCAATGACCCCAGTACTTATTCAGCCGCTGATTGTCATAATATTGAGACCGCGATTGTGTATTTTGAGTTTGCGATTGCCGAAGTAGATTTATCGCAATGGAAAGCTTTAGCCTTAGTGAAAGCTTTTTTAGACGCGAATCCTGAGACTCGATTAACTCTAGTTGGGCATACGGATATTGTCGGTACGCCAGAGTTTAATTATCAGTTATCACTACGACGGGCTCAAAATGTGAAACGCATTTTGGTTGAAGACTATGGCTTCAATCCAAATCGCTTTACCGTTATCGGTAAAGGTATATCTGAACCTGTTGCGGATAATCATTCCAGCGAAGGTCGCAGATTAAATCGACGAGTACAATTTATCGTCAATAATAACTAGTTTTGTTAGCGTATTTTTAGGGAGTAATTTAATGGAAAACCTCGAAGGTTTATTAAAGCAGGCGCCAGATTTGGTCATGACCTATGGCTTAAAAATCTTATTTGCCCTCATTATTTTCTTCGTCGGTAAATATTTTTCTGGCGTCGCACAAAAGTTAGTACGCAAGGTACTCAACAGCCGCAAGATTGACCCAACTGTGGTGTCTTTTGTGGCTAACTTAGCTTGGGCAGTGGTGTTTGTGTTCACTATTATCGCCACCTTAGGCCAAATTGGCGTACAAACCGCCTCTTTAGTCGCCGTTATCGGTGCCGCCGGTTTAGCCGTAGGTTTAGCACTGCAAGGTTCTCTGTCTAACTTTGCCTCAGGCGTATTAATGGTGCTATTCCGTCCATGCCGCGTAGGTGATTATATTGAAGCGGCGGGTATTGCCGGTACTGTTGATGAAATCACAATTTTCTCAACCAAATTACGCACCCCAGATAATAAAGTGATTGTGGCGCCAAACTCTTCAATCATGAATGGTACTATCACAAACTACTCAGCCTCTGAAAATCGTCGTATCGACTTAGTGATTGGCGTGTCTTATTCTGCGGATATTGCGCAAACCAAAAAAGTATTAACAGATATCTTAGATAACAACCAATACGTGCTGAAAGAGCCTGGTTACACCGTAGGTCTTTCTGAATTGGCAAATTCTTCAATCAACTTTGTGGTTCGTCCTTGGGTTAAAACCGCCGACTACTGGACTGCGCGTTTCCAAATTTTAGAACAAATCAAGAATGCACTCGATGCAGCGAACATTGAAATTCCATTCCCACAAATGGATATTCATGTGAAGCAATTGCCTGAGAGCAAATAATCAGCAAGCATATTAAAAGGCCGGTGAATACCGGCCTTTTTTATGGTGATAGTTTAGGTTTTGTCGTACCTTAAGCCAATGTGCACAACATACCTGAGTAAGGGAGAGAAAATGCAAAAGTATGTTTCATTTCTAGCCGCTGGCTGTGTTTTTAGTTTAATGGTTCTCAGCCCCACCGCTATCGCCAATGATAAAACCCAAGTGATGATGGGCGACAAGACTGTCACTCTCGCAGGGAAATTACCCAAGCTTGAGCAAATGGCGCCACGATTTAAAGTTGTCGATGAAAAATTTACCCCTATCAGCCTGAGTGACTTTAAAGGGAAAACCGTGCTGATCAGTGCCGTGCCCAGTTTAGATACGGGCGTCTGTGCGCTGCAAACTAAGCGCTTTAACAGTGAAGTCAGTCACTTCTCCGATGATGTCGTCATGTTGACCATCAGTACAGATTTGCCCTTCGCGCAAAAACGTTTCTGTAAGGTTGAGAATGTCGACAAAATCAAAGTGCTTTCCGACTCAGTGTGGCGTGATTTTGGCGAGAAATACGGTTTATTGATTGAGGATTACGGCTTACTCGCTCGGGCTATCTTTATTATCGATGCCGAAGGTCAGCTTAAGTACCAAGAGCTGGTCCCCAATATTACTGAACACCCCAATTATGACGCCGCGCTTGAAGCGTTAAAAACCATTCAAGCACAGCAATAACATAAAAAAATGGGGCATTAAATGCCCCATTTTTATTAGGGCGTGTTGACGTTTCGAGATTAAATTTTGTTCTTTCTGGCAAGCACATGCTCGCGAAACGAGGAATGATGTGTAATTTACTCAAATGACGAGCGGCTCTTATGACTGAAAGTAAGAGCAAGGGCTTGCGAGACGAACCCTTCGGGCAGCATTTGGCTGGCTTTTCTGCCGCGTTATCGTCCGTTTATGTAGAATAACTACACCTGCACGAACTTTGCCTTGCATAAAAGCCAGCCACATTGCTGCAAAAACAACCCTGAAACGTCAACACGCCCTAGTGCGTATGTTGGTCGCCGCTGGCTTGATAGTCAAAGGTCGGCATAGACCAATGATAACGCAGCGCTAACATTCGTAAGCTAAAGCCCAGCGTTAAACAGATCACTAGGTTTATCCACTCAGCCAATTGGTAAGCATTGAGGGTGATATATAAGCCTGCGGTAAAGAGCGAAATCACCGCATAGAGTTCTTTCTTAAAAATCAAAGGCACTTGATTACAGAGAATATCGCGGATCACCCCACCAAAGACCCCTGTGACGAGCCCCATCACCACCGCAATCGTTGGACTAAAGCCTAACATTAGCGTTTTTTGTGCGCCAACAATCGAGAATACGGCTAGGCCTAAGGCATCAATGGCCAAGAATAACTTAGACAGGTAACGCATCACAGGCGCAATGGCGACCGTTAATAAAGACGCAAATGCAATCGCCAGCAGGTAATGGACATTCTCGACCCAAATCAAAGGGTAATTTCCGAGCAGCATGTCTCTTAGGGTTCCACCACCAATCGCCGTCGCGCAGCCAATGATAACCACGCCGAATAGGTCCATCTGCTTACGACCCGCCGCTAATGCCCCTGTCATGGCTTCGGCTAAAATCCCAATCAGCCATAATAATCCGATAAATTGCGCTTCTTGCATTTAAACTACTTATTACCCATGCATAAAGAACGGATTTTGCCTGATAATCCACGGACTGGATAATGAGATTATTTAAATTCTGTCATTAGAATATTTAATCTATTGGAAGCATTTGTGCATTAGTCATTTCTACTTTTCAATACCACGTAACATCACAACCCTTCAATAACAATACATTAACTAATAACGAGCTATTCCCCATTTTCAATTAAGCTTATTTTTTGATAAGTTTTAATAAAGCATAATCAATTAAAACTTTAAAATTTGTAGAAAATTCATCTTAATGCCACTCAGCCTAAATTTTTGCCACAAAAAAGCGGCCAAAGGGCCGCTTTTTTAGACTAAAAGTAAATTATTTGTTTTCAGGCTTTGGCGGGAAATTCGCCATCACACTGCCGACCGCTTCGTTGATAAGCTGCACTCTTTCCGAAGGGGTATTTTTATCACGGATAGTGTCTGCCACTGAGCCGCGCCAAATTAACTTAGCGGTTTTATTATCAACTAAATCAATGATCAGGGTGCCCACTTCATATTCTCTGACCGTGGTCTGGGTTTGCATGTTACCGCCCCAGCCCCAACCTGGGCCATAGTAAGGGTTATAACCAAAATTGGTATTGAAGGTATCGACATTAATCTTCTTATCGATTTTGGTCAGATAGTTTACTAATACATCGGCATCCTTTGCATCGACCAAAGTCATGCCCTTAGATGAAAGCTGTGAGTTCACCGCATCCCGCACGCGCTGATCCATTAAACCATCGAGGTGGTAACCCGAAGCATCGGTCTTTTGTGCGACCCACGCATAGGTCTTGTACTGAGTAAAATTGGCGCTAGGGTCAAAATCCCAACCCGACTTCAGCGAACTACAGGCACTCAGTGCCAGTACGGCTAAACCTACAATTATATTTTTCATGATGATTTCCTTGGTCGTTCTTATCGAACACAAATAAGCCGAAAATAAATTTAGCTTACAGAGCAATGGACGGTTCTACAACTCAATATGATGAAAAAGCAGTGTGTTATTCAGCTTGACTTCAGCAATCACTTTAAATGATAATGATTATCACTTAAGGCGATTAAGGGATAAATAACATGTACTGGTTCATTAGCGCATTGATTGTGGCATCGGCGATTTTCTGGTTTGCACCGCAAAAAGTCTCAGCCGATCCCCATAACAGTAAGCTCACACCTCATCTCCCCATGATGTTGCTGTTTTTACCTTTAGTCGTATTGAGTTGGCTCGTGTTTGAGACTGTGTCGAACGGGGTGAATTACACCACGGTTGCCGCCTTTGGGTTTGTTGCCACCGCTTGCTTAATCGCCCTGCCTAAATTGCATCGTTTTATCATGCCCTGCGCCCTACTCACCGCATTGGCATTAATCGCTATGGTATTGCAGCATCTCTAAGTCTGCTTTTTAAACATGCTACTTCCCTGCAAAGAGCTAGCATTGACCTTCGGCCACTTTCAGTCTCTGTCAGTGGCCTTTTTTTACCTCCCCGAAAGACGTTGAGTTTGGTAAACTTAAGCGGCGTATATTCAGATAAAAGATGACTTATGAGAGTAGATCCCAACGTTTCCTTAGTGTACAGCACAGATAAAGGCCGCATTACTGCCGAGCCAGAAGCCAAAGCTATCCCCGCATCCGATGGAATTGTGCGTATTCACAGAGACAGCAAAGGCCGCAAAGGTAAAGGTGTCTCGGTCATTTCAGGCCTAGGACTTGATGAAGCGGGCTTAAAAGCCCTGGCACAAACCCTTAAAAAACAATGTGGTTGTGGTGGCACAGTCAAAGATTTCACTATCGAAGTGCAAACCGATAATCGCGAACAACTAAAACTACTGCTTGAAAAACAAAACTACAAAGTCAAATTAGCCGGCGGTTGATACGCCACCAACCTAAGCCGCTGGATTTAATCTATTGGTCAACGCCTGTGGGCTGAACGGAGCATTTAATGGAGAGTTTGCAGAACCATTTTTTAATCGCCATGCTGTCGCTCGATGACACTTTTTTTGAGCGCACCGTCATCTATCTATGTGAGCACGATGAAAAAGGCGCTATGGGACTCGTGATTAATAAACCGCTGGGCATTGAAGTGAACTCATTGCTCGAGCAGATGGATTTACCCGCTGAGCAAGTTTCTACCGACCTAGCATTAGGCGCGCAGGTTTTAATGGGCGGCCCCGTGTCCCAAGATAGAGGCTTTGTCCTGCATACATCCCAGCCTTATTGGGCCAACAGTACAGAATTAAGCTCTGGCCTCATGCTCACCACCTCAAGGGATGTATTAACGGCGATTGGCAGCGAGCGCTCGCCGGAAAAATTTATCGTGGCATTAGGTTATGCGGGTTGGAGCAAAAACCAGCTGGAGCAAGAACTGGCCGATAACTCATGGCTGACTATCCCTGCCGATCAGGCCCTGCTCTTCGATGTCAAACACGAGAATAGATGGCAACAAGCCAGCCGCGCACTCGGCTTTGATGCTTGGCAATTGTCATCACAGGCGGGCCACGCCTAGCCGATTTTATTGTGACGAGTGAATATAGAGATGAACGCAAAAACCGTTTTAGGTTTTGATTTTGGAACAAAAAGTATTGGTGTCGCCATAGGGCAACAAATCACCGCCAGCGCCACCCCGCTGTTATCCCTAAAAGCCGTCGATGGTATTCCCAATTGGGATGAAATCGGCAAGCTCATTAAAGAGTGGCAACCCGATTTAGTCGTCGTAGGTTTACCGCTCAATATGGATGGTACAGAGCAAGAGATGACCCACAGGGCAAGAAAATTCGCCAACCGCCTAAACGCTAAGTTTGGGGTCAAAATTGTCACTCAGGATGAAAGATTGACCACCACAGATGCAAAAGCTCGGCTATTTGAACTCGGCGGCTTTAAAGCCCTCACCAAAGGTCAAGTCGATGCCGTGTCTGCCGTGTTGATTGTCGAAAGCTATTTTGAAAATCATTTCGGTGAATGAAAAGTCATAAAAACAAAAGGATAGCCTGAGCTATCCTTTTTTATTTCTACGGTTATAAAGCTTACAGATAAGGCTTAACTAAGTTCGCCATCATGCTGATATGGTCATCATTATCGTTCAGTGCAGGAATGTAACGGAACTTCTCCCCGCCGGCATTAGCAAAGATATGGCCATTCTCACCCACGATCTCTTCTAAGGTCTCTAAGCAATCGGCACTAAACGCTGGGCACACAATCGCCACGTCACGTACACCTTCGCTTGGTAACGCCTGCATGGTTGCATCCGTATAAGGTTGTAACCATTTAGCCTTACCAAAGCGAGATTGGAAAGTCATCACAAACTCATCCGCTGTAAGCCCTAATTGCTCGGCCACCAGACGGGTGGTCTTCATGCAAAAGCAATAATAAGGATCGCCTAAGTGCAGATTACGCTCCGGCATACCATGGTAAGAAAGCACTAACTTTTGCGGCTTACCCTGTTGCTCAAAGTCGGCACGAATTGAGTTCACCAATGCGGTAATAAAGTCGGGGTTATCATGATACGTGTGAATAAAATGCAGCGATGGTAGATAGCGCCACTGGGTTAATTCCCTTGCAATAGCGTCAAAAGCCGAGCCGGTTGTCGGCGCCGCATATTGCGGATAGAGCGGTAACACCACCAGCTTATCAATCCCCTGTTGATGCATCGTTTGTAAGGTGCTCGCCACAGAAGGATTGCCATAACGCATGGCTAAATATACTGATACTTGATGTCCATCGGCCGTTAATTTTTCTGATAATTTAGCGGTTTGGCGCAAGCTGATATCCATCAGTGGTGAACCCGCTTCAGTCCAGACCTTCTGATAGAGCGCCGCAGACTTGGCTGGGCGAACGCGCAGCACTATGCCATGTAAAATTAGCATCCACAGGAGTTTTGGAATTTCGACCACCCGAGGATCGGATAAAAACTCGGCAAGGTAACGCCTCACCGCCGATGCTGTTGGCGCATCGGGTGTGCCAAGGTTAAGTAACAACACACCCACTTTGCCACGCTTTGCGTGACCCATCTCTTTTGATAATCCTGAAAACCTAGCCAAAGTAGCCTCTTAACATGAGTAAAATGAATAAATTGGGCATTAAAGCACTGATTCTATTGCCTGCTTAAGCTCGGCACTATCGGGTTTCACCTTAGAATTAAACTGCTGCACAGTATTGCCATCACCACTGACGACATATTTGTAGAAATTCCACTTAGGCGAGCCTGCTTTATCTCCTAAGTATTTGAATACACTGTTAGCATCGCTGCCTCTCACGGGCGATGTCGCGAGCATAGTGAAGGTAACACCATAGTTGATGTAGCACACCTTAGCCGTGTCTTTTTCATCATTTTCTTCTTGGAAAAAGTCATCGGAAGGGAAACCAATCACCACTAAGCCTTTGTCTTTGTATTCTTTATGAAGCGCTTCGAGAGCCTTAAATTGCGGAGTGTAACCACAGTTACTCGCGGTGTTGACCAGTAACACTGGCTTGCCCTGAGTCAATTCACACAGATTAATCTTCTCATCCGAGTGCAATTTACGCACTTCAACATCAAGATAACTCGGGCAAGTTGCCGCAAATGCGCTAGTGCTTAACAGGCTAGCAAAGATAACTAAGGGGAGTTTCATCATAATGTCCTTCTCATTGGGCGCGCCAAGATTGGCAAACTCGTTATTCTCTATTACGTCACTCACTAATATAGAGATCATATTGAATAAAAAAATAAAAGCTACAGCGAGTTATCGATTGGCTTAAGCGATAAAAAAAGCAGCTCAAGGGAGCTGCTTTAACATCACCGCAGATAGGATTAATCCATATCCAAGGTCACGCCTTCCATAAAGCTGGAACTGGTAGGCTCTTTATTTTGCAGTTTGATCATTAAACGTAAGTCGTTTGGCGAGTCAGCATGGTGAAGCGCATCGGCATAGCTGATTTCCCCATCGATATAGAGTTGCAGCAAGGCTTGGTCGAAGGTCTGCATACCCTGCTCATTCGATTTGGCCATGGTTTCTTTGAGCAAATGCAGCTCGTTTTTAGCAATCAAACTCGCGACACGTGGCGTATTGATCAAGACTTCAATCGCCGCCCGTCGTCCTGTGCCATCGACTTTGGGCACCAGTTGCTGCGCCACAATGCCGCGCAGGTTGAGTGACAAGTCGAATAGCAACTGCTGGTGTTTACTCTCAGGCACTAAGTGCATGATCCGGTCTAACGCTTGGTTAGCGTTGTTCGCGTGCAATGTCGCCATACAGAGGTGACCCGTTTCGGCGAAAGAAAGCGCAAACTCCATGGTTTCTTGAGTACGGATCTCACCAATCAAAATCACATCGGGTGCTTGACGCAGCGAACTCTTCAGCGCCGCATCAAAGGATTCGGTATCTATACCCACTTCACGTTGAGTGATGATGCTTTTGCGATGGTCGTGCACAAATTCCACCGGGTCTTCGATGGTGAGGATATGACCACGGGCATGGGCATTACGATAACCCACTAACGCCGCCAAGGAGGTCGACTTACCGGTTCCCGTTCCCCCAACCATGATGATAAGACCCCGTTTACTCATCACCAGATCTTTTAAAATCGGTGGCAGTTTTAAGTCTTCCACCTCTGGGATTTTGGTCTCAATCCGGCGCATAACGCATCCCGGAGATTCACGCTGCCAGAATGCGCTAACGCGAAAACGCCCTAAATCCTTCACCGCAAAAGCAAAGTTACACTCGCGAGTGCTATGAAACTCCTTCTTTTGCGCCTCAGTCATTACGGATTCAACAAAATCCAAAGACTGCGCGGGCGTGAAGGCACTCTCGGCTAATGGGCGTAACTCGCCATCGATTTTGGCGCTTGGCGGAAAACCAGCGGTAATAAACAAGTCCGAGGCTTTACGCTCCACCATGACTTTTAAAAACGGACGGACATCCATCATAAATCCTTAAAACGTCGCTTGTTTGTTTGAACTCTTCGACATGGCATCCTCACGGGTGATGAGGCCACGGTTGACTAAGTTTTGCAGACACTGTTCGAGCGTTTGCATGCCATGGGCCATCCCCGTTTGAATGGCTGAGTACATCTGCGCCACTTTATCTTCACGGATAAGGTTACGAATAGCGGGCGTACCCATCATGATTTCGTGGGCAGCCACACGGCCACCACCGATTTTCTTAATCAGGGTTTGCGAAATAACCGCCTGTAATGATTCAGATAACATGGTACGCACCATGTCCTTTTCACCGGCAGGGAAAACGTCAACCACACGGTCGATGGTCTTAGCCGCCGAGGTGGTATGCAAGGTACCAAAAACTAAGTGACCCGTTTCAGCCGCCGTCATCGCCAGACGAATGGTTTCAAGGTCACGCATCTCACCGACGAGAATAACGTCAGGGTCTTCACGCAGTGCGCTACGTAGCGCCGCGTTAAAGCTGTGGGTATGGCGATGCACTTCCCGTTGGTTAATCAAACATTGCTTATTCTGGTGAACGAATTCAATAGGATCTTCAATGGTTAAGATATGGTCGTGGCGGTTCTCATTGATGTAATCCACCATGGCCGCAAGTGTGGTACTCTTACCCGAACCAGTAGGCCCAGTAACAAGCACTAAGCCGCGGGGAAAGCTGGAAATTTTTTTAAAAATTTCTGGCGCCCCTAACTGCTCGAGCGACAAAATTTCGCTTGGAATGGTACGAAATACCGCCGCCGCGCCGCGGGATTGGTTAAAGGCGTTCACACGGAAACGCGCTAAATTAGGGACTTCGAACGAAAAGTCGATTTCTAAATGCTCTTCAAAGTCCTTACGCTGTTTATCATTCATAATGTCGTACACAAGGCTGTGTACACCCTGATGATCGAGCGCGGGCAGGTTAATTTTTCTCACTTCACCGTCGACACGGATCATGGGAGATATCCCTGCAGAGAGGTGTAGATCCGAGGCTTTGTGTTTTACACTAAAGGCTAATAACTCAGTGATTTCCATAGTTTGGGATATCCTTGCAACCAGATAATTACATCATGACAACAATAGCAGACAGACTCGCAGTCGCCCAGAGCAGGATCGCGCAAGCGGCGCAAAAATGCGCACGCCTACCTCACAGTATTCGCTTACTTGCCGTCAGTAAGACTAAACCCATTGAAGATATTATAGCAGCCTATGATGCGGGCCTGCGTTGCTTTGGCGAGAACTATGTTCAAGAAGGTGTGACAAAAATTGAGACGCTAAAGGGCACACACCCTGATATCGAATGGCATTTTATTGGGCCACTGCAATCCAATAAAACCGCTTTAGTCGCCCAACATTTCGATTGGATGCACACCCTCTCGCGGGAGAAAATTGCCCAGCGACTCAATGAGCAGCGCCCAGCACACCTTGTGCCGCTCAATGTGTGTATTCAAATCAACATCAGTGATGAAGACACTAAATCTGGTATCGGTGCCGAGCAGATGCTACAGCTGGCCGATAGCATCAGCCAATTACCCCATTTACAACTGCGGGGCTTAATGGCGATTCCCAGTGCCACCAATGACATCGCGCAGCAGACCCGTGAACTCAGCAAGCTTAAGCTGTTATTCGATACGCTAAAGCAGCATTATCCCGCGGTAGATACTCTCTCCATGGGCATGAGTAATGACTTAGACGTCGCGGTTGAGTGCGGCTCAACCATGGTGCGTATCGGCAGCGCCATCTTTGGTGAACGGGATTACGGTGCAAAAGAGACCACCCGCAATTAGTCGTTACTAGTTAATGCATCTGAACGATTGACGTTAAGGGAAATCAGCGAGATAGCCAAAGGCGAGCCAGCAAAATCGGCTTTAGCCTTGTTTTTAGTGGCTAAAGCCCAAATACTGTTAGAGAACATCAAATAGAAATTTTTATCCGGCCTAATAACGCTAATTTAATGATATTAATGCTGAATGTTATCCACTCAGCCTAGGCCAGACATTATGGGGTACACATGAATCAACAAAAAATCTGCTTTATCGGTGCGGGCAATATGACCCGTAGTATTATCAGCGGCTTAATTCGCAGCGGCTATCCTGCTGCGCTAGTGCAAGCTACCAATCCTAGCCAAGGTAAACTCGATGCCCTCGCCGCCGACTTTGGTGTGCGTGTATCCCAAGACAATTTCAGCGCCGCCCAAGATGCCGATGTCATCGTATTATCCGTCAAGCCGCAGTTGATGGAGCAAGTATGCCAAGCGCTGCAAGGCATTGACATGTCTAACAAGCTGGTCATTACCATTGCCGCGGGGATTAAAGCAGAGCGCTACAGCCAGTATTTAGCGCAATCCATTACGCTGGTTCGCACTATGCCAAACACGCCAATGCAAATCGGTGTCGGTATGACAGGACTCTACGCGCCACAGCCGCTCTCTGATGCCCAACAAGCCATTGCCGAACGCTTGATGTCCAGCGGCGGTGAAATTGTGTGGGTGAATGAGGAATCTGAGATTAATCAAGTGATTGCCCTTGCGGGTAGTTCACCTGCCTATTTCTTCCTGCTGATGGAATCCATGATTGATGCCGGCAAACAAATGGGCATGGATGAAGCCAAAGCCAGAAGCTTAGTACAGCAAGCGGCCCTCGGTGCTGCTATGATGGCAAAGCAAAATCCTGAGCTTACGCTGGGTAATTTACGGGAGAATGTCACCTCGAAGGGCGGCACAACAGCGCAAGCCATCGCCACATTTGAAGCGGCGGATCTCCGTGGTGTGGTCAAAAATGCGATGGAAAACTGCATCAAACGTGCAGAGGAAATGGCCAATACTTTTTGATCCAGCAATGGCTGGGTGACTCACTCACTTTTAACGCGGGCGTTTTTAATCGGACTCATATAGGCAGAAATCTCGATGAATGCATTAACCTTTTTGATCAGCACACTCTTCGATTTGTATTTGATGGTGGTGATATTACGGATCTGGCTCCCCTTGGCCCGTGCCGATTTTTATAATCCCTTCAGTCAGTTTGTGGTCAAAGCCACTCACCCGTTGATCGCACCTATGCGTCGATTAATTCCTTCAATGGGAAGATTCGACACTTCTTCATTTGTGCTCGCCCTATTAGTGGTGATGGTCAAAGTGCTGCTGATAAGTCTTATTGCCGGCGGCGGTATTGATATAGTGCTGTTCTTTGTGTTTGCGCTTGTTACTGTCATCAAGCAGGCGGGCATTTTGCTCTTCTGGATGCTGATCATTCGTGCAATTTTAAGCTGGTTCAATCAAGGCTATAACCCCATTGTGATGATCATGGGACAACTAACAGAGCCCATTTTAGCACCAGTGCGCCGCATTATTCCGCCCATTGGTGGCTTAGATCTGTCGGTGATGTTGGTGATTATCGGCATGAACTTTATCAACATGCTGTTGGCGCAATACGTACCATTTTGGGCCGTGATTTAATGAGCGCAGTCATTATGCAGCAAGGCGACTTGCTGCTTAATTTGTATATTCAACCTAAAGCGAGTCGCGATCAGATAGTCGGGCTACACGGTGATGAGTTAAAAGTCGCCATCACAGCACCGCCTATCGATGGCAAGGCCAATGCCCATTTAAGCAAGTATTTAGCCAAGGCCTTTAAAGTCCCTAAAAGCGATGTTCACATCCTTAAGGGCGAATTAGGACGTCATAAGCAGGTACGCATTAGCGCCCCTAAAAACGTCCCCGCAGAAATCGCGACACTGCTCGAATAAACACAGCGTTGGAAGTCTCCTTCCTGCGACCTATACTCAAGTAATCCCTCATATGAAGGTACAACATCATGTTACGTAATCTCCTTATTATGCTCGCCTTAACCGCAAGCCTGTGCGGTGTCGCTAATGCCGAGCAAAAAGAAACCGTCGGTAACTTCGATATTCATTACATGGCACTGGGCAGCACCTTTTTAACGCCTAGTATTGCGAAATCCTATGGCATCGAACGCAGTAGCTACAGAGGCATCATTAACATTGCGGTATTAGATATGAGTGAAGAAGGCTCACCCGCAGTGCCCGTTGAAATCACTGGCGTGGCCAATAACCTACTCGATGCCCGTATCGATTTGAAATTTAGAGAGATCCGTGAGGGTAAGGCGATTTACTACATCGCCGAAGTACCTTACCGCGACGATCAAGAAATCAATTTCAACATCGCCATCAAACACGGTAATCAACTCAACACCAATCTGCAGTTTAAGCAAAAGTTCTACGTCGAATAATTCCAACCTCACAGGGCAAGACGATACCAAGTATCGTCCTGCCTTTTTCTGTCCTTTACCGCCAAGCTTGGGTATCATTGCCGCATACAGTCCAATGACATCGCTCAATGTTCACACTCAGTGACATACAGCCAAGAGCGCCCAATCCAATAGGTATTCCATGCAACAAATCGTCCTCGCCAGTGGCAATAAAGGTAAACTTGCCGAATTCGATCAAATGCTCGCCGCCTATGGCGTAAAAGTGCTGCCACAAAGCCAATTTAACGTTAGCGAAGTGGCTGAAACGGGCACCACCTTTGTCGAAAACGCCATTATCAAAGCCAGACATGCGGCGCAAATTACCGGACTTGCCGCCATTGCCGATGACTCGGGATTAGAAGTCGATTTACTTCAAGGTGCGCCGGGCATCTACTCAGCGCGCTATGCGGGGGAAAACGCCAAGGATCAAGACAATGTGTTAAAACTCTTAGACACATTAAAGGATAATCCTGCGCCGCGTACGGCCAGATTCCAATGCGTTTTAGTCTTTATGCGCCATGCGAAAGACCCAACGCCCATAATTTGCCAAGCCTCGTGGGAAGGCCAAATCGATTTAGTGCAACGGGGTGACAACGGCCATGGTTACGATCCGATTTTTATTCCAGAGCACCATGATTGCAGCGCAGCCCAAATGAGCAGTGACGAGAAAAATGCCTTGAGTCACCGTGGTAAAGCTTTAGTGCAACTGATTACTGCCATGCAGGAAAAAGGCGTATTTACCGACGGGAACGCCCAATAATGTCAGTGAATGTGTCACCTCAGTTAACCCTGCCGCCGTTGAGCCTGTACATCCATATCCCTTGGTGTGTACAAAAATGCCCTTACTGCGACTTTAACTCCCATGGGCAAAATGGCGAATTACCCCAAAAGGCCTATGTGGATGCGCTGCTAGCGGACTTACGCCAAGATTTGCACTTAGTACAAGGCCGTAAGCTCCACACCATTTTTATTGGTGGTGGAACGCCGTCTCTGTTTGATGCCAATCAAATCAAACGGATATTGGATGGCGCCAATGCGCTCATTCCCTTCAGTGACGATATTGAAATCACCATGGAGGCCAACCCTGGTACCCTAGAGCACGATGACTTTAGTGCCTACCGCGCCGCAGGGGTCACCCGATTATCCATTGGGGTGCAGAGTTTCTCTAAGGATAAGCTCAATCTGCTGGGGCGGATCCACGATCAAAACGAAGCCCAAACCGCCGCCCAAAAAGCCAGTCAAGCGGGTTATTTAAGTTTTAACTTGGATTTGATGCACGGACTTCCGAATCAAAGTTTTGCTGAGGCCATGGCGGATATAGATACAGCTGCTGCGCTCAATCCGCCGCATTTGTCTTGGTACCAACTGACGATTGAACCCAATACCCTGTTCCACTCAAAACCGCCGCAGCTGCCCGACGATGAAGATCTCTGGCAGATCTACGAACAAGGGCAACAAAAGTTAGCGGCACTCGGTTATGAGCAGTATGAAATCTCGGCCTATGCCAAACCCGGTTATCAATGCAGGCATAACCTTAACTATTGGCAATTCGGCGATTATTTAGGTATTGGCTGCGGCGCCCATGGCAAAGTAACCTTACCCGAAGAGAACCGCATTATTCGCACGGTCAAAATCAAACACCCTAAGGGTTATTTAGCCGCCGACAGCTATCACTTCGAGCAAACTGAGGTCGCCGAAGAAGATCGTGCCCTCGAATACTTGATGAATCGTCTGCGCTTAATGACGCCTATCCCAAAGCAAGAGTTTGAAGACAGAACCGGTTTACACCGTGATACTTTGAAAGAGGGAATGGAAAAGGCCAAACAACGGGGTTTACTGACCGAATCGGCTGAACATTGGCAATTAACCAGTAAAGGTCACATGTTTGTGAACGATTTACTGACGCAATTTTGTTAATTCGCTGATTAAATTTCCTATATAAATAATGTGTTAGCCTAGGTTTCTCAATGAGATATCTTTTATGGCTAACACATTTTCTAACATTTATATTCATACATTTTTCCCCTGCTTCTTTAGAATTGCCTGAACATTGTTAAGGAAGCCTGATCATGCCAATAAAAACGAACATCAGCTTAGTCGCATTTACCCTCTCCTCCCTGCTAGCACTGCCTTCCTATGCGGTGCCCACCTTAAGTGACTCACATAATGTGACCAGTGCAAGTGTTGCTGCCCAAAGCGAGTCAGAAAAAGCCAACGCCTTGTTTGAAGCCATCTTCATGGAAAACATCATGGCAAGCCCCATTGCGCAAACCTATATGGGTATAAAGCAGGACTATGATAAGTGGGATGACATTGGCGATGAAGCGGATGCCCGTGAGTTGGCGCGAACCAAGAAACAGCTAGCCGAAGTGAATCAACTGGATGCGAGTAAGCTTGACCCACAAACTCGCCTAAGCCTGACGTTACTCACCCAAAACCTGAATAACGATATCAAAGACTACCAGTGGCGCTACCATAACTACCCAGTGAATCAGATGCATGGTGGCCACTCGATAATCGCCTCCTTCCTGATTAATCAACACCAGATCACCGATGTCAGCGATGCTAAGGCCTATATCAGCCGCTTAAATGGCGTGCCCAAACGCCTAAGCCAACTGCAACAGGCGCTAGAAGTGCGCGCTGATAAAGGCATTATTACCCCTAAATTTGTGTTTGGTTACGTGATTTCTGACAGCCAAAACATCATTAAAGGCGCCCCCTTCGATAAAGGCGAAGACAGTGCCTTGTTGGCGGATTTTCGCAAAAAAGTGAGCGCACTCAGCATCACTGAAGCAGAAAAAGCCCAGCTTATTGCCGATGCAGAAAAAGCGCTAGTGTCCCAAGTTGAGCCCGCATACAAGACGCTTATCGCCTATATCAAAACCTTAGAAGCCAAGGCCGATACCCGCGATGGGGTTTGGAAACTCCCCGACGGCGAGGCGTTTTATAACAATGCCCTTGCGCGCACCACGACTACCCACATGACGGCGGATGAAATCCATCAACTTGGTCTTGCCGAAGTGGAGCGCATCCATAATGAAATGCGCGCCATTATGAAAAAGGTGAATTTTAACGGCACCTTGCAAGAGTTCTTTGCCTTTATGCGCGATGATCCGCAGTTCTATTATCCAAATACCGCCGAAGGCAAAGCGGCATATTTAGCCGATGCAACCAAGCTTATCGATAATATGCGCTCACGCTTGGATGAAGTCTTTAAGGTCAAGCCTAAGGCGGCCATGATAGTCAAACAGGTTGAAGCCTTTAGGGAGAAATCTGCGGGTAAAGCCTTTTATGAACAACCGGCGCCCGATGGCTCTCGCCCTGGCAGCTACTATGCCAACCTCTACGATATGAAAGCCATGCCCAAATACCAGATGGAAGCACTGGCTTACCATGAAGGGATCCCTGGCCACCATATGCAAATCGCTATCTCACAGGAGCTAAAGGATATTCCTAAGTTCCGTAAGTTTGGTGGCTATACCGCTTATATCGAAGGTTGGGGGCTCTACAGTGAGTCTTTCCCGAAGGAGATGGGCTTATATGCTGACCCTTACTCCGATTTTGGTCGACTGGCGATGGAGTTATGGCGAGCTTGTCGTTTAGTGGTCGATACCGGGATCCACGCCAAAAAATGGACCCGCGAACAAGGGATAGCTTATTACGTCGATAATACCCCTAACGCAAAATCCGATGCGAAGAAAATGGTCGAACGTCATATCGTTATGCCATCGCAAGCTACTGCCTATAAAGTTGGGATGATTAAGTTACTCGAACTGAGACACAAGGCGGAAAAACAACTGGGTGATAAGTTTGATATCCGGGATTTCCATACTTTAGTCTTGGCAAATGGCGCGCTGCCTTTAGATGTACTGGAAGAGCAAGTCGATCAATGGATTGCTAGTGTTAACAAAGCCTAAGCTTGAAACCGTGGGAGGCTAACGCTAGCCTCCCTTGAACGCCTTGCCAATAAAATAGTTAAATCGCAGCCAATAAAAAAGCCACTATTAAGTGGCTTTTTTATTGGATTTATTACCGGCTAGGTCATAAAACCCTATCTCACTGTGGGTCACTATATTTGATGTATTAAGCATGCACTTAACACTCGGTGTGACTTTAGGGTACAGAGAGACAAAACTCGTTCCCGCACTCAACCATCAGAAAAAAATTACCTCAGCCTAATGAGCTGAGGTAAACCAAAAACTAGGATGATGGTTTAAAAGCCAACATTGTTTTAGTTCGCAAACTTCTGCTGGCTGTGATCCGAAACTGCATTGCTGCCAACCTGTACGCTAATACCAAAAGGGGTCATTTCCAGTATAAGTGTAGGACTCAGGTCATTCCGAATCATCTGGCAACCATTGTATTCATTTAAGAACAGACTTCAATACACCTACTAAAAAGCTGTTTTAGATAACCCTAAAAAACCAAACTAAAATACAAGCCAGTCACGACTCAGCTGATTGATTTTAAATGAATTTTAAAACCATCAAACTCCCTAAAAATGCATTAAACGCATTTTAAGAACAATGTTTCCAAAATTACTGACGTTCACTGAAGAGTTCTGCATAGGGAATGTCCCAATAAGGCGGGTTACCAATGTGATCTTTAATAAACTCAATGAAAGCACTCACCTTAGGCGCTAAGTGTTTACGGCGTGGGTAAACGGCCTGTAGCGGTAAATGATGAGTCAGTTGCCAATCCCTCAGCAGCGGCACTAAGGTGCCCTTAGCGATTTCATCTTCCATCAAGTAACTGGCCAGATATACAACCCCTAAGCCACTGATCGCAGCTGATTTTAATGCTGGAGCGTTATCCACTCTAAAGTTACCAGAGACACCTATCTCACAGTAATCATCGCCCTTTTTAAACTGCCACATGCTGTGCTCATGCCACTCACCTTGATAGACCAAGCAGTTATGGTCGACCAATTGTTCAGGGCGCGACGGTTCACCATGTTTCGCAATGTAATCAGGGGAGGCAACGAGGAGGAACTGACACTTCATCAAAGGACGCGCCACCATACCGAGAGGAAGCTGCTCAGACATAGTCAACAATAGGTCTAAACCTTCGCTGACCACATCGACCTTATGATCTAATAAGCTGACTTGCAGCTCGAGCTCAGGGTGTTTGGCCATAAATGATGGCAGTGCGGGAATGATATGCATAGCGCCAAAGGACTGGGAAATCCCCACCTTTAATACGCCGCGGGTGGCATCGTTTAAGTTATGCACGCTAGCAATGGCCTGTTCGGCATCGCGGAGCAACTCTTCACCTTGCAGATATAACAAATGTCCAGCTTCAGTCAGACTTAAGCTTCGAGTGGTACGCTGGATCAGTTGAACACCGAGTCTATGCTCGAGATCGGCGACCTGCGTACTGACCTTAGATTTAGAGATCCCAAGCCTTCTTGCGGCGGCACTAAAACTACCAGCTCTGGCCACATGAGTAAAAATCGCAATAGGTTCTAACAGTTCTAACATGGAAAGTCGCCTTAAGCAGTTTCGACAGTGATATTAACTTTCGGAATAGCATAGGAATGCAGCACAAATGCCTCAAAGCATCCCTCAATGCCTTAATATCTCACAGCAATTGGGTTAGTTGTAGAGATTTAGCCCGAAAAAGTCCGCTAAAGTAGAGTGTTCTATCTGACTGAATTGCCAGCTTTTCATTATATTTTAAGAGTATACCAAACATTAGTCTTTAGAATGTAATATTCCATAGTAAATAGCTGCAAGCAATCAGATTAATATCAATCGGCTTGGCTAAAATGAATCAAGAAAAAGCCCCAGATACTTAACGTACTGGGGCTTTATCATTTATATCACGGCATTGATAGTGTCAGTTAGGTCGGCTTTACCTGGTTCAAACCCATTTAGACCTTAACTACCCTTGCAAGCACTATTCACGTAATTCACGGTGCGTGTTTTGCGTCAACACATAGGGTGCTAACTCTGGCACTTCTTTACGCAGTTGATTTTCAAGCACGAGCAGATTTTCAAAACGGTCACATAAACGGTCGGCTTTCGCTTCAATCCCCTTAGACTGGGACTCAATTTGCTGCTCAATATCATCGCCTAATCTGTCCATTTTTTGTGAGAATGCGTCCATCTTGGCTTCGAAGGATTCACCGTCGCCCGCAAGAATTTGACCGCCGATATTCATCATCAGAGTGCCAATGGAGTTTTGTACGATTTGCTCCATTTCCCGTTCAAATTCATCGTTAAAGGTGTTTTGCATCGACTCTTCGGTCGCGCCAAGGTAAAAACTATCGCCCTGTTTGTAGGCTACGGTATCGACACGCTTCTGCACGCCCGCCATCATCTCATCAAACTTTGCGCCTGCGGCATCACCCATCAGTGGCGTTAATGCCATACTCACAGCTTGAGAGGCCAGTGCAACCGCTTCATTCACTAATTCAATGACTTCAGGAACCTGAGTCGACACCTCATCGGCATATTGGCTCACCAGTTTCTTCTGTTTGTCGGTTAAGGTTACCTGCTTGCCTTCAACGTATAACTTGTCGACCTCGATGCGATACTTCTCGGCGCCCTTCTCGCTCATCACTAATTTTTTAGGCTCGACTCTCACATCATAATTAAGGGAAACCTCACAGCGCTCATCAATTTGTGGCTCAGTTTTCGCTTGTGCTGATTGCAAGCCAGAAGCGCCTAAAATAACGCCCGATAATGCCACTCCAGTTAATAGCGTATTTATCTTCATTGTTGTTCATCCTTTAATCTGAGGGATTCGACTAAGCTAACATGCTAAAAGACGAATAGCAGAAGACATGCCAACTTTATAACAACATGATTAGTAAGGAGTTATAAAAATTAGCACCGATAGCAGATTAGTGAATTTCACTAATAGTTAGCCTAACAGTGCTAATAAAAGAGTTAAATCAGAAGATTGAACGTCCGAGACGCTGGCTAAGATGCTCAAGCATAGCCGTCCCCGCGAGGGAGTTACCTTGATTGTCTAATTCGGGAGACCAAACGCAGACCGAGAGTTCTCCAGGGATCACCGCAATAATGCCGCCACCGACACCGCTTTTACCCGGCATACCAACACGATAGGCAAACTCACCGGCACCGTCGTACAAGCCAGAGGTTGCTAACAGGGCATTTAACTGCCGCGTCTGTACCTGCGAAATAAGCTCAGTGCCGTCTAAGGTTTTACCGCGGTTGGCTAAATACAACATCGCCCGTGAGAGGTCGGCGCAATTCATTTTTAAGGCGCAATAATGAAAATAAGTGCGCAGCACTGTATCGACATCGCCTTGAAAATTGCCGAAGGATTTCATTAGATAAGCGATGGCCGCATTACGTGCACTGTGCTGATATTCAGAATCCGCGACTTGCTTATCGAAACAGACTTTATCGTTTTGGCTCAGCGCCCTGACCAATTCCAACATCCGATGCTTAGGTGCCCCTAAACGGCTCTGTAATAAGTCGGCGATGACTAACGCGCCAGCATTAATAAAGGGATTGCGAGGTTTTCCCCGCTCGAGTTCAACTTGGACTAATGAATTGAAGGAGTGTCCCGAGGGTTCTTTGCCGACGCGGCTCCAAATTTCGGTTTCTTCATATAAAGTTAGCGCTAAGGTTAAGCTGAAAACTTTAGAAATACTTTGAATTGAAAATGGCTCAAGGTAATCGCCCGCGCCTATGGTTTCACCGTCGATTGTGGTCACGGCGATGCCCAATTTACCAGCATCAACATTGGCGAGCGCAGGGATATAATTAGCAACCTTTCCTTGGCCGAGCAAGGGTCGAACTTTGTCGACCACTTCCTCTAATAACGCCTGTTCTGGCATTAACTCCACCAGATATCGTACAGATCGCTAACTTCGAGTTGAGTCACTTTTTGACCCGCCCAGAATGCCTTCACTGCAGCAACATCTTCCTCGGTGCACTTACCGATAGTTTGGGTAGCAATAATACCTTCCCACTCGATATGACCACCGCCGTGGAAACCTAACTTACGGGCTTCAATGACTTCATCGATAAACTTATCGACTGTTGCATCAATATCGGCTTCAGAGACAGATGCATCGAAGGTCCAAGTAATGTCAAAACCTAACTCTTGGAATTCATCAACGCGCATTTTCTTACGTAAACGACGGCTACGATTCTTTGCCATAGTGATTTTCCCCGTTGTGTTAAAAAATAAAATCAATAAAAGATGTTAAGCGATACGCTCAAACATCAGATCCCACACGCCATGGCCGAGGCGATGACCGCGAGCTTCAAATTTAGTCAGTGGACGATGATCTGGGCGCGGCACCACGGTACCATCGGCGGATTGGTTTTTGTAACCATTGGCCGCATTCATGACTTCCAGCATATGCTCGCTGTAGTTTTCCCAGTCGGTTGCCATATGGAACACGCCGCCAATTTTCAGTTTACGACGGATAAGCTCAGCAAACTCCGCCTGCACGATGCGACGCTTGTGGTGGCGCTTTTTATGCCAAGGATCGGGGAAGAACAATTGCACCCGCGCAAGGCTGCCATCGGCGATTGCATGTTCTAATACTTCCATTGCATCATGGTGATACACGCGAAGGTTAGTCACGCCAGCGGCGGCTGCGTCACTTAAGCATGAACCAACGCCAGGCTTATGGACTTCAATACCGATAAAGTTCTGCTCAGGAGCTTCTTGTGCCATTTGTACTAAAGAAGCGCCCATACCGAAACCAATTTCCAGTACGGTATCGGCTTCGCGACCAAAGACTTCGGTCAGGTTTAATGGTGTAGGGGTGTAATCTAAGCCCATTGTTGGCCACTGAGTCTCAATGGCTTGCGCTTGACCTTTAGTCAAACGACCTTCTCTTAGGACAAAGCTTCTGATCTTACGCAGATACTTGCCTTCTTCATTAAATTCAGCGGTAGTGACTTCGCTCATTTTTGCCTCGTCTCGTGGACAACACCATCTAAAAAGAAGGGCATTATCCAAAGTTCAACTTACAGTGCAAGCACTAATGGAGGCGAAGTATAACAAGATTATCCTAGAGAGCGAATCTAGGCCGATTTTTCGATGGAGTGTTACTTGTTTGCCAACCAATCTCCCGCTACACTGCGCCGATGAAATCTACAGCCTCCTTTGCTACACGTATCGTTAATTGGTACGACAACCACGGTCGTAAAACCCTCCCTTGGCAGCAAGATAAAACCCCATATCGCGTATGGGTTTCAGAGATTATGCTGCAACAAACTCAAGTGGCGACTGTTATCCCCTATTACCAGCGTTTTATGGCACGTTTCCCCGATGTGTTAGCCCTCGCTAACGCGCCGGATGATGAAGTACTGCATCATTGGACTGGCCTTGGTTATTACGCCAGAGCTCGCAATCTGCATAAAGCCGCTAAGATGGTTCGCGATTTGTATCAGGGGCAATTTCCAACAGACTTTGAACAAGTGTTAGCGCTGCCAGGTATTGGTCGCTCGACAGCAGGTGCTGTGTTATCCCTATCACTTGGGCAACATCATCCGATCCTCGATGGTAATGTTAAGCGCGTATTAGCAAGACATGGCGCGATTGCGGGCTGGCCCGGTCAAAAACCTGTGGAAGAACAACTCTGGCAATTAACCGAGCAGTTAACGCCTGAGCAGGATATTCAAAAATATAACCAAGCCATGATGGATATTGGTGCCAGTATTTGTACTCGCAGCAAACCCAATTGTGCCGCTTGCCCTGTAGCTGTCGATTGCAAGGCCCAACTTATGGGCAGGCAGACCGATTTTCCGGGTAAAAAACCGAAGAAAACTATCCCAGAGAAAGCCGCTTGGATGTTGGTTTTACTTAAAGATAACCAAGTCTTCTTGGCTAAGCGCCCGCCTGCTGGCATTTGGGGTGGACTATGGTGCTTCCCCGAGTTTAGTACTCAAGCCGCACTCAATGCAGAGCTTGAAGCCCAAGGTTATCACGCCGCGCAACTCGAACCATTAATCGGTTTTAGACATACCTTTAGCCATTTCCATTTAGATATTCAGCCCATGCTACTGAATTTAGATAGCCAGGCGAATGGCTACAACAAGCAAATCTCGGGTATGCAGAGCGTGGGCGCAGTCATGGAACAAAACCAGTCTCTCTGGTATAACATCAATCAACCTTCCAAAGTGGGACTCGCCGCCGCAACCGAGCGCGTGTTAGCCAATTTGGGATCACTCGTAGCTAATGCTAGCAACCTCGACAGTCAGTAAGGAATAATCATGGCGCGTACAGTCAATTGCGTATATTTAAACAAAGAAGCCGACGGCCTAGACTTTCAACTGTATCCAGGTGATTTAGGTAAACGCATTTTTGATAACATCAGTAAAGAAGCTTGGGGCCTATGGCAGAAAAAGCAGACCATGCTGATTAACGAAAAGAAACTCAACATGATGAATGTTGATGATCGTAAGTTTTTAGAAGAACAAATGACCTCTTTCCTCTTTGAAGGAAAAGACGTTGAAATTGAAGGCTTTGTGCCTGAAAAGGGTCAGGAATAAGCCTAAGCGCCTATCTATAGAAAGCAAAAAAGCGCCCATGGGCGCTTTTTTATTCGCTGATAAATGCAGCTCAGTAACCTTAAGGTTACTTGCGCACACCTTCTACCACTAAATCTAACTCAACATTGGCAGACGCTGGGCCTAAGTCCATCTTGATACCGTAATCTTTCATCGCAAACGTGGTCGTACCGGTAAAGCCTGCACGGTATCCGCCCCAAGGATCTTGACCTTCACCCACAGCATGCGCTTGGATTGCCAACGGTTTAGTCACACCGTTTAGCGTGAAGTTACCTGTGATAACCATATCACCATTGCCTTTATCTTCAACCGAGGTAGAAACGAAAGTCGCTTCAGCAAATTTAGCCGTATTTAAAAAGTCAGCACTACGGATG
The DNA here is from genome assembly GCF_023475885.1 of Shewanella sp. 10B. Taxonomy (NCBI): domain Bacteria; kingdom Pseudomonadati; phylum Pseudomonadota; class Gammaproteobacteria; order Alteromonadales; family Shewanellaceae; genus Shewanella; species Shewanella sp. 10B. The sequence goes on from NZ_JAMDJO010000002.1 coordinate 88,755, forward strand.
TGTTTATCACGCTCAGCATGGTTAGAGTCCACGCTTAAGGTGTTCACTTTAACATTCACTTTAGCTGCCGTTGGATTTTTAGCGTCGTAGCTGAAATCACCGCTGAAATCATTAAAACGACCTACGACATAGCTATAACCTAAGTGGCTTACTTTAAAGGTAATAGAGGCATGAGCGCCTTCGCGGTCAATCACATAATCGGCAGCTGATGCAGCCATAGGAGCCAGTAAAGACCCACCAATCAAAGCAGCTAATAGTTGTTTTTTCATTATATTATCCTCGGTTAAATTTAATCATCTTGAGTAGTGTTGAATCTTTATCGATAAAATGGTGCTTTAACGCCCCTAACGCATGCAGTAAAACCAGAGCAATCAAGCTGTAGGCGGCGTATTGGTGAATATCCCCCGCGATATCAGCCTGATTTTCAATCAGCGGCGTTAGGCCGGGTAACTCAAACCAGTCAAACACCATAATTCCACGACCCTCTGCCGTCGAAATCAAAATACCAGCGGCCATAATCACCAGTAATAAGAGGTAAATCGCGCCATGGGCAATGTGGGCGCTAATCTTTTCCCATGTCTGGTGATTTTGCTCAGGAGCAGGCTTTGGATTAACCAAACGCCAAACTAAACGAAACAGCGTTACCACCAGCAGCAAAATCCCAACGCTTTTATGCCAATGTGGCGCCGTTTTGTACCATGCACTGTAGTAGGTCAATTCCACCATCCACACACCGACAGCAAAGAGTCCAATCACCACAACCGCACTCAACCAATGGCTGGCAATAGCAATAAGTCCATAATTCAACTTAGTATTTCTAAGCATATAGCTACTCCACACCTATGCACTTAAGTCGCACAATCAAATAATAGTCATTATCATAAAACGAAAATTAAAAACTAAAATCAGTAAAAATCGCTCATATCTTTCTAAAATTCAGAAAGATTAACGCTATTATGGTGTTAACGCTGATTCTGGGGCTTAAACGGGTCACTCACGCGACAGGGAAAACAACTTTACGGCATCAAATAAGCCCTATTCCAACGGGTTTATAGATAAAAAACAGCCAAAGTGCACATTAAACAGTCGAACACATCATTTATCAGGAAAAAGCGCTTGCAGAGGATAAACACCCTCGCTAATATAGCCGCACTTAGAACGAGGCAGCATTAAGTTGTCAGTTTAAAGTAGTCAACTAACGCTTAGTTTAGTTGCCCGAATAGCTCAGTCGGTAGAGCAGAGGATTGAAAATCCTCGTGTCCCTGGTTCGATTCCGGGTTCGGGCACCACCATTCGCCGGCATAGCTCAGTTGGTAGAGCAACTGACTTGTAATCAGTAGGTCCCGAGTTCGACTCTTGGTGCCGGCACCATAAAAAACAAAAAAGCCACTCAGTGAGTGGCTTTTTTGTATCTGGGATTTGAGTTAGCTAGAGCCCACTCAATGTTTAATGCAAGTTGCTGCTAGCCGACTCACGACAGTTCCGGTTGTTACCAAGCCCCCTTCATGGTCATATCGCCATATAAACAAGTAATAAGCAAAATACTGACTAGCAACTTAATACTTAGCGATGCAAATTTTTAAAATTGCCAGTAATCCACTGCCGTTTTATTCATATATCCCACAACTAAATCCTATTAACCCATTGATAGTTCGGCCAAGTGAACCATTCGTATCTCTATAAAGCCTTAAATAAGGCGCTTTTTGTTTAATACTTGGTCAGTCGAATTAAAAGGGCTTGCACAGCGAAAGCGAGCACTATATGATACGCGCACTTCGGACGAATGGGGTGTTAAGCACTCGGTTTGAAGTAGTTAACTAACGCTTAGTTTAGTTGCCCGAATAGCTCAGTCGGTAGAGCAGAGGATTGAAAATCCTCGTGTCCCTGGTTCGATTCCGGGTTCGGGCACCACCATTCGCCGGCATAGCTCAGTTGGTAGAGCAACTGACTTGTAATCAGTAGGTCCCGAGTTCGACTCTTGGTGCCGGCACCATAAAAAACAATGAAGCCACTCAGTGAGTGGCTTTTTTGTATCTGTATTTTGTATCAGAACTTTAAATGACTTACTTAGTCAGCTCATGCACTATCGGCCTATCCCCCGCCTGCACTTGATGTTGCAAATGCCGCCAACCATGGGTCAACTCATTAAGCGGTTCTTTTCGTTCTGGAAACTGTGCAGATAATTTATCAATAATATCAATTTGTTTTTTGCACAATAACGACCAACGGTCTGCATTCGATAGGTACATGGCGTTTTCCTTAACTGAGGGAGTACGTTTCCTGAGCAGTTTAAGACTAGGCCAAATTCATTCCATTGCCAAATAAAAATTGCGTGTTAGCGCACTGTTAAAAGCCATAACTCCAGAGTATCTTTGTCCTATAAACATAAGAGAGGAGGCATTATGACAGCCACGATTTTAAAGCTCATTTTTATCGCTATTGGTTTGTTTCTGGTTTATAAGCTGATTTTTGCAGGTAAGAAAGGACTGACAATTTTTGAAATGCATTTTAAAGATGGTCGCATGACTCAGCATAAAGGCAAAATCCCAGAACGCTTCGAGCGCGAATGCCGCCAACTGGCCAAAGCGGAAAAGTTGACTTGCACTATCAGAGCAGAAAAAAACTCCGGCGTGCGCCTGCATATTTCTGCCAATGTGAATGACAACCTACAGCAGCGGATCCGTAACCAATTTCCCTTTGAGTATTACGATAAAAAGGCGGTCGACAATAGCCATCAAGCGGGTTAATTTTCAGAATCATCAGCCCTTATGTCAAAGTAAGGGCTGCACAATTCATCCAAACTCTAGTGAGTCATTCAAACTCTATTCAGATTTACCAATCTTAGAATTTAATCGGATCCTTTGGCTCTAGCTTTCCATCTTCGCGCGCATCACGAACACGGCGCTCATTATCCTGCACCATAGGATCGCTAATGGGTTGATTGGGTTCAGCTTGCTTTTCTGAAGTATCTTCAAAGCGAAAATCAATATTTGAGCAAGCGGTCAAAGAAAGGTTTGCGACTACCACCAATAAGATCCAATGCTTTTTCATCGTAAAACTCATATAAGATTGATTTATTTCACTCAGTCTAAAGCATTAAACGCTGGATTATTAGCCAAGCTATACCGTTAACTCGACAACAAAATACTAGCGCTTTTGGATCACTAAGGTCACTTTGGCGACAGTGACGCCCCATTTAATAATATCGCTTTGGTTAATAATGGTATTGTCGTTCACTAAGTACATCCAATCATCAAAGTGTACTTGGTATTCATCACCATCTACGGGCAGTAGCATATCGTAGCGCCACCGCAGCGCACTGCCGCTCGCCTTCCCTTCCGCAGTACCGATAATATCGTCAGCCCTGCCAGTGTATTGCCCTTCCCCTTGGGATTGAATGCGCCAGATGCGAGTTTGGGTTTCACCATCATCATAGACAAACCATTCTTTGATGGTGCCTTCCGTCCCCTGCCAACTTGCCTCCATGGTGACATTAAACCGACGTATCACTTTGCCACTGAAGTTCTCAACAATGCCCGATGCCTTAAGCGGGCCATTAAAGAAGCTTTCTAACACTAAGGGGGGATTAGTATTTCGATAGTCACTCACATCGACGCTGGAGCAGCTCGTCAAAAGACTGGCCATCAACAACCCTAAGACAACAGGTTTACCCCAGTTAAGCTTTAGCAATCGCATGATTTTTCTCCTAATAATTGCGCCCTTAAGGTTGGCCGGCTGGTATTGGTCGATAACCAAATCGCCAGAAATGCTTCGGCTAATTTGGGCTCTTCGATAACGCCAAGCGGCTGACCATTGAAAAAGAACTGACCGCGCTGCGCATCGATGAGTTTGAAACTTAAATGATCGCCGGGCACAACATTAGGCCAAATTCCCTTGAGTAATTGCAGCCAATTGGCAATCTCATCTTTGGTGTAGCCTAAGTGTCGCCACTGATCTGCCGTCGCCTCTAGCAGATCATTCGCCTCAATATCACGATAATATTCAATGTCTAATAACTGCGGATAAATCCCACTCTGGTATTTACCCGTAGTAGTCATCAGTTTGGCTTTATAGACATTAAACCAGAGCCAATCCATCTCACCTCGGCCAACCTCAACCAGCCCTGAGGTCATAGTATTTTCGATGGCCACTGGCGTGGCGCTATATCCTGCGACTGGCAGCATTAATCCAAACAGGGCGCCGAGATATCGCTTTTTTAACAACATCACTGACAATATGGATGAAGGATGAGACATCAGATTTCTCCAGCAAGACAAGGATTAACGAGCATATAAATACGCCTGAAAGTTCACCCCATAGACCTATGGCTGCGCGAGAGTGTGATGAAAAGAGGCAATAACAGCGCCCAAATAACCGCGAGAAACACCGCAGAAACGCCCTCACCATAGGGAAGGCTCACGGCATCAAATGCAGCCCCAGCCAAGTAACTCAGGCTGCCGAAGATTGCCCCTAAAATGGCTTGCAATACCATCGCAAAGGCGCGAATAAGCTTAAGGCTATGGTGCAAACTCACCGCAAAATGCAACCAGAGACACGCCAGCCAAGCGGGAAAAGTCGAAAATTCAAATACCCCCGCCAACGTTAGCAAGCTATCAACCGCCATACCGAGTAACCCAATCTTAAGCATTGTGCTTAAGTCCCGAGGGATAGCAGCGGCGGTTTCCACTCGCGGCAGTAACATAAAATGCAGCACTAACAGCGGGATACTCAGTAACAGCGCGCTATTGCCAAACAACACGCCAGTCCACCAAACACTCTGAAAACTCAAGGCGTTGTAGAATATAAAGCCCTGATATTTTGTGATATTGAGTATGGTTCCCGCCATAGAGGACATCTCATCACCACCTTAGTTACCGCTCACCACATTTGGTAAACGATAGTCAGGGCGCACTGCCACTAAATGCACTGTGCTCGTGGTGCGCTCTAAAAAGCCTCCTTCGCAATAACTTAAGTAAAACTTCCACATGCGGATAAAGTCGTCGCCATAGCCAAGGGCTTGCACTTGCTCGATGGCACGGTCGAAGTTGTTATGCCAGTCCCTCAGCGTCTTGGCATAATCGAGGCCCATATCATCAATCGACCACACCTGCATATCGGTGCGCTTGGCCAAGTGTCCAACCATTTGGTGCACAGAAGGCAAGCAACCGCCAGGGAAAATATATCGCTGAATAAAATCAACACCCTTGCGATAACTGTCGTAACGTTGGTCGGCGATGGTAATAGCCTGCAATAACATACGGCCATGGGGTTTGAGTAAGGATTCGAGCTTTTTAAAGAACCCCGGCAGGTACTCATGGCCAACTGCTTCAATCATCTCAATAGACACTAGTCTGTCGTAGGTGCCGCCGAGATTACGGTAATCCTCAGTCAATAGGGTGATGCTATCGCTTAAGCCTTCCCGTTCGACTCGCGTTTTCGCGTAGACATATTGCGCATCCGAAATCGTTGTGGTCGTCACATGCACGCCATAATGCTTAGCGGCGTAAATGGCTAAGGCGCCCCAACCCGTACCGATTTCGAGTAAGGTCTGCCCAGGTTGTAGGTCGAGCCGCTCACAAATGGTTTTCAGTTTATGCAGCTGCGCCTGCTCCAGACTCGCGGCGCTATCGGGATAGAGGGCGCTGGAGTACAACATTTCGCGGTCTAAAAACTGCTCATACAAGGCATTACCTAAGTCGTAATGAGCCAAGATATTACGTTTCGATCCCTGCTGAGAGTTGCGATTCAGCAAATGTTTCATACGGTTAACCGACCAAGTCAGCCAACCGAATTTCGCTTCAATCTTATCGAGCAAGGGAAGATTGCGGGCAAACAGTTGCACCACCTTAGTGAGATCTGGGCTAGTCCAATGGCCTTGAATATAGCTTTCACCGGCGCCAATGGAGCCCGAAAACATCGCTTGGCGATAGAAGCTCGGATGCTTCACCACCAAGGTGGCATGTAAATCACTGTGATGCTCACCAAAACGATAGCTCTTGTCGCCCTCCACTAAGGTTAAGCAGCCATGGGGGAGATTTTCTAATGCTTTAAGCAATAGCTTACGGGCCAGACTGTCAGGCAATTTTGCCGTAATAACAGAAGATTGCGATGCAGTATTTTCCATCTTATTTCTCCACTTGGGCAGGATGCGGCACAAAAGGTACGCGCTTAAAGAACAGCTTTAACGCCTGCCAATAAATCCCGCCGACAATTTTCAGCGTCATAAATGGAAAGCGAAACAACAAGGCGCGAAGGGATTGCGCATTGATAGCTTGGCGAGTCATCGACAGGCTGGCATTGAACAAACGCTTACCCGTCTGATTCGGTAGATTCTCGATGCCAATGTTTAAGCGTTCAGTAGGCGGTTCAACATGCCATTGATAGCGCATATCGAGGTTCATAAAAGGCGAAACGTGAAACACTTTATCCGTGGTTTTAGGGGCGGATAAATCCACTAAATAACAGTGGCGTTGGTCCCACGGGGTATTGCTCACTTCGGCAAGCATATATAGAGGCTGTTGTGCTTGATAACAAAAGTAAAAATTCACAGGGCTGAAGTACACGCCAAAGTGACGGATCTGCCCAACAAATAGCACTCTGTCGCAAGGTTGGTGACCGCCTAACTCAGCAACTTGCTCAAGCACCCGTTGCTTAAGGGCAAAGCTGCTTGGCTCATTTATCTCAAGTTGTCGGCTCTGGTTATCCCTTGTCGTAAAACTGCGAAGGTAATCCTTGGGATTAAATCTGAGCAGCGCGCGCTGCTGACTGGCGAAACTGCGCCCCATGGCACAGATGCTATCGACTTCGTCTAAATCAATCGCAAGCAACGCCATTTGATAGCTAAAGTGATGTTTTACAGGCGTATAGCGACTATGGGTCACGCTGCCGTAGTAAATACCGCTATTGAGCTCACTCATAGCGTCACCCCAAAGTGAGCGCACACATCTAAGGCGCTACGGACACCGTCCTCATGGAAACCATTGTGCCAATAGGCGCCCGCAAAATGGGTATGGTTTTGCCCAGAGATTTCTTCTCGGCGCGCCTGCGCCTGCAAACTCTGCTCATTAAAAACAGGGTGCGCATAGTTAAAACGGCGTAGAATTTTGGCTTCGTCAATCAGCTCAGTCTGGTTAAGCGTCACGCAAAAGGTTGGCGCGTCGCTAGGTAAGCGCTGCAGAATATTCATATTGTAAGTCACTGAGGCGGGGCGTTTTTGATTGCCATCCAAACGATAATTCCAGCTGGCCCATGCCGCCTTGCGCTTAGGTAAAAGGCTGGTATCTGTATGTAAAACCACCTCATTATTTTGATACTGCAAGTCACCCAGAATCGCTTTTTCAGCCGAGGTGGCATCGGTTAGCATCTTAAGCGCTTGGTCACTATGACACGCAAGGATCACCTCATCGAATACCTGCCACTCGCCATTCACATACAGTTTGACTCCATCAGCATGGCGTTCGATGGCACTTACTGGGCTGTTTAAATGCAGATTGTCTTTAAAGGGGGCAATTAAATCAGGGATATAACTGCGTGAGCCGCCCTTAAGCACATACCATTGCGGCCTGTTACTGACGTTTAGTAAGCCATGGTGCTCAAAGAAACGGATAAAGAAGCGCAGCGAAAAGGCGCGCATATCTTCAATGCTCGATGACCAAATTGCCGCCCCCATGGGCAAAATATAATGCTCGGCAAAAAAGTCGGAAAACTGCTCGCGGTCGAGAAAATCCCCTAAGTTGCCAGCGGGATAATTATCCTGCTGGTAAATCGCCTTACAGCTTTTATTGAAGCGCACAATTTCATTTAAAAAGGCCCAAAACCGCGGATTCAGGAGGTTACGCTTTTGGGCAAACAAACTGGCAAAATTATGGCCATTATACTCAAGCCCCGTCAGGGCGTTATGTACACTAAAACTCATTTCGGTCGGCAAAATACTGACATTTAAACGGGCTAACAGCCGCTCAAAACGAGGATAGGTTCGGTCGTTAAACACGATAAACCCTGTGTCTATCGCATAGTGTTTACCAAAATGCTCCACATCCACGGTCGCGGTATGGCCACCTATATAGTCATTGGCCTCAAATACAGTAACCTTGTGGGATTGGCTGAGTAGATAACCACAGGTCAGCCCTGAAATTCCCGTCCCTACAATGGCAATATTTTTCATCGTCCTGCATCCTTAAGCGCCCTTGGCTGGTTATCCCGTTGGATTATTTTTTGCCAAACCAAGACTGGTAGAAATGACATCAATTTCAATAAATAAGTAAATCGTTTGGGAAAATGGATCTCGGATCTGCCGCGCGAAAGCCCGCGGCGAATTGCCATTGACGCCGCCTTTACATCGACTTGCATCGGCATGGCAAAATCATTCTTGGCCGTTAGAGGCGTCGCCACAAATCCAGGGCAAATCACACTCACAGATATCCCATGTTGAGCAAGGTCGAGCCTCAGACTGGCGGCTAGGTACTGCACGCCGGCCTTAGAAGCGCCATAGGCCTCAGCACGGGGAAAGGCTAAATAAGTTGCGCTCGAACTCATCAGTGCCAAGCGCGCGCCTCTTGGCATTAAGGGTAAAAACACGCCAAGGCAGTAGCCCATGGCAATCAGATTGGTGTGCACGACACGCTCAAACAATCTGTCGTCGAAGTGTTTAGCGTCATCGATATACTCGCAGCCACCTGCATTGAGGATCACCAGATCCAGCTGACAGGCACACTGAGTCAGTAACTCGTTGATGTGGCGAGCATTCTCTTGGACTTGGCTGCGCTCGCTAATATCAAAGCTGATGCAAGTCGCCCCTATCAGCACGGTTTCGGCAAGGGCATCGAGCTTGGCTTTATCTCTCCCGCAGGCAATCACATGCCAGCCAGCGGCGAGATAATCCTTGGCTAATTGCAGCCCAATACCCGAGCTTGCCCCTGTGATCAGCACAGTGTTGATTTTGTGGATCTGCACCGAAGTCATCACTTTGCCGCCCTGTCTTTAAGCAAGCGAATGAGACCGCCCATGCAGGGCAAATGCTCATACAGCATTTGCCCTAAGTCGAAATAATCCCGGTGAAAGTAAATCCGCTGATGAAACTTAAGCTGGCTCATGCCATCGACTCGGATGAGTTCGCCCTTGTTTAACTTGGGATGGCGATATTGCATCTGCCAAAATAGCGAAGCTTGGGAGTCATCTTGCAATACTTCTTTGATTTCAAAGTGAATGTAGCCAACGTTTTTGTAGAGTTTGGCAAAATACTCAGTCAAGGCAGTTAAACCATTCACTTGATGCATAGGATCGATAAAACAAATATTGTCATCGTAGACCTGAGCCAACAGATGCAGATTGTCTTTGTTTAATGCTTGATAGAGCGCGATAAACTCATCAACCACACCGCTCTGTTCAATCTTCGCTTGGTTTATCATCCAGATAACTCCCTAAGGGATAAGTTGTAAGGTTGAGCCTATGGCCTAGGCCTTTTTCAGCACCCCAAGTACCGCCAGCGCCCTCGCCCTTGCCGCATTGTGCTCCACAATCGCATAGGGATAAGCCGAGTCAGACTCCAGCATTGGCGCCTCAAACAACGAAAGCATTTTTTGCATATTGGGTTGATGCAAACGCTTGATTCCCCAAGATGCCAGCTCTGGTAAGTACTTACGGATAAAGCTGCCATCTGGATCAAACTTTTCGCTCTGGCTGATGGGATTAAAAATGCGGAAATAAGGCTGGGCATCGCAGCCACAGCCCGCCGACCATTGCCAGCCACCGTTATTAGCCGCCAGATCGCCGTCGATAAGATGCTGCCGGAAATAACGTTCGCCCCAGCGCCAATCGATAAGCAAGTGTTTGGTTAAAAAGCTCGCCACCACCATGCGTAGCCGATTGTGCATCCAGCCAGTTTGGTTGAGCTGGCGCATCGCCGCATCCACAATCGGATAACCCGTTTTGCCCTCGCACCATGCTACAAACTCAGCTTGATTGTTGCGCCACTGCACATGGTCGGCCTGACGATTAAAGTTGTGCCCCTTGGATAAATCTGGAAAAGCCACCAGCAAATGGCGATAAAACTCCCGCCAGATAAGCTCATTCAACCAGGTTCGCCCAGGGCTAGTATCATCGACAATCACCTCGGGAAAACGCCCAAGCAGCGCCGCGATACATTGCCTTGGGCTGAGCACGCCCAGCGCCAAATAAGGGGAGATGACGCTGGTACCCTCGAGAGCGGGAAAGTCCCTATCCTGTTTATAGTCTTGGGCTTTTTGCTGAATAAATGCGGTAAGAATACGCTTTGCCTGCCCCTCTCCCCCCGCCCATTGCTCGCTTGAGGTTAGCTTGCTAGTGGATGTAAAACGTTCTTTAAAACTGATTGGCTTTGGTTCAGGTAACATAGGGCCAAGCGGCGCGGGGACAGCAAGCGGCAAAATGGCGCGTTTGGCGGCAATTTCTCGCCACTTACGACTAAAGGGCGTAAACACCTTATACATTTCACCGCTTAAGTTAAGCACAGTGCCTGGCGGCAATAGGCAGTGTTCGTCGCTGAGCACCAAGGGGATACCCGTATCGAGACAGGCTTGGTCACGTTTTTGCTCGTTGATTTCGGGTTCTCGCCCAGCAAACACCCGCTCAACCCCTAGCTTTTCGCAGTAACTCGCTAAAAAGGTGGGCACCTCTTTAAAGCTATCGAGCTGAATAAGCTCAAATTCAATCCCTAGGCTTGCGAGTCCTTGGGCAAGTAAATTCACATGCCGCTGGATAAAATCAATCTGGATCGGCGCCATATCGTGGCTAAGCCACTGGCTCGGAGTCGCAATATAAATCGCCCTGAGTTTTGCGCCAGGCGCTTGCCGCACCCAATCACAGGCAGCCGTCAGCGCTTGGTTATCCGTTAGGCGCAGGTCTTGACGAAACCACATTAAGGCGTGCTTTGCCGCTGGGGGTTGATTATCGCTCATCGGCTTGCTCTCCTTGCTGCGCTTCGGCCGCGTTTTTCTGCTTGCGCAGCTGTTTCTTATGTTGCTCTTTTGCCGCCGAAACTTGGCTAACCCATTCAGCCAAGTCTGGCGCCATAAACGCCGATAAGGCAGTGAGAGTCGGTGCAAAGGGGCCGATGAGATAACAGGAAAGTGGCATTTGCTCGAGCAAACTTTGCAGCTCGAAGATTTTCGATGGCGGATGATTCGCCTCAGGCACTAGCAAGAGAGCGTCCACCTTGAGCCGATTATTGATAAGCCCAAGGCTTGTAGTGTCGAGTACACCAAGATCAATGACTGACACTCTTAACTCGGCAAGTTCTAAGCGTAAAACCAGATTATACAAGCGGTTAGTGATACTCGAATTGTTTATACCCGAGTGAGACATGCTCGAATAACCGCTCTGCTGCTCGGCCGTTTTTTGCCCTTGGATAGATGGCAAACACACGACACCGATTTGCGCCAAACTGGCCTGCCCGGCAAAACTGGCGCGCCCTCCGATGCGACTGGCTAACTCACTTTCTAACCATGCAAGCAACAGCTCGGCATCTAAACGAGGCTCAAGCAAAGCTGGTAACTGCGCCATCCAAGCCAGCAACAATTTTTGTTTCACTAATTGAAAGGGATATAAGCCAAGGGCTTCATCAAGGATTTGGTGCAGCTTTGGTTGATCCAGTTCAAACAGCGCGCTATTTAAAGCTGTGATCTGCTCCTGCCACAAATCCCCCTCTTTCAATGGGGTGCTATCGGCTTCGGTCGCAAGCGCCGAACTCATCAGTAACGGTTTGACCTTACTGATAGCGACGCCCTTGGCTAACCATGCATTGATCTCATGGATTTGTTGAATATTTTCAGGAGTGTATAACCTATGCCCCTTAGGCGTACGCGCAGGGATCACCAGCCCAAAGCGGCGCTGCCATGCTCTTAACGTTACCGCGTTAACCCCTGTGAGTAGCGACACTTCCCCTATCGGGAGTAGCTCGCGACTCTCGAGGTTTTCGGCCTCAACCTTTGAATCATGTTGTTTCATGTCAATCACTTAACTCGTTAATCTTAATGCATTATCTAATCGTTCAAGTGCGTATTTTCGCCAGCTAACTGTGATTAATAGGCATAGCGCAGCTTTAATTCCTCGGGATGGGGATTTAAGTACACTTGATCCTCAATATAGGGGGTGGGGAATTGGCGCAAATAGTGATTAATCAAAGTGATAGGCACCAGCAAAGGGAGAAGCCCTTGGCGATATTTCATAATCATTTCAGACAGTTCTAACTTCTGTTCCTTATTCAAATGCTTTTTAAAATAGCCCTGAATATGTTGTAAGGTGCTGGTATGGTTTCGACGGGTCGCATTGATTTTTAAGGCGGTCATAAAGCCCGCAAAATAGCGCTCGGCGGTTTGATCTAAGTCTTCAATATTGGCCACAATCGGCCCAAGCTCTCGGTACCATTTGGGGCTATGGGCCATCAACAGATACTTATAGCGGGAATGAAACTTCACTAACTTGTGCTTGGTTAGGCCCTCATGACACATCTTATGCCAGTCGTGATAGGCATAGACTCGGGTAAAAAAGTTTTCCCGTAGCACCATATCGTGCAAGCGACCTTCTTCCTCGACGGGGAGGTAGGGGTAGCGTTCCATTAATTTACGGGCAAACACTCCAATGCCTGATTTAGTGCCATTATTGGTACCGATTTTGTACTCAGTCACCCGTTCCATACCGCAGGTCGGCGATTTGGCGCAGAGTAAGTAACCGCCTAAAAAGCCTAATTCCTCAACCTTTTGCTCGCTAAAGCGATTGAGTTTGTCGGTGACATCTAAGCTGCCATCACCACTCTGCACTCGGATCAGTTCACCATCGCGCACTAATCGAATGCTTTTTCGCGGTGCACCTAGGCCAATCGCCATTTCTGGACACAAGGGGACATAATCAAAAAAGGGGGCAATCTCTTGATTACAATAGGAAGAATTTTTATGCCCACCGTCAAAGCGCACCTTCTCCCCTAGTAGGCAGGCACTGATCCCGATTTGAATTCGCTGCGGATTAAACTTGTACATAATGCTATTCCTTGTATCACTTTGAATAATATTACGGACCATTCTTGTACAAGGATCAAGTTTTTGTACAAATTTTTATAAAAATTTTCTGACGCTAAGAATCCAACGAAAGTCGCTAGGGCTTGGCCCTGATATTGCTTAGTTTATTCGCCCCATTGGCGCGGCATCAGGAAGTAAACATCGACGAGGGAGAATAAGGAAATGACGGTCATCAATCCCAATAGCTATGCAGCCACTGCACTAAGCCAGCTAAAATCGACTCAGACTCAACAAACGCAGGGCGTACCAAGCACAGCGGAAAGTTCGAGCCCTCAAATGACAGCTCCGCAAGATACTGTCACCCTATCGGGCAGTGTGACTCGAAGCGCTGAAACCAGTGATACCTATAGCCAGCTTGCGCCCAATGCCAAACAACATTACACCAGCAATGTGCAAAATATTGCCGGTTCTCAAGAGAGTACAAAACCCGAAGACAGATTAGCGGAGGCCATGCAGGCGATCCTCGATAAACGCACCGGAGTCGACAGGGAAAAACTGAAGCAGCTAGAAGAAGAAATGGCGAAAATTGCCGCCAATGACAGCTTATCCGAGGAAGAAAAGGCCAAGCAGATAGCGCTACTCGAAGCCCAAAAATCTGAGCTAATTAAAGAAGCGACTGAAAAAAATGAAGAGCGGCAACGCAATAATCAAGCTGAAGTCTATTTTAGTTAATGCTTAACATTCAACGCTAACAATCTGAAAAAAAGACCTTGATAAGCAGCTCACGAGACACACAATAAGCGAGATGCTCTCCAAAACGCCAGGCAGCGTGAGAACCGTGAAAGATAAGTAAACTGCCGCGCAAGAAAACCGCAGAATCGTCAACGGTTGAAAAACAAAAATCCGCCCCATCTCTGGGGCGGATAAGTATCCAATTCAGGACTTTTGATAACACTTTCAACCCACAAGCTAAGCCATACCAATAAGCAAACTAGCGTTTCTTACCGCCTAAGGCGCGCTTCTTAGCTCGCTGTTTTTGAGCCGCTTTACTATTGCGTCTTGGCTCGGGTTCCATTTTATTGAAATCAGGTTCAAAGCCGGGATACCATTGCTGCGGCAGTCGTTTATCGAGCAATGCTTCTACCTCTTCAAGCAGCAATGCATCCTCTTGGCTAAAGAGCGTAATCGCCAAACCAGCGCTACCCGCACGCCCAGTGCGACCGATACGGTGGATATAATCTTCGGCAATAAAGGGCAGTTCGAAGTTAATTACATACTGCAAGTCGGCAATATCGAGGCCACGAGCGGCGACATCGGTCGCGACTAAAACCTGCACTAGTCCTTGTTTAAAATCCTTTAAAACCTTCTCCCTTGCGCCTTGGGATAAGTCACCGTGAAATGCCTGCGTTGCCACCCCGAGTTGATTGAGCTGAGTGGTCAGTTTATCGACACCCTGCTTAGTGCGGCTAAAGATCAGCACTTGTTGCCAATTTTTACTGCGCACTAAATGGCTGACAAACTCGGTTTTACGGTCACTGTCGATGGCATAAACCCGCTGCTCCACCTGTGCGGCCGTGGTATTGCGTTTCGTCACTTCGATAAGCTTGGGATCCCGCAAAAGGTTTTTACTGAAACCGAAAATCGAATCGTCTAAGGTGGCCGAGAACAGCAGTGTCTGTCGCTGCGCGGGCACTTGCTTGAGCACGGCTTTGATTTCATCCATAAATCCCATATCGAGCATACGGTCGGCTTCATCAAATACCAGCACGCTCAAGCGTTTAAGATTAAGCGCACCTTGACGCAGATGATCGAGCAGGCGGCCAGGCGTTGCGATAAGCACATCGATGCCAGCCTTAAATTCGGCTTGCTGGGCCTCGATACTCACGCCGCCGTAAGCAATCCCGACACGAATATCCGTGCCTTTGGCATATTTAACAAAACTCTGCTGCACTTGCACCGCTAACTCACGAGTGGGCACTAGCACTAAGGCTCGAATCTCTTTGGGTGCATCGGAGCTTTCGTTATCTAGGAGTAATAGCTGCAAAATGGGGAGAGCAAAGGCTGCGGTTTTCCCCGTTCCCGTTTGTGCGCCCGCCATCACATCCTGTTTTGCCAAAATAGCGGGAATGGCTTCAATCTGGATGGGCGTGGGCTGCTGATAGCCTAGTTCGGCTAAGGTATTCACTAACTGAGAATGTAAGGAAAGCGCGCTAAAAGACATGGAAGATCACCAAAAACAATAATGGCGCCATGTTAACAGACCGCCGCTAGAGCGACCAGTTGCATTACATCTGTCAGTTGCTACGGCTTTAATGGTGCCCAATTGCACTTAGATTTTCGCTAGACGCGCTTAGGCTTTTGCTAAAAACGCCTCGACATCCGCGGGTAATAGCGGGCGGCTAAAGAGATAGCCCTGCGCCTGATCGCACAGGTTTTGGGTTAAAAACTCGGCCTGTGCTTGGGTCTCAACCCCTTCTGCCACTATCTCTAACTTCAGCGCATGCCCCAAGGCAATGACAGCTTTGGCGATAGCGGTATTGTTGGTGTCGAAGGGAATATCCCGCACAAAGGATTGGTCAATTTTAAGCTTATGGATAGGCAGTTTTTTCAGATAGTTAAGGGAGGAATATCCGGTTCCAAAATCATCGACCGAGAGTTCGATGCCAAGATCCCCTAGCAGCTTTAAGTCACGAATCGCCACATCGGGATTATGCATCATCACGCTCTCTGTCACCTCAAGCTCAAGGCAAGTGGCAGGTAAGCCCGTTTGAGCCAAGATACGCTTAACATCTTCAACAAAGGAGCTACGTTGTAGCTGTTGTCCGGCAACGTTCACCGCAATTCGGCCAAAGGGTTTGCCCTCGGCGAGCCAACGCATACCTTGTAGACAAGCGGTTTCAAGCACCCACAAACCTATATCGTAAATCAGTCCAATTTTCTCGGCGACGGGAATAAACACCCCGGGGGATATTTGCCCCAATATGGGGTCATTCCAGCGCAGTAGCGCCTCCACGCCAAGGGTTTTACGGGTCACTAAATCCAATTTAGGCTGATACATCAGATACAAAGCATTCTCTTCAAGCGCGCCATAGAGTGCACTCTGCAGCTTTAAATGCTCAAAGGATTGTTTGGTAAGTGACTCAGTGTAAAAGGCAAAGTTATTGCGGCCCTCACTCTTAGCGCGATACATGGCAGCATCGGCGTTACGCAACAGAGTATCGGCCTTATTGCCATCGCTAGGGTAAATTGAAACCCCCATACTGGCGGTAAGACGTAGATGATCGCCCGTACTTACCACAAAAGGTTGTTCAAATACTTGGCGTAATTGATTGATGGCCGCGGCGGCATCCTCGTGATCTTGGATCCCCGAGATCAGTGCCACAAACTCATCACCACCAATACGCGACAGCACATCTTGCTCCCGCAGTTGGCAGCGCAAACGTTTTGCCAGCTCCACCAGCATCTCATCACCTATGCTGTGGCCAAAACTGTCGTTGATATGTTTAAACAAATCCACATCAATAAAGACTGTCGCTAACTGGGCATTGAGCCGTTTTGCATGCTTCACTTCCTGTTTAAGCTGCATCATCAGCTTCATGCGGTTTGGCAAATGGGTTAGCGGGTCAAAATAGGCCAGATGGGCAAGCTGAGCTTCATTCTGTTTTTGAGCGGAAATATCGGCAAAGACGGCAACAAAATAGCGCACATCACCTAACTCATCATAAATGGTGCTGATGGTGATATTTTGCGGGAAGATAGTGCCATCCTTGCGGCGATTCCAAATTTCGCCATTCCACTTACCCGTCTCGAGTAAGTGATTCCACATGGCATCGAAAAAGGCTTTCTCGTGGCGACCCGAGTTAAATAATCGTGGATTTTGACCGAGCAACTCTTCCCGAGAGTAGCCAGTGATTTCATAGAAGGCACCATTCACATCGGTGATATTGCCATGCCTGTCGGTGATCACCACACCTTCGAGGGTATGTTTAAACACATTGGTCGCCAGCGTGAGCTGCTCTTCAACCTCTTTATGCTTGGAGATATTGCGGGTCATGCCAATGACACCAGCAAGCGCACCCTCAGAGGTCATTGCTGGAATTTTAAGGGTTTCTAACCATAAGTGTTTATTCTGTTTTTCACCGTCTAAACACTCGGCGACGATAATCGGTGTCCCCGCTTCAATGGCAAGCCTATCACCATTGAGAAAAATCTCGGCGATTTCTTTACCAAAAAGGTCTTCATCCGTCTTGCCAACAATTTCACTGCGGGGCAACTCCCAGGCTTTCTCCACACTGTGGTTGCAGATGGTGTAAACACCTTGGGTATTTTTGACCCAAATATGCTCTTCAAAACTATCGATAAAGGTTTGTAAGCCAATCACATCGGGCGCATAAACTTGCCCACGCTGAATATCCAACGCCTGTTTTTGCTGCTTTAGCCACTCGCTCAAATTAAGTTGCAGGCTATTGACCGTTAGAGATGCAAGTTGCAACGCCCTATCCCCTAAATGTAGAGGATCGCTGTGATATACACATAAGACGCCAAAATGCGCCCCCGAGGTCCAAAGGATCGGCAGGTAAATTAAGCTCCCAAGCCCAGTGTCGCACCACTGCTGGTTCGCGCTGATATCTTGGATAAGGGCGTGCTGATAGGCACTACCGCTGCGGATATCCTCAGGCAGATTTACCTGATGGTGGCTAAAAGTACGTGATTCATTAAAGGGGTTATCAGCAGCGTCTGCAGAGGAAGCGACTTTAACTTTAGGGGTGGCATTTTGATGTAAGCTTAAATGCGCTTGGAGATTAAAATGCCTAATAAGGGCTTCAATATCAGCGAGTTGACATTGTTCTGACTGTACGAGTAGGCGATAGTCACCCGCCGCGCTGGCTTGTAAAATCACCGCATGCGACTGCGTCATATCGGCAATCAACTGCAAGTCGTTTGCCCAATCCGTCAACTGTTTTTGTGAAATTGCAACATCAATCATAAGCTTGCTTACTGTAGCCTCTACAATTCCATTTTGATTGAGGGCATCACGCGCCCTCACCTTCACACGCCGCAATCCAGCCTTGATAGCCACCAGCTTAGATTCATCGCTTTAAGCGTTTCTACGCGCTAACCCGCACAGCATCTGGGTAGATATTACCGCAGACACTCAATCATCGTCATTCACTAATACATAAATATTTGACTCAATCGCCGATTACTTTGTTTCAAATAACGCTACGAGGAAACCAGCAAACCTAACACAATAAAAAGCAATGTTTTTTCATCTTATTAATCTGCAAAAAGCCCTCCATCAGCCACAACACCGATTTAAATACAAATTACCGCCTTTTGATTGACAACAACATTATCCTATTGTCTACAATGGAAATAATCAGGATGAAAAACAAGGATCTCTATGCCTACCGTGCCCACAGCAACACCCGCCATTCCGTTAACGAGTCAACAGCTTTATCGTAAATCCGAACTTAAACAGCTTAACCCTGAGTGTCAGTCTACCGCTCAGCTCACGCCACTCGATGATATTGTCGGACAGGAACGTGCCCAACAGGCGGTGGAATTCGCCATGGGGATCAAGGAAAAGGGCTATAACATTTATGCTATTGGTCAAAACGGTTTAGGTAAACGCACTATGATGCTGCGTTACCTGAATCGCCATGATCCCATTGAACCGTCACTGTTTGACTGGTGCTATGTGGTTAACTTTGACGATACCCGCAGCCCTAAAGTGCTCAAGCTGACCGCAGGAACGGGGCAAGAGTTTAAAAAATCCATCGAAAAACTCATGCTAAAACTGGTCAAAGCGCTGCCCTTAGCCTTTGATAACGAAATGTATTATGCCCGAGCCGAAAAGCTCAAAAGCCAACTGGCACAAAAACAAGAAGCCGCACTGACAGAGCTGAGTGAAGAAGCCAAACAAAAAAACATTAGCCTCAGTTTAACCCTGCAGGGCGATTATCAAATGGTTGCCCTCAATGGCGAAGAGCCCCATGACGAGGTCTCCTTTGGCGCCTTAACTGAAGCCGAGCGCGCCCAGTTTGAAAGCAATATCAATGGGCTCGAAGTTAAACTTCGCGGCATCATTCGACAAAATACCGAATGGGAAGAAGAGTTTAGCGATACCCAACAGGAACACGACGAACAAGTCGCTAAAGATGTGCTGGTGCACTTTTTCAAACCCTTGAAAGACAAATACAAACATCAGCCCGAAGTCAGAGCCTTCTTAACGGGGATGCAGTCGGATATCTTAAGTAATTTAGATATTTTCCTTGAGGAGAGTGAAGAGCAACTCGCCCTCGCCTACGCCTCCCTTGAAAAGAAAATGCCACGCCGCTATCAGGTCAACGTCATCGTATGCCAAGGGGAGCAAAAATTCCCGATTGTGGTTGAAGAAAGCCCAAGCTACCACAGCCTGTTTGGCTATGTTGAGAACGCCACCTTTAGGGGCACAGTGTTTACCGACTTTTCACTCATCCGCCCAGGAAGCTTACACAAGGCCAACGGTGGCGTGCTGTTGATGGATGCCATCAAAGTACTGGAGCGCCCCTATGTATGGGACGGCTTGAAACGCGCACTGCGTTCGCGCAAGTTAGATTTAAGCTCCTTGGAGCGGGAAGTCTCACTCTCTGGCACTATCTCATTGGCGCCGGAACCTATTCCCTTAGATGTGAAGATCATTCTGTTTGGGGATCATGAAACCTATCAGCTTTTACAGCATTATGATCCTGATTTTAGTGAGTTATTTAGGGTCACGGCCGATTTTGAAGATGTGATGGACAGAACCGATATCTCGGAGGCGCAATATGCACGATTTATTTCCAGCATAGTCCACGATAACAATATGTTGCACTGTGACCGCAGCGCCATCGCACGCATCATCGAATACAGCTCCCGTGAGGCGCAGGACCAACAAAAGCTGTCGCTGCATTCGGCAAACATCGCCAATCTGCTTAGGGAATCGAACTTCTGCGCTAAGGCAGCCGCAAGTCAATGTATTGAAAAACAGCACGTTGAGCAGGCACTGAAAAACCAAGAGCAACGGGTCTCACGCCTGCACGACAATATTATGGAGAGCTTTATCAACGGCACGACATTAATCAATACCCACGATAAAGTTGTCGGCCAAATCAATGCGTTATCAGTGATATCAACCTCAGATCATCAATTTGGTCTGCCGAATCGTATTACCGCCACCACCGCCTTCGGTAAGGGGGAAGTGCTGGATATTGAGCATAGGGTTAAGCTCGGCGGCCGCATTCACTCTAAAGGAGTGTTAATCCTGACAGCCTATTTGGCTTCGGTCCTTGGTAAAACCGCGCAAATCCCCCTCACCACCTATCTCACCTTCGAGCAATCCTACAGCGGGGTAGATGGTGATAGCGCCTCGATGGCCGAATGCTGCGCCATTATCTCCGCCATCAGTGAGTTGCCCTTAAGGCAGGATATTGCCATTACCGGATCGATGAATCAGTTTGGTGAGGCCCAACCCATCGGCGGCGTAAATGAAAAAATCGAAGGTTTTTTCGATGTGTGTAAGATTAAGGGCCGCTCATCGAGCCAAGGGGTGATTATTCCCGAGTCGAATATAGCAAACCTCATGCTACGCCAAGACATTGTGGAAGCGGTTGAACGTGGAGAATTCTATATTTGGGCGATTAGCCATGTTACCCAAGCGATGGCACTACTCCTGGGTAAAACGGCAGCGACCTTAGGAGGCGATGATGGGAAACACGCAGGCCATTATGCCCCAGAGTGCGTATTTGGGATTGCCCAGCAAAAACTCAATGCCCTAAGGGCGCTCCCTAAAGCCAATTGATAGTTGGACCAAAAGCAAAAAGGGTTAGCTAATGCTAACCCTTTCTTATCGGCAATTGCTGCTCTGAGTTACACCAAGCTTGCCAGCATTTCATCGCTATAGGTCACCAATTCATGACCTTGGCGCACTCTTGCCACATAATCTGGGTTGGCAATAAAGGGGCGACCAATCGCAATTAAATCAAACTTATCGGCGGCAATCGCTTCACTTGCCGATTGGGCGCTGTAACCACCGACACCCACTAAGGTTTTGCCATAGTTAGCACGCACATAGCTAGAAACACGGCCATCTAAGTAATCAAACTCCATGCTGTCGTCGAAGATACCGATATGCACAAAGGCCAGTTCACGTTTTTCAAGCTCAGGTAACAGGTAATCAAACACGGCGCGGTCACGGTTATCGGCAGCCATATTGAAATAGGCGCCGGGAGAAATTCGAAGACCGGTTCTGTCTTTACCAATACGCGCCGCAATCGCATCAACCACTTCTAAGGCAAAGCGTGACATATTGGCAGGTGTACCGCCGTATTCATCGGTACGACGGTTGCTGTCATGGTGTAAGAATGCATCGATTAAATATCCGTTTGCACCGTGGATCTCAACCCCGTCGAATCCGGCTTCAATCGCGTTTTCGGCCGCTTTAGCATAACCGCGGACTAAGCCCTGAATATCTTCAAGAGTTGCCGCTTTTGGAGTGACATAGGTCAGCTCGCGCATTCTGGGCACACTGCCCTCTACTTTTTCAGCCGAAGGCGCCAGTACATCGCCGCCACCGAAGAAATGTGGGTGCGCGACACGGCCAGTATGCCATAACTGCACAAAAATCTTGCCACCGTTGGCATGCACAGCATCGGTCACTTTACGCCAACCGGCGATCTGCGCTTGATTAAAAATGCCGGGCGTATTTGGGTAACCTTGACCATCAGGGCGAATGATCGTCGCTTCGGAGATAATCAATCCCGCTTCGGCGCGGCGAGCATAGTAAGCCACCATGTCATCGGTCGGCACTAAATCCGCATCGGCCATACAGCGCGTTAATGGCGCCATTAAAATACGGTTTTTTAAGGTAATAGTGTC
Organism: Shewanella sp. 10B; assembly: GCF_023475885.1. NCBI lineage: Bacteria > Pseudomonadati > Pseudomonadota > Gammaproteobacteria > Alteromonadales > Shewanellaceae > Shewanella > Shewanella sp. 10B. Next base: position 110,642 of record NZ_JAMDJO010000002.1, read on the forward strand.
ATTAAGTTTGTAGGTATCGAATAAATTACCCACGGAATTCGCTGCATGTTCAATCGTCATTGGTGTTGCCCCATTCTTGAATGTGCATTCAAGATATTCTTATTTGAACGATCATTCAAGAACATTTTTGAATGTTTGTTCAAAATTAGTTAGAATCAGCCCAAGTATCCGTGAGAGGTGAGATTGCAATGCGAAACGCAGAGTTTGATAGGGCGCAGGTGCTCAGGGGGGCGATGGCCGCCTTTATGCACAAGGGATACACCAAAACCAGCATGCAGGATCTGACCCAAGCAACGGGGTTACATCCCGGCTCCATTTATTGTGCCTTTAGCAATAAGCGTGGATTGCTGATCGCCGCCATCGAGCAATATCAGCAGGATAGAAACGAGCAGTTCAAGCTTATCTTCTCCAATAGCCGGCCCGTGCTGGGGAATTTAAAGACCTACTTAGACAATATCGTGGTCGAATGTTTAAGTTGTGATAGCCAGCAAGCTTGTTTGCTCACAAAAGCCTTAAATGAAATTGCAGAGCAAGATGATGAAATCCAAAACATTATCAGTCAAAACCTCATGCTTTGGCAGAATGCGCTGATGGCACAATTTGAATTAGCAGCCTCCCAAGGGATGTTGCAAGGCGAGCTTAACAGTGAGCAGCGGGCGCAATACTTGATGATGGGCATTTATGGGTTAAGAACCTTTGCCCATACCCATCCGCAGGCGGAAATCCTGCAGCAATTGGCCGATAAATTGTTTGATGATGTCTGCAGATAAAAACGGCGTGCTTAGTTAGGCAGCCCCAAAAACGCAAAAGGACGATAAATCCACTTATCGTCCTTTAAGTTTCAAGTGTTGCCAGTGCTATTTTTCGTTTTTATTAACCTATATTAGCCTGCGCAAATACCCGCTCACCGAGTGAGTTCAATATTTTACACTCACCTTCAAGCACGGCGATGATGGATTTTCCCTTACGAAAACTCGCAGGTATCATCACACGACCGGAATCGCTCACAGGTAAACCTTCTAACACCGCGTTGTGCATAATTAACCCGACTGGCGCGTCATAATACAAAACGGTAACTGTCGCTTGTGTTGCTTGCATAACTTTTAACTCACATTAAGCAGAATCTACTGCTATCGATCAAAGTGGCAAGAGTCTCCCTTCATCTCTTATAACAACAAAACTCCAAGATGCATTTTACCTTTTAAAATCAAAAAACTATAAAAACATCATGCGACAAGCCTAAATACAACCCTTAGGAAAATCTTAGCGCCATGAATATCCAGTTATTTAAGCACTTCGGCAAATAGATGCCAAACTATTTCTATTCTGTTAAGCAAATACGCGCCAAAGATCACAACTAGTCAACATTTTATTCTGCGTCGTTATGCAACAAATTTAGAATAAACACACTAATTAAGATTTCGCCTTAAATCCGACCCTAAAACCGCCCCAATGTTTGCCATTGACATAAATCGGGACGGACAAATCATGCATCACTTCCCCGGTATCTCGCTTATAGGTTTGCAGCAGCACAGGCTCAGTATGGGCGCCGCAGCGTATTCCGGTCGGGTCGTTAAACAAACGCTTAGTGCGATTATGCACCATATCAATTTCCACCTTACCGGTTAAGGCTTGGCTAAAGCGCTTATTGTGGGTTGGGAAATAACCTTTTCTATCCACGGCGCCGGCATACACTATCTCACTGTGCTTGGCGAGGATTGGCTCTTGTATGGCAGGAAAATGTTGATCGGTATAGCGGTCAAAGGCCGTGCTGTACTTTTGTGGTTGGGTATTCGCAATTGGTTGATATTGTGGATTAAACAACTCAGTCTCGGTAAAACTACGATTCGCTAATCCCTGGGAGAGTTTTTCGCCACAGGCTTTAGCGGCTTCAATGGCGAGTAATAACACTTGTTGGTCAAAGGTATGGGTATCCCAATTCGCTAGGGCTCTGAAAATACCTTCGGTAGTTAAAGACAGAGTAAACGCCTGCTCCGAGAGTTTGTGGCTTTGCTTGCCTGTGACGTTAAGGGAGTCGCGGATCTGGCTCACCGAACCACTTATCTCATTGGTGGTGTGGTTATATTGTTTGAGTGAATCTTCCATCTCACCCAGAGCCCGCGCCGAATGGGTAACGGATGTCGAAATGTCGGTAAAGTGGCCATCGAGCGTCCCCATTGCCATCACCACATCGGCGGTTTGCGAGACTACCCGCTCCATCAGTCCCGAGGTTTTATCGGTTTCGGCACGGATCTCGAGCAGCATCTTGCCAATATCTTTGGTTGCGCCCGCCGTTTTGCCCGCAAGGCTGCGGACCTCATCGGCGACCACGGCAAAGCCACGCCCCTGCTCTCCCGCCCGAGCGGCCTCAATGGCGGCATTGAGGGCGAGTAAATTCGTTTGCTCGGCAACCGAGTTAATCACCTCGGTAATTTTTTGAATTTGTTCGGCTTTAGATTTTAGCGCTTGCACCTGCTGTGCGGCAGTATTGATGTCGCCACTGAGGGATTCAATCGCCGATACGCCTTTTTGTGCTTGGGTACGCCCCTGCACACTTAAACGCTCCGCCTCTTGAGTTTGCCCTAAAATATGCGTGGCATTGTCTCCTAACAGCGCCGTGGTATGGCTTAACTGTGACGCCGCCACCGCAATGGCACTGGCATGTTCGCCATTGGACTCGATGGATTTATTCAATAGGTCAATAAAATGCGACACCTCGGCCGAGCCAATCGCAATCTTACTGGTTTGCACGCTGATCTCATGCTCTGGCGAGTTAACTGATTTGAATGCCTTCGTCACTTGCTCAGATTTTGGCGTGTAATGGCTTACTAAGCGCTGCACTATCCACAGCACCCAAGCACAGACAATTCCCCCCAAGATCAGCGCCTGCGTGAAACCGGACAGTGCTATCGCGTTGAGAAGGAGGCTACTGAGTACGACTAAAACAAAGCTGAGCGCAATGGCGACTTTATGTTGTAATTCCATAATGTTTCTCACTGAATACACGCACTAGGGGAGTGAGAGAAGCGGACATTCACTGGCTATCCTTTGCCATTCGATTCGCAAAGCTTTGCGAAATAGGCAAGATCGAGAACGATATAGTGAGTCTATCCCTCTGACTAAATTGAACTATTCGCCCATAGGAAATATAAACTATCTTGCTATCATCAGCACTCTATCGCGCTTATGGCATTAGACCTTAGTATAGATATAACCGAATTGCCTATTTCCCCAAGCCAAAAGTGTCAGCAATAAATGCCATCTTAAAATGTGGTATCCATCGCTTTATCCGCAATAATTCCCGCGAGAGTGACTGCACAATCAGACTTAAAACTGCTAATATCGGCGCAATTTTTTTGAGCTAACGAGATCAAGATGGGCAGAGCATATCAAAACCGTAAAGAATCCATGGCGAAAACAGCTGGCCAGAAAACCCGCCTTTACTCGCGCTACGGTAAAGAAATTTACGTAGTCGCCAAGCAAGGTGGCGTTGAGCCAGACGGCAACTTATCACTTCGCCGTTTAATCGAACGCGCTAAGAAAGACCAAGTGCCAGCACACGTTATCGAACGTGCAATCGATAAAGCCAAAGGTGGCGGCGGTGAAGATTATGATACTGCGCGTTACGAAGGTTTCGGCCCAGGTAACTGCATGGTTATCGTGGACTGCTTAACCGACAACGTAAAACGTACCTTCACCGAAGTGCGTCAAGCCTTCGTGAAGAACGATGCTAAACTCGGCACCCCAGGCACTGTGGGTCACATGTTTGACCAGTCTGCCGTTTTCGTATTCCCAGGTGAAGACGAAGATGCCATCCTCGAGATCCTGATGATGGCCGATGCCGATGTAAACGACGTCGAAGTGGAAAACGGTATGATCAGCGTTATCGCGCCGCACACTGAGTTCTTCAAAGTGAAAACTGCACTGACCGATGCGATGCCAGACATCAACTTCGAAGTGGAAAACATCACCTTCGTACCACAAAACATGACCCCAGTGTCAGGCGAAGATGTTGCAACATTCGATAAGTTTATTGCCGCATTAGAAGACTGTGACGACGTACAAAACGTGTATCACAACGCAGACATTCAAGAATAAGTTGATTCTGATATCAAAAAACGCAGCCTAAGGGCTGCGTTTTTGTTTGTGGGCATTAACGAAATACGATATCCGCACTCTTAGATAAACGCACAAAGGCGCCTTGGAGCGTGGCATTGTGGTGAGCAATAATCGCCTCAGCCGAGAGCTGCGCCGTATCCATACAAGTGTGCGCATCGTCGGCTAACACCACCTGCCAGCCAAGTTCAGCCGCAATCCGGCAATTGGTATCGATACAATACTGGGTTTTCATCCCCACTATCACCAGCTCGCTGATCCCCTCATGGGTTAACGCCTCTGCAAATCCGGTTTGATAAAAACAACTTGGCTTAGTTTTATCAAAGATATTATCCAGCTGCGGATTAATCGCTAAGGATTCAATCAATTGCCAATTTGCCGTTCCGGCAGCAATGGGTGAACCTTCCGGCCCGGTATGGCGAACCGCCCAAATCGGTGCTCCTACCTCGCGGGCATTGGCAATTAACAGATTGATATTATTTAGCACCTGTTCCCGATTAAAGAGCGGCGCATCGGCGTAAAACAGTCCCTGCTGCATATCAATAATTAACAGCGCAGTTTTAGGCAAGCTCATGTTATCCATCACATTCTCCAGCATTATTGCCCAAAAGACGGAAAAAACAACCCCGCCACTTTGGGCGGGGTTGAGTAATCGATTCTTTTAAGCACAAATCGCTACGCACGCACCGCCGAAGCAGTTGTGGTCGTAGTGTGGGTGAAGTAAACGGCAAATTTGTGCATAAAGCCAAATTATGCCAGCAGCTTAAGAAGATCAAGCCAAGTTTGATGACAATTTAATGAAATAAATCAAATTGCTTATGAGGCCACTGACGCTGAAACTGTGTCATCTTTGCCACAGTGGTTTAGTGGTTTAGTGACTTATTGCATTCTTGCCTTAGAATGGGTGCAACATGAATAAAAGGAAACCAATCAGTGCAGGGAAATCGATTAATCAGAGCAGAAAATATGCTGATTGGCGCAGGCAGCCTCACCTGGGCGCTAGTTGCTTGGCTAGGGCTCAATCAGGATATGCAAGCAAAGCTCCCCACACTCGCGACCTTTAGCCATATCACCCTGTATTCCTTGTTTATCTTGCTCTTCTTATTATTAACGACACATGACTTTCCCCGAAAAAACCTCAATCTGAGCAGGCTGTTAAGTACCGCACTCATCGGCAGCGTCTTCGGATTGATGCTGTTGAGTCAACATCCATTGCTCCCCATTCTGCTGGTGATTTGGGCCTCGCTCTTGCCAGAATTTTTTAATCGCCGCGTCGCAATAGTACAGATCTTATTGGCCAATCTTGGTTATTACCTGATCCTGCACACCCAAACCTCAAACAGTGTGATGATTAATGTGCTTATTTATATGGGGTTTCAACTGTTTGCCTACAGCAGTAGCCAAGCGAGATTATCCGAGCGCGAGTCTCGCCGGATACAGGAACAACTTAACCAACAACTTATCGCCACCAGAGCCTTACTGAGTCAAACGAGCGAGCAGCAAGAAAGGTTGAGGATCTCACGGGATCTGCACGATATTCTCGGCCACCAGCTCACGGCATTATCATTACAACTTGAGCTCTTAAGTCATCAAGCGCCTACGGAACTCAAACCCACAGTCAATCAGAGTAAATCGCTTGCCAAGGAATTATTAGAGAGCATCCGCGCCGTGGTTCGGGCGCAGCGGGTGAATATTGGTCTCGATTTAACGCCGCCGCTCGATGCCATTGCAAGCCGTTTGCCCAATGTTAGCTTGCGGTACGAATCGTTAATGCCGCTCCAGTCGACTGAACTGGCACAAGCCTTATTGCTCGTGCTGCAGGAGGGGATCAGTAATGCAGTGCGCCATGGCCATGCCAATCAACTCACGCTGTCGATGCAAGAGGAGCTGGCGGAGCTTATCATTTGCCTTAAAGATAATGGCCAAGGAATTAGCCAAAGCCCCTCTCAGGGCGTTGGGCTAAGTAGCATGCAAGAAAGGTTATCCCCCTTTCACGGCAGTGCGCGTTTGCAAGCTAATCACGCAGGCGTAGATAATTCGCGTACTCAAGGCTGCTCGCTAATGATTCGTCTACCGCGCGGCAACGCATTGTAATGCGTCATGTAAACCGACACGCTTAATCAAGGAATGAATCCCCCATGGAATCTCAGCATAAAGTCACAACCTATGGTCAACCCACCGCTCGCCCAATCAGAGTAGGATTAGTGGAAGATCAGCAGCTTGTGCGTCAGGGTATCGCCAGCTTGATTGCCATCTCACAGCATATTGAGGTGAGCTGGCAGGCCGAGAATGGTCAAGAGGCGCTAAAACGGCTGCAAACCGATGCCGTAGATGTGCTTTTAAGCGATATACGCATGCCTGTGCTCGATGGTATCAGTCTGCTAAAACAGCTTCGCGCTGCACAAAACCCCATACCAGTCATTATGTTAACCACCTTTGATGACAGTGAACTGTTTTTAAATAGCCTGCAGGCGGGCGCGAATGGCTTCTTATTGAAAGATGTCTCTCTGGATAAATTACTTGAGGCCATCGAAACCGTGGCTCAGGGCGGACACTTGATTGAACCATCAGTGTTAGAACAGATGCAGCAATCCTCTGCAACAGCGCAAAGCGGCCAGACTCACGACTTATTATCCCAACGCGAGCGGGAGATCTTAGGTTTTATGGCGGGGGGATTTTCCAATAAAGAAATTGCCAATGCAGTGTTTTTGGCCGAAGGCACGGTCAAAAACCATGTATCCACCATATTGGCTAAACTCGATTGCCGTGACCGCACCCAAGCCGTGCTTAAGGGGTTGCAGCTCTCTTTGATTTAAGAAATGCGGCAAGTCTAAGGATTGGCTTATAAATGCCAGGCTCTAAATATTTTGCCTTAGCCATTTGGTTTAAGACAAATCGTAGCCAATAAAAAAGGGCCAATTGGCCCTTTTTTATTGCATCCTAAGGCTTAATCCTAGCGCAAATCCATCTCTTGGATAATTTCATGGGCGATAGGTGCCGTAGTGCAGGTTGGCTTTTCATGTAAGTCTGCCTTTAACTGACCCTTACGGTGTTTTAGTGCTGCATCCAGTTTTTTGGCTGCGGCGGCAATCGCGGGATACATGATTTCATCCGTACCCGATGCTGAGATGCGACTACCCTCGTAATTTGTTCGAATTTCAACCTGAAACTCGCCATGCTCCTTAGCAATAATGATATCGAGGCCGATGAGTGTGGGGAAATGAGTGGCGATTTTAGAAAACTTTTCGTTAACGTGTTCTTTTACAGAATCAGTAACATCGACATGGTGACCAGAAAGATTAATTTTCATAGGGTGTCCCTTTTAGTGTCTTTACTTTTTTTCGCTTCACTATTAGAGCTTGGGGCATGGCAAATAAAACACAAGCCCCCTCGGCAAATATTTCGAGCTAAACGGGTATTAGCAGTCGCTAAATGTGAGACTTATCAAAGAAATGACACGCGAAGGGAACTTAAAAAACAGCTAACTGGTTGATTTATAATCAGCAACAAAAAAATAAACCAACCAGTCAAATAACAAAGGTTAATACTTACGTTGTACGCTCTGCTGCCAAAATTGCTGTGACAGATGGTGGGTTTTAGTGGATAAGCGCGAAACCTGATCGCCCCTCGCCGCCGCATCCTGTGTCTGCTCTAAACTCTGCTGCGCCAAATCGCTGATCACATGGATGGCTCGGCTGATTTCCGCTGCCACCGATGCCTGCTGCGTCATGGCTGCGGCATTGTCATCACTTAAGGAGTTGATGCGCGCGATAGAAGATAACAACTCGCCAAAGGCAATGCTGGCATCCTGCGCCAAGGACACAGAGCGCTTGACCTGTTCCTGTCCGGCCGTCATGGTTGAGGTTGCTTTTTGTGTGCTGTCTTTAAAGCGGCTTACAATCAGCTCAATTTGTGAGGTCGACTGGCTGGTTCGGCTAGATAACTGCCGGACTTCATCGGCAACGACCGCAAAACCGCGACCGCTTTCCCCTGCCCGCGCCGCTTCAATCGCGGCATTCAGCGCTAACAAATTGGTTTGATCGGCAATCGCGCGGATCACTTCTAGCACTTGATGAATCGCTTGGCTGTCCTGCTCAATCGTTTGCACCACATCGGAGAAATGGCTCACCTGCACACTCAGCTGATGTATCGCCTCGATAACGGTTTCAAGCCGTGAATGACCGCGCTGCGCCGCCTCATGGCTAGAAACCATCTCGGATGCGGTGCGATGGGTATTATCCGTTACCTCCGCAAAGCTGGCGCTCATTTGCTCCATCGCCGTTGCCGCCTGTGTGGTTTGCGCGCTCTGGCTATCGGCATGTTCCCACGTATTGGTGATGGTTTGTTTCAGATTCACGCTCTGCTCTTGGATCTCACTGGCAGAATCCGCCATTCGGCCCACTACGCCGCCAATTTCAGTGATCAAAAAACGCAGCGCCAGATCTAGCTTACCGATTTCATCTTGTCTGCCGGTGTAAACCCCCATAGCAACGGGATCATCGATAATATTGCTGGCCACCTGCACTAATGCCTGAAAGGGTTGCATGAGCATGTACCACAGACCCAAAGCAAGCAGTCCACCAGCAAGGGCGGCTAAAATGGGCGAATACGTTGCCAAGTAGGCGGTTAGAGCGATGGTAAACAACATCGCCATGAGTATTTTTCCGCGAAATCCTAAGCGGTCTTTTTTCAGCGCCTTGGGCTGTTGTCCTTGATTGATCCCTTGATAGATTTCCTCGGCCGCCTTGATTTGTTCTGGCGTTGCTTGGCGGCGAACGGATTGATATTCATGAATTTTGCCATTTTCGTACACTGGGGCGACGTAGGCATTCACCCAGTAATAGCCACCGTTTTTTGTTCTATTTTTGACAATCCCCATCCAAGGTTTGCCGCTTCTTATCCGTTCCCAAAGCATTTTAAAGGCGGCTGATGGCATATCGCCATGGCGCACTATGTTATGCGGGCTCCCCTGCAATTCAGCAACGCTATATTCACTTATCTGCGAAAAAGTCTGATTAACATACTTAATATTTCCTTTCAGATCGGTCGTCGAGAGGAGAATAGCGTTTTCGGATAGGTGTTTTTCACCATTTTTTGAATGTGTTTGCATAGGGCGCACTAACGGATTCCATGTGAAAGTTGCGCCGCATTTTGCCAAAAGCACAGAACGCCTGCTTTGATTAAGCTCACAGTGACAGCATAAAAATTAACCAAATTCTAAACAAGCAAGATCAATCACATCAATAAAACCAAACATTTGTGACAAATTGCACATTATGAAATGTTTGCCGCTTAAACGACTCCTACCTGATGTTTACGCTGTCACAAATTCGTTAGGGATCTCACAGATAAACGCAAATGATATTGTTTATCATTTAAATAAACTAGGTTATACTCCAAGCCGAGTAGCGACTCTCCTTTGCTCATGCACCCAAGTGGACTGGGTTAGGCATAAGAATAATCAATGGAGTGGTATGCATGATATGGCACATCGCCATAACGGTTTTAATATTGACTGAAATAAGCAGCACTTATGTCTCATATCCCAGTTTCCAATACACCAACATCGGCAGCCTCAGCTTCCGCTGTGACGAGTTATTTTCACGCCGTCATTCGCTGGATTAAGCAAGACCAGACCCAATTTGGTTTGCAGGTGTTTGTGCGCGCCAGCGCCGCTTTATTAGCGGGTTATATCGCTGCGGCAACACTAGCATGTATGTTGACCCAAGTCCTGCCAATGTCTCGATTTGAAAGCACCTTAACCGCCAATATGCTGGCCTTTTTGTTTTATGCCATCGCCATCATTTACGCCTTCTGTGTGCGTAAAACCTGGCATGCATGGCGTGACTTAAGCCTATTTAGCCTCCTGTGTTTTGCTCTGCTTAAGGTGTGTGGACAGTAAGATGAAAGAAACTTTTTTTAGAACCCTCTCCTGGCTGCACACTTGGGCAGGTTTGCTCGTGTGCTGGGTATTACTGCTGATCTTTTTTGCTGGTAGCCTGAGTTATTTCCGCCATGAAATGAGCCTATGGGCCGAGCCAGAGCTCCACCGCGGCGCCTTTCAAGACTATCAAACGAATCAAGTAGCGAGTCAGCTTGACCAAGGCCAAGACTATATTGAAGCGCATTCCGCTGCGACAACCCAACGCTGGTTAATCAATTTCCCAACCGATAGAAGCCCCATGCTGAGCTTTGCGTGGCAACTGCCGCCTGAAAAGGGTCAACGCCGAGGCAAAATCGAGCAGCATGTCACCAAGACCGATGGCAGTGGCATGATCACCGATGTCCGCGATAGCCGCGGCGGTGACTTCTTCTACCGTTTACATTTCGACCTGCACTACATGCCAGCCATTACGGCGCGCTACATTGTGGGTGTCTGCACTATGTTTATGTTGATTGCCCTTATCAGCGGCATCGTTATCCATAAGCGTATCTTTAAAGACTTGTTTAGCTTTCGTCAGAACAAGGGCGCTCGCTCTTGGTTAGATGCCCATAATGTCAGCTCTGTGATTGCCCTGCCCTACCATTTAATGATCACCTATACTGGCCTCATCACCTTAATGCTGATCTATATCCCATGGACGGTAAGCACGGCTTATCCTGAGGATAATCAAGCCTTTTTAAAAGAACTCAATCCGGCGAGACAAACAGAAAAAGCTTCGGGCATTCAGGCAGAGCAAGTGCGCTTAAGCCAACTGCTGCCGCAAGTTCAAGCTGAATGGGGCGATGCACCTATCAAGCAGGTGATTGTTTCCTATCCGAAAGATCAAAATAGCCAAGTGACCTTCTACCAAAATACCGGTAAAGACGTCACCGATGAATCAACACTCTTAGTGTTTAACGGTGTCACGGGTGAACTCAAGTACGCCAGCCCCCATGAGATGTCGGCAACCGTCGTGACCTACGACACTATGATGTCACTGCACACCGCGCGTTTTGCCGCGCCACTGCTGCGTATTTTGTTCTTCTTCTGCGGCTTACTCGGCTGCGCCATGGTCGCAACGGGCACCTTAATGTGGGCGATTCGTCTGCGCCAGAAACAGCAAAAGGCAATCGATAAAGGCGAGAAAGCAAGCCGTGGCCTGCGCTTAGTCGAAGGATTAAACTTCATGTTTATCTTAGGCTTGCCCTTGGGCGCGGCGGCATTTTTCTATGCAAACCGCCTATTACCAACGGATTTTGCCGCCCGATCAGCCTGGGAAGTACACAGTTTCTTTATCGCCTTAGGAGTGATGGGCGTATGGGCATTTTTCGGTCGAAGCCGACGCCATTGGCAATTCGCCTTGATGCTTATCGGAGCGCTTTATTGCGCACTGCCGCTGTTAAATGCGGCCACGTCTCCGAGCCACTTAATTGATAATATCCGCAGCCAACAATGGGCACTGGTTGGGTTTGATGTGCTCGCGCTGTTACTGGGTTGTGCCATGCTTTTTGCGAGCACTCGACTCTCGGCCGTGGTGAAAACATTGCAAAAGCCGAGTCGAAAAAATACCACAACCGTTGAAAAAGTCAGGAGAAAACAACCTGAACCGAGTTATGCTAACGAACTTGCCTCGTCGTCTCCCTTGGAGGAAGCAAAATCATGATGCCAGAATTTATCCCAGTGCTCGGCATTCTCGGGCTCAGTTATCTCTCCCTTGCGCTGTTTGCGTTAGCCAAGTTTGGCCATTTTAAGGATGTGTTTAAGCGCCCACCATCACAGTGGCAGAGCCGTCTGTTAACCCTGTTTGCTTGGCTGTTATTAATCATCAGCCTAAGCACCTGCGCCCAGGGACAAGGTTGGGCCTATGGCAGCATTTTATTTATGGGGATCATCTCGCTGGCGGCGATGTTAGTGATTTTGACCCTAAGCTACAGCCCGCGCCATCTTCCCATCGGCATAGTCACCGGCAGTGTATTGACTTGCAGCTTACTGTTAACGGGTGGGATCTAAGTCGTTTCAAAGGCGGCGCACTAAACTGTGCGCCCCATGCTGGAGAAGTCTTTTTAGCTAAGCTATAGTGCCCTGATGTCCTGCTATGAGGAGAAAAACATGGGCTTTAACTTAACGGTGAATTGGCAAACCTCTCCAGCCGAAGAAGGCGAATTCTGCCGTGACCACAGCATTACGTTTGGCAGCGGTCAAACGATTCAGGCATCTTCTGCCCCCGAGTACAAGGGCAATGAACACTTGGTTAATCCAGAGGAAAGCCTGCTTGCGGCGTTGTCCTCCTGTCATATGTTGACCTTCCTCGCCATCGCTCATCTTAAACGTCTCCCTGTCGCCTCCTATGTCGACGAGGCTTCGGCTGAGCTAGGGAAAAACGAGGCTGGCAAGCTTGCGGTCACAAAAATGGTCTTAAATCCTAAGGTAGTGTTTGCCGAAGGTGTCGAGGTTTCTTCTGAGACTCTTGAGAAAATTCACGAAAAAGCACACGCAAACTGCTTTATCGCCAATACGTTAGCGACAGACATTCAAATTAAGTTTTAACGATTTAGGGCAAGTTTATCGCGATAAACTTGCCCTCTCCGATGACCTATTTCCCCACCCGTTCAGCTTAGCTCAAGCTCAGTTACCGTATGATAACGCCATATCGCACGCTCACACTCTAGGTAAGCTATGCAAATCCAAGCCTATCGTAATACTGCAACCCCGTATCAACAGCCAGCAGCAACCACGACGAGTACGGCAGCAGCCGCACCCGCCAGTGCGAGTACTGTGACCCTATCTAATGAAGCGAAACAACTGTCGCAGGTGGACCCAATCCCACAACCTCATGCGCCAGACTTAAGCAAAGTGAAAGCGGGTGTTGAGCAATATGCCCATATTCAAGCGACCAAAATGAGATATCAGGTTGCATCGGACATGGTCAATATCGCGATGGGAACGAACGATGGGATTTCGGCTCCCACGGCTTACTATTTGAGTCACAACGATTCCGCTCGGGCAGCAACTGTGGGGCAAATGGCCAATCAACAACAGGTCAACACCCTGCAAGCCTATGTTGATGCCAGCGAAAACATTAATGAGTGGGCATAAAAAAAGGTGTTGTCTCGGGAACCACAAGACAACACCCTAACATTGAACTAAGCCAGCTTAACTTGGCTAACTTAAACCTTAGTTAAATTTCTATTTTTTAAGCTAATTACTTAGCTTTTATGTCTTCTGCCATTCCTTTCGCCGGCATAGGCTGCGCCTTCAATGCGGGGATAGGCTGCTTAATCAACTCATCCTTAAGATAGCTGATGGCCGTTTCAAGCTGCGCATCGTGGCCGTTAAAGGTCGCAAAGGGTAAGTTATCCACCTCGATATCCGGTGTTACCCCATGTCCTTCGAGTACCCAGCGGCCATCCATCGCATATTGCGGATATTCGGCGACCCGCGCCATACCTTTATCTGTGAGAGAGTTACGACCCGATAACCACACGCCAGCGCCCGCAGTTTGCTTGCCAATGAGCGGAGCAATGCCCAGCGCCTTAATCCCCGCCGAGAAGGTTTCACCATCTGAGTACGTTAGCTCGTCGGTTAACACCACTAAATGGCCACGGAAGGTTTGCTGCATATTGGTATTAGGCGTGCCATGGGTTGGCTGCCAGAATGCCCAAGCGCGGCGTAACAGTTTTTCGATGATCCAACTATCAATATTGCCACCGCGGTTACGGCGCACGTCGATAATCAAACCGTCCTTGTCGTAATTGGTGTAAAACTCACGGGCAAAACTCTCAATATCGCCGCCGCCCATGGCGTATAAATGCAGGTAACCAATCTTGCCCTTACTCGCCTCGGTCACGACACCTGCGTTGTGGTTAACCCAATCTAAGTAACGTAATTGGCTATCGACCTGAGTGCTAACCGGCATCACCACGGTTTTATGGTTTTGGCTGCCGCGTTTAAGCTCGAGTAATACCTGCTTATCCTGCTGATTACGCAATAAACGAGTCACATCGGCCACATTAGTCACAGGAGTGCCATTGATGGCGAGTAACATATCGTCTTCTTTCGCATCGACTTCGATACGGCTTAAGGGCGATGCCTGGCTTGGCAGTTCAGGATCATTACGATAGATATGGGCAATTTTTACCCCATCGTTAGTTTGTTGTAGCCGAGCGCCTAAACTCGCACCTTTGGCCGCGTCTGGGTCTTTTGGCAGATCGCCACCCCGCACTTGCGAGTGCAACGAGTCTAGCTCGCCCATCATCTGCATAAAGATATCGTTTAACTCGTTACGATCGGTTAAACGGTCAAGTAGCGGTTGGTACTTGGCCTTGGTCGCTTGCCAATCGAGGCCCCGCATCTTCTTATCGAAGAAGGAGTCCCTGTGCATTAACCAAGCATCTTCAAACATTTGTTGCCATTCTAGGGTGGGTGAAATCGCTAATTGCCACTGATCCGTTTGCACCTTGGCGTTTTCGGTATCCCCCAACTTGTCGCCCGCATCTACGATCAGCAGCGACTTTTCATTGCTTTTTTTGCGCAGCAACAACTTGCTACCATCGGCGGACACACTGTAGTTCGCCACGTCTTCGGCAAACACTTCGGCTTTAGGGCGCTGCTCGCTAAACTTAATCGTCATCAAGCTAGGCTCAGTGTCATCGCCAATCGCTTGGTCGAGCACATAGAGACGACCATCAATGGCAGTTAACTGGCTGTAATTGCCTGAATCGACAGGCACTTGCCATAAACGCTCGCCAATTCCCGCCCAATCAATTTTTACCGGCGTCGGTTTATCTTTAGAGTCTGCCTTTTCCGCCGTCTTAGCCGTCAGCTCTGTGGGTTTGCTAAAGGGGAACTTGGCATTCTTCACTAAGGCAATCGCAAAAATCTGGCTACGTTTATCAAACACTGGCCCCATATTGCGGTCGCCCCAAGGTGAGCTTGGTGTCGCAGTAAACTGGCGATTGGAGAGGAAATATAGCCACTGGCCATCGCGACTAAAGGTCGGCGAATAGGACTCATACTTGTCGCTAGTGAGCGTTTGAGCCTTATTTTCGTCCACAGAATACAGCACGATTTGTGGCCTTTGCTTGCCGATTTCGGATTTAGTTAACGCGATAAAACGACTGTCTGCCGACCAGCGAATATCCGCATAGGGGCCGAGTCCCTCACCGTTGCTGATGATTTTTTGATTGGAGTTTTTCTTCAGATCCAGCAACCACACATTGCCATCGTTATCGTCGTGGGCAAGGTAACGACCATCGTTAGACAGACTCAGCGTCATTCTTAAGGTATGACCATCTTTGGTGAGTTGCTTCGCGCCGCTGCTGCCATCGGCAGGAAATTGCCAAATTTCCTGTTGACCACTCATGTCGCTGATGGCATAAACCGATTTACCATCCTGACTCATAATCGCATTGCGCACGCGATAGGTACCAGGCAGTGCCACTTGCACTAAACGTGAACCATCAATTCCCGCAATCGCCACATGGCTGCGGGCAGTGATCACCACTTTATCACCCGCAAGCGCAAGGTTCGCTGAGGTCGCATAATCCATAGGATCTTTTACCCAATGCTCGCGGCGTTGAGCAAAATCGGATGTTAATTCAATATCTAATAATGAGTCTTTGGCAGAGGCGATATCAAAAACATGAATATCTGCGCCCTGCTGGAACACGACTTTGCCTTGGTCCATGCGCGCGCCGCGCACTTGCCAATCTTTATATTGGGTCAACTGTTTCGCGTCACTGCCATCCAGAGCCATGGACCAGAGATTGTCGTTACCATCGCTGTCGCTGATAAAGTAGAGTCTGTCTTGCCATAGCATAGGCTGACGCACCGAACCTTGATGCTGACCACTGAGCAACTGCGCCTCGTCTTTGCCGCCGAGTTTAAAGCGCCATAACTCACCCTTAGCGCCGCCGCGATAAACCTTAGCGTTGTCGCCGGTGACCTGCAGGCCAAAACGGGTAAAGTACACATATTGATTATTGGCATCGACCACCCCTTCTACTGCGTCCGCAAGTGGTAAGTCAGTCGTCGCCAAGGTCTCAGGGTTAACCAGTCGCAACATCCAATTGTTCGCAGGGCCAAAGCCACTGTCGGTGGAATAAAGCACTTCGCCCTTTGCGGTCCAGCCTTGCACGCGCACTCGGCTGTTTTCGAAACTCACTCGTTTGGCCACACCACCCGCCACAGGAATGACATAAACCTCACTCGCGCCCTCATAATTGGCGACATAGGCCACCCATTTACCATCGGCGGAGATGGCCGCACCTAACTCTTCGGCGGGTAAAGTGGTCAGGCGCATCGCCGCCTTTTGCCCGAGCGTTTGAGTCCAAAGATCGCCTTCGGCCGTAAAGACTAAGGTTTGGTCATGCAATGCTGGCGCACGGTAATAACCTTGATTGCTCGCGGGTTGAGCGATGGCGTGGGCTGCGGACAAAGTGCCAAGGGCGAGCATGCAGCAGGCAACAGAATGACGAAGTTTCATGTGTAATCTCTATCCTATTGTTATTGTTAGCAATGGACTTTCTAGTGGGCGTGATTGACGAATGATGACCCAAAGTCTGGCAAAGTAATCCCACAAGCTAGCAGAAATTGATAGAGAGAGCAGTAACTGAAGGCAACAGAAGTTTTAGCAAATGTGTCATAGGCTTACCATTTGCTATACCGATAATCTTAACGGTATTTCTCAGGTTTAATCGAAGGTGAGTAAGTCGGCATATTGCGCGGAGAGCGAATTAAACTGATGGCTGGTTTTCGTTTGCTGCGCCAACGAAATTTGCTGCCATTTATATACAATTCGGGCAATTTCCCCGTTGGTACTTAACGCCTTAATTGCAGCATTAAATTGCTTTAATTGCGCTGATGAAAGGGTTTGTTTGCTGAGCATTAAGTGAATTTGGTTGCGGTCCAACACTGGCTTTAGCGGTGATAACCTCACCCCTTGATGCTGACTGGCGATATAAGGCATGGCCATGGCATCACCAATAATCAGATCCGCACGGCCATAGGTGAGCATTTGCACTGACTTATCGGCATCGGGACTGAGTATCAACAGATGCTCTTGCTCCAAGCGCTGCCGCGTCTGCTCATAATCCACCCCATACCAACCACTGATAGGCACTAACAAACGCAGTTTCTGGCTAAAAATATCTTGCCATTGGGTTAAGCGGATCTTGTCTTTGTTTTCATCCAACACAAATAAACGCACGGTTTCATCACGGTAGGCGGCGGAAAATAAGGCATACTCTTCACGCTCAGCGGTTTTAGTGGCGCCCATCATCATGTCTAAGGAGCCACTTTTCAGCATTTGATGCGAGCGCTTCGCCGGCACATTGATAAAAGTGACCTCGCAGCCTAAGTGTTCGGCAAAGGCGCGAAGCAGGTCCACATCTAACCCCTGCGCCTCCCCCTGTGGATCTTCCCAGGCATAGGGCGGCCAATCGTTATAACCCACTTTGAGGGGATTTAAGCAAACGGGCGCTCCGGCCTCAGATGGAACACCTAAAGCGGGGAAAATAAAAATACATAACAGCAGGATATGGCTAAGCTGAAAAACGAACCTAGACACAATAGTCGCCCCATAATCGGTTGTTCTCGTCCTCATCGAGAATGTCTAACGCATTGAGTTTACCGTTATAACCCGCGGCATTCCCATCGCCTTCATAAGCTTAGTATGCATCAACTGAGGATGCCATGGCTTGAACTCCCGTAAGAAAGCCGTCGCTTAAGGCATCCTATTTAAAGCAAGCATTTATAGATTACCGCCACCACTTTGGCTGGTTCACCCATATCCGTTTGCAACCACACTATATGGGTGCCGCCTAGCACCTCCCCTTGTAAGGCAGCGGATTGTTTTGCTTCGGCAAGGTTGTTGGCATGGCGACTCACACCTGTGACTAGCGCAAAACTGTCACAGTGAGTCACTTCAAAATCATAGGCTTCGTTAATGCGCCGTGGTAATTGAGGGGGTTCTAAGGCGCAACTTGAGAGAAAAAAGATAAGGCAAATCCCTGATAAGGCACATTTAAACAAAACAGTTTATCCAATTGTTAAATCCTAAATAGGCGGGCGAACATAACGAATTCGATTCAACTTAATTGTGAAGCAACTCACATCCCTTTAACGACAACCAATACACTAAGTTACAAATATTAATTTGATTTCATATGGTTATATAAAGGTTTGATAATCACTGTGGATGATAAGCTTTGATTAATTCTCTCGAGCCTCATTTACACTTGTAAAAAAGGGAGTCAATCGACTCCCTTTTACCTGTTGCTTAATGGCGATTCGCCACCTCAGCTTAACACCGCAAATAAATGTGACTTTAACTGAGCAAAATCGGCGGCTAATTCAGCCGAAAGTATGGGTTTATGCTCCACCGCTTTAAGTTCTGCAGGCAGAGGTAAATCGAGATTAAGCTCTCTATCCACGACGTCCTTAAACTTGGCAGGATGTGCCGTACCTAAAAATATTCCCACTTCATCAGGCACTAAGTTAAGCGTTAAGGCTCTGGCAGCAATCGCTGCATGGGGTTCGGACACATAACCTTTGGCATGTAACTCGGCCAGCGCCTCCGAGGTTTGTGCCTCTGATAAACGAATCCCCACTAGGTCCACCAATGGCCAACCGAGTTTCTCGCAAATGGCCTCGACGCGCGGCCAGTTACTTGGCTCGCTCACATCCATCGCATTGGACATAGTCGCTTGAGTGGGATTGGGTTGCCAATCACCACTCTCTAAATAACGTGGGACAGTGTCATTGGCGTTGGTGGCGGCAATAAAACGTTTGACGGGTAAGCCCATGGCTTTGGCAAATAAGCCCGCGGTGAGATTACCAAAATTACCACTGGGCACGGCAATCACAGGATCGGCCTCATGGCGCTGCTTCGACTGTGCGACCGCTTCGAAGTAATAACAAATCTGTGCCAGCAAACGACTGATATTGATTGAGTTGGCCGAGTTTAAATGCAAGCCATCACGCACATCGCTATCTTCAAAAGCCTGTTTGACTAAGTGCTGGCAAGCATCGAAATCGGACGCTACTGCCACAGTGTGAATGTTCTTACCTAAGGTGGTAAACATCTTTTCCTGTAGCTCACTGATTTTGCCCTTAGGATAGAGCACCACGACATTGACTTTATCTAGGCCGTAAAAGGCATCGGCCACCGCTGCCCCAGTGTCACCCGAGGTTGCTGTTAAAATGGTTAAGCGCGAGTCTTGGGCAAAGGCATTGATGCATTGCGCCATAAAGCGCGCGCCAAAATCCTTGAATGCTAAGGTTGGTCCGTGGAAAAGCTCGAGGCACGAGCGCTGCTCATCGACCGCAACCAAGGGCAAATCGAAATTAAAGGCGCGCTCGACCAGTTTATCTACCGCGTCTTGCCCAAGCTCTGAGGCAAGCCAAGCGCCGAGCACTTTTTTACTGCGCTCGACAAAAGGCATCGCCAGCAGCGCCTCAATATCGTGCAACACTGGGATTTGAGTAGGAAAAAACAGCCCCCTGTCTTTACCGAGTCCTAATTGCACCGCTTCCTTAAAGCTCACTTTCTGCGAAGGGTGTTTTAAATTATATAGTTCCATGCTCACTCGACCTTATCAGTGCCAAGCCTTTAGGCTTGGGCTTAATGCTTTTAAAAGTAAGAAAATTAATCGACTCGGCGCGTGCCTTGCTCATCGAGGCGGCACACATGGGCAAAGCCCCCCGCTTCGGTCAAATAATGAGCCTCTAACCACGCCTTGGCCGCATTAGCAGTCGCGAGATCATCAGTCACCGAAAACAGCGTTGGCCCACTGCCCGAAATGCCAGTGGTTAACATGCCTAATTCGGCGAGTGCCGCTCTGGCGTTGTCATAACCCGGTATCGCAGCCGCGCGGTAAGGTTCGGCCAACACATCCTTCAAGACTTGAATCGCAAGCTTGGCGTTTTGCTGATAAGAGGCGTGCACAAAGGCACTCAAATAACGCCCAAAATCGATGGCCACGGACTTATCGTATTGTTCTGGCAGGAGTTTACGCATCATGGCCGTTGAGAGTGAAATCCCAGGATACGCCACCACCCAATACCATTGTTTAAAACTGGGAATAGCCTCACAGATAGCGCCGGGCACATTGAGCATTAGCTGCATACCGCCCAAATAACAGGGCGCGACGTTATCGTAATGCACACTACCGCTTATCTTGCCCTCAAACTCGCCCATGAGTTCGAGTAGCGCTTGTTTATCGTATGGACGTTCAAAATGCTCGTTCAGCGCATAAAGCGCTGCAACCACAGAACTGGCGCTCGAGCCTAAGCCACTGCCGACGGGCAAGTTTTTTTCTAGGGTTAATGCCACGCCTTGGTTTTCTTTCCCAAGGGCTTTTAAGAAAAACACCGCGCATTGATGGACGATATTATCCTCGGGATTGCTGGGTAACTTATGCGCCCACGCTCCCACTTGAGTGAGGCTCACCCCCGCATCCGCCGCCGCAATAGTGACTCTATCGCCCAGTAAACTGCCATCGATGGGCGCAAGTGCTGCGCCCAATAAATCAAAGCCCACACCCACATTACCCATAGAGGCGGGAGCGTAAACGGTCAAACTCATACACTCACCTCACGAGTCCAATTTAAGGTTCTTAATACATCGGCAAAGGCGCCGGCCGCTGTCACTTCTGTACCCGCACCGTATCCACGTAATACGAAAGGAATCGGCTGATAATAACGGCTGTAGAATGCCAGCGCGTTTTCACCGCCTTTTACACTGTAGAGCGGATCGGTAGCATCGACTTCGGTGATACGCACATAACACGCGCCTTCTTCAATCTGCCCCACATAACGCAGCACTTTACCCTGCGCTTTCGCCTCAGCCACTCGCGCCGCAATCGCAGCATCGGCCTCGGGTAAACGTGCCATAAAACTTTCCACATCGCCTGAATCATCAAAATCGTCAGGTAAGACTGAGTCGACAACGATATCGCTTAGCTCAAGTTTCAAACCCACTTCACGGGCCAAGATCAGTACTTTACGCGCCACATCCATACCACTTAAATCATCACGGGGATCGGGCTCGGTAAAGCATTTTTCCCGCGCCAGTTTAGTCGCTTCTGACAGCGTCATACCCTCATCGAGTTTACCGAAGATAAAGGATAAGGAGCCTGACAAAATACCGTTAAACTTGTGCAACTTATCACCAGCAAATAACAGTTTTTTTAAGTTATCGATAACGGGCAATCCGGCGCCAACGTTAGTCTCATACAAGAACTGACGACGTTGTTTCAAGGCTGTTTGACGCAGTGCTTGATAGTAAGCGTAGTCTCGAGTATTGGCCTTCTTATTGGGCGTCACCACGTGCATGCCCGCATTCATCACCTCTAAATACTGGTTCGACACTTGATCGCTTGAAGTACAATCCACCAGCACAGGGTTTAATAACTGTTGCTCTTTCACCCAAGCCAATAGCGCAGGCAGATCGCTTGGCTGCTGACTGTCGGCAAGCAGGTTTTGCCAATTGTTTAAATCGATACCCGCACTATCGAGTAACATCTTGCTTGAATTCACGATGCCGCAGACACGAATGCTAATGTGCTGCTCTTTTAACACGCTCGCCTGATGTTTGATTTGCTCGAGTAGACCTGCGCCAACATTGCCGCAACCCACTAAAAACACATCCAAATACTGCTGCACATCGAAAAAGCCCTGATGACAGGCGGCAACCGCATGTTTGGTCTTTCGCTGTTCGATTACCGTTGAAATAGAACGCTCGGAGGAGCCTTGAGCAATCGCGATAATATTCACACTCGCCTGCGCTAACGCTTGGAAAAACCGCGCCGCCACACCTTTATGGGTACGCATGCCATCACCAATCAAGGAGACGATTGCTAAGTCATGGCGCATTTCAATCGGCTCGAGTAAGTCACTTTTGATTTCTAGTTCAAACTCTTGCTCTAGCGCCGATTTCACCTTGGCTGCATCACTGGTCGCCACACAAAAGCTGATGCTGTATTCGCAAGAACTCTGGGTGATGAGTGACACGGAAACGCCACTACGGGAAATTGCCGCCAGCGTGCGGCTCGCCATGCCGACCATGCCCTTCATGCCGGGGCCTGAAACATCAAACATGGTTTGATTATCCAGATTAGAAATGGCCTTCACCTGCAGACCGCTTTCATCGGCCTGATTCGATACCAGAGTGCCAGGCGCATCGGGATTAAAGCTGTTCTTGATATAACAGGGAATATGAAACTGGGCGATAGGCGCAATGGTTTTAGGATGCAGCACCTTTGCGCCAAAGTAAGACAGCTCCATCGCCTCTTGATAACTGAGCTGTGACAGCAACTTAGCATCGGTGACAACCCGAGGATCGGTGTTGTATACGCCGTCAACGTCGGTCCAAATCTCACAACTTGAAGCATCTAAACAAGCGGCCAGCACGGCAGCGGAATAGTCAGAGCCGTTACGGCCTAAGGTCACAACCTTGCCGTCTTCATCGGCGGCGGTAAAGCCGGGCATCACCCAAACCCGTTTTTCATCGAGGGCAAGATTTTTGAATCGCGGTTTACTGACGGCAATATCCACCACGGATTCGAGCGGACGACCACGGCCTAAAAACAGCTCACGCGGGTCCAGCTGCGCCGAAGTGATGCCTTTGGCCAGCATGACTTGCTCCATCAAAGCAGCAGACAAACGCTCGCCAGCAACCACGATTTCGGCGCGCACCCCGTCAGGGCATTCCTGCAGCAGCGTAATACCGCGTAATCTGTCCTGCCAACGTGCAAGCTGCGCACTCAGTCCGGCGAACAGCACTTCGCTTTGACTGCTCGAGAGTCCAGAACTGACCGCATCCTGATAGAGCGAGGTAAACACCCGTTCAACGTGTTGAATGACTGGCGAGTAATCTTCCCCTTTCACCGCCACATCGACCATTTCTAGCAAGGCGTTTGTCACTGTCGCGGGCGCAGAGAGCACAGTAGCCACAGGTTCTGCTTTCGCCGCCTTGGCCACGATATCCGCCGCCATTGAAAATCGCTGCCAATTTGCAAGCGAGGTACCACCAAATTTCATTACTTTCATCTTGATCTCCTGTACCGCGCCCGACTAAGAAACATAAGCTAGAAACAAAAAAGCCCGCTTCTTTGTGGGAAGCGGGCTCGTCGTTAAAATTCTTTAGGGTGTATCAGCCCGCCCCCACTCTGGTTGTAGTGGTGGTTGTAATAATGGTAATTACTACAAAACCTAGGCTATGCATACGTTTGGGCTAATCCATGTCAATGTGATGTAAAACAGAATTGCCTTTTTCACCTAGCCTTGTCAACCCCCTAACTGGATTATTTATGAACAAATCTTTCACAGCCTCAAATTCGTCTCTTAACATTCATTAATATCAAGTTTTCCTAAGGTAAAAATGCGATTTCATCAATAGAAAACTGTTGACGTAAACGTAATACTGCACAAATACATCTATTTTTAAACATTTAAATTCAATCAATTATATCAAGCATGTCGTAATGCCTTTAGATTAAGCTATGTAAAGCCACTTTCGAGGCCAACAAACCGCAAGCGATATCCATCAACAATTTGGCGTAAATTCCTCTCCAAATGGCTGTTCATCACATCAACAAAAAGCTGTGCGATATCTAACATAAGCAACTTCAAATTATCGCCAGCGCCCCAAAAGCACGTTATTATGCGCGCACATTCCGAACCGGAGGCGATATGAAGATCACCCAACACAGCGCGGTAACCATTCATTACCGTTTATCAGATCAAGACGGCAGACTTTTAGAAGACTCTTTTGATGCCGAACCTATGCTCTATCTGCACGGTGCAGAAAACCTGATCCCAGGATTAGAAGCTGCATTAGAAGGTAAAACCAAGGGCGAAACACTGGATGTGACTATTAGTGCCGAAGAAGCCTACGGTCCTTACCACGATGGTCTGCGTCAAGCTGTGCCATTAGAAGCATTCGGTGATATCGAAGATATCGTTCCTGGTATGCGCTTTATTGCCGAGACAGAAATGGGTCAACGCCCAGTGCAAGTTGTCGAAGTCAAAGATGATGTAGTCATCGTTGATGGCAACCATCCTTTAGCGGGACAAGCACTGAGCTTCTACATTGAAATTATCGATGTTCGCGCTGCAACTGCAGAAGAAGTTGCCCATGGCCATATCCATGCCCACGGCGGATGTGGTAGCCATGGACACAGCCATGATCATGACCACGGCGGCGGATGCTGTGGTGGTTCAAGCCAAGATGCGGGTAGCTGTTGTGGCGGTTCTGATGATCATGGTCATCATCACCATGACCACGATCATGAAGCATGCGACACACCCAAAACAGGTTGTGATGGCAATGGCGGTTGCGGTTGCCGCGGCTAATTTAGGTCGTAACGCCTAAAGCTCACTAACCCGAGCAAGATAATGAAGCACTTCCTTACATAAGGAGGTGCTTTTTTTATCCACAAATGTTTATAATCCAAAGGTAAACACGGAAGTTTTAGATAGATTTAGCATTTTTAACTGGAATATTAGGGTTTTAAACCTATTTCGATATCATGCGACGGAGTGCATATGTTAACAAAACCGGTATATGAAGCTTTACCTTATGGTTATATGGCATTAGGCATCACAAGCTTTATGCTGCTCGAACCCAATTATGCTTTGATTGCTGCAGCAGTCATCTTTGTGCTTGGCGCAAGAATTTACACTATGCGCTCCCAAAACCGTCGTACCGACCCTATCAAACGTAGGAAATCAGGCGGGATCCCTAAGATGATTTATGACCTATTACCCTTCCTATACTTGCTCGGTGCATTGTCGATCTTTAAGTTTTTACCCGAAAAGTTTTACCCATTATTAGCCATATTACTCTTAAGCTACAGCTTCTACATTCTGGTAAGACGTACGCTTTATCGTCGTCATAAATTGCCTGTCACCCCAATGTTTTAGGCTATTAAGGATAAAGGCACCACAGCGACCTTATTTGATGAGCTGTTGAATTTTTTCTCTATGGCTAGGTGCCATATTCTTTAAATAGTTTGAACAGCGTGTGATCGTGGCGATGCTGACCTCGTATTCCGCCGCGATTTGCCGCTGGCTCATCTCACCATCGAGTAATAATTGAAATACCTTTAATCGTCCCGCGATCGCACTGCGCTCTTCTTCTGTCAGCAATAAATGGAACAACACTGAGAGTTCTTCATAGTTTCCATGGCTCAATATTTTCTCTAAAACTAAGTCCCAATTGGCTCGCATAATCGCCCCAGTAGCATTGTTTAAGCATTACAACGGCAGTTTAGCAGATTTACTCAACCAACAAATAACTTGTTACGTTTATCCCTCCTGCCTAGACAAAAACTGACAAAAATGCTTCTAGTACATTGAGTTAATTTGTGTACAATAGGAGCGCAATGTCACACTTCGACGCTAATTTGTGAGAATACGATGAAAAAATTACTCCTGACTCTCGTTGCCGGTACCTTATTGGCTTCAACTGCACAAGCACACAATTTTGAAGATGCGAAAGACGCGATTGAATATCGCCAATCTGCATTTGGCCTGATTGCTTATAACTTTGGCGATATGGGCGCAATGATGAAAGGCAAGAAACCTTTCGAAGCTGAAACCTTCGCAATGCGCGCCAACAATGTCGCCGCTCTTTCGCACATTCCTTTCGAAGGCTTTATTGAAGGTTCAGATAAAGGCGATACCGAAGCGCTAGCCAAAGTATGGCAAGATAAGGCTGACTTCGACGCTAAGATGAAAACCTTCCAAGAAAATGCCGCTATTTTAGCGACTGTGGCTCAAAAAGGTGACCAAGCTGAAATCAAGCAAGCCTTTATGAACACTGGCAAGAGCTGTAAAGGCTGTCACGACGTGTACAAAAAAGACTAATTACGCGTTGTAATGTCTAATAAAAAAGCCTGCTACATGCAGGCTTTTTTTATGTTCAGCATTGGCTAGAGCACTTGTACTATGGGCCACATCAAATAGGTAAACACCACTCCAGCGATGATTAACAGCACGATTAAGGCCAACCAGTGTGATTTAAACACCAACTGAGTTTCAGATTCGGCGTGCTCAACCTTAGACACCCGTTTATAACCGCTGAGCATGGCTCCCACTAATTTGTCACCTTTAAGCGCGTGTACAACGACAGCCAACACATGCACGGCACTCAAGGCTAAGATGAGGTTGAAATTCATTTTATGCAACCAAGTGAGAAACGAAGCAGTATCAGCACTCACATAGCGGTACAGTGGACCTTCGGTAAACACATCATCGGTAGCAAAGAGTCCAGTGATTAGCTGTAAGCTAATAATGGCAATCAACACAATCACCATATAACCGCCCATCGGGTTATGCCCTAAAACCACTGACACGCCCTTTGCGCGAACATCTTTCAAATATTCAAACACCACCTTGGGATGATGCACGAAGTGACTAAACCTCGCAGTATCACTGCCAATCAAGCCCCATAAAAGCCGAAAGCCAATCAAAATCAACAAACTATAAGCAAAGATCTGGTGCCATTGCATTTCGCCCACTTCGGCACTCCACCAGAGTAAGGCCATGAGGGCCACCATGCCCCAGTGAAAAAAGCGTGTGGGTAAATCCCAGACTTTAACTTTGATATGTTCGGTTTCCATAATACCTGCCACTCGACTGAGCAATGAAATAAGTGAAGGTATTTTATCGGGATCTAATGAAAAACTTAAAGTAAAGATAGGTAAATGATGGGAAAGACTGCGTAGTTATCCCATCAAATATGGCCTGTTCCGATAACCAATTCAAGCCTTTTCGACCAAGAATCCTCGAGATTTGTCTAAGCGATCAAATAACCAACGAACAGAACTGAACGGGGTAAAAAATGTGATTTAGATCTCGTTTTTAAGGGTGTAGATTGGTAATCTGAAATCGAAGGAAACAAATAGAAGGTGCAACATATGCTAAAGATTACGAGCAAACAACTAGAAGTCACTGCCCCAATCCGTGAACGCATTGAAAGCCGTTTTGACAAACTTTCTAGGCACGATGTGCAGTTGATTAATCCCCATGTCATCATCACAGAGGAGAAACCTGGTTTCAAAATTGAAGCATCGGTTGGCATCCCAAATGGAGAACTTTTTGCTCAAGCAAAACACGACAATCTTTATGCAGCCATTACGGCCATGGGTCAAAAATTAGAGAAACAACTCAATCGATTAACCCATAAACCTGAAGCACAACGTTTCGCATCCATTGCTCATCCCGAAGACGCTGTTAATGTCGAGGATGATTACGAGGAGGAAGATGCAGCTTAAGTTACTCGATGTTAGTGCGAGACCACATCACTTCGAGAGCATAAAGTAGATAAGGTTTAATAGGTCACATTTTTAGCAAAAGTTTGATAGACCATCCTAATGGTCAGTAAAAAGAGTGTGAACCTTTAAATAACTACTACACTTTACTAAGTGACAGCAGAATCGAAGTGATGTGAATTTCAACTTAAAAGCGTTAAATATCACCATAAGAAGGAGTACGCCGCCACACTAAACTCTCAATCAAAAAAGTGACACAAGCAGTTACATTAAGACAGTCACATTAGGTCAGTCATATTAAGACGGCCACATAAATTCGGTAACGCTAAGCTGTAGTATTTATGCGTTCCCCCTCTGATTATCAAATGAGATGCGAGGTTACTAAAAAATAGAGACCGATAACCAACAACTAACGATAAACGCACTAATGGGTGTTAACACACGAGTCGATCATTAAGGAGTAACCTACTACATCGTATTGCCAATTTTAGTCTTACACACTCTTTGAGCCCAAATGTAACAATCAAGAGGAGGACGTCAGCAATAGAGCCACATAGGTACCATGAAAGACCACTTTAGGTGAATTAGCTTCTTAACAGTCAAACAATATGAGGAGGTTAATAGCGTTATCGGTAATATGAGCAAGTGGGCATATTACAAATTGTGAGTAAAAAAGAATTTAGATAACACGGAACAAGGCGAGCTGCTTAACAGCAAAATACCCAGTACCTTTTTGAGTACTAATATCGGCCAGATCCCTTTATTTATATTCTAAAGTGTAATCGTAAGTGAAAATGTAAGTTAAAATTGTAAGTTGAAAGTGAGTTAACCTGCTGAATAAACAAAATCTAATGCAATATGTGTTGTTTATTCACAAAACGTCAACAAATCCTTTAATAACAATGCTCAATAACCTAGGAGGAATAGTTTGTTTGACCAGTCTTTCAACCAGCGCACCTTCGGGTGCGCTTTGCTTTTATATCCCGAAAACCCATAGTCGTTTAACCATTAGTCTTAGCCTTAAGCGAGTACTTAAGCTGTGCACATTTGGCACAGTAACGGCTTAAGCCAACCCCTGTCCCCGCTGCTCAATCTCCCGCGAAAAACCCCGAAGCTAAACGTTAACCCCGCTTGAGTTTTAGTGTAGACTTACCCGTTCGTCTATAACTTTAAGCAAGGCATTGAAATCATGACTCAAGCGCTGTTTTATTTACTGCCGCCGATGGGCGTGAACACGGCCCTTAATGACATGTATCAATTGGCTTGCCGTCTAGCCCAACAGGGATTTATAAACCAGCAGCAGGTCTATATTCACTGTCAGGACAAGAACATCGCCTTCGAAATCGACGAGTTACTATGGCAGTTTGAACCCAGTGCATTTGTCCCCCATAACCTCAAAGGTGAAGGCCCCACCACAGGCTCACCCGTTGAAATCGGTTTTGACAGACTCGGCCCAAACAAAAGTCGCCAACTTCTGATTAATCTTGCAGACCAAGTACCTCCGTTTGCGGTAAACTTTGGTCAAATCTTCGATTTTGTGGCTAATGACGACCAACATAAAGCGATAGCACGTGAACGCTACCGCCAATATCGTGGCTTAGGGATTGAATTAACAACCCAAAATTTAGCAACACATCCACTTAATTTAGCTTGAGACAGATACGTTCCCATGGAAAAAACATACGATCCTCAGTCCATTGAGCAGACTCTTTACCAAAACTGGGAAGAGCAAGGTTACTTTAAGCCCCACGGCGATGCCTCACAAGGCAACTATTGCATCATGATCCCGCCACCTAACGTGACGGGCAGCTTGCACATGGGCCACGCTTTCCAAGATACCATCATGGATACACTGATCCGCTACCAACGTATGAAGGGTAAAAACACCCTGTGGCAAGTCGGTACTGACCATGCGGGTATTGCGACTCAAATGCTGGTTGAGCGTAAGCTTGAAGCCGAAGAAGGCAAGAGCCGCCATGACCTTGGCCGCGATGCTTTTATGGAAAAAGTATGGGAATGGAAAGCGCAATCTGGCGGCACCATCACTAAGCAGCTGCGTCGTATGGGCGCCTCAGTGGATTGGGACCGTGAGCGCTTCACTATGGACGAAGGCTTGTCTAAAGCCGTACAAGAAGTGTTTGTCCGTCTCTATGAAGATGATTTGATTTACCGTGGTAAACGTTTAGTGAACTGGGATCCTAAACTACATACCGCGATTTCTGATCTCGAAGTGGAAAACAAAGAAAAGCAAGGCCACATGTGGCATCTGCGTTATCCATTAGCCGATGGCGAGCTGACTGCCGACGGTAAAGATTACCTCGAAGTCGCCACCACGCGTCCAGAAACTATGCTGGGCGATAGCGCAGTTGCTGTTCATCCAGACGATGAGCGTTATCAAGCGCTGATCGGCAAATTTATTCTGCTGCCAATTGTTAATCGTCGCATCCCTATCGTTGCCGATGACTATGTAGACATGGAGTTTGGCACAGGCTGTGTGAAGATCACTCCTGCCCACGACTTTAACGACTATGAAGTCGGTAAACGTCACAAACTTCCTATGTTCAACGTGTTGACCTTAGATGCAGCCATTCGTGCATCCGCTGAAGTCGTCAATACCGATGGCACCATCAACACTAGCTTAGATGGTAGCCTGCCAGAGCGTTTCGCAGGCCTTGATCGTTTCAAAGCTCGTGATGCTATCGTGGCCGAATTTGAAACCTTAGGTCTGCTCGAAAAAATCGCGCCACACGGCCTAAAAGTGCCCTACGGTGACCGCTCTGGCGTAGTAATCGAACCTATGCTGACCGACCAATGGTACGTCGCCGTTGCACCTATGGCGAAAACCGCTATCGAAGCCGTTGAAAATGGCGACATTAAATTTGTGCCGCAGCAGTACGAAAACATGTACTTCTCTTGGATGCGCGACATTCAAGATTGGTGTATCTCTCGCCAATTATGGTGGGGTCACCGCATCCCCGCTTGGTACGATGCGAACGGTAAGGTGTATGTTGGCCGTAACGAAGCTGAAGTGCGTGCTAAGCACAATATCGATGATGCAATCGCCCTGCGCCAAGATGAAGACGTACTAGATACCTGGTTCAGCTCTGCCCTGTGGACATTCTCAACCTTAGGCTGGCCTGACAATGTTGAAGATTTAAAAACCTTCCACCCGACCGACGTGTTGGTGACGGGTTTTGACATCATCTTCTTCTGGGTTGCCCGTATGATCATGATGACCATGCACTTCATCAAAGATGAAGACGGTAAGCCACAGGTGCCATTTAAAACCGTTTATGTGACAGGCCTTATCCGCGATGAAGCGGGTAACAAGATGTCAAAATCTAAGGGCAACGTACTTGACCCATTGGATATGATTGACGGTATCGATCTAGAAGCCCTAGTTGAAAAACGCACTGGCAACATGATGCAACCTCAACTCGCCGCCAAGATCGAAAAGAGCACCCGTAAAGAATTTGAAAATGGCATCGAAGCCCACGGTACCGATGCCCTGCGCTTTACCCTAGCGGCAATGGCCTCAACTGGCCGTGATATCAACTGGGACATGAAGCGTTTAGACGGTTACCGCAGCTTCTGTAACAAGCTTTGGAACGCATCACGTTACGTGCTGATGAATACCGAAGGCCAAGATTGCGGCCCGAACTCACCGGATTACCAAGGCGGTGAGATGGAATTGTCACTGGCAGATCGCTGGATTATCGGTTTATTCAACCAAACCGTGAAAACCTGCGACGACCACATGGCAAACTACCGCTTCGACCTTGCAGCGAACACACTGTACGAGTTCACTTGGAACCAGTTCTGCGATTGGTATTTAGAGTTAACTAAACCCGTACTGCAAAACGGCAATGAAGCGCAAATGCGTGGCACCCGCCATACGCTGGTCAATGTGTTAGAGGCGATGCAACGTCTGATGCACCCTATGATGCCATACATCACTGAAACCATCTGGCAACGCGTTAAACCACTGACAGGCGCTCAAGGCGACACCATCATGCTGGCACCATTCCCAAGCTACGATGCAGCCAAAGTAGATGCGACCGCGATGGCCGATCTCGAGTGGGTTAAGCAAGTGATTGTTGCAGTACGTAATATCCGTGCCGAACTCAATATTGCGCCTTCTAAGCCATTAAATGCCCTACTGCGTGGCGTGAGTGCCCAAGATCAAGCCCGTGTTGAAGCGAACCAAGCCTTCTTTACAACGCTTGCGCGCTTAGAGAGCATGACGATTCTTGGCGAAGGTGAAACAGCGCCTATGTCGACCACAGGTCTGATTGGCGAAATGGAATTATTGATTCCGATGGCAGGTCTGGTGGATGTCGCGGCTGAAATGGCTCGCATCGACAAGCAGCTTGAGAAGCTGACTCAAGAGATTGCTCGTATCGAAGGTAAATTATCGAATGAAGGCTTCGTGGCGAAAGCACCGCCAGCCGTCATTGATAAAGAACGCGCCAAGATGGCCGATCTGAGCCGTGATATGGACAAACTAAAAGAGCAAAAAGCCGAGTTTGCTAAGCTAGAAGCCTAATCACGACATCTACGCTAAAAAGGGCTGTATTTTACAGCCCTTTTTATTTCCCCTGACCCGTCCTAAATAGCGTTACACTCTGCAAACCTCTCTCAGGACTCACCCTAAGACGCAATGTCACTCATCAATCCCTTGTTCCATGCTTATCTCTTCGTCTCTTTTACCGCTCAGCTTGCGAGTCAAGATAACCCTTACAGCTATCTCTTTATCAGGCGCTAAACAGTAAGCCAGCGCGAAAACATCATCGCTTAAGGCATAGGTATTCAAACAAGCATAACGTGGCATAAGAGGCGGATTATCAAGATTATAAAGCACGGGAAGAGATAAGGATTAATGCGAAATTAAGCAGAAAAATTCCATTAAAAAAGCCCTGCAATTGCTTGCAGGGCTTATCTAAATCTAACTAAGTAGATGGTGCGCGTGGAAGGATTCGAACCTCCGACCGCCTGGTTCGTAGCCAGGTACTCTATCCAGCTGAGCTACACGCGCTTAAATACTGGGTAAGTTGCCACCTTACCGATAGACTTGAGTCTAGAAGAAGCACTTAAGTCTCGCAAATTAAATCTATTCACTAGGAATAGAATGGCGGAGAAGGAGGGATTCGAACCCTCGATGGGAGATAAAGCCCATACTCCCTTAGCAGGGGAGCGCCTTCGGCCACTCGGCCACCTCTCCGAAAAATCTGCATTTGTAAGCTAAAGCTTACTAAAATGGTGCGCGTGGAAGGATTCGAACCTCCGACCGCCTGGTTCGTAGCCAGGTACTCTATCCAGCTGAGCTACACGCGCGATTTTTGCGTTTTGCTAACAAAGCTAAGGCTTTGCCTGCGAATTGGTGCGCATGGAAGGAGTCGAACCTCCGACCGCCTGGTTCGTAGCCAGGTACTCTATCCAGCTGAGCTACATGCGCATTTTTAACTGTTTTCTCAACACATTCGCATTAAGATTGAATATGGTGCGCGTGGAAGGATTCGAACCTCCGACCGCCTGGTTCGTAGCCAGGTACTCTATCCAGCTGAGCTACACGCGCTTAAAACACTTACTTGAAGCATTGATTACAAAATTTCGTCTGAAATTCAAACCTGATGAGTTAAACATAACTAATGCAGAGATGGTGCGCATGGAAGGAGTCGAACCTCCGACCGCCTGGTTCGTAGCCAGGTACTCTATCCAGCTGAGCTACATGCGCGACTTGTATCTATCTTGCTTCAATAAAATGGTGCGCGTGGAAGGATTCGAACCTCCGACCGCCTGGTTCGTAGCCAGGTACTCTATCCAGCTGAGCTACACGCGCACTTTTATCGGTAAGAAATG
Source organism: Shewanella sp. 10B (assembly GCF_023475885.1). Classification (NCBI taxonomy): domain Bacteria; kingdom Pseudomonadati; phylum Pseudomonadota; class Gammaproteobacteria; order Alteromonadales; family Shewanellaceae; genus Shewanella; species Shewanella sp. 10B. Next base: position 143,816 of record NZ_JAMDJO010000002.1, read on the forward strand.
GCGGAGAAGGAGGGATTCGAACCCTCGATGGGAGATAAAGCCCATACTCCCTTAGCAGGGGAGCGCCTTCGGCCACTCGGCCACCTCTCCGTTTTCTTGGCGCACATATTACTGTTTGACGAAAATAAGTCAAACCCTTTTTCTGAAACAACTTCTGTTTGAAGCGTTTTTAATCACATTGCTGTTATATCAATCCAATGTGTTGATTTGCGCCAATCTTTCGGTTCCAAAAATAAAAAAGCCAGTTAAAAAACTGACTCTTCTATGTCGTTAATACTCGCCTAAACGCCGTATTAAAAGTTACCACCTTCTGAAGGTGTACCTGATTTTTCAGATTGAATGCGTTGGTAGATCTCTTCACGGTGGACAGAAACCTCTTTCGGTGCATTCACACCAATACGCACTTGATTGCCTTTTACCCCTAGCACTGTAACTGTGACTTCATCACCAATCATCAGTGTTTCGCCAACACGACGAGTCAAAATCAGCATTCGATAGCTCCTTTATGTCTTAATTCAGCTTACACACGGCACTCATCCGGTAGATGGGCATATTATAGGGTCAGCTGAGTACAAATTAATAGTATTCAATACTCAAACAGTTATTTAATTACACCTTATTTAGCTCAAAGGCGTGATGTAACGCCCGAACCGCCTTGTGCAAGTCCCTTTCATCGATCACAGTTGACAATTTACTCTCCGATGTCGAAAGTAACTTAGCATGGATTGTTTCATTACCCAATACATCTAACATCTTAGTCAATAATCCAACTTTTGCCTGTAAACCTTTGCCAACTAAAGACACTTTTGCACGTTGGCGCTCAACAATCAATTGGCCTAGATCAAGACTTTCGCTTAAAAGCTCTAGCTCATGCAATAAAATATCGACCTTGGCTTCGGCCAGCATAAAACTGACACATTCGGCTGCTGAGGTTTCATTGAGTTTGAGCGGGGTAATAAATTCAACATCGATCTCAAGCCGCGCCAAACAGGCTAACAGTGCTTGATAATGTTCACTGCTGGTAAACAACCCTTTTATGGTTAAGGTCGCGAGCGCCTTATTAATCGCAATACCTTGCACGGATGCGGCCATCGCCAGTTCTGATTCGTCACCAAATTGGATCAATGTCCCATGGCCCGCTTCAAAACTCGACAATACACGCAGTGGCACTTTAAAACGTTGTGCGTATTCAACCGAATCGGGATGCAACACCTTAGCGCCGAGTTTTGCCATTTCTAGCATCACATCAAAACCAATCACATCGAGGCGTCTGGCACTACTATCGATATTCGGATCGGTAGTAAAGACACCGGGCACATCGGTAAAGATTTGGCATTCATCGGCTTTTAACGCCGCAGCGAGTGCCACAGCCGTAGTATCTGAGCCACCGCGCCCTAAGGTTGTGACATCACCATTGGGATCGATACCTTGAAAACCAGCCACAATCGGCACAATGCCGTCGTTTAGCAAGGAGGTTAAGTATGCCGTATCGACACGCTCAATACTCGCCCGACCAAATTGACTGTTTGTATGAATTTGCACTTGATCGCCAGTCAGGGATCTTGCGTTAATGCCGCGGCGTTGTAACGCCATCGCCATTAACGCAATACTGATTTGCTCTCCCGTCGAGACCAGCATATCGAGTTCCCGCGCACTCGCGCGGGGATCGATTTGCGCCGCAAGCGCAAATAGTCTGTTGGTCTCCCCTGCCATCGCAGAAAGCACCAAGACCTGCAGCTCACCATTGTGAGCGGACTTTGCAATTTGCTCGGCAACCACTTCGATGCGTTCAATCGAACCCACCGAAGTGCCACCAAACTTCTTCACAAAAAGCTTGCTACCACTAAGCTTTCGTTTTTCGAGCACAGCAACCTCTTAAGCTAAACGCTCAGTAATCCAAGGTAATACTTGAGACAGTGCCGCATCCAGATTTTCTGGTTGGCTACCACCCGCTTGGGCCATATCAGGGCGACCACCGCCTTTACCACCCACCTGCGCAGCAACCATAGCAACCAGTTCACCGGCCTTCACTTTACCGACTAAGTCGTTGCTCACGCCTGCAATCAGATTCACTTTGCCTTCTTGAGCCACGCCGAGCAGGATAACGGCGGATTTCAGCTTTTGCTTTAACTCATCTTGCAGACCACGCAATGCTCCTGCTTCAACGCCTTCCAGCTTCTTAATCAGCACATTTACGCCATTAACCACAACGGCATCACCGGCTAAATCCGCACTCGCAGCTGCAGCTAACTTATCTTTTAGTTGCTGCATGTCTTTTTCAAGTTGCTTCATTTTATCCAGTTGCGCTTTCAGCTTAGCCACAACCGATTGAGTATCGCCTTTAAGCAGTGCAGCTGCTTCTTCAAGTTGCGCTTGTTGCTGTGCCACATAGGCCATCGCCGCAGCGCCGGTTACCGCTTCGATACGGCGAACGCCTGCAGCGATACCGCCTTCAGAGGTAATTTTGAATAGACCAATGTCACCGGTACGGCCAACGTGGGTACCACCACACAGCTCGATAGAGAAATCGCCCATGGTGACAACACGCACCTCGGCATCATATTTCTCACCGAACAACGCCATCGCGCCTTTTTCTTTGGCTTCATCAATCGCCATTTCAGCGACTTTCAGCTCATGGTTACGGCGAATTTGGGTGTTGACTAACTCTTCAACCTGTTTCAATTCAGCAGGCTTGACCGCTTCGAAATGAGAGAAGTCGAAGCGTAAACGCTCAGGGTCAACTAACGAACCTTTTTGAGTAACGTGAGTGCCCAACACTTGACGCAGTGCAGCATGTAATAAATGAGTCACAGAATGGTTTAACTGAGTACGGTGACGCAGTTTCTTATCCACTTTGGCTTCAATGGCTTGACCAACACTGATAGTGCCAGCTGTTAATGTGCCCTTATGACCAGAGGCTTGACCGAATTTTTGGGTGTCGTTTACAACGAACTCAACACCTTGAGCCACTAATACGCCCTTGTCGCCGACTTGGCCGCCCGATTCTGCGTAGAATGGCGTCACATCGAGCACCACTACGGCATCATCACCCGCATTGATTGCAGAAACTGACTCACCGTTTAGGTAAAGTGCTGTGACTTTGGCATTGCCAGTAAGTTCTGAGTAACCACAGAATGCGGTTTCAGCATCAATTTTCAGTGCTGCGTTGTAATCGGCGCCGAAGTTACCCGCGGCTTGAGCGCGGCTACGTTGTTCGGCCATCGCCGCTTCGAAGCCCGCTTCATCGACGATAATGTTGCGCTCACGGCATACGTCAGCGGTTAAATCCACTGGGAAGCCATAGGTATCATAGAGTTTGAAGACAGTTTCACCGTCTAAGGTGTCGCCCTGCAATTCGTTTAACGCGCTATCCAGAATACCTAAACCACGCTCAAGCGTACGGGCAAACTGCTCTTCTTCCGCTTTAAGGGCTTTTTCAACAATCACTTGGGTATCGGCAAGACCTTTAGCAGCATCACCCATCACTTCAATTAGCGTCGGAACTAACTTGTAGAAGAAGGCTTCGGTTGCCCCTAACTTGTTACCATGACGCACGGCACGGCGAATAATACGACGCAGTACATAGCCACGACCTTCGTTTGATGGCATCACACCATCGGCAACTAAGAAGGCGCATGAACGGATATGGTCGGCAATAACGCGCAGCGACTTGTTAGATAAGTCAGTCACACCGATGATTTCGGCCGCTTTGGCAATCAAGGCGCGGAAAATATCGATTTCGTAGTTTGAATGCACACCTTGCATAATCGCAGCGATACGCTCAATCCCCATACCGGTATCGACTGAAGGTTTTGGCAACGGCAACATCTCGCCAGAGGCTTGGCGATTGTATTGCATGAATACGATGTTCCAGATTTCAATGAAACGGTCGCCATCTTCTTCTGGGCTTCCAGGACGTCCGCCCCAGATATGATCGCCGTGATCGTAGAAAATTTCGGTACATGGACCACAAGGACCCGTATCACCCATTTGCCAGAAGTTATCTGAAGCGTATGGCGCGCCCTTGTTATCACCGATGCGAATGATGTTTTCAGCGGCAACACCAATCTTTTTATTCCAAATTTCAAAGGCTTCATCGTCTGTTTGGTAAACAGTCACACATAGACGTTCCTTTGGTAATTTCAATACTTCGGTCAGGAAGGTCCAACCAAAGTGAATCGCATCTTCTTTGAAGTAATCACCAAAGCTGAAGTTACCCAGCATTTCGAAGAAAGTATGGTGACGCGCGGTGTAACCAACGTTATCTAAATCGTTGTGTTTACCACCCGCACGGACGCAGCGTTGGGCAGTGGTCGCACGTGTATAGCTACGTTTGTCCATGCCAAGAAACACGTCCTTGAACTGGTTCATACCGGCGTTGGTGAATAAAAGCGTTGGATCGTTGCCTGGTACAAGAGAACTACTGTCCACAACTTGGTGACCATTGCTGCGGAAAAATTCGAGGAAAGCACTTCTAAGCGCTGCTGTCGTTTGATACATGAAATCGTCCTGAATTGGGTAAGCATGACCAGCTACACCATAAGGTAGCCGTATTTCTATTTGCCCAGCATTATAAGCAGACTGAGGAAAGACGACCAGCCTTGAATAGCGATATAGGCTTAGGAATCTCATATTTTCGGTGAGTTTGCCGCTAAGACATGGCTTATCACAAAAGCCAAGCGCTAAAGAGGAGTCGATGAGCCGAATCAGCACGGCGGCCGAACGTAAAGGACAATGACCAGACAAGCCAAGGGCGGCGAGTTTATGCCATGACGTTAGTCATCATTATCTGCCAAAGGGTCGTAATCTAAGGCGTAGGAGACTTGTTCGTAATTAAAGCCTTGGCTCAGTAAAAACCGTACCCGTTTGGCTTTTTCTTTCGCCACTAACTCCCGGGATTGCGAGCCTTTAACCTCGGTGACTTTAGGGGTTACATATTTTTTGATGGCTTTGACTTTGGCTAGCTCAAACCAATCATGCTCATTGGCTGATAATGCAGCTTCGATACAATCCTTTGAAAGCCCTTTTTGAGCAATGGCTTGGCGAATACGGATAGGCCCATGACCACGGGCAATATGGCTGCGAACAAGAAGCTCGGCATAGCGCTTATCATTGATAAAACCCGACGCTTCACAATCATCGAGCACGGGATCGATATCAACGACCTCAAAGCCTTTTTCGAGCAGTTTGGAGCGGATTTCTTGGCGGGAATAGTCGCGGCGCGCTAACAGCGCGACCGCGATTTGACGGGCTGACTGGCTCAGAATACTTCGCCTGTTTCGAAATCAACATTGCCTTCGCTGTTTTCATCATCAGATGAAGATGAAGACATAGCACTTGGGTTACTCAGCAGTAACTCACGCAGAGTTTTATCGATTTCAGCGGCAATTGCTGGGTTTTCAGTCAGATATTTACCGGCATTTGCACGGCCTTGACCAATCTTGTCACCCTTGTAGCTGTACCATGCACCGGCTTTTTCAATCAGTTTATGGGCAACACCTAAATCGACTAACTCACCGGTACGGTTGATACCTTGACCGTAAAGAATTTGGAACTCAGCTTGTTTAAACGGTGCGGCAACCTTGTTTTTAACCACTTTAACGCGCGTCTCGTTACCCACCACTTCATCGCCTTCTTTGATAGCACCAGTACGGCGAATATCGAGACGAACAGAAGCGTAGAACTTCAGCGCGTTACCACCCGTTGTGGTTTCTGGGTTACCAAACATCACACCAATCTTCATACGAATTTGGTTGATGAAGATTAACAGTGTATTCGATTGCTTGAGGTTACCCGCGAGCTTACGCATCGCTTGGCTCATCATACGCGCCGCTAGGCCCATGTGTGAGTCACCAATTTCACCTTCAATTTCCGCTTTGGGTGTTAATGCCGCAACCGAGTCAACGATGATCACATCTACCGCGCCAGAACGGGTCAACGCATCACAGATCTCAAGGGCTTGTTCACCGGTATCGGGTTGTGAACACAATAAGTTATCAATATCTACGCCTAACTTTTTAGCATAGATAGGGTCTAGCGCATGCTCGGCGTCGATAAAGGCACAGGTTTTACCTTCGCGCTGAGCGGCGGCAATCACTTCTAATGTCAGCGTCGTTTTACCTGATGATTCGGGACCATAAATCTCAACGATACGTCCCATTGGTAAACCGCCAGCCCCTAAGGCGACGTCAAGGGAAAGTGAACCAGTAGAAATAGTCTCAACATCCATAGAGCGGTCTTCGCCCAGCTTCATGATGGAGCCTTTACCAAATTGCTTTTCAATTTGGCTCAATACCGCAGCAAGTGCTTTCTCTTTGTTTGGATCGACCTTCATTCCTGTTCCCTCATCAAGACAGTATCAGTACTGTCAAAAGTGATATTCAATTTAATAAAGCGGGTAATACAAAAAGCGAGGCTCTTTGTCATAATCTGCTGACTAGTATACTGTACAATCATACAGTATCAAGACCTGTGAATGATTTATTTTTCAGTCAGAAAATTTTCCCGTTGAGACAAGCTTTTACCGACTCATGCTGCAGATTTGTCAGGATATCAGTGAATATCCATGGTTTAAGGGTCAATTTTCAGAAAATTATTGCTAAGATTGGCGTCAATTTATTTTAGACAGTAATAGTGCACATCCACTGATTTTTTATCCCATTACTGTACGACTTATTTCCCCGCTTTGGGCCGGCATAACGGACGAAAACGATTTAATGAATCCTATAGATACCGATGATTTAGAAAAACATACCCCCATGATGCGTCAATATTTGACCATGAAAGCCGAGCATCACGACATGCTGCTGTTTTATCGTATGGGTGACTTCTATGAACTCTTCTATGATGACGCAAAACGAGCCTCTGAATTATTAGGCATTTCCCTTACAGCCCGTGGCAAAAGTGGTGGCGATCCGATCCCGATGGCGGGAATTCCTTATCATGCAGTCGAAGGCTATCTGGCCAAGTTGGTTCAAATTGGTCAATCGGTCGCGATCTGTGAGCAGATTGGCGACCCCGCCACCTCAAAAGGCCCAGTTGAGCGAAAAGTGGTGCGCATCGTCACCCCAGGTACCTTGACCGATGAAGCACTGCTGCAGGAGAGGCAAGACAATCTGTTAGCCGCGGTTTACCAAGGTAAAGTTGGTTTTGGCTACGCGACCCTCGATGTGTCTTCTGGCCGCTTCGTGATTGCCGAATTAGAGACGAAGGAGTCCCTCGAAGCCGAGCTGCAACGTACTAATCCGGTCGAAATTCTCTATAGCGAAGATTTTGGCGCGATGGAGTTATTGCATCATTTTAAAGGCAAGCGTCGCCGCCCCGAGTGGGAGTTTGATTACGATACAAGTATCAAACTGCTGCTGGCTCAATTTGGCACTAAGGATTTGCACGGCTTTGGGATTACCGATGCAAGGCTGTCGCTGCAAGCGGCTGGCTGCTTAATGCAATATGTGAAAGACACCCAGCGCACCGCCCTGCCCCATATCAATGCCATTACCCGTTTCAATCAAACCGATACGATTGTCTTGGATGCGGCGACGCGCCGTAACCTCGAGCTGACACAAAATTTGAGTGGTGGTCGAGATAACACCCTAGCAGCAGTACTCGACAATACCGCGACCGCCATGGGTAGCCGGATGTTGCAACGCTGGATCCATCAGCCGCTAAGAGACCATGCACAGATTTTTGCTCGCCAAACGGCCGTGAATGAATTACTCGAGACTGCGGCCCATGAATCATTACATGAGCAACTTAAAGCCCTAGGCGATATCGAACGTATCATGGCAAGGCTGGCACTGCGTACCGCTCGTCCAAGGGATTTTGCCCGCCTACGCCAAGCATTAAACCTATTGCCTCGGTTGCAACAGTCACTCGCGCAGCTAAGTGCGCCACATACGGTGAAACTAGGCCAACTCTTAGGTGAATTTCCCGAAGAGCAACAACTGCTTGAGCGCGCCATTGTCGATAACCCGCCCATGCTTATCCGTGATGGCGGCGTGATCCGCGAAGGCTACAATGCCGAGTTAGATGAATGGCGAGGCTTAAGTGAAGGAGCCACAGATTATCTGGTTCAGCTCGAGGCGCGGGAAAAAGAGCGTACCGGCATTGCCACGTTGAAGGTTGGCTACAACCGAGTGCATGGCTACTACATCGAAGTCAGCCGCCTGCAATCACAGCAAGTGCCATTAAATTATCAGCGTCGTCAAACCCTTAAGAATATGGAACGTTACATCACGCCTGAACTTAAGGAATACGAAGAAAAAGTGCTGTCGAGCCAAGGTAAGGCGCTTGCCCTTGAAAAACAACTTTGGGACGAATTATTTGATTTAATCCTCCCCAAGTTGCATGAGCTACAAGCCTTCGCCAGAGCCGCAGCCGAACTCGATGTGCTGAGTAACTTCGCCGAACGTGCCGAAACCTTAGGCTATACCTGCCCAGAACTGAGCAGCGAAATCGGGGTAAAAATCGAAGCGGGTCGCCACCCTGTGGTTGAGCGTGTGAGTCAAACGCCTTTTATCGCCAATCCTGTCACCCTGCACAATCAACGCCGGATGTTGATTGTTACCGGTCCAAACATGGGCGGTAAATCAACCTACATGCGCCAAGTGGCGCTTATCACGCTAATGGCCCATATTGGCTGCTTTGTGCCAGCAGATCGCGCCATTATTGGCCCTATCGATCGGATTTTTACTCGGATTGGCGCCTCTGACGATCTTGCCTCTGGTCGCTCAACCTTTATGGTAGAAATGACTGAAACGGCAAATATTCTCCATAATGCGACCGCACAAAGTTTAGTCTTGATGGATGAAATTGGCCGTGGCACCTCCACCTACGATGGTCTGTCATTAGCCTGGTCCGCAGCGGAATATCTAGCGCAGCAAGTCGGCGCAATGACGCTGTTTGCGACCCATTATTTCGAGTTAACACAATTACCGGAACTCATGGCTGGCGTCTATAACGTGCACCTCGATGCGATTGAGCACGAAGACACCATCGCCTTTATGCATGCGGTGCAAGAAGGTGCGGCCAGTAAGAGTTATGGCTTACAGGTTGCGGCCCTTGCCGGGGTGCCAGCTCGGGTGATTAAGGCGGCAAAACACAAGTTACATCAGCTTGAGAGCCGCGATCATCAAGTGGAAGGTGCTAATGTTAACGGCACTAGGGCACCGATCCAAACCCTGCTCGCCCTGCCTGAGCCAGTGGAGAATCCCGCCGTCAGCAAATTAAAAGCCATCAATCCTGATAACCTGACCCCAAAACAGGCGCTGGATTTACTCTACGAGCTAAAACGCTTGAGTTAACACATAGAGTGAAAAACTTGCGATAACATAAACGCGAAAAGAAAAACGCCCTGAAAATTGGGCGTTTTTTATGACTTGTTGAACTGGTTTAAGGCTAAATTTCTAGACCTTAGTCTCTTAACTTTAGTCTCTTAACTTTTCTCTCTGAACCTTAATTTCTAAGCCTAATTTATAAACTTTAGTCTCTAAACCTTAGTTTCTAAAAAGTGCCTCTACGGAGAGACCTTGAGCGCCCAGCAAATCACGTAGGCGTTTTAGGGCTTCCACTTGAATTTGGCGAACACGTTCACGGGTGAGGCCAATTTCAGCACCGACGTCTTCAAGGGTTGAGGGTTCATAACCTAACAAACCAAAGCGGCGCGCTAACACTTCTCTTTGCTTGGTATTGAGTTCATTAAGCCATTTCACCACTGAGTTTGAAATGTCTTCATCTTGTACTTTGTAGTCCGGGCCTACGTTGTCGTCATCGGCCAGCACATCGAGTAACGCCTTGTCGTTATCGCCACCTAAGGGGATATCGACAGAGGTGATCTTCTCGTTGAGCTTGAGCATACGGCTGACATCAACACTGGATACTTGCAGTTTCTCGGCAATTTCTTCTGCCGTAGGTTCGTGGTCAAGTTTTTGCGCTAATTCCCGAGCCGTACGTAAATACACGTTGAGTTCTTTTACAACATGGATTGGCAAGCGAATTGTGCGGGTTTGATTCATGATGGCACGTTCAATCGTTTGTCTGATCCACCAAGTTGCATAGGTTGAGAAACGGAAGCCTCTTTCTGGGTCGAATTTTTCCACCGCACGGATCAAGCCAAGATTACCCTCTTCGATTAAATCCAATAACGCTAGGCCACGATTATTGTAACGACGGGCAATTTTAACCACGAGTCGCAGGTTACTCTCAATCATGCGATTACGGGATTTTTCACAGCCTTTTAAGGCCTTACGGGAAAAGTAAACTTCTTCTTCTGCGCTAAGCAGTGGGGAAAACCCTATTTCACCTAAATAGAGCTGGGTGGCATCAAGATTTTTTTGCAGGTCATCTTGAACCTGTTGTTCGAGTCCTAGTTCTTGAACTAAATCAGCGGCAATATCCTCTTTATCGAGATCAAACTCTGCGGTATCTACGGAAAAATCTACTAGTTCTTCTGCGGCAGTGCTATTTATGCGGCTCATGATCAAATCTCCCAAACCTAATGTAAACTGCTTGAATTACTGCAATTTTTTATCCTCCATGCCAACAAGGCCCTAAACAATCATTGCTTAGGTAAATAGTTAAGTGGGTTAACAGACTGACCGTGGTAACGGATTTCGAAGCGAAGCATTACCTGATTAGTACCTGTACTGCCCATTTTTGCAACTGTCTGTCCAGCGAGGACATGTTGCTTTTCTTCGACTAAGATCTGATCTGCATGAGCATAGGCACTAAGGTAATCGTCACTATGTTTAATAATCACTAAATTACCGTAACCCCTAAGAGCACTACCTGCGTATACCACCCGCCCATCTGCAGCGGCTTTGATGATATCTCCGCGTTTTCCTGCGATCTTAATTCCTTTATTTCCCTGCTCATTGGCAGAGTATGTCCCAATCAATTTACCTCTTACTGGCCATTGCCACTGACTCACACTGTCTGGCAGTGTTGATGTCGGGGCGACGATCGAAGAGTTAACATTTTGTTGAGAGCTTGTTGCAGAATACGCAGGCTTGGCTTTCTGATCAAGTGTTTTTTTCTGCTGTTCACTTGACAAGTTTTTCGCGGAAGAATTGTTACTAGCTGATTGTTTATCAAGAGAATTAGCTTTATTTTGCCCTTTAGACGCTGAATTACTTCCACCTAAAGTAGTAGAGCCTTTGCCATTTTGTCCGCGATCATTCGTTAAATATAAAATCTGTCCAGGGTAGATAGTGTACGATTTATCTAATTGATTAATTTTAGCAATTTCGGCGAAATCTTTACCCGCAGCCCAAGAGATCGAGTAAAGGGTGTCACCTTTCTTAACTTTATATGAATTAGATTTAATGTGCCCTTTGTTATGTTTGGAATAACTGTGGGAGAGACTTTCGACAGGTGCGGGGCGACTCGCCTGAAAGCTACAGCCCGCAAGCAACAACACTAAGCTGAGGTTTAAGAGTAAACCCGCATTCAACAATAAAAACTCCTCTTTAGGGCTATCTTACTGTTTTACCTAATTATAAAGGTCAAGTATTTAACGAAGTGACCTAAAGCTAAAAACTTAAGCGAGCTCGCCATTGACCAAGGGAACAAATTTGACGGTTTCGATCACTTCGGAACTAAAACGATCCGAGCGACGGGTAAAGCGCATCAATTGCTGCGTCTCTTCCCCCACGGGGATAATTAATACGCCGCCTTCGGCTAGCTGAGACAACAAGGCTTCGGGAACCTTGGCCGCTGCCGCCGTGACCATAATGCCATCAAAGGGGCTGCGATTCGGCCAGCCCTGCCAGCCATCGCCATATTTGAATGACACATTATGCAGATCGAGTCGCTTTAATCTTTGCCTCGCTTGGATCTGTAACCCTTTGATACGCTCAATGGTGCACAGTTCTGGCACTAATTGCGCGAGGATCGCCGCTTGGTAGCCAGAGCCCGTTCCCACCTCAAGTACCTTTTGCGGCTGATGTTGCAGCAGTAACTCTGTCATACGCGCGACGATATAAGGCTGAGAAATCGTTTGTCCTTGGCCTATGGGCAAGGCGGTATTTTCGTAGGCTTTATGGGCCAGTGCATTATCAAGAAACAGCTCACGCGGGGTATGGGATATTGCCTTAAGAACGGCTGGATGGCGGATCCCCGCCTCCTGAAGCTTTTTAGCTAAATTCACCGCCGATGTTAAGGCAACTCGAGTCATATTTTATCTACCCAATCTTGCAATACCGATAATTGTCTATACGCGGTCAAGTCCACGGTTAAGGGAGTGATCGACACATAACCATGGGCTACCGCATGGAAATCCGTTCCTTCACTCGCATCTTGTTCAACACCTGGTGGACCGAGCCAAAAAATTTCTTTCCCCGCAGGATCTTGTGTTCGCACTATGCCTTCGGCCTTATGCCGTGCACCCAGGCGCGTCACCCTGATCCCTTTAATCTCATCGAGCGGTAAATCCGGCACATTGATATTGAGGATCTGATCGCTCGCAATCGGGTGCGCTAACAGCCCTTGCACGATTCGCCGAGCATACACAGCCGCGGTGTGATAATGCTTTAATGCCTTACCATTAAGCGAAATCGCAACGGCGGGGAAACCTAAAAAACGCCCCTCCATCGCCGCCGCTACTGTACCCGAATATAAAGTGTCATCCCCCATATTCGCGCCAGCATTAATGCCCGATACCACCATATCCGGCTCACCATCACAAAGCTCACGTATGGCTAAGTGAACGCAATCCGTGGGTGTACCGTGAACCGAAATATAACCATTATCTAACCTATTAATTCTTAATGGGTTAGTCAAGGTTAAAGAGTTACTTGCGCCGGAGCAATTACGATCGGGCGCAACCGTCATCACTGTGGCGATTTCGGCAAGCGCCTCGGTTAAGGCTCTGATCCCCGGCGCATTCACACCATCATCATTACTGACTAAGATGCGGATCATAAAGCTGACTCGCCCTTATCGGTTGTAATGGGCTCTGCTGAATCGGTTTCTGATGCTGTGTTTGTTTCAGTTGTGTTTGTTTCAGCTGCGTTTGCATCAGGCGTGACTGTCGCTTGCCATTGCAGCTCTTTCACATCTTGATAATCAACCAACTCTCGTAACAGCGATGTCGCAAAGCTGCCTGCTGGTAAGATAAATTCGAGCACTAATCCATCCGCAGTTTGCTCGTATTTAAGGCCTTGAGGTTCGAGCAGCAATGGACGGCGCTCCTGCTCAAGCCCCGCGTGCTCAAGGCCGTAGCAATCTTCGCTCAGCTCTGCCATGGCGAGGGTTTCAACCTCGGCGGCTTCGCCCTGCGGCAGCATTTTCCCGCGGCCCCAGAGTGGCGCAGAAAGCAGAATATCCTTCTCAATCAAGCGTTTTAATACCACTAAGTCCCATTCTGGCGTGACGAAAAAGCTCTTACTGCCCGCCAGCATCACGCAATCCCCCGCTAAGGGTTTAGTGCCATGATTCGCCAAACGATAGGAAACAACGGTATTGAACAGATTGGAGCGCACCGCAGACAGATACATGCTGCGCTTATTACGGTCTTTCACCTTTTTACCCGCCAGCATTTGCCGTCCCATCACCAGGTTTTTACCATCGTGGCCGAAACGCTGCTCACCAAAATAGTTAGGCACACCAATTTGGCTAACTTTTTCGATGCGGCTGATAATGTCTTCCACGTTTGTGACATTGCGCAGGGTAAGAATAAAACGGTTGCCCAAGAGCGCGCCAATACGCAGTTTTTTGCTGTGGCGATTGCTGGATAAAATGGTTAAGCGCTCGCTGTTAAGCTCGCTCCACGCCGGGGTTTCTTTACCTGGGATACGAATGCCAAACCACTGTTCTGTGATGGCATTTTTATCTTTTTGTCCTGCATAGGTCACTTCTTTGGGATGAACCTTAGCGAACTTGGCCAGCATTTCAGCCACTTGCACCGTATTCAGCCCATCCTTACGAATGTGGACTAAATGATGCTCGCCCTCGCCCGACGGGCTAAAAGGCAAAATCTCTTTCACGATAAAGTCGCTGTTAACGGTTCTTAAATCGGCGGTGGCCGTCGGTTTGCCGTACAGGTAATGTAGTTCGCTCATGGGTCTTTCTTATCTCTTAAAGTTTCAGGCTATTGGCGGCTGAGTAATACAACGGCTTCTACCGCAATGCCTTCTTTGCGGCCGGTAAACCCGAGTTTTTCGGTGGTGGTGGCCTTAACGTTGATATCGGCAATGTCAGCATTAAGATCGGCCGCCAGCACTAGGCGCATATCCTCGATATGCGGCGCCATCTTAGGCGCCTGGGCAATGATAGTGACATCCAGATTACCCAGCTCAAATCCCTTCGCCCGCGCTAATGCATAGCAATGGCGCAGCAAGACGCGACTATCGGCGCCCTTATAGGTGGCATCGGTATCGGGGAAATGTTTACCAATATCCCCAAGGGCCATCGCCCCTAAAATGGCATCGGAGATGGCATGCAGCACCACATCACCGTCGGAATGAGCCACCAGCCCAGTTTCGTAGGGGACTTCGACCCCACATAAAATTAACGGGCGCGCTTCACCAAATTTATGGACATCAAAACCATGGCCGATTCGGATTTTCATTACTTACTTCCTAACGTATTTAATAGATTGCGCAATTCACTCAGCTTGCTTTCAAGCATTCGCGCGCAGTAAAAAAAGCTCTGCCAACTCCAAATCATCGGGATGGGTGACTTTAATGTTATCCGCCCGCCCCGCGACTAAACCAGGGGAAATACCCGCCCACTCCATCGCCGAGGCCTCATCGGTCACGACTGCCCCCGCGGCAAGCGCGGCTTTTAAATGTAATCGCAACAAGGAGGTTGGAAATAACTGCGGCGTCAACGCATGCCAGAGATTATCGCGGCAAACGGTCGAGCTAATTTCACCTAAGCTATTGGCGCGCTTCATGGTATCCCGCACAGGCATGGCCAAAATCGCCCCTTGGGGAAAGTGCACCCGCGATGCCAGCAATTTATCTATGTCTTGCGCCGTCAGGCAGGGTCTAGCCGCATCGTGAACTAAAGCCCAACCATTATCAGGCGCCTTATCGAGTGCCGCCAGTACCGAGTCGGCGCGCTCAGAGCCGCCAATGACAGTTACCAGCTTGGGATGCTTAGCCTGCTGCAACGCAGCAAACTCAGTATCCTCAGGATGCAGAGCCACAATCACTTGGTTTATTTGCGGATGGGACAATAACTTGTCTAAGGTATGGGCCAGAATGCTTTGCCCGAGCAAGGTTAAATATTGCTTGGGTTTGCCTGCGCCCATGCGGCTACCAATCCCCGCGGCAGGCACAATCGCCACCACATGTTGCGAGAAAGGATCAATTTGAACTGCAACTTGGGTTTCGACCTGCGACGCGGCTTCTAATACGGTATCCATAGGCGCTCCGTTACTGCGAGGGACTCGATACTGAACGGTCACCGCCCACCACGCGATAGAAGGTCTCGCCTTCTTTCACCATGCCTAGCTCGTTACGCGCACGCTCTTCAATCGCTTCGGTACCACTCTTAAGGTCGATAATTTCCTCTTTAAGCACTTGATTACGCTCATTGAGTTTTGCATTACCTTCTTGCTGAGCCGCGATCTGTTTTTGCAGAACAAAGTATTCGGGCAGGCTGTTATCGCCCGACCACAGTCGATATTGCAGCAAACCGAGAAGCACTATGAGTGCAATGACAAAGAATTTCATGGAGGAATTAGCGTCAGTATCTTGAATTAAAAAAATATACTGCAGATAGTACAACAAAAAAGGCCACCAAGTGGTGGCCTTTTTACATCAGACGACTAAATTACGCCTGACCTTTGATTTCTTTCAAACCGCGGTATGGCGCTTTTTCACCTAATTGCTCTTCGATACGCAGTAATTGGTTGTATTTAGCAACACGGTCAGAACGGCATAGTGAACCCGTCTTGATTTGGCCTGCCGCAGTACCTACCGCTAAATCAGCGATAGTCGCATCTTCAGTTTCACCGCTACGGTGTGAAATCACCGCAGTGTAACCCGCCGCTTTTGCCATACGGATAGCCGCTAAGGTTTCAGTTAATGAACCGATTTGGTTGAACTTGATCAGGATTGAGTTAGCGATGCCATTCTCAATACCACGGGTTAAGATCTTAGTGTTGGTTACGAATAAATCGTCGCCCACTAATTGGATCTTGTCACCCATGATCTTAGTTTGGTACGCCCAACCATCCCAATCTGACTCGTCCAGACCGTCTTCAATAGAGACGATTGGATATTGCTCAGTCAGTGATTTCAGGAAGTCAGAGAAACCGTTTGAATCGAATACTTTGCCTTCGCCAGACAGGTCATATTTACCGTCTTTGTAGAACTCAGAAGCAGCGCAGTCTAATGCCAGAGTCACGTCGGTACCCAGCTTGTAACCTGCTAATTCAACGGCTTCTTTGATTACCGCTAATGCATCTGCGTTAGAAGACAGGTTAGGTGCGAAACCACCTTCGTCACCCACAGAAGTGCTTAAACCTTTGCCGTGCAGTACTTTTTTCAGGGTGTGGAAAATCTCAGCGCCCATACGTAAAGCTTCGCGGAAGTTTTTCGCGCCAACAGGTTGAACCATGAATTCTTGGATATCAACGTTGTTATCCGCGTGCTCGCCACCGTTAAGGATGTTCATCATTGGCACTGGCATAGCGTATTGGCCAGGTGTGCCGTTTAGTTCCGCAATGTGAGCGTATAAAGGCATGCCTTTGAATGCTGCAGCCGCTTTAGCCGCCGCTAAAGACACAGCCAGAATCGCGTTAGCGCCTAACTTGTCTTTGTTTTCAGTGCCGTCTAAGTCGATCATGATTTGATCGAGCTCAGCTTGTGCAGTCGCATCTTTACCGATTAACGCCGCACGGATAGGGCCGTTTACGTTAGCCACAGCAGTCAATACACCTTTACCTAAGTAGCGGCTCTTGTCGCCATCACGTAGTTCCAGCGCTTCACGGCTACCGGTAGAAGCACCAGATGGCGCAGCCGCCATACCGATAAAACCACCTTCTAAATGCACTTCAGCTTCAACTGTTGGGTTACCACGAGAATCCATAATCTCGCGACCAATCACGTTAATAATCTTAGCCATATTACCCTCGATTTAAGTTTAAAAGAGAAAAGAAAAACCAATACCAATGGGAATTAACAGATGTAGAGTACGACCAAAATCTTTAAATTCCGTTTACTATTTCCGTCTATACGCATGTCGTTTATACACATGGGTATGAGTTTTGACTCATGATTACGCGGCCTGAGTGTAACAAAAGGCCGGGCCCACTGTCGCGGGTCCGGCCTTAAAATTTATTTCTTCAGATCACGTTTTTGATGTGCACTTGCGGCAGCAACGAAACCTTCGAACAATGGATGACCATCGCGTGGGGTCGAAGTGAATTCTGGGTGGAATTGACCCGCTACAAACCAAGGATGATCTTTCAGCTCAATCATCTCAACCAGTTTACGGTCAGAAGATAAACCACTAAATACCAGACCCGCTTGCTCTAAACGTTCTCTGTACTTGTTGTTCACTTCGTAACGGTGACGGTGACGCTCAACACAAGTGTTACCTTTATACGCTTGCGCCGCTTTTGAACCTTCAAGTAGGTGACATAACTGCGCACCTAAACGCATAGTGCCACCTAAATCAGAGGCTTCATGGCGTTGTTCAACGTTACCTTCTTCATCAACCCATTCAGTGATTAAGCCAACCACTGGGAATGGCGTTGCTTTATTGAATTCAGTTGAGTGTGCATCAGTCATGCCAGCAACGTTACGGGCAAATTCAATCAGCGCCACTTGCATACCTAAACAGATACCAAAGTAAGGCAGCTCGTTTTCACGGGCATATTTAGCCGCTAGGATCTTACCTTCCACACCGCGCTCACCGAAGCCGCCTGGGACTAAGATACCGTCTAACCCTTGCAGCACTTCATCGCCTTTCGCTTCAACAGTTTGTGAGTCGATATACTTGATGCTCACAGATACACGGTTCTTCAGACCCGCATGCTTTAATGCTTCGTTGACTGACTTATAGGCGTCTGGCAGTTCGATGTATTTACCGACCATACCAATCACGACTTCGCCGTTTGGATTGGCTTCTTGGTAAATCACGTTTTCCCACTCAGACAAGTCGGCTTCGCGGCATTCTAAGCCAAAACGCTTAACGACTAGGTCATCTAAACCCTGTGAGCGCAGCAGCGCTGGGATCTTGTAGATGCTGTCGACGTCTTTTAATGAAATAACTGCACGTTCTTCAACGTTACAGAATAACGAAATCTTCGCACGCTCGTTGGCAGGAATCGCGCGGTCGCCACGGCAGATCAGCACATCCGGTGCAATACCGATAGAACGCAATTCTTTGACTGAATGTTGAGTCGGTTTCGTTTTCACTTCACCCGCGGCGCCAAGGAATGGCACTAAGGTTAAATGCATAAACAGGGTACGATCGCGGCCCAGTTCAACGCCTAATTGGCGGATAGACTCAAGGAATGGCAGTGATTCGATATCACCCACAGTACCGCCGATTTCAACGATAGCCACATCGTGACCTTCACCACCTGCAATCACTTTTTCTTTGATCGCGTTAGTGATGTGTGGGATCACCTGAATCGTCGCACCTAAATAGTCACCGCGACGCTCTTTACGCAACACCTCTTCGTAAATACGACCCGTAGTGAAGTTGTTGCGACGGTTCATCTTAGTGCGGATGAAACGCTCATAGTGGCCTAGGTCAAGGTCTGTTTCTGCGCCGTCCTCAGTCACAAACACTTCACCATGTTGCGTTGGGCTCATGGTACCTGGATCAACGTTGATGTATGGGTCCAGTTTCATGATGGTTACATTGAGACCACGGGCCTCTAAAATTGCGGCTAATGAAGCGGCTGCAATGCCTTTACCTAGTGATGAAACCACACCACCAGTAACGAAGATATACCTTGTAGTCATGCTGAACCTGAGAAAATGAGTTTGAAAATACGTGCTTGTAAGAAAGCACTAGGACGGGGCAGTAGTATACCAAAGGTGTTGCCATTCGACAAACACCAATCCGGATAATTTGCCCTTTATCTTGGCTCGCCCTGTTTAACCTTATCCCAGTAGGCATCTAACTCTTCTAAGCTATGTTCTTCTAATGCTTTATTATTTTGTCTCGCAAATGCCTCTACACCTTTAAAACGGCGTTCAAATTTAACATTAGCTTGGCGTAGCGCTTGTTCTGGGTCCACTTTTAAATGACGCGCCAAATTCACCACTGCAAATAATAAGTCGCCCATTTCGGCCTGCACTTTGGCCTGGTCGAGCGTGGGCTGATTCACCTCCGCCAGCACTTCATCAATTTCTTCATGGATTTTTGCGACAACGGGCTCAAGCTCAGGCCAATCGAACCCAACGCGCGCAACCCGCTGCTGAATTTTGATTGAACGCGATAACGCTGGCTGTGCGCGCGGGATATCATCAAGCACAGACACCTCGCGTGGAGAAGTCACCCCAGCCGCCAGAGCCTTTTGTTCACGCTCGCTGGCTTTGATCGCTTCCCAATTGGCCTTCATCTGCTGACTACTGGCATCGGCCTCAAACGTGGCTTCACCAAACACATGGGGATGACGGCGGGTGAGTTTGTCGGTGATTTTATTGACGACTGTGCTGAAATCGAACCTGCCCTGCTCTTTGCCAAGCTGGCAATAAAACACTACTTGGAATAATAAATCCCCCAGCTCATCGGGTAATTCGTCTAGGGCTAAACGTTCAATCGTGTCAGCCACCTCATAGGCCTCTTCGAGGGTAAAAGGTACTATGGTTTGATAAGTCTGGGCTTTATCCCATGGGCAACCCGTTTGCGGATCGCGCAGCTTCTCCATAATCTTCAGTAGCGGCGCAACATCGGTTGCTGAAAGTGCTGTTGCGGGAAGCTCAGTAATAGAAGGCGTGATATGGGAAGTCATGCTGATATCCTTTCAAGAGAGTCGACACAGGTGCAGGATGCGTAAACAGGAATACACTCAAGCTGAGTCGCAACTAAGGCTGTAATAAGGGCAATAAAGCGCTAATGATAAAGTAGCCAAGCTCAAAGTGCTATTTAGAGTCTGGTATTAGGTTTTAACGAAGAGGATATGCCCTAAAACTAGATAAGTATGTCGTCAGGTGTGTAGGATGAATTGTCATTGTTTCCTCTGTGACACGCCGTAAACTCGTCCCTGAGGGCTCGACGGCGGCATCCATGCCGCCAACGGTCACAGTTGCAACAATGACAATCTTTACGACCATTGAACTGTTCATCTGGCTAAAAGCTTTATGCCTCATTCCTTGTTTCGGTTCGTTGGCTCAATAGAAAACTCCTACTCTTGTTGCCATACAAAATCTCATCCATTTACCTAATGTTTGGACCTAACGTAAAGCGACTAACAATGTATGGGTATACAGTCGTATTTAAATTTAGGTTTTTTGGTATGATTTTTGGACAAAATCAGTGCGCACTAATTCCATCCGAAATAAATAAAACTCCATAAAATCAGGTGAATGTAGTAACTGAATTTTAGTTAATAGGTTTGGAAAACACGCATGCGCGTTTTTCCGGATGGTGTATTTAATATAAAGCTGATAAGTTCTTTGCATACAGATGGTTAACTGTGCGCGTTTTCACTGGTTCAACGAGGTAAACGCGCATGCGTACGAATAAACTGTTACGTTCTCAACTACTTCGTAGAAAAGGAAATATGAATGAGTGAAGCAAAAATCGAAATAAAAATCGGCGAGATAACCTTCTCTGGGGAGGGTGAGTCTTCTTGGTTGTCCGACCAACTTGACAAGATCATGGATCGAGCTGAAGAGTTGATGGCTCTAGCGCCAGTGCAGGTCCCATCGCAGTCTGGAACTCCAGCTGGCGACTCACATAAACCGGCAGACTTATCAGGGCATAGTGACATAGCCTCCCAGCCATTGGCTTTGTGGTTGAAGTCCAAAAATGCTGATTCAGTCCAAACAACTAAGTTTCTAGCTACAGCGGTATGGGTAGAGGCCAAAGGACAAAGCAGGCTTCAAACCAAAGATGTCACTTCTGCTCTTAGTAATGCAAACCAAAGACGTCTTAATAATGCTTCAGAAGCCCTCAATCAAAATGTAAAGAAGGGATTCTGCGAGAAGGAAGGTAAACAGTTCTATGTAACTGAAGAAGGTAAGAGATCACTAGGAATCGGTTAACATGCCTGAACTTAAAACCCTTCTAGGGTCTTTGCCTGCTGGCCTGCGTACTCCTTTAATCAAGGAGTACAAAAAGTTAACCCAAAACTATATGGAACATCGCTGGGAACCCGCAGAGCTTAGTGCCGGTAAAATCTGTGAGATTGTATATTCGATATTGCAAGGGCATGTTGACGGGAATTATCCATCATCACCATCGAAACCGAGAAATATGGTCGCAGCCTGTAGGCAGTTGGAACAAGAGTCTTCTCTCCCTCGAAGCTTTCAAATACTAATACCAAGAATGCTCCCAGCTCTGTATGAAATACGAAATAATCGTGGTGTAGGTCATGTAGGTAGCGAAGTCGATGCCAATAATGTTGATTCAACGCTGATGCTGACAATGGTTAACTGGATTATGGCTGAACTGGTCAGAGTATTTCATACCGGAAGCCTAGAAGATGCTCAGCTGGCAGTGGATGCACTTGCCCAAAGAAATACACCGTTAGTTTGGGATAGTAAAGGGTTCAAGAAAGTTCTTTCTCCCAGCATGAATCTAAAAGATCAGATTTTGCTTTTGGCATCATCTACAGATGAGGATGTCACTCTGTCTGAGTTAATGGACTGGACTGAATCAAGTAATAAAACCTATTACAAGAAGATACTGAAAGTATTGCATAAAGAGAAGCTCATTCATTTTAATGAGCCTGAAGAAAAGATTACTCTCCTCCCGGCTGGCAGCAACAAAGTTGTAGGCATAGTCGAGAGCCATGCCAAAACGTAACAAGGCCCCAGCTGGCGGCGTTATCTCCATAGAAATTTTAATCTGAAACTCATGAATTAGAGCTTGGAATCTAGCTCGCTTTTGTCCCAAAGCATGCTGTGTGTCTCTTTGAAACCTGCAGCCAACAACGATGCTAGGAAGCTGAGCAATGGTGATTTGCGAGACGACCGTCCGCCCCATGGCCGCTCTTTGGCATCCATGCCACCGCGGCATTCGTGAATCCATTCACATCAGACGGGGCGGTCGAGCATCCAAGGACGGACTCGCTGCGCGTCGGGGAGCAAATGCCATTGCTCAGAACGATGAACAGCCTCCCTGCCCCAATATATCTCTTATCAAAGTATTCTATATTGCTAATTTCGAGGCTAATCGCTTCGAAAGGTATTGCTAACCTTAAAGCCGTCTTGCTTCTATCACGCTATCGACTTGGGAGAGCTTAGATAACACCCGCGATAGACCATCAAGGTTATAAAGCTCCAATTCAAGTTCAATTGCCGCCGTCTGATTCTTAATATCCGATGACGAGCTCATGGCGAGTACATTGGACTTTTCGGCGGCGAGTACCGAGGTGAGATCCCGCAATAATCCGCTGCGATCATGGGCTAAGACCCGCAGGCGCATACGATAACCACCTGAATAGTTCTCGCCCCAAACCACATCGACGCCACGCTCTGGGTGAACGCGCATTAACTCTTTTACCTGTTCACAGTCGGAGCGATGCACCGAAATACCGCGTCCTTTGGTGATAAAGCCTAAAATCTCATCCCCAGGTACGGGCTGGCAGCAACGGGCGATATGGCTGAGTAAGTTTCCCACGCCATTCACTTCCACCTGACCACGGCTATTGGTGCCAGATTTGGGTTGGCTCTTCTTAACTAATTCTTCAACCGCATCTTCTTCGCTCGCCTCATCGAGGCGCAACTTACTTTGGATATGGTTTACGACCTGATGTAAACGCACATCACCGCCGCCGATGGCGGCAAGCAAGTCGTCCATACTTGCCATATTAAAGCGCTCAACGGCGATGGCGGCATCTTTGATTTTAAGGCTGACTCGCGCCAGCTCGGCTTCGAGCATTTCTTTGCCGGCGATAATATTTTTATCGCGGTCCTGCTGCTTAAACCAATGCTGAATTTTCGAGCGCGCCCGCGATGTGCGGATATAACCTAAGTTTGGATTGAGCCAATCGCGCTTAGGATTGGGGTGCTTCGAGGTGATGATCTCAATGCGCTCGCCCGTTTCAACCTGATAAGTAAACGGCACAATGCGGCCATCGACCTTGGCACCAATACACTTATGACCGACCTGCGAGTGAATATAGTAGGCAAAGTCGAGCACGGTTGAACCCAGTGGCAAATCAACGACTTCACCGCTTGGGGTAAAGACATAGACTCTATCTTCAAACACTTGGCTGCGAACTTCTTCGACCAAGTTGCCACTTTCGACCACGTCTTCCTGCCATTGCAGAATTTTACGCAGCCAATTGATTTTTTCTTCGTAGCCGCTCTGTTTGCCGGAGTGATTACCCTCTTTGTATTTCCAGTGCGCGGCAACCCCCAGCTCTGCATCTTCATGCATATCTTGGGTACGAATTTGAATTTCAACGGTTTTACCTTCTGGCCCCACCACTACGGTATGAATCGATTGATAACCGTTAGGTTTAGGGTTGGCCACGTAGTCGTCGAACTCGCGCGGAATATGGTGCCAAAGTGTATGCACGACCCCTAAGGCGCCATAGCAGTCCTGCAAACGCTCGGTGACAATCCGCACGGCGCGCACGTCAAACAACTCATCAAACTTGAGATGTTTGCCCTTCATCTTGCGCCAGATGCTGTAGATATGTTTTGGACGACCATAGACCTTAGCGCGAATATGATCCTCATCGAGGCGCTGCTGCAACTGCTCGACAAATTTTTCGATATAGACTTCGCGGTCTAACCGCTTACCGTCTAACTGTTTCGCAATGTCCTTGTAGGTATCTGGATGCAGATAGCGGAAGGAAATATCTTCTAATTCCCACTTTAACTGACCAATACCCAAACGGTTAGCGAGCGGCGCATAGATGTCGGCAATTTCGCGGGCCAGCAAGACGCGGGTTTCTTCATCGGCATTTTTCACGGCGCGCAGCAAACAAACACGCTCAGCCAGTTTTATTACCACGGCGCGCACGTCTTCGACCATCGCCAGCAACATGCGGCGGATATTGTCGATTTGCGGCTCGGTTGAGCGGCTATTGGGATTGATTTTTAACGCGCCAATGGCGTCCATGGTCACGACGCTGGCGACTAACCGCGCCAGCGGCTCGCCAAATTTTTCTTTGATCGCCTCTTCGTTTAATAGGCCGGCATCAAACACCACAAACAGGATAGCCGCTTGCAGCGTCTCGATATCCATGTTCAATGGCGCGAGGATTTCAATCATCTCGCGGGCACGTTCGAGCAGTTCTCTTTTCGCGGCAGGACTCTTAGCGGGTAAGGCTTCGACCTGTGCAATCAGGGTGAGTAAGGTCTGCGCCTCCTCGACATGACTGACATAGCGAGCCACCCAATCTTCAAGATGAAAATCGGGATCATTAAAGTGCGCTTCGCGAACAGAGACCATCTAATTTATTTCCTTATTCGTGCTCAGAGAAAAGTGGCACCACCTCGGCACTCCTATCTTCAGCATTGGCACGGACTTGTCAAACCCAACGAGACGAAACTTCACATTTTTTACGTTATTCAAACGCTTTGCTTACTTTACACTCGAATAACGCGGGCAAGTGAGGAAACCTTGCCCAATCGATAAGCCTTATTTTGTAAGCTCAAACAAGGCCATGGCTTCGATATGGTGTGTCTGCGGGAACATATCGATTAAGCCTAACTTTTGTAACTTGTAACCACGCTCGAGCAATACCGCACTGTCGCGGGCCAGGCTCGCCGGATTACAAGAGACATACACCACTTGGCGGGGTTTCATCTTCTTAAGCCATTGCAAACTCTCGAACGCCCCCGCGCGGGCAGGATCGAGTAGCAACTTATCAATCTTGCCCATCCAAGGCTCGCAGGATAAATCGGCACTTAAGTCGCCATGGTAAAAGGTTAAATTGCTTAAGCCATTCGCCGCGGCGTTTTCACGGGCTTGGCTGACCATTTCTGGCACCCCTTCAACCCCAATCACTTCGGCGCCCAATTTAGCTAAAGGCAAACTGAAGTTCCCCATACCGCAGAAGAGATCGAGAATACGCTCACCCGGCTGTGGTGCTAACCAGTCTAACGCCTGCGCCACCATGGCCTTGTTAATTTGCGCATTCACTTGCACAAAGTTACCCGGGGTAAAGCTGAGGCTCACAGGCGTTGCATCGGCTTTATCATCGAGCAACTGGTAAACAGGCAATAACAGCGTGCCATTCACCCCATGGAACTCGCCGTTGTTGTCTTGCAAACAAATATGGATTTGATGCTTCTCAGCAAACTGCGCAAGCTTTGCCATATCCTTATCGTTTAAGGATTTAGTGATCCGAATTACCGCAAAATGGCCATTGTCGGCATCAATTAACTCTAAGTGCCCAAGGCTCGATTTGGCCGCCAGTTGATTAAGCAACTTAGCAAATGGCGCGATTAAATCCGCTAAGGGTTTCGCCAAGACTAAACAGCTATCAATAGGCACCACTTGGCTGCTGCTCGAGGCGCGAAACCCTAGGCTCAACTGCTTGGTATTTTTATCAAATAGGGTCGCAAGGCGGGCGCGGCGACGATAGTGCCAACCTTCGCCCGTCAATGCAGGCACTGAGTTGCCTTCGGCGCCAGCAAATTTGGCCATAATATCAACCAAGGCCGCGGACTTATGCTCGCGCTGGCCAGCTAATGACATATGCTGTAAATCGCAGCCGCCACAAGTTTGGTAATGTGAGCATAGCGGCGTGACTCGCTCAGCGCTCGGCGTCTCAACTTTAATTAGCTTGGCCCGGGCATAGTTTTTCTTTTGTTCGGTCAGCTGCGCCTGCACGGTTTCATTCGGCAAGGCGCCGGGGATAAATACGACTTTTCCCTGATGTTGTGCTATACCTGCCCCTAGATGATCCAGCTGGTGCACGCTAAAGGATTGCTTCGCGGACAATTGCTTGGAACTATTTGGTTTTGCTTTAAAAAATTGTGCCATTTCGGCCTCTAAATCAATAAAAAACTGGTAAAGACCGCCCTTTTTCTGGCAGTCTTATAAAATTATATCGTCCCTAGAACTTAGGAAACTGCGCTGCGGCTATGAACCCTGTCAACAACATGACCAAATACAGCTTACGTTCCTGGGTTCTGGTGCTTGCGCTTGCGCCGACGATCTTAGTCGGTATTCTGCTGGGCAGCTACTTTACCATAAATCGCTTCTATGAACTCGAAGATACGCTGATTGAACAGGGCAGCAATATTATCGAACCTTTAGCGATTGCCAGTGAAGTGGGACTCGTGGGCAATGACAGGGAAGCGACGAAACGGCTCCTCGCCGCAGCCCAACTGAATAAATCCACGCTCGTTAAATCCATCGCTATTTTTGACATTCAAAATCAACTGTTTGTCACATCGCATTACCACAAAGATTTCGAAATCATGCGCTATAAAGAGGCGCTGACCAATCTGCACAAAACCGAAATCGAACATGTGGGCGACAGCCTTATCCTACGCACACCGATTTTTGCCACCGCACCTCCTGCTGCGGGCGCGCCCGTCAATTTTGATATCCAAACCGATAATGGCGAGCTGCTTGGCTATATTTCGGTGATAATCAATAAAGAACGTGCACTGCTCGAACAACACAGGGCCGCCGTGGCCGCCTTTATTATCGTCTTGATTGGGGTGCAATTAAACCTGCTGTTTACCTTTCGTCTGGTTAAAAACGTCACCCAGCCGATTACCGAAATGGTGCGGGTGGTCGCCAAAATCCGTGAGGGTAAACTCGATGCCAGGCTTGAGGGTAATCTTATCGGTGAGCTAGATTTGCTTAAACGCGGTATTAACGCCATGGCGGGCTCGCTATCGGAATATCACGATGAGATGCAGCAAAATATCGATCAGGCAACTTCGGATCTGCGGGAAACCTTAGAGCAGATTGAGATCCAAAACGTCGAGCTCGACTTAGCCAAAAAACGCGCGCTGGAGGCCAGCCGCATTAAGTCGGAATTCTTGGCGAACATGTCCCACGAGCTGCGCACACCATTAAACGGCGTGATAGGCTTTGCCCGTCAACTCGTTAAAACCCCGCTACACTCGAGCCAAGTCGATTACATTAATACCATCGAGCGCAGCGCGACTAACCTACTGGCGATTATCAACGATATTCTCGACTTCTCTAAACTCGAAGCCGGTAAAATGGTGCTAGAAAACATGCCATTCGGCCTAAGGGAAACCTTAGGTGAGACAATCACTTTAATCTCGGGCAGCGCGCAGGCAAAAGGACTGGAGTTAGTGGTCGATATTGCTCCCAACGTTCCCGACAATGTTAACGGCGATGCGATGCGTGTTTGCCAAATTATCAATAACTTAGTGGGCAATGCCATCAAGTTTACCGATTCGGGCAGTGTGTTAGTCAAATTAGAGTTACAAAACCAGACAGATGATCAAGTGGTGCTTCGCTGTGATGTGATTGATACCGGCATTGGGATTGATGAAAACCAACAGGACTTCCTGTTCCAAGCCTTTGGTCAAGCGGACTCCTCGATTTCTCGCCGCTTTGGAGGCACAGGGCTGGGGCTGGTCATCACTAAGCGCCTCGTCAACCAAATGGGCGGCCAAATTGGCTTTACCTCTTCGGTGGATAAGGGCTCTAACTTCTGGTTCACCCTGCCATTGGGTCTAGGTCAATTCCAGATTGGCGATTCGCTGCCCTTTGAAAAACTTAAAGATAAAACCGTGTTGTTTTATGAACCCAGAGTACTCACCCATTCTGTGATTAGTCGTCAGCTAAAACAGTGGGATACAAAAGTCACGCACCATCAACACATACCAAGCTTGCTGACGACGCTCTCGACCACTGAGCATCAATTCGATTATGTGCTGCTGAGTTGCCATGGATTTAGCAATCCGAATCAATTGGTCAGTACCTTAAATCAAGCTAAGAGTAAGACAGATTGCTTGATTGTGCTGTTCGATTGCCAAGAGCAGGAAGTACTAAGCCAGTTTATTCGCCCCAATGCCGATGTGGTGTTGTCACTGCCAGTGAGTGAACACCAATTGGCGCGTAATATGCTCTATCCACCAATGGAATATGACATTTTACCTCCCGTGGCGATTACCGTCCCCGCTGCTCGCCAGTCCCTTACTGTGTTGGCGGTGGATGATAACTTTGCCAATTTAAAACTGATTGATACCCTGCTTAACGAGTTAGTGACGACTGTCATTGCCGTTAACAGCGGTGAAGAAGCCGTTAAACAAGCCAAGAGTCGCACCTTTGACCTTATCTTTATGGATATCCAGATGCCGGGCACCGACGGCATCAGCGCCACTAAGCAAATCCGCCAAGGGTCGATGAACCGCAACACGCCCATTATTGCCGTGACCGCCCACGCGATTGCCGAGGAACGTGAGTTGATTTTAGGCAGCGGCATGGATGGTTACTTGCCTAAGCCCATCGATGAAGCCGCCCTCAAAGCGGAGATAAACCGCTGGATAACTCGGCCCAAGTTCACCCACTTCGATTTACACACCCTCAACTGGGATCTTTGCTTAACCCAAGCCAACCATAAGTCGGATTTAGCCTTAGATATGTTGCGCATGTTATTGGATTCCTTGCCACAAACTGTCTCGGCAATTGAGACGGCGCTGAGTCAGAACGATCAAGCGACTATGCTCACCACTATCCACAAACTCCATGGAGCCAGTTGCTATTGCGGAGTACCGACCACACAGCGATTATGCCAAGAGATTGAATCGGCATTGAAACGGGATGCTCGTGTCGAAGATCTCGAACCGGAAATACTAGAGTTACTTGATGAGCTAACTAAGGTAGAATCGGCGGCAAAACAAGTGCTATCACAGCTATCAGCGGAAATAACAGATGACCAAAAAAACGGGCTTCTTTAAGCGTTTAAAGGCGCTAGAACTACCACAGAAAAAACTCTTTGCCATTGCCCTTTGCCAACGAATGTTACCTAACTATCAATTGTTTTCAGAGGTTTGCGAGTTTGGCGATCCTGCGGTATTAAGCACAGTGCTCGATCTTCTTTGGCAATCCCAGTACGACAATAAGCTGAAATTCAACATTGATGTGCATCTACAGCGCTTAGAAGATAACACCCCTGAACCCGCCGATTTTGATAACTATGGCGTATACCCAGCGATGGATGCCGTAGTTGCTCTGTCTACCTTACTCGGTGCGATTCAAACCGATCTTGAAGAAGATATCACCAATATAAGCAAGTTATCCTCAAGCACTGTGGCGAACTACATTGAGACCATCAGCGATGTAGATTTAACCGATGATGCCTTAGATGACTATGTCTTCGCCCATGAAGTGATGGAAGAAGAGCGCGAACTGCAAAATACGCTGCTGGAAATCATCGAAGAGAATCCTAAGATCACCGCAGAATTGGTGAAAGGTTTACGCAAAGAGATTATCGAAGCGGGTGTATCGAATATCGGTATTAGCGTCGCGTAAGTGAGCCCTGCTACCTAAGAGTGGTTCACTATTAGGTAGCATCTTATACCAATCGTATTAAATATCTGTTCATTCAGCGGGAGTTAAACGGGCTTTAGACAAGGCGAAGGCTTGAAGGCATAGTGGCGCTCTGTCGAAAGCCTTAAACGCAGTATAAAGCCCGTTCAACCCCGCCCTTCGGGAGCCTCACAGGCGTCTCACTCCCGTGTTACATTGACTTAAAAGGGAATAACCATTTCTTCGTCAATGCGCCTTGGATTGAGACGCCTGTGAGGCTCTGAACTGATTAGATATTTAATGTGATTGGTATTAGCCAAGGGATAACACTGCGAGGGATAGGATTAAGCCAAGTATCCATTCAATATGAAAAAACTAGTTTATCAAGGATTTATCTTAACCAATAGCGAAGGCCGCACCGATACCTGGAAACTCACCATAGGTCATCAAAGCCGTATTGGTTCCTTGTTTGAACTGCGCCGTTTAGTCAATTACTACCTTGAACTGGGTATCGTGCCCGCCACCCGCGCCAGCCTGCAAGAAGCGAAGCAGACCCAAAACTCCATGAGTAAAAATCCGCTAAAGCCTCGCAAACGCTAACAGCTTACGCCATCGAAAACAGCTCGGGCGCCTTAGACTGCATAAACTCGATAAACACCCTCACCTTCTGCGGCTGCTGACTCCGCTGGTGATACAGAATCGATATTCTGCGCTGCTCACCAATCCATTCGGGCAAGAGTACTTTTAACTGCCCCTCTTTAATTTGCTGTTTTACAAATAATTCTGGGCCATAGAGTATGCCACCGTGATCGAGTGTCGCCTGAATCGCCCCGTGCAGATCCGTGAGCGTAAGCTTTGTTGGGCCATTAAAATAAAATGACTCGCCATTAGGGTGCTTTAAGTGCCAATTAAACAGTGGCCACACTTTAATTAACTGGTGGGCTTCAAGATCATCGGGATGGGTTAACTTTGGCGCCGAGGCTAAATATTCCGGCGTCGCAAACAGGCGGTAATCGAGTTCACCTAAGGTGCTCGACACCCAAGAGGAGTCGGGCTGGGCACCGCCCACAATCGCTACATCGATCCCTTTATCAATTAAATCGACTAACTCATTGCTTTGGGAAATATGTAAGCGGATATCGGGATATAAACGCCCAAACTCGTTCAATGCGCGGATAAAGATGATAGAAATAATCGAAATCGGCGCCGCAATCCGCAATGTCCCTTCGGGCTTATCACTGCCGACACCGCTCAGTTCATCAAATTGGGCAATGACGCTCTGATAACGTTGGAATAATGCTAGGCCTTCTTCGGTTAACCGCAGCTTACGGGTGCTACGCATAAACAATTGCTTATCGAGCTTCTCCTCAAGTTTGGCCAGCTTACGGCTCACGGTGGCGATGGGCATATCGAGCTCTTTAGCTGCTTGGGAAAAACTCCCCGCATTCACTAAATGCACAAACAGGTAAATTAACTGCAGCTCGCCGCCTATATCATCAGCCATTTTCAATCCCAATCGTTTATGTGAGTGCCTGCATCCATAACGCGCACTAACTAATTGTGTTTTAAACGTAGAATTATTCACTTCTACGACCATAGCGCAATAGCCTCCAAGGGGAATGCTATGCTATTTTGCCGATAAATTTACTGCGCTAGCGCCGATTATCGTCAATTGGCTGAGAGAATATCCCGAGACTCGTTTACGGGATAAGCAACACAAAAGGATGAGTGAGGGACATGACCATTTTAACCCCTCTGTTTGCCGTCTTCGGGATCATGCTACTGGGCACACTAGTGCAAAAGCTGCGCTTTCTTCCAGTAGAAACAGACCAAGTTCTCAATCAATATGTTTATTATATTGCGTTTCCGGCCATCCTCTTGATAGCACTGGCGCAACAGCCCATTGAAGAGATCCTGCAGTGGGGATTTATCGCCGGGTACAGCGCAGCCATGCTGGTGATTTACCTCGTTTGTATCGGCATCTCCCTGCTGGTGAATCCTAAACAGCCTGCGATAGCCGCCGTGCGCGCCTTAAATGCCACTTTTGGTAATACCGCATTTATCGGTATTCCACTCCTTGTCATCTTATTCCCCCAGCAACAAAGCGCCTTAGTTGCCGCTGCGATTGCCAGTTTATTGTCCGTACTCATGTTTGCCGTGGCCTTGGTCTCGTTAGAACTCGCCACCAATAAACAGCGACAACATCACGCCGCGGTGATCATGCTGTTAGCCGTGGTGAAAAACCCGATTGTGATAGGTTGTTTTATTGGCGTGGCCATTTCGGCATTAGGGATAACCTTACCAGCAGGCTTGGCAATGATGATCCAGCAGATAGGCAATACCTCCAGCCCCTGCGCCCTCTTTGCTGTCGGCATGGTACTGGCGAAAGCCATGCGCTATCAAAAAGATAGCAAGGTATTTAGCCTGACAAACTTTATCGAACTGAGCCTTATCAACCTGTTTAAACTTATCCTGCAACCCGCCTTGGTTTACTTCATGTTAAAAGGCGTAGGTGTCACGGGCGACTACCTCGTTATGGGCGTCATTCTTAGTGCCTTGCCCACGGCGGCAAGCGTCTATCTGTTGGCGCAGCGCTATAACACTCAGGCCTCCACCAGTGCTCAAGGGATACTCTTTGGCACTATAGTGACCTTTTTCAGCTTACCCATTCTGGAGCAGCTCGTTAAAACCTATTCATAAACAAATAATTAGGCTTTAGGCTATCGCGACATGTCGAATATTCACCCAAAGTCACTTTACTGTATATAAATTCAGTATATACTGTTTATCAATACAGTGATTTGGTAAGTTTTTCGACAGGAACTCACTATGCTTTGCCAACTCAGCATCAACAATTTCGCTATCGTACGTTTCCTTGAACTGGACTTTCGCCCCGGTATGACCAGCATTACTGGTGAGACTGGCGCGGGAAAATCCATCGCCATTGACGCGCTAGGCTTATGCCTAGGTAACCGTGCCGATGCCAGCAGTGTTCGCCCTGGCGCGAGCAAAACCGAAGTCAGTGCCCGATTTTCGCTCGAGGATGTGCCTCTGGCAAAACGCTGGCTCGAAGATAACGATCTCGAACTCGATGATGAGTGCATTCTGCGTCGAACCATTGGCAGTGACGGCCGCTCACGCGCCTATATCAATGGCAATCCCGTCCCTTTGACTCAGTTAAAATTACTGGGGCAATTGCTTGTAGGGATCCATGGCCAGCACGCCCACCATGCCATGTTAAAGAGTGAACATCAGCTCACCTTGCTCGATAGCTACGCCAATCACAGACTACTGATAGACACAGTCGCGGCAAGCTATCAGCGCAGTAAACAAATTGAAGCCGAACTCAAACAATTAGAAGCCTCCCAGCAGGAACGTATCGCCCGTAAACAGCTGGTGCAATATCAAGTTGAAGAGTTAGATGAGTTTGATCTCAAGGTCGGTGAATTTGAAGAGATTGAACAGGAACATAAACGCCTCGCTAATGGCACCGAGTTGGTAGATAGCTGCCAAGCCAGCCTGTTTTTGCTCACGGATGGTGAAGAGAGCAATATCGAATCACTGCTGAACAAAGCCGTCGGCCTTGCCGAAAATCTGCAAAGTTATGACCCCGCACTAACCAATGTCAGCACTATGCTGAACGAGGCGCTTATTCAAGTGCAAGAGAGCGCGGGCGAATTGCAGCACTACCTGAGTAAACTTGAGCTCGATCCCGCGCATTTTGCCTATTTAGAGGAAAGGCTCTCTAAAGCCATGCAACTGGCCCGTAAGCACCATGTTAGCCCAGACAAATTAGCCGAGCATCATCTCGCCCTCAGAGCCGAACTCACGACCCTCGATGATGATGAAAATAAGCTAGAAGATATTCAACGCCAAGTGGAGGCCAGTAAAGTCGCCTACCTCGCTAACGCGCAAAAGTTGAGTCAGAGCCGCGCCCGTTATGCAAAAGAGCTGGATAAGTTGGTGACTCAATCCATTCATGAGCTCAACATGCCCAAGGGCAAGTTCACCATTGAAGTGAATTTCAATCCAGAAATCATGTCGATCAACGGCAGCGATAACATAGAGTTTATGGTTACCACCAACCCAGGCCAACCGTTACAACCTATATCAAGGGTTGCCTCAGGCGGCGAATTGTCACGTATTGGCTTAGGTATCCAAGTCATTACCGCGAAAAAGGTTGCTACACCGACACTCATTTTCGACGAGGTGGATGTTGGGATCTCAGGCCCCACTGCAGCCGTGGTTGGACGTATGCTGCGTAGCCTTGGCGAATCGACCCAAGTACTGTGTGTAACCCATTTGCCGCAAGTTGCCGGTAATGGCCATCAACATATGTTTGTGAATAAATTCAACAAGGCTGGAAGCACTGAAACCACTATGACGCCTTTAGATAGAGAACAACGTATCCAAGAACTCGCCAGATTACTCGGTGGCGATACTATTACTACCAACACCTTAGCCAATGCGCGGGAGTTATTGCAGTAGGGAGCTATTGCACTAGGTAATTATTGCAGTAGTCACTCACGCTACCCCGCTGTAAATAAAGACGTACACAAATTAAAGGCTCCAAGGGAGCCTTTAATTTTATTTGCAAGGGATAAACCTAAGCAGAAGCATTCACAATATTAGACATTTTAAGACGTTAGAATATTGATATCCCCAGATACTGACTAGCGGAATGCAAAATAACCGATAACGATAACAATCGCCCTCCGTGAAGGATGAATGAATAATTTTTTATATTAATCGTCATATTTATAAAAAAATAATCAATAGTCCTGTCACCCTTTTCAACAACCTAATGAAATTTAAATATTAATTTCAGTTAGATTATTATTGGCTAGATTGCAAATTTGATAGTGATATTTAATATTATCGAATAACGGCAGCTCTCCTAGACTTAATTACCTCTCTGGTCAATAGGAGTTGATCATGCCTTTCCAGCACATTCTCGCAGCAGTAGATGATTCAGTTCCGCCCAATGCCGTACTCAAAAAGTCCGTTGTCTTGGCTAGAAAATGCCATGCGTCCTTAACCGTTCTCAAGGTAAAACGTACCCACAATTTTAATCTCAATCTTTTATTTCATAGAGATAAATCTAAGCTGATGCCAGATGAAAGACGAAAGCCCATCTTGGCTTATCCAGATAAACAATATCCAATCCACATAAAAGAATGCCTATCCCACTCAATACACAATGCTATCGTCAACGAATGTAATCAGTTTGACTATGATCTCATCATAGTCAGTCACAAATTCTATCCACCTTTCTTCAATGAATTTTTAATTGCAGATGAATGGCAATTGCTACGATTACCCCATATTCCAGTGATGTTTGTGGATCTTGAGGATTGGCATGAGAACGGCCATGTTCTTACCGCATTGGAACTCGACAATGAAAATATGACTCACCTCGAGTTTAATGAAACCCTAA
The DNA here is from genome assembly GCF_023475885.1 of Shewanella sp. 10B. Classification (NCBI taxonomy): domain Bacteria; kingdom Pseudomonadati; phylum Pseudomonadota; class Gammaproteobacteria; order Alteromonadales; family Shewanellaceae; genus Shewanella; species Shewanella sp. 10B. The sequence continues at coordinate 178,812 of NZ_JAMDJO010000002.1, forward strand.
TAGAAGAAAGTAAGCGGATAGCGAGCTTGCTCTCAAACGATTTGCATTTAATTAATAGCTACTTACCCGATCCCTTTTACATGAGCTTTAATCATCAGCCACAAGAACCCGTTTCAGAGCGGGAAAAATATAAAGCGAAGCTCACCACAGTGGCACGGCAGCACAATCTCAATACCCGCAACCTACACGTAGAAGAAGGCTTACCCGAAGATACGATTTCCAATGAGGCCCGTAGACTCAACGTCAATATGCTGGTGATGGGCAGCGCCGAACGCAAAGGCATCTTTAGCGCATTCAAAGGTAATGCGGCGCGAAATATTATTAACAAGCTACGAACTGATCTCTTTATTGTTAAACCGCGACATCCGCACTAATCACTAAGCGCTAATCACTCTCCACTCAGCAATCTTACAAATAAAAACAGCCTTTAGAATTCACTAAAGGCTGCTTGAATATCACAAATCGGTTTCGTTAATGAATAAAAGCCGCGAGAGCCTGCACACCAATAAGCGCGAAAATGCCTGCTAATACATCGTCGATCATAATTCCAAAGCCACCTTCGACCTTGGCATCGAGCCAACGGATTGGCCAAGGCTTGATAATGTCAAAGAGACGAAACAGCACAAAACCAACGACTAACCAGAGCACTCCGGCAGGCGCGGCAATCATTGTGATTAATAGGCCTGCCACTTCATCCCAAACGATTGCACCATGATCATGTACACCCATATCCCTAGCAGCTTTATCGCAGATATAAATCCCCGCGAGTACGCATACTAAGGTTACAGCTAAGTACCAACTCAAGGGCAATTGCGCCAATAACAAATAGAGCGGCACAGCCGCCAAGGTGCCAAAGGTGCCGGGCGCCTTAGCCGCTAAACCACTGCCAAAGCCTAATGCTAAAAAATGGACTGGATTTTTAAGAGACAGGCGCGACAGCGCCTGATCTTGGGATAACAACTTCATTAAAAGTGCTCAAAACCATGATATGGCGGCGTAAACGGCTCACCATTGAGTTGCAACTTAAGTTTACTGCCCGCACAGATTTGTCCAACCCGCACAAACTTAGTCCCCGCGTGGCTCAGTGCTGTTTCTAACGCACCTTTTTGCGCCTCAGGCACGGTAAAGAGCAGCTCATAATCCTCGCCCCCCGTTAGCGCATAACCTAAGGCATGCTCTTCGCTCACGGTATCCTGCATGGCGCGGGACAACGGAATCGAGCCTACATCCACAACCGCGCCTACCTGCGATGCTTTGAGGATATGGCCAATGTCCGAGATAAAACCGTCGGATAAGTCGATAGCACTGGATGCTAAAGACCGTAACGACTGACCCGCTAACACTCGAGGTGTTGGACGATAATGGCGATTGATTAAGAACTCTTTATGCTCCGCACGCGCATGCTGCACGCCGCGGATCAAATCCAGCCCTAATGCTGAATCGCCTAGCGTACCGGTCACATAAATCCAGTCACCTGCTTTTGCACCGTGACGCGTCAATGCCTTACCCTGCGGCACTTGTCCATGCACGGTAATGTTAATGGCTCTAGGGCCACGGGTAGTATCGCCGCCAATGAGGGCAATACCATAGTATTCAGCCGCTTCGAAGAGTCCCTCACTAAACCCACTCAGCCAGGCTTCGTTCACCTCAGGTAAGGTAAGCGCAAGCGTCATCCACGCAGGCTCTGCCCCCATAGCAGCTAAATCCGACAGATTCACGGCTAAGGCTTTGTAACCTAAGGCTTGAGGGGGAATATCAGGGAAGAAGTGAACGTTTTCGACTAAGGTATCGCAGGAGATGGCGATCGACTTGTTTTCGGCGGGCTGCACTAGGGCGCAATCGTCGCCAATACTCAGTTTGACATCACGGCGCGTGGGGCCGCGGTGATTGAAATAACATTCAATAAGTTGGAATTCTTTCACTGTACAGTTTGGCGCGACTCACATCGGCCACCTTTGTTAGCAATGAAAAACGGTATCCTAAGATACCGTTTGTCCTTATTACTTACGTGCAACCAGTTTGTCGAGTAATCCATTAACAAACTTATGGCTTTCATCCGCACCGAAAGCTTTAGCCAGTTCAATCGCCTCGTTAATCGCGACTTTGAACGGCACATCTTTACGGAAAGTCAGCTCATAGGCCGCTAAGCGAACTATGGCTTTCTCCACTGGCGACACCTCATCAATGGGGCGGTCTAAGTGTGGAATGAACAACTCATCCAGTTGGGTTTTCTTAGTTGCTACGCCTGCAAATAGCTCACGAAAATAAGCTACATCAACACCGTCGAGGCTCTGTTCAGTTAAAAACTCGTGCTCGACATCGGCAATATTATTCCCGCTTAGTTGCCATGAATAAATGGCTTGTACGGCTAAACGGCGGGCCTTGCGGCGCTCAGAAGGCTTCATTATTTTTCCTACTATTACAACTGTTGTTCTAGCTGTTGCAGAACATTGACCATTTCAAGCAAGCTTAGTGCAGCTTCGCCGCCCTTGTTGCCTGCTTTAGTACCTGAACGCTCAATGGCTTGTTCAATGGTATCTGTCGTCAATACACCGAAGGCAACGGGCAGATCGAACTCTAATGCGATTTGAGCTAGACCTTTGTTACATTCACCTGCAACAAAATCAAAATGAGGGGTACCACCACGGATCACAGCACCAAGTGCGATGATACCGTCAAACTTACCACTTGCGGCAACACGACGTGCAGCCAGCGGTAACTCAACCGCACCAGGTACACGGACGACAGTGATGTTTTCATCACTGACTTGGCCAAAACGTTTCAGCGTGTCAAGTGCACCTTCAAGCAGGCTCTCAACTAAAAAGCTGTTAAAACGCGAAATTACAATCGCAACTTTGGCATTCTTCGCTTCGATATTACCTTGAACTACGTTCATTTTCTTACCTAATTTAGCTAAAGCACCCGGCTTGGGCGAAAAGTGGCGACATGATACCACAGTCAATCGCCCACAGCCCTATGCAAATTATACAAATGATTAATTTTACCTTAGTGCAACGTCTAACAAGCTCAGCCTGTTACTCCGCCACATATTCAGTCACTTCAAGACCAAAGCCCGAGAGCGAATGATAACGCTTAGGCGAGCTCAAGAGGCGCATTTTGGTCACCCCAAGGCTGGCAAGGATTTGCGAGCCCACACCCACGCGCCGTGAAGTACCTTGCCATTTTGCAGAGACAGGCGCTTGACCTTGATCTTCTGCCTCAAAGGCTTTGACTTTAGAGAGGATTTCACAGGGATGCTCTTGATTGCCCAGCAACACCAACACACCACCTTCGGCAGAAATACGCTCCATGGCTTTTTCAAGCGGCCAGCTACGCTGCTGATCGCGCTCTGAGTGGAGTAAATCGTTGAAGGTATTTTGTAAGTGTACGCGTACTAAACAATCTGGCTTCACTTCGCCCTTCACTAAGGCAAAGTGCAGTTGATTGTCGATAGTGTCCCTAAAGGTCACCATGTCGAACTCGCCAAAGCGGGTTGGCAGTTTACACTTGGCTTCGCGCACGACTGTGGTTTCTTTGGTGTTGCGGTATTCGATAAGCGCCGCAATAGTGCCGATTTTAATCCCATGTAATTCAGAGAAAATCTCTAAATCTGGGCGACGAGCCATAGTGCCGTCTTCATTGAGGATCTCCACAATCACGCCCGATGGCTCAAGCCCTGCTAAACGAGCTAAATCACAACCCGCTTCCGTGTGACCTGCGCGGGTTAACACGCCGCCGTCCTGCGCCATTAATGGGAAGATATGACCCGGCTGAACTAAATCCGATGTCTTGGCATCTTTAGCCACGGCTGCTTTTACCGTTACGGCGCGATCGTGGGCCGAAATCCCAGTGGTTACGCCTTCTGCCGCTTCAATCGATACCGTAAAGTTAGTCGAGAACTGCGCATTGTTATTAGTCACCATCAAGGGCAGGTTTAACTGCTGGCAACGGGCCTTAGTCATCGTTTGGCAGATGAGTCCACGACCGTATTTCGCCATAAAGTTAATCGCTTCAGGCGTGACCAGCTCGGCCGCCATAATCAGGTCGCCTTCGTTTTCTCTGTCTTCGTCATCCATCAAAATAACCATTTTGCCTTGACGAATATCCTCGATGATCTCTTCTATACTGTGCAGCGCCATTGTAGGACCTTTATGATTTTACTGTTGTTATGAAATTCTATACCTAAGTGAGCTAAGTGCCAGTGCCCTAACGCACAAAGCCAGCACGGGCTAACATTTCCATAGTCACCCCACCGCCTTGGGTTTCTTTAGTATCAAAGCGCATTAAACGCTCTAAATAGCGGGCGATTAAATCCACTTCAATATTCACCTTATCGCCAGCTTTCAAATCCACCAACGTGGTTTCACCCGCGGTATGGGGCACTATGGTTAATCGGAAACGGTGTCCATCGACTTCGTTTACCGTCAGACTCACGCCATCGATGGTGATAGAACCTTTATGGGCAATATAGCGAGCCAGCTCCGCAGGCGCCGCTAACCAAAATTCGATTGCTTGCCCACGAGCAAGACGCTGCTCTACGGTGGCAATGCCATCCACATGGCCGCTGACCATATGTCCGCCGAGGCGAGTTGTCGGGGTAACGGCTTTTTCAAGATTAACCTTAGTGCCGACTTTATAGTTAGCAAAGCCTGTGAGACTGACTGTTTCAGCCGACACATCCGCCACATAGCCATCGGCTAATTGCTGAACCACAGTCAAACACACACCATTGGTGGCGATACTGTCGCCTAAACGCACATCGCTTAAATCCAGTTTGCCACTGGCAACCGTCAAACGAATATCATCGCCTTTACGTTCAAGCTTTCGCAGCGTGCCAACGGCCTCAATAATCCCAGTAAACATGGTTAACTCACTTATTCGCTAAAGATGGATTGGACGTGAGCCTCAAGGTGAAACGCGTATCCGCGCCTACTTTACGCTCATCGACCAGTTTGATGGTCGGAATATCGGCCATCATTTGATAATCGGGTAATTCGAGTAGATTACGTCCCTGTGCGCCAAGGATTTTCATCGCTTGATACAGCACTAACTCATCGGCTAATCCCGCACCGATAAAGGCGCCGGCTAAGGTCGCGCCCGCTTCGATAAGCACCTGATTACAGCTTTTGCCTAAATAGCTTAAGAGTGCTGGCAGCGAGATTCGACCATCAATCGCCGGTAATTGAAGACAAGTCACATGGGCAGGCAACTGCGCCACAAAGGCTGGCGAGTAAGGCACTGTTGAAACTAATAACATCGGCGATTCAATCGCAAGCAAGGCTGCCGTAATCGGCATCCGGCAACGACTGTCTAATATCACCCGCAGCGGTTGTAAAATCTGCGCTTCACTCAATTGCGAGCTCAGACTGCCAAGCTCTGAGTAACGCACATTAAGCGAAGGGTCATCGGCTAGCACAGTGTCAATCCCTGTCACTAGCGCGCAGGCGCGTAAACGTAAGCGCTGCACATCGCGGCGAGCTTCGGGGCCTGTGATCCATTTGGACACACCGTTTGATAAGGCGGTTTTACCATCGAGGCTCGCGGCAAGCTTTACCGTCACCCAAGGTAGGCCTGATTCCATGCGCTTCATAAAACCAAGATTTAAAGCGTAAGCTTCGTCGCGGTGCAAACCTACATCCACTTGAATGCCCGCATCGCGCAGCATTTGAATACCACGGCCACCGACCTGAGGATTGGGATCTTCAACCGCCACCACCACTCGTTTTACACCTATGTTGATCAACGCCAAGGCACACGGCGGTGTGCGGCCATAATGGCTGCAAGGTTCTAAGGTGACATAGGCGGTCGCGCCACGGGCAAGCTCGCCAGCCATGCGCAGTGCATGCACCTCGGCGTGGGGCTCACCGGCTTTTTGATGATAACCTTCACCGACAATCTGACTATCTTTTACGATAACGCAGCCCACACTAGGATTGGGGCGAGTGGTATAAAATCCTTTGCGAGCCAGTTGTATGGCTCGGCTCATCATCTGGTTATCGAGTTCTGACCAATTCATATAAACCCTATGAAATCTTGAGAAAGCGTACCCGAATGCGGGGCATAACGAGGCGCTAACCTAAGCACTAACCTAAGCACTAACTTAAGATAACCCACATTACTTTTGCAGTTTCGCAATCGCCTCCCCAAATTCGGAGACGTCTTCAAAGGCGCGATAAACCGAGGCAAAACGAATATAGGCAACCTTATCTAGGCTCATTAACTGTTCCATCATCAAGTTACCTATCATCTCGGATGGCACTTCGCGCTCGCCGGTAGCCCGCAGCGTTGACTTGATTTTACTTAAGGCCTGCTCGATTTCATCCATGGACACGGGGCGCTTTTCGACCGCGCGTAACATACCTGCTTGCAGCTTTTCTTCATCGAAGGGTTGGCGCGTGCCATCGCGTTTAATCACCCGTGGCATGACTAATTCAGCCCCTTCGAAGGTAGTAAATCTTTCGTGGCATTCGGTGCATTCTCGGCGACGACGCACTTGATGGCCTTCCGCCACTAATCGGGAATCGATTACTTTAGTATCTGTCGCGCTGCAAAATGGACAATGCATTGAGCCTCCTGCCGTGAATGGAATAAAGCCTATGGCTTTCGCTGTTTCTCGCTTAAACCGAGCGGGTTTAAGTCTAAGATTTTAGCAATAAAAATGGCCGCTTAATGCGGCCATGGGATTTTATCCTATTTATCGGCTGAGGTTAACCACCTGAGAGTAACACCCTAAACAGTTGTGAACTCAGCCTTCATATTCAGATAAATTAACGAATTAACCGTAAACAGGGAAACGGGCGCACAGTGCCAATACTTGGCCTTTTACGCGCTCGATAACCGCAGGGTTGTGGGCATCGTCGAGGATGTCACAGATCCAACCGGTTAACTCTTTCGCTTCAGCTTCTTTAAAGCCACGACGAGTGATCGCAGGCGTACCGATACGCACACCAGAGGTCACGAAAGGTGAACGAGGATCGTTTGGCACAGAGTTTTTGTTTACTGTGATGTTCGCGCTACCTAAAGCAGCATCAGCTTCTTTACCCGTCAGGTCGCGACCGATTAGGTCCACCAGCATTAAGTGGTTGTCAGTACCGCCAGAAACGATCTTGTAACCGCGCTCTAAGAACACTTCAACCATGGCTTTAGCGTTCTTAACCACTTGTTGTTGGTAAGCTTTGAACTCTGGCTCTAAAGCTTCTTTGAAGGCAACCGCTTTACCCGCGATAACGTGCATCAAAGGACCACCTTGACCGCCTGGGAATACCGCAGAGTTCAGCTTTTTGTATAGCTCTTCATCATCGGCAGCAGACAGAATGATACCGCCACGAGGACCGGCTAAGGTCTTGTGAGTGGTTGACGTCACAACGTGCGCGTGTGGCACTGGGTTTGGATACACACCAGCGGCGATAAGACCCGCAACGTGCGCCATGTCGACAAACAGGTAAGCACCGATTTTGTCTGCGATTTCGCGCATTCTTGCCCAGTCAACGATACCTGAGTAAGCAGAGAAACCACCGATCATCATCTTAGGCTTATGTTCAACCGCCAGACGTTCCATTTCGTCATAGTCGATTTTGCCTGATTCATCGATGCCGTAAGGAATGATGTTGTACAGTCTACCGGAGAAGTTTACAGGTGAACCGTGGGTCAAGTGACCACCGTGAGCGAGGTTCATACCTAAAACGGTATCGCCTGGTTTTAACAATGCCATGTAAACGGCGCTGTTTGCTTGAGAACCTGAGTGAGGTTGTACGTTTGCGTAGGTCGCACCAAACAGTTGTTTTGCACGCTCAATCGCTAAGGTTTCAACTACGTCCACATACTCACAACCACCGTAATAACGCTTGCCAGGATAACCTTCGGCGTACTTGTTGGTTAATTGTGAACCTTGCGCTTGCATCACGCGTGGACTGGTGTAGTTTTCAGAAGCAATCAGCTCAATATGCTCTTCTTGACGCAGAGTTTCGTTCTGAATTGCGTTGAACAGTTCCGGATCATAATCTGCGATATTCATATCTTTTTTCAGCATTGCTTACTCCAGCTGCCAATTCTTGTAGGTAGGGTTGCGCGGTATTCTACTCGTAACTAGCCGACAATCCCAGTCTCTGAAACATGAAAATCCTACAGTTTTACCTTGAACTCGCCTCAATGCCGAGTTGAGTTCGGCGCGCAATCGAGTAGAATTAGCCGCATCATTAGTCACTTATAGATGCAGAAAAATGGCTCAGTTTGTTTACAGCATGCTGCGGGTGGGCAAGGTTGTTCCTCCTAAGAAGCAGATCCTTAAAGACATTTCCTTAAGCTTTTTCCCCGGCGCTAAGATCGGTGTGTTAGGTCTTAACGGTTCAGGTAAATCCACCCTACTGCGCATCATGGCCGGTATCGATACCGAGATTGAGGGCGAAGCGCGTCCAATGCCGGGGCTGAAGATTGGTTACCTGCCGCAAGAGCCGAAACTCGACCCAACGCAAACCGTACGTGAGGCGATTGAAGAAGCGGTTTCTGAAGCCAAAAAAGCCCTCAAACGCTTAGACGAAGTCTATGCGGCTTACGCGGATCCCGATGCAGACTTCGACGCGCTTGCCAAAGAGCAAGGCGAACTCGAAGCCATCATTCAGGCACAGGACGCCCACAATCTGGACAACATCCTTGAGCGTGCAGCGAACGCCCTGCGTCTGCCTGATTGGGATGAAAAGATTGAAGTGTTATCGGGTGGTGAGCGCCGCCGTGTGGCGATTTGTCGTCTGCTGCTGGAAAAACCAGAGATGCTGCTGCTCGACGAGCCAACCAACCACTTGGACGCCGAATCAGTCGCTTGGCTCGAACACTTCCTGCAGGAATACTCGGGCACCGTGGTGGCGATTACCCACGACCGTTACTTCCTCGATAATGCCGCTGGCTGGATTTTAGAGCTTGACCGTGGTGAGGGTATCCCATGGGAAGGCAACTACTCTTCATGGCTTGAGCAAAAAGATGCCCGCTTAAAGCAGGAATCTGCCGCAGAAAGCGCGCGTCAAAAGACCATTGCGAAAGAATTAGAATGGGTTCGCCAAGGCGCGAAAGGCCGTCAGTCTAAGGGCAAAGCCCGTATGGCGCGCTTCGAAGAGCTGAACACCTCTGATTACCAAAAACGTAATGAAACCAACGAGCTGTTTATTCCGCCCGGACCACGTTTAGGTGACAAAGTGATTGAGGTTAACAACTTAACCAAATCCTACGGTGACCGCGTGCTGATCGACAACCTGTCGTTCTCCATTCCTAAGGGCGCGATCGTCGGTATTATCGGTGCTAACGGCGCGGGTAAATCGACCCTGTTCCGCATGCTGTCAGGCAGCGAGCAGCCAGATAGCGGCACCATCGAGTTAGGTGAAACCGTACAACTGGCATCGGTTGAACAGTTCCGCGACTCAATGAATGACAAGAACACCATTTGGCAAGAAATTTCCGGTGGTCAAGACATCATGCGCATCAACAACATGGAAATCCCAAGCCGCGCCTATGTGGGCCGCTTCAACTTCCGTGGTGCGGATCAACAGAAAGTTATCGGCACATTGTCGGGTGGTGAGCGCAACCGTGTTCACTTAGCTAAGCTGCTGCAAGCTGGCGGTAACGTACTGCTCCTCGATGAACCTACCAACGACTTAGACGTTGAAACCCTGCGCGCACTGGAGGAAGCCATCCTCGAATTCCCAGGTTGCGCTATGGTGATTTCGCATGACCGTTGGTTCTTAGACCGTATCGCGACCCACATTCTGGACTACCGCGACGAAGGCCAAGTGAACTTCTACGAAGGTAACTACACCGAATACTCTGCGTGGTTGAAGAACACCTATGGTGCCGATGTGGTTGAGCCACACCGCTTAAAATACAAGCGTATGACCAAGTAAGCGCGATGCGTTTATAGCTACATAAAAAGCCCCGCAATTGCGGGGTTTTTCTTTTATGCACAAAAGGTTATGCCGACTAATCCTGTTCCTGAATCGCTTTCACATCACCATCGCGGTCAATCACATCGACCTGAAAGTAACGTACGCGCACGGTCGCCGGTTTTACTTGGCCCGTCTGCGTCAACTCACTCTCCAGTAGTCGTACAAAGCTGGCATCTGGTTTTTTAATGCCGCCAACGGTGACCCGCACTATCCATTGACTCGCCTCTTCCTCAATCCCAACTTTAATCAACCGCATATTGGGGAACTTGAGTAGCTGCTCGCTCACAATGCGAGTCACTTTGCTCTCATACAATTGCCTTGCCACCACATTATGCAGATTCACGCTGAGGGCAATGACTAAAATAACCAGCAGTATCAATGTAATGAAGTTGCGTTTCAGCAACTCCCACAGTGAGCTTTTTTGCCAAAAATAAAATCCATGAAAAACGTTCAACCAGAGCACTACGGAGGACACAAATTGGATGGCGACTATGTTGGTAAACGTCAGTAAGAAGGCTCCTCGGGCGAGTTCAAAATTCCCATGGCCTAGCAATATCGCCGAGGCACACAGGGGCGGCACTAATGCGGTGGCAATCGCCACCCCCACAAAGGAAGTACTTAACCGCGGCGAAATAGTCGCATAGGCGCCCGCCGCACCGCCCGCAAACGCGACCATTAAATCGAGAAAGTTTGGCGCCGTTCTTGCCATGATCTCCGGCGTGATAGGAATATCGGAATGCAGAAAGCCAATTAAAAAAGCGGTGAAATAAACCAGAATACTCCCCACGATTAAACTCTTAATAGCATGGCGAACTAAGAGTTTTTCCCCTTCGACCAGCCCTAATGCCAAGCCTAAAATGGGGGAAAACAGCATAGCGACAATCATGGCGCCGATGACCACGGCGGCGCTGTTGGCCAAGAGTCCGTAGCTGGCGATGATAGCCGCTAGGGTGTTCATCGCCAAAAAGGGCACATCGAGCTGGGCATTGACGCGAATATTCGCGCGGGTGATTTCTTTGTGATCTTTAATATCTTCGCTCATATCGTCTGCTCAGCAAGGGAGGTGGGAACCTAAGTTGCACATTTAAAACAAAAATATCCCAACCAATATAGCTGAACAGAAAATTGCCGCAATGGGGTTTAAGCGTCTGATGCAAAATATAAATCGAAGGAAGGAGTTGAGGCTGAATAGCCGTTTCGAAGCGACTTTATCTTGGCGCTGAGTCGTGCAAGATCACGCCCTTAAATTGTCCCGTTAAAATGCTCCACTAACATATCCATCATCACCCTTAATGCGGGCTGCATATGCTTGCGGGATTGATACACCCCGTACACGCCTAAGGATTGAGGTTTAAACTCCCGCAGCAATGGCACTAACGCCCCAGAATCGAGGTGTGGTTTTGCCGCCCACAGAGGCTGCATGGCAATTCCCTCCCCCGCCAAGGTGGCGTTTAACACCACCATAGAGTCATTGGCACTTAGGTTGCCCTTCACGGGAATATTGAATATCTGCCCAGCTTCCTGCGTTAGCGTCGCCCTCGCGGTGGCAGGCGTTTGAGTGAATCGCCACATCACATCGCCAAAATAAGAATAGGTCAGGCAGTTATGCCGGGTTAAATCCTCGGGATGCGTGATGGCCGAATGGCTGGCAAGATAACTCGGTGCAGCGCACACCACAGACTCACACTCGCCTAAACGTCTTGCGATAAGCGTAGGATCGAGTTCGTTGGTGATACGAATGGCAAGATCGATTCGTTCAGCCACTAAATCAACGGTTTGACTCGTCACATGAAAATTCACACTCGCCTGTGGGTATTGGGCCAAATATGGACGCACGACGGTGGGAAGGAGCAAATGCGCCATAAATTGCGAGCAACTGATCCGCAGTAGCCCTCGGGGCTGGGCACTCTGAGCATGACTGACAGCAGGGACTTCCTGCGCCAGCTCAAGCAAGCGCTGACAATAATCGAGCACTTGCTCACCCGCACTGGTCAAGCTCAAACGTCTCGTCGAGCGGTGCAATAAACGGGCGCCCGACCATTCTTCCATCTCAGCCAAATAACGGGTCACCATGGAGCGTGACATATCTAACGCCTCGGCGGCGCCAATCAGGCTCCCCCGCTCGACAATAGTCACAAACACCTTTGCCGCTTCGAGTCTATCCATGGTTATTCTCCCTTGTGGATTAGCTTGCACTAGATATTGGGCTTTTAACGCCAATTCAACCGAATTATGCAACAAATAAGCGCAATTTTCCGTGTTTATCTAACGTTTTTTGCAACCTAAACTAAGCTCACTTTTGCAGCAGTGCAAATCACCGAATGCCTATTTGAATGAATAAGTGAGAACTGAAATGACACTATTGAATAACCTAAGCTTGGCCAGCTTCAAACCCCAATTAGCCGCTGCAATGCTGGTGGCGGGAATGGCTACGGCGCAAGCCGCACCTTTGCAAGTGAGCCATTTTAATCCGGGTGAAAACAGCATCTTTGCCGTGTCTTCCAGCTTTATCAGTGGCGAGCATGAAATGATGTTGGTCGATGCTCAGTTCCAAAAAAATGATGCCCAGACCCTAGTGAATACCATTAAGGCCAGCGGTAAAAAACTCACCTTGGTTTATATCAGCCACAGCGATCCAGACTTTTACTTTGGATTGGATGTGATTAAGCAAAACTTCCCCGAGGTAGAAATCGTCGCTACCCAAACCACGGTCGATGATATTAAAGCCTCGATGGAAGGTAAACTCGCCTACTGGGGACCGATTTTAAAGGACAATGCGCCGAGCCAATTAGTGCTGCCAAAGGTGGTGACAACCAATAGCTTTAGTATCGACGGTGAACAAGTGCTGATTGAAGGTCTAGAGGATACTCACCCTAAGCATACCTTCCTGTGGGTACCTTCGGCGAAGACCATCACTGGCGGCGTTGAAGTATTTGATAACACGCACGTTTGGATAGCTGATACCCAGAGTATCGAGTCTCGCCAGGCTTGGTTAGCCCATTTGGATAAAATGAGCGCCCTCTCCCCCGAAACGGTGATCCCAGGACATTATCTTGGCAGGGCGAGATTTGATCAGCGCGCGATTAGCTTTACCCGCGACTATATTCATGCCTTTGAAAATGCGGCTAAAACAGCAAAAAATTCTGCGGACTTAATCGCCAAGATGCTCGCACTCTACCCGCAAATCCCTAGCGATGTGGGCCTTGAGATCAGCGCTAAAGTGATTATGGGTGAAATGCGCTGGCCCATGTAAGCGCATCGGGGCATGGTACTCCTTGCCCCATTCATTCTGATGTAAGCCTCGGTTAGCACTCAAGCAAAAACCAAAGTTCAGTTCAGCTCGTTTTATAGGAAGTCCCATGAATACCACTGAAAATCCACCGGCCGTTTTACATGCCATTATCGACCCTCTGTGCGGTTGGTGTTATGCGGCCGCACCGCTGTTTGATGCCGCAGCCGCTGCCGGATTTAGCATCAAACTCCACGCGGGCGGCATACTCACAGGCCCAAGACGCAAACAGATTGATAATCAATGGCGCGACTATGTAATGCCCCATGATCAACGTATTGCCGCGCTAACCGGACAAGCCTTTGGTGAAAATTACTATGAAGGCCTATTGCGTGACACCAGTATCCTATTGGATTCGGCGCCGCCCATCAGGGCGTTACTCGCTGTGGCCGCCTTAGGTGGCGATGATTTAGCCTACTTACATGCGGTGCAGCTCGCCCATTATCGCGATGGCAAGTGCGCGAGCGATGAAAACAACCTGCATCTTTTAGCGGAAAAATTGGGAATAGATGGCGCCGCCTTCGCCCGAGAATACGCAGCAAATGAAGAAGCCCTTTATCAACATATCGTCGCTTCGCGGGCATTAATGAATCAGCTCGGCGCCCAAGGATTTCCCTCCGTGGCGCTAGAGACCAGTGAAGGCCACTTAAAGCTTATCAATCACAGCCGCTTTTACGGTCAACCTTCTGAGTGGCTTGAACATCTGAATAAGCAGCTATCCTAATCGGCAGCGTTCTTATCAAGTTGGTGATTAAAAGCATACGCCTTAGGAAGTTTACTACCTAAGGCGTCATATTTTAGTCCTGAGCACAAAGCAATTATCTAAGTCTTTTTAAAGACTTAGCTAATCGGTTAACCTTGATTTTCAGGAGCAAGCTCGGCTTGCTTGGCCTCTTCGAGGGTAAAACTCTCCGTCTTTTTCACACATTCCAGCACCGTCTTAACATAGAGCGCTATCGGCTTATCCTGCGGTAAACGGGGCAATTTTGTTCCGGGTAAAGACAGCTGATACTGCTCGACTTTAGATTCAAACCAGGAGAAACGCATCAATTTAACTCCTTGATTCGTTTCTAAATAGCATTTGTAATCCTGTCGTTTCTCTTTTTCTGCCGCCATCGCAGGCCATTGAAGCCCCCACAACAGTAACAGACAAATGGCACCATATTTCATCATCAAGCTATCACTCATATTGATTTATTAAGGCTTTGCATCATTGATCTACGTAGTAGTAAATCTTGTTTGCCTTAGGACCACTGCCAATACACTTAGGATTACCACTCTCACAGGTCGCTTCCTCGGGCACCGCCTTACCAATCCCAATCAAAAACATATCTGGAGTGGGAGCCTTAGCATTGGGGTCATCGGGCTGCGCAGCTGGGGGGATAACCAATTGCGGCGTATCCAAAACCAGTTCACCGGCATACAAGAAATCGGTTCTGTAGCCATTTGTGCCCTTGTGTAAGTTCTTTTTATAGAGGTAGCCCTTACCCGAACTCAAACATTGGTTCACCGAAGCATCACTGCCTGGCACAAAACTGGTGAAATACACCTCGCCCTGTACTATGGTCGCGGAGGATAGACTCTTTTCACCTTTGCGGGAGAAGTTATAGTACCAGCCTCGCTTTTGACCAAAAGCGATTTCGCTGGCTTTATCGTTTGGCGCCGCCGTAGTCACATCGTATAAGTCACTTAAGGTTAAGGCGCTCGGCACTGGCTTTTGATTAGGTTTACCTTGGAACGATTGAGTCACTATGTTCCTATCTTGCAAGGCAAAAAACATATCCGAACGGGACGCATCGCTAGGCTTCGCCCTGTGACCGCTGCCTACAACCACTGCATCGTATGGAATATTCTGCTTAGTCACCGTCTTGGTCGATTTCCCATTCACCACCTGAGTCAACTCGAAAGTATTGGTGACCATGGTCTGTGCAACTGTCGGTCCAGAGAAGAATCGCCGATCCCCAGCCACCGAACTCCTGTCCCCTAATGCGGCAAATTTAAATCCAGACCAAGTCGAAGTATTTGCCGAAGGCATGTCCATTCGCCACACATTCCCTTGGGTGTCTGTGGCATAGATCCTATCCGTTCTACCATCGCCATTACCGTCTAACACGGCAACACTGCTCGGAATACTGTTCGCAATCCCCGGCAATTGGGTATTTGCGCCACTGCCACCAAATTGATGAATTAATGCGCCCGTTTCGGCATCGACAATAAACACACCTCGGCCTTGGCTATCGTCACTGCCAATCTCGGCGCCATCCTTAGTCGCAGGGGTATATCCTGCACCGAAGATCAGCACAGGTTTATCGCCAGTGGAACTCGGAATCGTGGTGACGACAGGCGTCGACCAGGATTGACCTAACTCACCCATTCCCGGTGAGCTGGCATCAATCCTCCACATAAAACTAGGATTATCGGGGGAGGTGATATCGAGGGCATAATAAGCATTTCCCCCACGGCGCATCCCCACAAACACCCACGCTTTTTCAATACGTTTACCCTGCATTTTGGTGTAGGCGACTGGCGAGCCATCAATACCGTATACCGAGTGCACGCCCGTTGGCGCGTTCGCCTTCAAATCGCGAAAATTCGGCAGCAACTCATAGGGGATAAAACCCCAAGTCTCAGACACGCTATCGCCTTCATCCTTGAACATATGCAGGAACCCATGGTTAGTCCCCACGATAATCCGAATGTCGGGCTTGTCTTCAGAGCCAAAATTGAGTGCTAAGGGTTTGGAATGTAAAGCATCCCCCATAATATCGGCGCGCCAATTGGGGGTTGCGCCACTATCGCCACTAGCGGCACTGAGGTCCTGATTCTTATCGTTATCGACATCGATTCCCTTGGCCCAATCAAAATGCTCGCTAAGCTCAGTTTCATCGACCCCCATATACAAGGCCAAACGTACATCGCCCCCCGCTTTGCGAGAAGCATTCGACTGGGTAAACGGGCTTAATCCCGAGCCTAAATTACTGTACAAGGTGCGACTACTCGCCTGCTGCATTGCACCTAGCACGCCCCCCCGCTTCACATCGTTACCATCACCACTCGCACCACACTCTTCGGCCGAGGTCCAATAGGAGCAGGCCTCGGCTTTGATGTTGCCATCTTCGCCTATCGCATTGTTACCTTTGCTATCGACAACATCACCACTGCTGGTCACCTTAAATTTCTTGATATTGCCTAACCATCTCGGCCCTTTGTTCGGCAAGAACATAGAGTAATAAGCAGAATCAAAGGTTTGCGTTCGGTTAAAGTTATTACTTGCTACCGAGGGCGAGGTAAAGCTGGAATTTTTTTCGAGGATATTGTTTAAAGCCGTTTGTAATGAAGAGCGTAATTTACTGGCATCGGTCGCATCGAAATACTTACCTCCGCCATTTTCGGCGGTCTGCTTCAGCAAATGTTCGGCACTGGCCGCACCTTCACTAAAGCCGATGGTAAAGGTTCTAACGGTTTGTTTACCCGCAGAATTAGGATTGACGTCTTCGTTTCTCATCCAGCCCGACAGCGCACTAAGGTAACTGACGGGGCTTGAGGTATGTTTTCCCACACCTTTAGTTAACTGTTCAACCAAACCATCGGCCGCATTATCCAAGGTGGGTTCACCGTCGGTGATATAGATGATATAGGCTTCGTTTTGGCAACGTTTGAAGGGCGAGTTATAGTTATTGGTCCCCACGACTAATGCTTCGGGATCGGTAAAAGGGTTTCTTTTCGCTTGGTAAGTCCCTTGATAGCGCCCCCACTGATCGTAATAATGGTAATCGCTATCGTCGTCACCAAAATACTGACTCTGCCCGCCAAAATAGCGGTACGCCTCATAGAGGGTTTCGCATAAGGGGGTATTTTGAGCGTAGTTAATATCATTGATCCCTTTGAGCAAATCAATTTTAGCTGCAGCGGACATCGGCTTAATCCCAGAGATAATCCGTCCACCATCACGCTGGCCATCATAGGGGCCATTCATATTAAAAATCGCTAGGCCAAAATCCACACCCGGCGTGGTTAGAATCACACTTTCAATCGCATCTTTAGCCAAGGCTAGGCGTGTTTTATTGACCTTAGTTTTCGGGCCATGCAGCCAGTTTAAGTAATCTTCGGTATAGACGGTAACCACTTTACCAGTACCAAACGCGGTTTTTTCGGCCTTGGCCTTAGCCGCAGACTTTGCACTGTCTGACGAGCTAGTACTGGCCTTTGTGTAACGAACCGGTTTGCTTGCCGTCCCTAGGCTATCCACGGGTAAACCTTGAGCTTCACCTACTGCGTTACCGAACTTGTTTTCCTGAATATCCTCAAAACAATCGACAGCGGAAATGGAACTGCCGTTAAGCTCTGAAAACTCTCTCCAAGACCCCGAGCTTCCCGAAAAACCATATTCCCTAAAGAACCCCGTAAAGGTGCCGTAACGATTCAGATATTCCCATGAGCTTTCGCAGCCATTGAGCGCCCCTTTGAACTTACGTTTTTCCCTCCGAGAATTAGGATTGGGCGCTGCCGCGTTTTCCGATGAGCCTCGGCGATAGAATAAATTTCCCGATTGGGCATAGTTTACTGCGCGCTTATTCTCGTAGGGCGCCTCGACATCATAGGCAAGACTGCTCATGCTGCCCGAGTTATCGAAAATAATCAGCACCTGCGGACGTGAGCCATTACGGGCCGACGCCTCGAAAACATAAAGCTCAGTATCATCGGCGTGAGTCGGCGCCATAAATAAGCTGGCCGCACTCACAATTACACTCGACAGAATAAGAGAAATGACGGACGTTAACGTATGGCGAACGTTTTGAGGTCGAGTGTTAAGGGATATCAGTGAAGAAGCACGAGCAATAGAGGATACCAACCGATTATGTGGCTGGCATTTAAATAAAAACGGAATCATACGGTATGCATATCTGTTATTTAGATAAAAATAAAAACACTTTCACCTAGGATTTAATAATTTAAATCGCACTATTTAAAATAGAAAAGCAAAAATTACCGAATGAAGCACAGTAAAATCATACCATTAGGTGATACTCGTAACTTTTACCACTATCAACACTTATTTGGCAATAAATAAACAAAAATATTTAAACCTCAACACAAATATCCACATATCAGCGTTAATCAAACATTGTCACTCAATCAAATAAGTGAAATAACGCGGTATAAACAGATTTAAAAATAACCGTATACAGCACGATTAAAATAACGATATAAATTTAAATAGAATACTTATTTAAATGGTTTGATAAAAATAAATTCACTCTCATTTTAAACGCAGTATTCAATATAAACTCTCAAGTTATGTATGAGATAAGCATGACTTTCAATCGCTTGCCCATCAACAGATCCCCTCTTGATGACTCTTGCCGCATTCAATTATTAACATTATGCTAACCAGCCCTAAATAGGTGACGTAAAACAATAATAAGGAACATCGAATGCGCATACTCTTCGAATCAGGCCTATCCCATGCCAACAGCCCATCGCGGGATGCGTGTTCGTCCGTATTAACCCCAAAGCGCCGCACGCTCGCCGCTCAGGGAGTTTTATTCTCACTGCTCAGTTTATTTTCCGTTGCCAGTTACAGTGCACAACCAATCCTTACGGAATCGTCCGTCACCGATGGCCCCTATGTGTTTCTCGACCAAGGAAAAGAAAACACTGCCTACTGGATCTGCCAGAGTGAGTTAAAACAGACACCTATCGCAAACAATCAATTGGCTCGCCCAAACGATTGCGGCAACTTGCCACAGCCTGTACGCCATAACGCAGCGCCTCAAGTTGAAGCCGATACTTACACCCATGCGGGTAAAATTGTGGCCTTAAGCGATGTGCATGGCCAATTTGACGTGATGATTAATTTACTTAAAGCCCACAAGATTATTGATGAAAATAATCATTGGGCCTTTGGTGATGGCCATATGGTGATGACAGGCGATATGTTCGACCGCGGTCACCAAGTCAACGAAGTTCTGTGGTTTTTATATGAGTTAGATAAGGAGGCGCAAGCCGCGGGTGGCCGTTTACATTTACTTATGGGCAACCACGAGCAAATGGTGTTTCGCGGCGACTTACGCTATATCAATGAGCGTTACAAAACCTCAGCCGAATTGCTTAATCGCAGCTATGATGCACTCTACAATAAAGACACCGAAATTGGCCGTTGGCTTCGCAGTAAAAACACGCTAGTGAAGATCAACAATCTGCTATTTATGCACGGTGGAATAAGCCCTGAGTGGGTCGAACGTAAACTCAATATCAGCGATGCCAACCAGTTATTTCGCCAACATTTAGACGATAAAAAAGAAGAGCTAAAACAAAACGATCTGCTGAACTTTCTGTTTTTCACCAACGGCCCGACTTGGTACCGAGGCTACTTTAAAGACGCACTTAGCGAGCAAGAGATTGACCAGATCCTTAACTACTTTAAGGTTGACCACATCATAGTCGGCCACACCTCGCAGGATCGGGTTCTTGGGCTTTACCATAATAAAATCATTGCGATAGATAGCAGCATTAAGAATGGTCAATCTGGCGAGCTATTGCTGATAGACAAAGATAAACTTACCCGCGGCCTCTATCGGGGTGAGCAAGTACAACTTTAAGCCATGGGTAAACATTAAAGGATTAAGGGCTTATGGCATTTTCCCATAAGCCCTATTTTTTCGAGGCGATGATTCGACTAGATATCCATTTTTCGCTGTAGTTATAGATAGGTGTCACCATAGTTATCGCCACTGCCGTTGTCATAGCTCTCACCACAATAACAACCACACAAAATTCCCACTCAAGGTTCAAACAGCCCCTATACTCAGCAAAGTGACGCTTTATTTTAAGGGACGAGTATGAACCTCAAGTCGCTAATCAAGATTAGCCTTGTATTGCAGCTCTTAGGATTCTCCGCACCCAGTTTAGCGGGACGAGAGTTAACACTGGTCGCGACTAACTACCCTCCCTTTTATACCAGTGAGTTACCCGACCAAGGCGGCGTCGCACTTGTGGTCAAAGAAGCCTTTAAACGTCGCGGCTACCATGCCAGTGTCAAATTCTATCCCTTCGCGCGGGCAGCATTGCTTGTTAAAACCGGCCAAGCCGATGGCATTATTGGCCTTTGGTATCGCAAAGAACGTGAGCAATGGGCACACTATTCCGATCCCATCCAGGCAGTCCAAATTGTGTTCTATAAACGCAAGGATAATCCGTTAAGTTTTAGTCAATTAACTGAACTAAAGCCCTTCACCATAGGCATTGGCCGCGGCTATGCCAATCCGCCCGAGATAGCTGGTGCGGGACTCACGACAGAGGAAGGTAATTCAGATGAGATGAATCTTAAGAAATTATTTCTAAAACGCATCGACTTAGTCTTAATAGGTCACAACCTTGCTGAGTATTTAATCAAACAACATGGCGATGAATATACCGATGCCTTCGAGCAGGTTGGCGAGCCTATCGCGACTGAAGTATTTCATTTAGGGATTTCCTTGGCCGTTAGCGATCAAACAACCTTAGTGGCAGAGTTTAACAAAGGCCTTGAATCAATGAAGAAAGATGGCCGTTTAGCCGCGATTTTAAGCCGATTCCCCCAACTTCTATCTACTTCAGATCCGATAGAAAAAATACGAACACAAGCACATCCTTAGCCCGATAACTAGGCTATTTTAGCCACGCCCACACAGCCTGAAAAAATTGTTGGCCGTCTTTTCGACAAAAACACAATTTCTTTCACTTTCGTGCGCTTAACTTTACAAAGTTTTACTCACCTGATGACGGTTATTCACTAGAATAGCGCCATTAGTGCGATCGCCTCTTAACCGTCTTTGTGCGAGATAATTATTCCAATGAAAAAAACCATAATAGCCATTGCCTTAATTGCTGCGGTTGCCACCGCTGTGAGTTTTAGTGATGTACTGCAGGCGGCCAAACCCGAAAGCGCGCCCCATTTAATGCGCACTGTACCTGTGGTCACAGGAGAAGTGGTTGAACATCCGCTGGCACAATCGATTTCACTCATAGGTAAACTCGCCGCCGATCGCGCCGTGGTTATCGCGCCGCAAGTCACTGGTAAAATTAAGCAAATCGCCGTTACCTCGAATCAGGCGGTCAAAAAAGGCCAACTGCTGATCGAACTCGATGATATGAAAGCCCAAGCCGCGGTAGCCGAAGCCAATGCCTTTTTAAATGATGAAACCCGTAAACTCAGGGAATTTGAAAAACTCATCAGCCGCAACGCCATCACCCAAACCGAAATCGATGCGCAAAAGGCCAGCGTCGATATCGCCAGAGCCAGACTCGCCTCAGCGCAGGCAGATTTACATTACCATTCGCTAATCGCTCCCTTTGCTGGCAAAACCGGCTTGATTAACTTCAGCGAAGGTAAAATGGTGAGTATTGGCACAGAGCTGATGACCTTGGATGACTTATCCAGCATGCGACTCGACCTACAGGTGCCCGAACATTTTCTGTCACAGCTCAGCATTGGCATGCCCGTCTCGGCGACCAGCCGCGCCTGGCCGGGGGAAACCTTTATCGGCAAAGTGGTCGCCATCGATCCCCGCGTCAATGAAGAAACCTTAAACCTGAAGATCCGCGTGCAATTTGAAAACGCGAAAAACCGTTTAAAGCCCGGTATGATGATGTCATCGACCATCACCTTCCCGCCGATTTCCGCCCCGATTGTGCCAGTACAGGCCTTAGAATATTCAGGCACTAAACGCTATGTGTATGTGGTGGGTGAGGACCATATCGCCCATCGCACCGAAGTGATTTTAGGCGCCCGCGTGGGTGACCAAGTGCTTATCGATTCAGGCCTTAAGATTGGCGACAAAGTGGTAGTGCAAGGGCTAGTGAATATGCGCGATGGCTTAAAGATCAATGAAGTGGTGCTCGAAGCCAAGAACGATGCTAACCGTCCAGCAGCCAAGTCAGACGTCAACACTGCGGAGACGAAATAATGTGGCTGTCCGATGTATCCGTTAAGCGCCCCGTCGTCGCGATCGTTTTAAGCTTATTGCTGTGCGTCTTTGGTTTAGTGTCCTTCACTAAACTGTCGGTGCGGGAAATGCCCGATGTCGAAAGCCCTGTAGTGACCGTCAGTACCAGCTACTCCGGCGCTTCCGCCGCGATTATGGAAAGCCAGATCACTAAGACCCTCGAAGATGAACTCACGGGGATCAGCGGCATCGATGAAATCACCTCAACCACCCGTAATGGCAGCTCGCGGATCACAGTGAAATTCCTGCTCGGTTGGAACCTAACCGAAGGCGTGAGTGATGTGCGTGACGCCGTGGCCCGCGCCCAGCGCCGCCTGCCCGAAGATGCAAACGATCCTGTGGTCTCTAAGGACAATGGCTCTGGCGAGCCGTCCGTCTATGTCAACTTAAGCTCCAGCGTGATGGACAGAACTCAGCTGACCGATTACGCCCAGCGCGTATTAGAAGACAGATTCAGCCTGATCAGCGGCGTGAGTTCCATCAGCATCTCGGGCGGTCTGTACAAGGTGATGTACGTTAAGCTCAGACCCGAGCAAATGGCGGGACGCAATGTCACAGTCACCGACATTATTAACGCACTGCGTAAAGAAAACGTCGAAACCCCGGGCGGTCAAGTACGTAACGATACCACTGTGATGTCGGTGCGCACCAAGCGACTCTATTACACCCCGAAGGACTTTGACTATTTAGTGGTTCGCACCGCCAGCGATGGCACGCCTATTTATCTGAAGGATGTGGCGGATGTGGCCGTTGGCGCCCAGAACGAAAACTCCACCTTTAAGAGCGATGGTATCGTTAACTTAAGCTTGGGCGTTATCACTCAGTCCGATGCAAACCCTTTGATTGTGGCGCAGGAAGTCCATAAAGAAGTCGATAGAATTCAAGACTTTCTCCCCGAAGGCACAAGCCTAGTGGTGGACTTTGACTCGACCGTCTTTATCGACCGCTCAATTAACGAGGTATACAACACCCTCTATGTCACCGGCGCCCTTGTAGTATTAGTGCTGTATATCTTTATCGGCCAAGCTAGAGCGACCCTCATCCCAGCAGTTACAGTACCTGTGTCGTTGATCTCGGCCTTTATTGCCGCCAATATGTTTGGCTATTCGATTAACCTATTGACTCTGATGGCATTAATTCTCGCCATCGGTCTTGTCGTCGACGATGCCATCGTCGTGGTAGAGAACATCTTCCACCATATTGAGCGCGGCGAAGAGCCACTACTCGCCGCTTACAAGGGCACGCGGGAAGTAGGCTTTGCGGTTGTGGCCACCACCGCCGTGTTAGTCATGGTGTTCCTGCCGATTTCCTTTATGGAAGGTATGGTCGGTTTACTCTTTACCGAGTTCTCCGTGATGTTGGCAGTATCCGTGCTGTTTTCATCACTTATTGCACTCACCCTCACGCCAGTACTGAGTAGCAAACTGCTCAAGGCCAATGTTAAACCGAACCGTTTCAATCGTTTTGTCGACAGTGGTTTTGCCCGCATGGAAAAGGTTTACCGTGTTGGCGTGACTCAGGCGATCCGTTTTAAATGGTTGGCGCCACTGGTGATCCTCGCCTGCGTTGGCGGCAGTGCCTGGTTAATGCAACAAGTGCCCTCACAGTTAGCACCACAGGAAGACCGCGGCGTACTGTTCGCCTTCGTAAAAGGCGCCGAAGGCACCAGCTATAACCGTATGACGGCAAACATGGACATAGTCGAAGACCGACTAATGCCCCTGCTCGGTCAAGGTGTGTTACGTTCTTTTAGCGTGCAAGCCCCCGCCTTCGGTGGCCGCGCTGGCGATCAAACCGGCTTTGTGATCATGCAGTTAGAGGACTGGGAGCATCGCCATGTCACGGCGCAGCAAGCCCTTGGCATTATCAGTAACGCCTTAAAAGACATTCCCGACGTGATGGTTCGCCCTATGATGCCAGGCTTTAGGGGTCAATCGAGTGAGCCAGTACAATTCGTGCTGGGCGGCTCAGATTATGCTGAGCTGTTTAAATGGGCGCAGGTATTAAAAGAAGAAGCTAACGCCAGCCCTATGATGGAAGGGGCGGATTTAGACTATGCCGAAACCACGCCTGAGCTTATCGTTACCGTCGATAAAGAGCGGGCAGCAGAGCTTGGGATCAGTGTCGATGAAGTCTCGCAAACCTTAGAAGTGATGCTCGGCGGTCGTAAAGAAACCACCTATGTCGACCGAGGCGAAGAGTACGATGTGTATCTGCGCGGCGATGAAAACAGCTTTAACAACGTCGGCGATCTGAGCCAAATCTATATGCGCTCGGCCAAGGGCGAATTAGTGACGCTCGATACCCTAACCCATATAGAAGAAGTCGCATCGGCACAAAAACTTAGCCATACCAATAAACAAAAATCCATCACCCTTAAGGCCAACATCAGTAAAGGCTACACTTTGGGCGAAGCCTTGAAGTTTTTGGACAATAAGGCCATTGAGTTATTACCTAAGGATATTTCCATCGGTTATACCGGCGAATCTAAGGACTTTAAAGAAAACCAGAGCAGCATCTTAATCGTGTTCGGTTTAGCACTCCTAGTGGCTTATCTGGTACTGGCGGCGCAATTTGAAAGTTTTATCAATCCCTTAGTGGTGATGTTTACCGTGCCTATGGGGGTATTCGGTGGCTTCCTCGGCCTGTTGGTCACCAGTCAAGGCATTAACATCTATAGCCAGATTGGGATGATCATGTTGATTGGTATGGTGACTAAAAACGGTATCTTAATCGTCGAGTTTGCCAACCAATTGCGTGACCGAGGTTTAGCCCTAGACAAAGCCATTATCGACGCCTCGACTCGTCGCTTACGCCCAATTCTGATGACAGCCTTCACTACCTTAGTGGGTGCTGTGCCGCTGATCTTCTCATCGGGAGCGGGCTCTGAGAGTCGGATTGCCGTGGGTACTGTGGTGTTCTTCGGCATGGCCTTCGCCACCTTTGTGACCCTGTTCGTGATCCCGGCTATGTACCGTTTAATCTCGGCCGCAACCCATTCACCGGGTTATGTTGAGGCGAAACTCGAAGCGGCCATCAAAGCTCAAGAATTAGCGGCTCAAGAATTAGCAGCGCAAGAGGCGGCCAAACAACAGGAACACACTGCCAAAGCCTAGCACGAGACAGTAAAGCGAAACGGCATAAGGTTTGTTAAAACCATAAAGCCAAGGGAATCACCCTTGGCTTTTTATTTACGCTCGAGACGACTTCCCTCTTAGCACTGTCCTGCCTGCCAAACCCGCATATCCAAGCCCAACACATAGCAGCGCCGCGAAGGTAATAACGCCCCCAAGATGGCTTACCATGCCCGCAGCGCCTAAACCTAGCCCCAACAGAATGTAATAAAACAGTCCAAACAGCGCCCCCGCGGAACCTGCATAAGCGCGGTAGTTTGCCAGCGCCGAGCTCAGGATATTAGGAATCGCGATCCCATAAGCAATCACAATCAACAGCATGGGTAGTAAGAAATAAACATTATTCAAGCCAATATTAGTCGATTGGAACAGCCAAATACCGAGTCCTCCGAATAGTGCCATAAGGCTTGCTAACCGCACTAATAGCGCACAGGAATAGCCTCTACCCAGCAATAGTTTATTAAAATAACTGCCAAGGAATGCGCCAAAGCCTAATAACAACCCACTGGCACCGAAGGCAAGCGTCGACAATCCTCGCGCCTCAAACATAAATGGCGCCAGCGAAAAGTAGCTAAACCACATCAAGTTAAATGAGGCCACCAGCAAAGTATTTTTAATTATCCCAATGTCGGTAAGCATCTTGATAGCTAATTCAACTATCGCGATTTTTTGAGTGTGTTCAGGCTTGGTTTCGGGCAAAGATTTTACCGACAAAAACAACAACACAATGGCAGAAACCATCAGGGCGACAAATACCCCTTGATATCCCCAATAAGCACTGAGGATGCTCCCCAATAGCAATCCGATAATGGGACTAATCCCGAGAGACATGCCCATCACCGAAAAGACTTTCGCGAGTTCCTCCCCGCTGTAACTGTCACGCATCATGGTTTGAGTGATGACAGAACCCACTGCTGCACCAAAGGCCGATAATACCCGAGCGAACAACAACAGGGTAAAGTCGCTAATCATCAACGCGCATGCGGAACCAATGGCATAACAGAGTAAGCCCGCAAGCATGGCATTGCGGCGACCAATGATGTCGGCTAAACGACCCCAGCAAAATACGCCTACAGCAAAAGCGATAAAGTACACAGATAAAGTCTGCGAGGCGCTGGTAACAGACACCGCAAAGTTTTCTGCAATATTAGGCAACGCCGGGCTATAGATGGTTTCCATAATTTGCGGAAACATCATCAAGAGTACGCACAGCCAGAGTGGTGGTTTTATTTTCATGATTTTTATCTACGTTTTAGCTTTCAGGGTTAACCGATAAACCAAAACGGCGCTCCATACTTGTCAAAGAGGGCGCAGTATAGATAGGATCCCCAAGTGACAATTAACGACACTTAGACAAAAAACATCAAAAATAAGACAACATGGCCTTTATTCAACCCGAGCAGCAATTTAATCCCGATGCCTTAGACAACCTAGTGATAGGCATTGCCGCCGAAATGGGCGAGCATGACTCAGGCGTACATCAGCATCGCAAGGCTCAGCTGCTCTACTCATCGGCGGGATGTATGCGGTTTAACTTAGCCGACACTCAAGTCGTGTTGCCACCAACCCGTGCTGCTTGGCTGCCTGCAGGCGTGGTACACCAAGTCACAATGCGCAATGTTGTAGCCTATCGTTCACTCTACTTTGAGCCTGAAACCGTGGCGTCTTTGCCGGATAACGTTACGATTTTCCATGTGGATCCGTTACTCAAGGCGTTAATCGACAC
Source organism: Shewanella sp. 10B (assembly GCF_023475885.1). Classification (NCBI taxonomy): domain Bacteria; kingdom Pseudomonadati; phylum Pseudomonadota; class Gammaproteobacteria; order Alteromonadales; family Shewanellaceae; genus Shewanella; species Shewanella sp. 10B. Next base: position 205,877 of record NZ_JAMDJO010000002.1, read on the forward strand.
TATGTCCTTCTGGCCTTGGGACAAGCCCAGACACAGCCAGCACAATGCCTTTGCCCTGCTGATTGAAGAATTAGTCAATGCGGATGCAGAGAATTTAAGCTTACCCCTGCCCAAGGACAAACGGCTACAGAGCTGGCTTAAGCAATTGCAGCAACAGCAAAAAATCCCCGCCAGCTTGCAGGATATGGCCATTGAAATCGGCGCCAGCGAACGCACCATCAGCCGTATCTTTAGCAACGAAACGGGCATGGCTTATCAGGCGTGGCGGCAGCAATGGCGCTTACTATCAGCTATTGAGCAGTTAGCCGCGGGCGCCTCGGTGGCGCAGGTAGGATTTAACTTACAGTTTTCCAGTGACAGCGCCTTTATCAGCTTTTTTAAACAATATACCGGCACCACACCAGCGCAATATTTTAGATAATCAATCCTTTAACCTAACTAAATCCGTTAAGTGCAGCGACACACGGCAACTCCCTTTTAGACCCATTGCCGTTTTGTCTGCCCGCGCCATTAGCCGCCTTGCTGTGCTATAGTGCGAACAGTCTTCCAGCTGATAGCCATAACTTATCCCTTGAAAAGAATCGCCCTCTTTGTCGACGTGCAAAACATCTACTACACCTGCCGCGAGGCTTATCAGCGCCAGTTTAACTATCGCAAACTCTGGCAACAGTTAAGCGCGCAGGGTGAGATTGTCAGCGCCATTGCCTACGCCATTCATCGCGGGGACGATGGCCAGTTAAAGTTTCAAGATGCGCTCAGACATATAGGTTTTGAGCTAAAGCTTAAGCCCTTTATTCAGCGCAGTGATGGTTCGGCGAAGGGTGATTGGGATGTGGGCATCACCATAGATGTTCTGGAAATGGCGCCCGAGGTGGATACTGTAATACTGCTGTCTGGCGATGGGGACTTTGCGCTCTTGCTCGATAAGATAAGGCAAAAATACGCCGTCGAGGCAGAGGTCTATGGCGTGCCCTCCCTCACGGCCAAATCCTTGATGGATGCTGCCACAAGGTTTACACCAATCACTCCCGATTTGCTGCTCTAACCTTTTACGCTAGTGAGCCACTAAGCCTCATACTCTTGTGTCGATAGTTGGTAAAAATTATCGGCATCGGCTAGCAACACATCATAAACGTTCGAGTCCAACTTACCTTGTTGAACCATAGGCAACATAATCTCCAGCACCTCACTTAAGGACATTGAACCTCGATAAGGCCGCTTTTGGGTTAAGGCTTGAAACACATCGACGAGTGCAAGGATCCGCGAAGGTAAATCTAATTGTTCTGGTCCTTTTCTAAAGGGGTAGCCCGAACCATCGAGACGCTCATGGTGGTTTGAGGCCCACTCACCAATCACAGACTTAGGAAAAAAGCTCTTTAAGGTGTGGTCGGTATCGACGGTGTGGCGCTTCATAATTGAGTATTCCTCCCTAGTCAGCTTGCCTTCCTTATGGAGTAATAAATCAGGGGTTTTGAGCTTACCAACATCGTGTAATAGCCCGGCCACATACAATAACTCGGCATCGGTATCCGATATGCCACAATCCTTAGCGACCAGTTTTGCCAGCAGTGCGACCTTGTCCGAATGATGAAAAGTAAAGGGACTTTTGGCATCGACAATCCGCGCCAGAAATCTTGATATCTGCTTAACGCCTTCGAGATCCAGCTGTTTGTCGTATAGTTGATTCGCTTCAAACTCGAGGGCCATTTGCTCTATATGGGCAGCCTCCATGTTGTACCAAAAACCGTCTTTGCTGACTAATTGGCACATGGCCGCCACCATATTCGGCTCAAACAGCACGCCACTGTGGGCTAGCAAATTATCCGCCACTAATCCCTCGTGGAGGGTGATTAGCTCTTGATGACAACCATGGGTATAGCGTGCCCGCAGAAAATCGGTCCGATCGGCCAGAAACACCAATGCAGCAAGGTCACGATCAAACTCTGAGATTGCCGTGGTTTGCAACTCTAGCCAAGGGGTATGGTGATAAAGCACTGTGAGGGCAAAGACATCTAAGATAGGACACTTCATTAATGCCTCATACCCACGGCGGCTGTGGGAAGTGGCATCTTCTGGCTGCATTAATTTGAGTAGGCGGAGATGTTCCTCTGAGGAAGACACGCCGCAGTCATGGATAAGCCCAGCAAAATAGGCAAACTGCTTCTTTTCATCTGACCAACCCAGCACATTAGCGCATTCGTAGGCCATATAGGCCACTCTATGACCGTGGTGTAAATCATCCACACCAACAAAATCCAATGCCGTCGCCACGGCTAACAGCGCATGCCGCACATCAATTTTGATGCTGATTTCCTGGGGCTGAAAAGCATTCATCGCATTTTCCTAATTTAACGCACTGATCTAACTATAGTTACTTCGTCGATATTTACCCGCAAAAATAAAAAAAGACCTGCATTTGCAGGTCTTTTAAGGAGATAACAGATTGAACTGGCTTAATTATTGTGCCGTTAGCGCTTCCGCTTTACGGCGACCGCGTTTAGCGAGGGCATAGTAAAATAGCGGCGTCAGGATTAACCCAAACAGTGTCACCCCTATCATGCCGGCAAATACCGCAACCCCCATGGCCTGGCGCATCTCGGCGCCCGCGCCCGTTGAAAACACCATGGGTACCACCCCCATGATAAAGGCGATAGAGGTCATCAAGATGGGGCGTAAGCGTAAGCGTGCCGCCTCAAGAATCGACTCCATGACTTCCATGCCATGGTCTTGTTTTTCTTTGGCAAATTCGACAATCAGAATCGCGTTCTTGGTCGCTAAGCCCACGAGGACGATAAGACCAATCTGGGTGAAAATATTATTATCGCCGCCATAGATAAGCACACCACTGAGCGCTGAGAGTAAGGTCATTGGGATAATTAAAATAATCGCCAATGGTAAACTCAAACTCTCGTACTGCGCCGCCAGCACCATAAACACCAGCAGGATCACCAGAGGGAACACTAACAAGCCTGTGTTACCGGCGAGGATCTGCTGATAGGTCAGCTCTGTCCACTCGTAGGTCATGCCTATCGGCAAAGTCTCGGCGAGGATTTTCTCAATCGCTGCCTGCGCTTGGCCCGAACTTACACCGGGTGCTGGGCCACCGTTAATCTCAGCCGTGGTGAAACCGTTATAGTGCATTACACGATCGGGCCCCGCGCTCTGACTCACATTAATAAAGGAGCCGAGTGGGATCATATCACCATTCACATTAGGCACTTTTAGCTGGCTAATTTGCTGCGGGCTTTGACGGAATGCTTCGTCTGCCTGCATATTCACCTGATAGGTTCGACCGAAACGATTGAAGTCGTTGACATAGGTCGAGCCCATATAGGTTTGTAATGTCTGGAAAATTTGATCGAGCGACACTGCCTGCTGTTTCGCTTTAGTCCGATCGATATCCAGTTCAAGTTGTGGCACGTTCACTTGATAGCTAGAGAAAATCCCCGCTAATTGTGGATCGGCCCACGCCTTGTACATCACTTGTTGGGTCACCTGATACAAGGCCTCATAACCAAGGTTGGCTCTGTCTTGAATTTGCAGACGGAACCCTCCAATAGTGCCGAGGCCTTGCACAGGTGGCGGCGGGAAGATGGCAATAAACGCATCCTGAATACCAGCAAATTGCTGATTTAATTGGCCGGCAATCGCATTCGCCGACAGTTCAGGACTCTTACGTAACTCAAAATCATCTAGGGCAACAAACACCACGCCCGAGTTAGGACTATTGGTAAAACCGTTGATACTCAGACCGGGGAAGGCAATAGAGTGCGCCACACCGGGGTGATTCAAGGCGATGTCGGACATTTTCTTGATCACCGCATCGGTACGCTCGAGTGAGGCCGCATCCGGTAATTGGGCAAATGCCACTAAATACTGCTTATCCTGCCCTGGCACATAGCCCGTTGGGGTATTTACAAATTGCACGCCCGTCAGCGCAACCATACCCAGATACACCAGTCCGATTATGCCGCCAAAACGGATCACCTTACGCACTAAATAGCCATAACCTTCTGATGCACGGTTGAATAAGCGATTGAATGGCGTAAATAACCAGCCACCAAACAGCCTATCCATTAACCGAGTGAGCGCATCTTTAGGCGCATCATGGCCCTTGAGCAACAGTGCCGATAACGCAGGGCTCAAAGTGAGCGAGTTAATGGCCGAAATAAAGGTCGAAATCGTGATAGTCAGCGCGAACTGCTTATAAAACTGCCCCGTTAATCCGCTCATAAAGGCGGTCGGAATAAACACCGCGGCCAACACTAAGGTGGTTGCCACAATCGGCCCAGTCACTTCCTTCATGGCTTTTTGTGTTGCAGCAATGGGGCTTAAACCCGAAGCGATATTTCGCTCCACGTTTTCTACCACTACGATGGCATCGTCCACCACAATCCCGATGGCCAGCACCAGACCAAACAGTGACAGCGCATTGAGCGAGAAGCCCATCAAGTGCATAAAGGCGAAGGTGCCCACCAAAGACACCGGCACGGCCACCAGCGGAATGATCGAGGCGCGCCAAGTCTGCAGGAACAGCACCACCACGAGCACCACTAAGAGCACGGCTTCGAGCAGGGTTTTCACCACCGCATGGATAGAGCCACGCACAAACACAGTCGGGTCGTAGACAATCTCGTATTGCAGCCCTTCTGGGAAAGACTTCGCCAGTCTTGCCATTTCGGCGCGCACATCATCGGAGATTTGAATCGCATTCGAGCCTGATGCTTGGAACACTGGAATAGCTACCGCGTCCTTGTTATCCAGCAATGAACGCAGCGCATAGCTCGTTGCACCGAGTTCGACACGTGCCACATCCTTAAGACGGATCACCTCACCGTTTTGACCAACCTTGATGATAATGTCTTCGAATTCTGACAGTTCAGTCAGACGACCCTTAACGTTGATCAAGAGTTGAAAGTCGGCATTACCACTAGGCTGCGCCCCTAAACTGCCCGCTGCCGCTTGCTGATTTTGCTCACGTACCGCGGCGATAATTTCAGCTGGTGACATGCCAAGCGCCGAGACTTTATTGGGGTCAAGCCAGATCCGCAGACTATATTCGCCCGCACCGAATAAACGCACCGCGCCCACGCCTTTGATACGCGCTAACTCATCTTTTACGTTGAGCGCCGCGTAGTTAGACAAATACAGCATGTCATAACGGTTATCCGGCGACAGTAAATGCACCACCATGGTTAAATCGGGTGAGGACTTTTCGGTCACAATCCCGAGGCGTTGCACCTCCTGCGGCAAACGTGGCATAGCACGGTCAACCCGGCTCTGCACTTGAGTTTGCGCCCTGTCCACATCGGTGCCAATGGCAAAGGTGATGGTCAAGGTCATGCGTCCATCGGATGTCGCCTGCGATGACATATACAGCATGTCTTCGACGCCGTTGATTTCCTGCTCTAAGGGCGAGGCAACCGTTTCGGCAATGACTTTAGGGTTCGCGCCAGGGTAGTTGGCGGTCACCACGACTGTCGGTGGCACCACTTCAGGGTATTCGGTAATAGGTAATTGCCAGACGGCAATCGCCCCTGTGATAAAAAATAGCAGCGAGAGTACGGCTGCAAATATCGGTCTTTTAATAAAAAACTGCGACAACATTCTGTTGGATTCCTTAACCGCGGCTCGCTACTTCAACGTCTGGGGTGGTGATATTTTCTTGATGTTTATCAAGCAGTAATTGAGCTTGACGAAGCGCATCTAGCTGCTCGCTATCGGCCATATCGACTATATGTGGCTCAATTTGCATCTTAGGACGAACCCTTTGCATACCATTGACGACGATTTTGTCGTTTGCCGCTAAACCTTGCTTAACAATGCGTAAACCTTGAACTTTTTCACCTAGGGTGACGCCGCGATACTCCACAGTGCCATCGTTTGCCACCACTAAGACGAACTTATTGTTCAGATCCGTGCCCACTGCTTTATCGTCGATTAAGATGCCGTCGTAGGCGCCGCTACCAGCGGTGCGTAATCTGGCGAATAGACCTGGGAGCAAACTGTTGTCTTCATTGCTAAAAGTGGCACGTACTCGAATAGTGCCCGTCTGTCTGTCCATCGAATTATCGACAAAATCCACTAGGCCTATGTGTTGGTATTCGCGCTCGTTAGCCAGCGCCATATACACGGGATTGTCGCCAGCACGAGGGTCTTTACGCTTTTTCTCGGCGGTTAACTTGACGTATTTCAGATAGGTTTGCTCATCCACATCGAAGTAGGCATACATGCTGGCGGTCGACACTAAGCTAGTTAATACACTCTGTCCCGCAGACACATAGTTACCCGCAGTGACATTGGCGTAGGAGGCACGACCATCAATCGGCGCGCGCACTTGGGTGTAATCTAAGTCCAGCTCGGCGCGCAGCAACGCCGCTTTCACAGAGGCTACGGCCGCCGTGGTTTGGCGTTTGTTAGACTCGCGGGTATCGAGTAATTCTGCCGATACCGCCTTTTGGGCAAAGAGTTTGCGGGCACGTTCTAAGTCGTTAGTGGCCAGTTGCTCAGCAGAAAGCGCGCTAGCAAGATCTGCTCTTAACCGGGCCACTTCCGCTTCGAACACACTCGCATCGATATGGAATAGCACATCGCCTTTTTTCACTAAGGCGCCTTCTTTAAAGTTTACCGACGCGATATAGCCAGACACGCGTGGCACCAAGGTCACACTCTCTGGCGCCTGCAAACGACCAGTAAATTCATCCCACTCGGTAACGCGCTCATGCAATACCTGCGCAACATCGACCTTAGGTGCACCCGGTGCTTGCCCCTGCTGGGCTTCGGGTTCACCACAGGCAGAAAGGACAAAAGCCGCCACGGCAGTCAACATCAATATCCGTAAAGGTTGGTTACTTTTCATCTTACAATCCTCATGTGGCAGGCATTTATCTCGTTTAAGACAGAATCAGTGATGGGCACTCGATCAAAACCAATAAATACCGACTGGTAAAAAATATTATGTACTGGACGGTAATATATAGTGTAAAATGACCCTGTCAACAGATTTTTGTACCGATGAGTATTTAATTTTTTGTGACAGCATGATAAACATGTAGTTAAGCCTTTGAGGTAATTAGCCACGGCGAACGTGCTATGTGGGCTTGAATGGACGATATATTTTGGTGAGTTACTCACCTAACCCGCAGACAGCAGGCAAGAGTGGCTGGACATGAACTAAACCCATGTCTATCCTAGGGGCAATTGAGAATTGAGGAGCCTAATGATGTCAACCGTCACCCAGACGCCCTGCGTAGGTCGCCCACGAGCCTTCGACGCCGACGATGCATTGGCCAAAGCCTTGGAAGTCTTCTGGCAAAAAGGTTTTGAAGGTACATCGTTAACCGATCTAACTCAGGCAATGGGCATCAACAAACCCAGCCTTTATGCCGCCTTTGGTAATAAAGAGCAGCTGTTTCTAAAAGCGATCGAGTTATACGAGCAGCGCCCCTGTGCGTTTTTCTATCCTTCGCTTGAAAAAGAAACCGCCTATCAAGTGGTTGAGGCCATGCTCTATGGTGCTGCATCCTCCTTAGTGGATGAGAGTCACCCCCAAGGTTGCTTGATAGTACAAGGCGCCCTCGCCTGTAGCGAAGCCGGACAAGCGATTAAAGATACTCTGATTACCCGCCGTCGTGATGGTGAGCAGGCTTTATGCGAACGTCTACAAAGGGCAAAGGATGAAGGCGATCTTCCCGCAGATGCCGATCCACTGCTGCTGTCCCGATACATAGGCACAGTGCTGCAAGGCATGGCTGTGCAAGCCACTAATGGCATTTGTCCGGGAGAGCTTCGTAAAGTCGCCGAGCTAGTGCTGGCCAACTTCCCGAAAAATAACGCCTGATAGGCAATTAGCATATGACCATTAACATAAACCCCAGCAAAAACTGGGGTTTATGCTTTTAAGCCGCCCTAAAATCCAGATGAGAATCGAGATGAATATTGTGATTAATGCTGAACTTGGTGGGTGACTAAACTTGGACGCAGCAGATTGTCGTGGACGGGGCAACGGTTACACACTGTATCTAAAAACTCGTTCTTTTCTGCGTCGGTTAAGCCGGCGTCTATGCTGGCGTTGATGGCAATTTCCTTAAAGCCTACAGGATCGTCCGAGGGCTGACCTAATAATCCCGCCGAATTCATCACAGCCCTCACATGTACATCAAACTGGCGAATGGTGATATTACGTTCACGCGCAACCATCTTGGCAATCGCCGAAATACAGCCACCAAGCGAAAATAAGAACGTTTCTAAAGGGTTAGCTCCCTCATTACTGGCACTGGGTTGGTCGATGACCAGCAAATGCTCACGTACCTGCGCCGTAACCTTCCAACCGCTTCCCATATGTGTGGTGATCTCAACGACTTTATCCGCCATGACTTACTCCATTAGTTTTTTTTCAATCAGATTATTCTAATAATTAAAAAACCAAAAGTCACAACTTAAGATCACAGTTTTATGGCCTAACTCGTTTTGTCATAAACAATCTCGGCCACATCACAAATCGCAAAATCATTAGGTTCGTTATAGGCACTTATGATATAAATTTCCGATTAGGAATAGGATGATACGGAAATAAGATGCGTGTTTGCAGCCCAACAAGGAATGAATTTCAGCGAGTAATAAATAACCCGCTGACGTTGTTGACTGCGGCTTGCTTATTTTTATTCTCTGCCACAACCCACTCCTCCTTTGCTCAAGACAGCCAAAGTAGCCCACAAGCCGCAGGCCATAGCATCACCTTAGCCGCCGAAGACAGCTGGCCACCATTTGCCAATCAGTTTGGCCAAGGGATCTCCCATCGTCTTATCGCGGCGGCATTCAAACAATCTCAAGTGGAAGTCAACAGCCTAGTCGTGCCCTATAGCCGCGCCCTTATGATGGCCGAAAAAGGTGCCGTCGATGGAGTCTTTAACGTGACCCGCGAGGCGAGTACCGAGCAACGGTTTGTGTTTGGTAACACGCCGCTATTTGTGGCGAAAGCCTCTTTTTATCAACGCAAACAACGCCCGCTCATCGCCGCCAATAAATGGGAAATTCCCAAAGGCAGCATAGTCGGGGTCATAAAAAGTTATGAGTATGGCGATGAGTTTCCCGAACTGGTGAAACAGCGCCAACTGAATGTCATCACGGTCGCTAACCAACAGCAACTGATTAATCTGTTGATGATTGGCCGAGTCGATGCGGCGGTCATGTTCGATTTAGTCGCACAGGAAAACCTGCAAAAAATGGGCGTCAGTGACGATGTGATCCCCGCCTTTAACAACCACAGCAGCGAGATTTATCTGGCCTTTTCGAAGGAAAACCCCAAAGCCGCACAACTCGCTAAAGAGCTAGATCTGGGCTTAACCCAGTTAAAAGCCAATGGACAGTATCAACAATTGCTTAGCACTAAGTAACCTTTCAAACCGCCATTAGCTGCCTTGAGTACGGATAATCTCTTGATTCACCCAATGTAGCAGCTGCTTAATCGCTTTCGAGAGGATCTGATTCTGCCGCACTATGTAACCCAAACTGGTGCTCGGGAACTGTGGTAATGGCGTGACTTTACTCTTTAAATGCGTCTTAGTGTAAATCGAGAACTCAGGCACAATCGCCACCCCAAAGCCCGCCTCGGCCCAATCGATTTGCGCATCCACACTGCCGACTTCCATGATCCGATAACGGGGTAAATTTAAGGTCGGTAATGCGGGATCGAGCAACTCGCGGGTACGAGTATCATGCCCGAGCAGAATCAAAGTCGGCCGCTCCGCATGGGGCATATCATGGCTGGCTTGGCTTTGCTGCCACAGCTGCAAATTATCCCCAAGGGCACACCATTTGATTTGCTGTAACTCGGTAAAATGCAGCGGTTGACTCTCCTTTTGCGCGATCACAAAGCCTAAATCCGCCTCGGCATTAGTCACCAATTCTGAGGCTTGGGAAGACGTGGTATTGAGCAGGGAAAAATCAATCCCGGGGAATTCCGCTTTAAATAACTGAAATGGCTGAATAAGCAGCAAACGCGAAATGATATCGCTGGCCGCTATGGTCAAGGTACCTTGACTGAGATCGTTGATGGCATTGAGATCCGCCTGACACACTTGCAGTTCCATCAAGGTCTTCTGGCTGCTCTCGAGCAAACGAAACCCCGCCTGAGTTAGCCTAAACGGATTGCGCTCAATCAACTTAACTCGAGTATTCTGCTCCAGTTGTTTGATGTGCAAGCTGACATTAGGCTGCGTCATATGCAGCGCCGCTGCCGCCTTTCCGAAGTGCTTACACTCGGCTAAGGTCACGAAGGTCTTTAACCAATGAAGTTCGAGCATCGCATTCATCTCCATCCATTCAGCTCGCCCTATGATATATGATTTTCTTATCACGACGATAACTATAATTAATTTCTCTTATTCATTAAGCAGGTCTAGCATAATCGCTTAATTCCTGTGGAGATGATGTTATGCCGTCTATCGTAGTTGTTGGTGCAAATTGGGGTGATGAAGGCAAAGGCCGAATCGTAGATTATTTAGCCGCAGATGCTGCAGCGAGTGTCCGCTTCCAAGGCGGTAACAACGCAGGCCATACGGTCGTTAACGACTTTGGCACCTTTAAATTACACCAATTACCTAGCGGTATTTTCAATCCAAACTGCGTTGCAGTACTTGGCCCTGGCATGGTGATCAGCCCAGAAAAACTCAGTGTTGAAATCGACGAAGTCGAAGCGGCAGGCATTGAAGTTAAACTGTGCATTTCTGACCGTGCGACCCTGTGCTTACCTATCCATGCACTCGAAGATACCTTAGAAGAACAACGTTTAGGCGATCTGGCCTATGGTTCAACCCGTCAAGGGATTGCCCCAGCCTATGGCGACCGCGTAATGAAGAAAGGTATTCTGGTTGGCTGGTTAAACCAACCCGAAGTGCTGCAAGAACGCATACAATTTATGCTCGACTGGAAACTGCCCCAGTTAAAAGCACTGTACCCAAGCTGTGACTTTAGCCAAACGGCCGCCGAAATGACCCAATGGTTGTTGGATGTGACCGCCCCATGGCGTCCATTTATTTGCAACGTGACAGAGCCATTAAAAGCCTTACAAAAACAAGATGCTAACTTGTTATTTGAAGCGCAATTAGGCGCGGGTCGTGACTTGATTTACGGTGAGTATCCCTACACTACCTCTTCTAACGTGACGGCGGCTTTCGCAGGTCTGGGTAGTGGTTTACCAGCACTGCGCCCAGAGCGTGTGATTGCGGTAGCGAAAGCCTTCAGCTCATCTGTCGGTACTGGCACCTTAGTGACTGCAATGGAAGAGCAGGATGATTTCCGTAAAAACGCCAACGAGTTTGGTGCAACTACGGGTCGTCCACGTGATATGGGTTACTTCGATGCGGTTGCAACGCGTAACGGTGTTGAACTGCAAGCAGCGACTGAAATCGCCCTGACTAAGATTGACTGCCTGACTGGCATGAAAGATCTTAAGATTTGTGTAGCCTACGAAGGCGAGCACACTGAAAACCCAATTTGGCCACAGACGGCGGCATTAAGCCCAGTGTATGAGCAAATGGAAAGCTGGAGCGAAGACATCACTGGCTGTCGCACCTTCGAAAGCCTGCCAAAGGCAGCACAACATTATGTTGAGCGCATCGAAGCCCTGATGGGCGTACGTGTGAGCATGGTGTCAGTAGGACCTGAACGCGATCAGATGATCATTCGCTAAGCGATACTCGCTTAAGCCACCGATTACCCTACAAAAAAGCCATATCCGTTTCGGCGGATATGGCTTTTTACTTATATCACCTTGAACATCTCAACCCTAACCATCGTATTTACCCACATCTTGGGTTTTGTTTAGCCCGATAAACCGCTAGACTGCGCTCAACCCAAATACTCCATCTCGAAAACGCCATGCCGCAATTTAGCCCAAGTTATTCTTTCCCTGTGCAAATTTATTATGAAGATACGGATTTTTCTGGCGTGGTGTATCACCCGAACTTTTTGAAATACTTCGAGCGCGCCCGTGAGCATGTGATTGGCGCCGAGCGCTTACGCGACCTCTGGCAACAACAGCAATTGGGTTTTGCGGTGTATCGCAGCGACATGTTGTGCCATGAAGGAGTGGAGTTTGCCGATATCATCGATATCCGCACTAAGTTCTACTTTGAGAGTAAATATCGCACCGTCTGGCATCAGGAAATTTGGCGCCCCAACGGCAAAAAACCTGCGGTCACCGCCACCATTGAAATGGTGTGTATGAATCAGGCGCGGCAACTCGCGCCCATGCCTGCGGACCTAATTGCCCAATTAAGCCTAGGGATGTGAAGCCAAGCCTCAGGATGTAAAGATAAGTCTAGGGATGTGAGCCATTAACGCAGAGCATCTCTGGCGTTGGCCGCAGATGATTCCAGTTCATTTCAAGCTCTGCCGCCCGCATAGGTTTGGCATAAACCATCCCTTGAATACGATCGACGCCCATATTCACCAACATATCATGGACTTCGACAGTTTCTACGCCTTCGACCGTCACCTCATAGCCGAGCTTTTTGGCGATATTAATACTGGCCTCAAGGATATATTCCGAAGGTTTATTCGGCTCAAGATCCCGAAGAAAGGCTTTATCGATTTTGACTTCATTGGCGGGTAAATGCTTTAAATACGCCAGTGATGAATGGCCAGTACCAAAATCATCGATTGCCAATTTAATCCCTAAACGGCGGATTTTCTCTAGGGTATCCACGGCCTTATTTAAATCGGCCATCAGAGTGCTCTCGGTGATCTCAATCATTAAGCATTCTGGGGGTAACTTATAATGCTCAAGGCGAGCGGCAATATCCTGAGGCAAGGTTTCACTGTCGAGATCTCGAGTCGAAAGATTAAGCGCCACACACACAGACACCCCGGCCGTGCGCCATTTAACTTGCTGCTGCAACACTTGCTCTAGCGCCCAATGGCTGACTAAATCGATCATCCCCGCATATTCTGCCAGCGGGATAAACTCACCCGGTGAAATAAAGCCTAATTCTTCATGCTCCCAACGGATCAAAGCCTCTACCTGAGTACAAGCGCCCGTGTGAATATCCTGCTTAGGCTGATACACCATATACAGATGATTCCGCTGTAAGCCACTTGGGAGACTGTCGATAATCTTAAGCTCCCTCAATTGGCGGATATCATCATTCTCGCTATAACAGGCGATGGCACTGCGAGTCGCACGGGCTTTTTTAAGGGCAAGATCTAGCCTTCTGAGCATATTGCTAACATCGGCATGGTGCTTAGCAAGTTGCAGGCAACCAATCTGCATCCGCACACTGACAGGGGTATCTTTAATCTTAAAGGGTACTTGTAGTCGGCCGCGTAAATGCAGCAATTGCTCTTCTGACAGACTTTGCTCGTAATAGAGGAAAAACTCATCACCGTTTAGGCGCGCTATCAACTTAGGTTTAAGGCTTAAGCTAGTTAGGCGGTCGGCAAATTGTTTAAGCAGAATATCGCCAAACACAAAGCCAAAGAGATCATTCACATAGCGAAAGCGATAAATATCGATAAGCACTAAAGTGCCTTGGGTGATGGGCATTAATGCGGCGAGTGAACGTTTAAGCCCGACACGATTATTTAGCCCTGTGAGTTTGTCCTTGCCCATGCCAGCGGGCAGCGCCGCGAGCATCTCGTTTAAGGAATGGTAAAGCGGCGCAAACTCCTGCGGCACAATGGGAATATTAAGGGGACGGCGTTCAATCTTTTGTTGATCAAGCTGCGGGCATAATTGCGCCAAAAATCGCTGCTGTAACCGCAGCGCTTGGTATCTTGCCAGTAAAATATACAGCACGGCTATCAAGACGATAACCAGTGCTAAACCGATAAACCCCAAAATAATCATATTCAGGCCTCAATCTTACCACGTAAGCTTAACCACCATTCTTTCCTAAGTCAGGGCAAGAATGGCTTCCCTCTAGGCCTGACGACTACTGGTAACTTTCTTTGATTGAATGGAATTTATCCATAAATTCATCACTAGCTAAATCATTTGCCGAGACGGGTAAGCCACGACCAACAAAGACGTCCATCCGTTGCTCGAAATCGGCACCGGCACGGAGCTCACCAGTGTAGAAAGCAGCGGCACGGATAAAGTCTAAGTAGGTCACATGGTCTGGCAGATAAGGTAAATCCGCCCAACGCTCAACGACTTCCATCACCTCTGGCGCAAAATCCCAACTCTTCAATACCGCGCGCCCTAATGGGCCTTGCATTTTACGAACTAAGGAGCGCAATTGATCAATACTGGTGAATAACTCAGGATGGGCTTCGGCCTCGGTCAAAACTGGTAACGCACCGATATTATGGACTAATCCTGCCAATGTTAGCGTATCTAAATTGAGCTGACCGGGACGACGCTTATTGTACATCTGCAGCATAGCGCAGGCCGCGGCTGTCACATCGATAGAAGTGCGCCACACTTCATCCATCACTTCCCACACCATTTCATTGGTGGAAATAAATAGCTGCTCCATGGCAACAGAGGTCGCAATACTCTTGATTTGGATGAGGCCAATTCGAGACACAGCACTACTAATACTCTCGGCGGGAATACCACGGCTATATAAGGCACTGTTGGCCACTTTAATGATACGCGCCGAGATTGCGGCGTCTTGACCTATCACTTCACCCACTTGCTTTAGGCTCGCATCGGAGCGACTCACCACTTCCTGCACTCGCATGGCCACTTCAGGCAGGGTTGGCAACACTAAGGCATCATCTTTTAATTTTTTGAGTAATCCGACTAACAGTAGATGTTCAGTAGACATCTTCGCTCCCATCAATCTGCAAACATAAATCTTCAATAGTTGGAGTATATCAGTTGGCTATCATTTGATGGGCAGAAAAAAGCAACAGACGTTAATTATTTGTATGACACTGTTATCAATTTCATCTTAAACGCGCCAACTTATTGCTTTAACGCTTAAGCCATTGTCGACTAAAAACCATCAAAATAAATCCGGCTAGATAGCATAAACAAACCATACCCCCCGAGGTAAGAACCTGCGCCATCATAAGGCTTCTAGGTATATTCGTAAAATGCGAACTATACCTAATCTTAGACGAGGTGATTTGCATAACCCTACTTTGATTGTGTAAAATGCCGCCCCCGCGCACTGCGCCTCTATCTACCAACCAATTCGAGAGTCATTATGTTTAAACCTGAGTTGTTATCTCCCGCTGGGACGCTGAAAAACATGCGTTACGCTTTTGCCTATGGTGCAGATGCCGTGTATGCCGGCCAGCCGAGATACAGCCTAAGGGTTCGTAATAACGACTTTAAAATGGAAAACCTCGCAACGGGTATCGAAGAAGCCCATGCGCTGGGTAAAAAACTTTATGTGGTGAGTAACATTGCTCCCCACAACGCCAAACTCAAAACCTATATCAAAGATATGGAACCGGTCGTGGCGATGAAGCCCGATGCGCTCATCATGTCAGACCCAGGCCTTATCATGATGGTGCGTGAAGCCTTCCCTGAGCAAGTGGTACATTTATCGGTGCAAGCCAACGCCATTAACTGGGCCTCGGTCAAATTCTGGCAGACCCAAGGCATTAAACGAGTGATTTTATCCCGTGAATTATCCTTGGATGAAATCGAAGAAATCCGTCAGCGTTGCCCCGATATCGAGTTAGAAGTATTTGTTCACGGCGCCCTGTGTATGGCCTACTCGGGCCGTTGTTTGCTGTCGGGTTATATCAATAAGCGCGATCCAAACCAAGGTACTTGCACTAACGCCTGCCGCTGGAAATACGATGTGCACGAAGCGCAGCAAACTGACTCGGGCGATATCATTGCCACCCCAAATGCAGTGCAAATCGAGACGCCAACCTTAGGCACGGGTCCTGCGACCGACCAAATCTTCCTGCTACAAGAAGCTAATCGCCCCGGCGAATATATGCCAGCGTTTGAAGATGAGCATGGCACTTATATCATGAACTCTAAGGATTTA
This sequence comes from Shewanella sp. 10B, assembly GCF_023475885.1. Classification (NCBI taxonomy): domain Bacteria; kingdom Pseudomonadati; phylum Pseudomonadota; class Gammaproteobacteria; order Alteromonadales; family Shewanellaceae; genus Shewanella; species Shewanella sp. 10B. Next base: position 221,836 of record NZ_JAMDJO010000002.1, read on the forward strand.
CGTGCAATCCAACACGTTGAGCGTTTGGCGAAAATGGGCATCGATTCGCTGAAGATCGAAGGCCGTACTAAGTCGTTCTACTATGTGGCCCGTACTGCCCAGCTATACCGTCAAGCCATCGATGATGCAGCCTCAGGTAAGAGCTTCGACCGCAGCTTGATGAACCAACTCGAAGGCTTAGCGCACCGCGGCTACACCGAAGGTTTCTTACGTCGCCACGTACATGATGAATATCAAAACTACGACTATGGCTACTCGGTCAGCGATACCCAACAATTTGTGGGTGAATTAACCGGTAAACGCAATCTGGCTGGCCTTGCCGAAATCGAAGTGAAGAACAAATTCTCTGTTGGCGATAGCGTTGAATTAATGACGCCACAGGGCAATATCAGCCTCACCATCGAGCAACTCGAGAACCGCAAAGCCGAATCGGTTGAAGCGGGATTAGGTTCGGGCCATACCGTTTACTTGCCCGTGCCGAAAGAGGTTGATCTGAACCACGGCATTTTACTGCGTAACCTGCCCCAAGGCCAGGATACCCGCAACCCACACGAAGCAGGCTAAGGCATGGCATTACTGATCGACGACAGCTGCATCAATTGCGACATGTGTGAACCTGAATGTCCGAATCAGGCCATCACCATGGGGGAAGAAATCTATGAAATCGACCCAGACCGCTGCACCGAATGCGTAGGCCATTACGATAAGCCGACCTGCGTTTCCGTCTGTCCGATTGATTGTATTGACCCCGACCCTAACCGCGTCGAGTCCCACGATGAGCTGTTGGTCAAATTCGCTATACTCACGCAAAAAATTTGAGTGAGCGTCGCGTCCTAGCTAAGCAAAAAGCCCCGCAATGTCAGCGGGGCTTTTATTTATCGGTTGGTTACAGCCAAGATAGCATTAACTCAAGCTTGGGGATTTAGCCAAAATCACCGTCGGTTTTGCCTCAAGCTGCAAACGCACAATGGCATCGGCCAGCTTTTCAACGCTTAAGCGAATGGGTGTCGGCAGGCTGGCAAACTCGATACTCAGCAGAAGGTTTTTCACCTCAAGCCCTAACTCGGTATCGCCTTCGATGCTCAGTTTGCGTTGGAAAAACAGGGTATCAGGGTCTTCTTTTGCCGCTGCGACCAATAATAGCTCGGCGGAATTGGCACTAAAGCTGACCTGGGCATCGGTCAGCTCACGCACCTGCCAGCGGCCATCGAAACTCACTTCAAAATACAGATTTAAATCTTCAACCCGAATCGCAACCCACTTACCCACCAAGAATGCTAACTCGCCATCTTCGGCCTGCGGCGCTAGCAGCTGCGTTAGGAGTTGGCTAAGCACCTTAGCCTTGAGGCTAAAGGGCACTTTGGAGAGTGGCAAGCGGATCAGCTTTGGGGTGAGTTCAAGCAGTTGTTTTGCGAGGTTTGCTGAAAAAACAGCGGACATAATCAGTTACCTAAGGATAAAAAACACTATATCTCCCAGTTTACCGAGATTTTATGATCTTAAACCTGTTTTAAATCAATTCACCGCCAATCAATCTTCCCTACACTCTGCCCCTGTTATTTTATCGGGAGCACCATTATGGAGTTGTTGTGTCCAGCAGGAAACCTGGCCTCGCTAAAGTCGGCGCTGCAGGCCGGAGCCGATGCTGTCTACCTTGGGTTAAAGGATGATACCAATGCACGTTCATTCGCGGGCTTGAACTTCACCCCCGCAAAATTACAGGAAGCCGCCGAACTGACCCATCAGCGGGGCAAGAAAATCTTCCTCACCTTGAATACCTTTCCTAAGCCGAATGAGGAACACCGCTGGTATCAAGCCATCGACTTGGCGGCCAGCATTGGCGTCGATGCCTTAATCGTCGCCGATCTGTCACTGCTCGACTATGCCCACAGGCAATATCCGCATATTCCGCTGCATTTATCGGTACAGGCGAGCGCCACCAACTTGGGCGCACTGAGCTTTTATAAAGAAGCTTTTAATATCGCGCGGGTGGTGTTACCCAGAGTGCTGTCTATGAAACAAGTGCGCGATTTAGCTAAGGTCAGCCCAGTCGATTTAGAGGTCTTTGCCTTTGGTAGTCTGTGCATCATGGCCGAAGGCCGCTGCCACTTATCCTCCTATGTTACCGGCCAATCGCCAAACACTGGCGGCTCTTGCTCCCCGGCGAAACACGTGCGCTGGCAGGAACAGGGCCAAGACAGGCTGACTCGCCTCAACGAGGTGTTAATTGATAAGTCAGGGCTCGATGAACAAATGGGTTACCCAGTGGTCTGTAAAGGCCGTTATCTCACCCAAGACGATGATAAACCGCAATATCTGCTCGAGTCCCCCACCAGTTTAAATACCCTTAGCTTGCTGCCTGAGCTTGCCAAGGCGGGCATAGTGTCACTTAAGATTGAAGGGCGGCAGCGCAGCCCAGCCTATGTGGAGCAAGTGACCAAGGTGTGGCGTCAAGCGATTGATACTTATCTTAATCAGCCAGATAAATTCCAGACACAGGCCCATTGGGAGCAAGCCCTCGCCAAAGTCTCCGAAGGGCAAATTACCACCTTAGGCGCCTACGAGCGTGATTGGCAATAACCCTAGCGATAACCACGAAGAAGAAACGATTATGAAAATTTCCCTCGGCCCACTGCTCTATTGCTGGGAAAAACAGCAGGTCATCGACTTTTATCAGCAGGTGGCCAACAACCAGATCCCGTTAGTTTATCTGGGTGAAGCCGTTTGTAGCCGTCGACGCGAGCTCAAGTTTGGCGACTATCTCGAACTGGCCAAAATGCTTAAATCTGCGGGTAAAGAGGTGGTGCTGTCGACGCTCGCCCTTATCGAAGCGCCCTCAGAATACACAGAGCTTAAACGTCAGGTCGACAATGGCGAATTTAGCATTGAGGCCAACGACATGGCGGCCGTGTATCTCGCTAAGGAGCACAAGCTGCCCTTTGTCTGCGGTGCCAGCATCAACAACTACAACCGCGCCAGTTTAGATATTTTGCAGCGCTTTGGTATGCATCGCTTTGTGATGCCTGTAGAACTGTCTAAGACTTGGCTAAACCAAGTAATAGAGAGCAAGCCCGTATTCGAAGTCGAAGTGCTTGGCCATGGCTACTTGCCACTCGCCCACTCGGCGCGCTGCTTTACCGCTAGGCATCAACACTTGTCGAAGGACAGCTGCGAAACCGTTTGCCGCCAATACAGCAAGGGCTTACTGGCACAGACGCAAGAGGCGCAACCTTTGCTCAGGTTAAACGGCATCCAAACCCAGTCGGCCAGCTGTGTCGATTTACGCAGTGAACTCAATGAAATGCTAAAGATGGGCGTCGATGTGTTTCGGGTTTCGCCCAGCAGCTTAGCCTGTATCACTAAGGCCGATGCGCTGGTCGAGGCGTTAAAGACTGGGGCAACGGACGCTCAGTACCCTCTTAGCGATGAGCACTGTAATGGTTATTGGTTTGGCGAGGCGGGACTGAAATCCTTAAGCTGATAGCTTTATGTGTTAATCACTAAAATCACTCACTCGGGAGCTTGCTCCTGAGCGAGTGATTGTGGGGTAAGCAGCAATGCTGCCGTCCAACTTAATAAACTCCCAAGCGCAATCCACTCCAACAATGCTGGCCACCATAAATCGGGCCTAGGCAGTTGCAACACCATTTCTTGATAGAAAGGCCTGTCCCCCTCAGTTAAGCCCAGCTCTAATAAGGGCGCGTAGAGAAAGGTCATCATACTCAGTAATACCACCAGCGCTAACAATAGCGTCCAAGGTTGTCGCCTTTGTGAATTAAGCCCAGCCCACAGCAGATAGCAGATGGCACTCGAACTGCCGAAGTAGAAAAACCATTTCAGGGCGAGAATATGCAGGTGATACACATTGACCGGAAACAAACCGACGCAGGCCAAGGCTAAAAACGTCAGCGCCAGCGCGCAGTAGAAGGGATAGCCCCAAAAACCACTTACGGTTTGCAAGGATGAAAGGCAATAAAACACAATGCTTAAACTGCCAAAAAACAAGCCGCCATTGAGCACCACTGCAAGAGCGGAATGCCCATAGGTTCCCAATTCACTCAAGGTATGATTCAAAAAGTTGAAGGCTCGAGTCTCGGTCTGATCGAAGCCTAACACGGCCACGCCTATCCCGAGCAATAATCCAAAAATACCAAGAAAACCAAACTTAGTGGCGAGCGAAAAACCTCTTGTCGCGACATTCATTTTTGTAACAGTCATGGATAATTTAGCTAAACAAAAGTAGTACTAACTTACATGGAATTGAAAAGAATTAAAGCGGCGTTCATCCTCTTTAGGAGAAATATTTTATTTCACCACTATTTACGCTTATTTAGTCACTCGCGCGCAGCGCCCGTCCTTAGTCAATATTCAATTTAAAATATGCAAATACCGAGTAAAAACCGCATAAAAATGCACAACTCATTCAGAAACGCTGAGCTTATTGTCGGCGATAACCTCGCTATTACAATTCGCGTTAACTGCTTCACATTGTATGGAGAGCGGCAGAAGAACTAATCGTATTAACGGATAAAAAAACCGCAAAAGCGGAATATTCGAAGAATCTAAGGGAAAATTTTGTACAAAAGCCCCCATGGCCACTAACAATATCAAGAATAAAACAACTCGATAAACCCGCTGCAACACCAAGATTTAATTGCATGATTTAGTTATTAAAACATCTAGCTTACGCTAAATATCCACCAAGATAAGCATTCAGAAATGGCCCAAATAACTATGCTATTTTGCTGCTTATCTCAAACAAATTTCCGAATCGTTTTACATAGCGCCGCTAAGCGAGTAATCTTCCCCCTTCTCGATTTTGAGTTGAATGAAAATGCACCTAACATCCGCCTAACATGCGGCTTTGAGGGGCAATTTGTTCAAGTTTATTTGTGCGACTCGTACTTTTAAGGTGTACACCATTGGCTACTGAACATAAAAACCGCAACATTAAGACGATACTCACCTTTATCGTCCCTTCGCTGATCGGTCTGCTGCTGTTTATGACTCCTATCAGCTACAACGATGCGATTACTATTCCCATCGCAATCATCTCTAAAGCACTGCAAAGCGTGTTAAGCGATGTATTAACCTTAATCGTGACTGTGATTGTTGTCGCCATGGCCTTGGCCTCTGTGCTGACTAAGTTACTCAAACCTAAATTTGTGCTGAACAATCACTTCCTCAATGGTTTACTCAACATCAGCCCGCTATGGCTTGCGACGCGCGTCGTCGGCGCCGTCTTTATTGTGCTGACCTACTTTGGCATTGGCCCCGAAGCCATTAACTCTTCAAGCACTGGTGCCTTAGTACTGAACGATTTGTTACCTGTACTCTTCTCGGTGTTTATCTTCGCCGGTATGTTACTGCCGCTGCTGTTAAACTTCGGTCTATTAGAGCTCTTTGGCACCCTGCTGACCAAGGTAATGCGCCCCGTGTTTAACCTGCCAGGTCGCAGCGCCATCGACTGTATGGCCTCTTGGTTAGGTGATGGTAGCGTTGGGATTTTGCTGACCAGCAAGCAATACGAAGCGCGTTTTTACACCCAAAGGGAAGCCGCGGTTATCGGTACTACCTTCTCGGCGGTGTCAATTACCTTCAGCTTAGTGGTGATCTCACAGGTGAAGTTGGAGCAAATGTTTGTCCCCTTCTACCTGACCGTATGTTTAGCGGGTTTTGCGGCGGCCGTGATTGTGCCTAAGCTGCCACCACTCTCGTGGAAAAAAGATAACTATATCGACGATACGCCACGTCAACCCGACGATGAGATGATCCCCGCAGGACACGGCGCACTCTCATGGGGCTTTGATAAAGCACTCGAGAAAGCCGCCAGTGCTGGTGGTGTCAAAGCCGTTTTAAATGAAGGGATTAAAAACGTTATCGATATGGTATTTGGCATTATCCCAGTGGTAATGGCCATTGGTACCACCGCGCTGATCATCGCCGAGCATACGCCTATCTTCAATTACTTAGGTATGCCATTCATTCCGTTACTGGAACTGCTGCATATCCCTGAAGCGACCGAAGCCTCTAAAACCATCGTTGTTGGCTTTGCTGATATGTTTATCCCGTCGATTTTAGCCAGCTCTATCGAATCGGATATGACCCGCTTTGTGATTGCCGCCTTATCCGTAACCCAGCTGATTTACATGAGCGAAGTGGGCGCGCTGCTGATTGGCAGTAAGATCCCAGTGAATTTTGTTGAGCTATTTGTCGTGTTCGTACTGCGCACCTTAGTGACTCTGCCAGTCATTGCCGGGGTGGCTCACCTGCTGTTCTAAGCGCAACATCACCTTAAATATCAAGGGGAGCCAGATTAACTGACTCCCCTTTTTTATACTGATTCAAACACGAACTCATACACAAACAAGCAGTTTTGATTACTTCGTTGAGTGTGGGTTAGCCGCACAAACTCCACTCATCATCACATAACTCAGTTGGGACAAAAGAACGTTCAATATAAAAGGGCGACCCATGGTATTTGCTCGACGACACGCAGCGAGTCCATCCGTGGATGCTCGACCGCCCCGTCCATGGGGCGGACGGTCGTCTCGCAAACCTCCATGGCTCACCTATTTAGCGTTGGCGTAATCTGTAAGTTTTAAAAAGAAATACGCAGCATGTTTTGGGACAAAAGCATGTTAGGACGTCGGCTGCATCAGGTGAATTTCGGATAAAAATTTATATGGCGATAACGCTGCACTCTGCGGAAATTTGCGAGCGCTAGCGAGTAAATTTTCCGTAGCAGTGCTTTGTTATGTGCCACTCTAATAGTCTTCATCGTAATCTGGCTCGATAGTACCGAAGTTAATTGATCCGATCGTACTCACTACTTCAACATCATCAACCGTCAATTCATCGATTGGTCCGTTTAAGTCGCCAGATATTGTAATTAAGATTTCTGATTCAAATTCTTCAGTAGCAGTAGCAGTGATCCCACCCATATAAACATGATCTCTGTCGATTGAGTCATAAACCGAAAGAGAGAACTCGCCTTCTGCTTCAACAGTAATTTTGGCCATAGCCTCCAAGACAATCCAATCATCATCTTTATCAACTATTCTGAATTCATTCTCAAGTAGCTCAAATTCTTTGAACCAAGCATGACACCCCTCTGGCTCCCAATAGAGATGTGAATCAGCTTCTTGATCCGGCGTTATTCCATTTAATGCGGATTCCAACCCTGCACCAACTTCTGAAAGAAAGTGTTCCGCATTATTCTCATGCAACGCTCTTTCCAAGTTAACTAGCAATGCATAAGGTCCATTGGTTCTATTAAAGGCAGCAAGTCCATTCGAGAGATCTTCGATATAGTCAATGCGTTTAGATTTTGTGCAATAACTTTCCCAATCTCCATCTTTTGCGATAGCTAGAACATTTAAATTATTTTGATCAGCCCAAGTCTCGACGGCCATTAGAACAATTGCGTCTGGAAACTCACTCTTTTTCTTTCCAGTTTCCGCAAATGGCGGGTTGTTAGAAAAGTATCCTGCAAGAAGATCAGATACAGACACATAGTCCCCGCAATCTAAAACCAGAGCGTCGGTTGCCTCTATAAAATTATCTACCCTACTATCGGCTAAACCTTCGATCTCTTTGCTGCCTACTAATGTCTGTTTGGCATCGTTTAACTCGCTGCCTTCAAAAAAAAGGTGGTCTCCAGCATCATTTAGCGCTTTTTCTAACGCAGCTCTTGAAATTTTGATTTTGCTTTCCAGATGTCTTAAGACCTCGTTTTTAATCACATCTGGAAAGAGGAATACGATTGGGCTTTGTTTGAACTGAGACAGCTTACCAAGTAGCCCTTTTTCAAGACGGAGACCATTGCCATCAAAAATTGATGTGTCTATTAAGATTGCTCCGTATTCCTTTACTTCTTCATCTGTCATTGATGGCTCCATGGCACATAACATTTTATTCATGCGCATGCGCGTTTACCTCGTTGGACCAGTGAAAACGCGCACGGTTAACTATCTGTATGCAAAGAACTTATCAGCTTTTTGTTTAATACACCATCTGGAAAAACGCGCATGCGCGTTTTCCAAACCTATTAACTAAAACTCAGCCTCTATAGTCAATTGATTTTATAGCGTTTTATTTATTGCAAATGGAATTAGTGCGCACTGATTTTGTCTTAAAATCATACCAAAATACCTAAATTTAAATACGACTGTATACCCATACATTGTTAGTCGATTTCTGGTAAGGCCAAACATAGGCAAATAGATAAGAATATTTATGGCTGCATGTGTGGGAATTTTCGGTTGAGCTAACGAGCCGAAACAAGGAATGGGGCAAAATGAGTTAACTCAATCTATCGACAGTCAATGCACCCAGAACGGAATCTTGTTGGGTTAACTCCAGCCCAATCGCCCTTGCTGTCATCTGCATGTCACTTAAGCTTCATCATTCAGTCAAAGCCCGTCACTAATCTCTAAGGCAGTCAACAGCCGCATAGGGTGAATATGAGATGACTGGAGCTAATTACAGGGGACTTGATCGCACGCTTATCGACGCACTCAAGACTCCCCGCAACTCTTCCCGTAACACTCCTTCCAACTCTTCCGACAATGCTCCATCCAGTGTTTACGACACTTCCTTCTCAACCCCACATATTGCCAACGCCAGCAACGCCGCAAATAACCAAACCATCACAGTCAACGCCCTCTGGCTATCGGATATCCATCTCGGCTGTAAGGATTGCAAAGCCGACTATCTGTTAAGCCTATTAAATAGCGTGCGTTGTCAGCACTTGTATCTGGTCGGTGATATTGTGGATTTATGGGCGCTCAAACGCCGCCTGCACTGGCCCGAGAGCCACAATAAGGTATTGCAAAAGCTGATTGAACTGGCACAAAACGGCACTCAGGTGATGTATCTGCCGGGTAACCACGATGAGCTAATCAAGCCCTATGCCGAGCTTACGCTGTTGAATATCAAGATAGCTCGCCAACATATTCATCAAGGGATTGGCGGCCACAAACTATTAATGCTGCATGGCGATCAGTTCGATGCCGATGTTTGCGTTGGCCGCTTCTACGCCATCTTGGGCGATCATCTCTACGACTTGTTGCTATTTCTCAACCGCAATCTCCATCGTCTGCGAGAGCGTTTAGGCTACCCGTATTGGTCACTCGCCAGCTATATCAAATCCCGCGTGGGCAAGGCGCAGACGGCTATCGCCCGTTTTCGCCAGGCCGTAGTGAATTATGCGCAGCACTATGATGTGGATGGCGTCATCTGCGGCCATATCCACCAGCCAGAGTTATCGGTTCACGCTCGAGATAACCAATACAGCACGCCGGATAAGTGCCAGATAATCTATGCCAATGATGGCGACTGGGTCGAAAACTGCAGCCTGATCACCGAAACCTTAAACGGTGAATTACAGCTCTGCCGCTGGAACGAGCAAAGCGTAAACCTCGATATTCTGAGCAGTATTGTGCTGGCGCAAACGCCGCCCGCTGCACCTGTTAACGCCCCAAAACCTATTCCACAAACGGCCACACACAGCCCCAAACAAGCAGAAATCCAACCAAGGGATGTTGCCTAATCATGAACCCATTAACACCTCATACGCCAAACGCTGATTTATTAAGCCCTAACACATTAAGCGCCAACGCATTAACGCAGGACGCAGCCATGCCACTGCCCGCCTTAAAAGCCAGTTCGATGATCTTTACCGTCGATAATGTGGTGGAACAAAACCTGCCCGCGCTCAAGGACAAACCTTGGTTAGCCAAGCCGACTAAGGCCATGCTGCGTTACCTGTTGAATGAAAAACAATGTAACGACATAGCCAACCAATTTGCCTATCTGCAAGGGGTCGATTTTGTCGAGCAAGTGCTCGCCAGCTTCGATTTTAGCTTTACCGTGCCCGCCAACGAGGTCGAAAATATTCCCTGTGAGGGCCGCGTGGTGATCTTCGCCAATCATCCGATTGGCTCCCTCGATGCCCTCGCCCTGATTAAACTGGTCAGCGAAATTCGCCCCGATATCAAGGTTGTGGCGAACGAGCTCCTGATGGCGCTCGAGCCTTTGCATTCTATCCTGCTGCCAGTGCGCAATATGACGGGCGGCACGCCGAAACAGCACCTCGAAAAAATCCACCAGCATCTGCGTAATGAAGGCGCGGTACTGATTTTCCCGTCGGGGGAAGTCTCTCGCCTGCGTCCGAGCGGCGTGCGTGATACCCAGTGGCACTCGGGCTTTTTGAAGATGGCGATTTCCTGTAATGCGCCGCTGCTGCCGATTTTTTTGGATGCTAAAAACTCGGCCACCTTCTACGGCGCCTCGATGATTTACAAACCCTTAGCCACACTGCTACTGGTTAAGGAGATGTTTAAACAGGCCAAACGCAATATGCCGATCCGCATTGGCGAGCTTATCCCGAACGAAGCTGTGCGTTCGATGGATTTCCCGCTAAAGACCAAAATAAAACTGCTTAAAAATCATCTGTATCGCATCGGCAAAGATAAAGACCCACTGTTTATCACCCAAAGCGCCATAGCCCACCCGGAGTCGCGCCGAGAGCTACAGGCGGCGCTGCAACAATGTGAACTCCTCGGCGAAACCCAAGATAACAAGCTGATTTATTTGTATCAGCATCAGGACAGCAACCCCATCATGCGCGAAATTGGGCGCCTGCGGGAAATCGCCTTTCGCGCCGTCGGCGAAGGCACAGGCAAACGCCGCGATATCGATAAATACGATTCCTACTACCAACATCTGGTGTTGTGGGATAAAGAGCAGTTTGAAATTGTCGGCGCCTATCGTTTCGCCAGCGGCGAGCAAGTGCTAAATCGCTACGGCGACAACGCCCTCTACAGCCAATCCCTGTTCCAATATGCCGATGGTTTTATGCCCTTTGTAAAACAAGGCTTAGAACTTGGCCGCAGCTTTGTGCAGCCCAAATATTGGGGCAAGCGCAGTCTCGACTACCTCTGGTTTGGTATTGGCGCCTTCCTCGCTAAACATCCCGAATACCGCTACCTGTTTGGCCCTGTTTCCATCAGTAATCAACTGCCTGGCAGCGCGCGGGAAATGTTAGTGCATTTCTACTCCAAGGAGTTTGCGCCAGCAGAGCAGCTGGCGGTGTCGATGTCGCCCTTTGGGCTATCCAAGCAGCGCAAGTTGCAGTTGGATGAACTCTATTCGGGTGAGGATTACCAAAGCCACTTTAAACAACTCAAACAAATGCTGGCGAGTATGGGCGCCGCGGTGCCAACCCTATACAAGCAGTATGGCGAGCTGTGTAAGCAGGATGGGGTGAAGTTTCTCGCCTTTGGGATCGATGCCGATTTTGGCGACTGTGTCGATGGCTTAGTCTTGGTCGATACCCATAAACTGAAGGGGAAAAAGTACCAGCGTTATATCGGCGCCCATTTACCCGAAGACTTACGCAACCCCTTGATGGCAGAGGACGAAACCGACGAGCAGGATTAGGCCTGTTCATGTCTAAGATATTGGCTAAATAAACATCGGTCTGTTATAAGTATCTGTAATACAGTGCATTAACGATACACGTCCTAGGAAGGGGTTTATCATGCCGATCATTATCGCCGATATTATGCGTACCCGAGTCGTCACGGTCGAAATGGACGATCGCTTAACCGTGGCGAAGGATATTTTCGATCAGGCAAACTTCCACCATCTGCTGGTGGTGGATGAATATAAACTCGAAGGGGTATTGTCGGAGCGCGACTTACTGCGTGCCATCAGCCCGAATCTGGGCAGCAGCGCCGAAACCGCTAAGGATCTCGAAACCCTACAAAAACGCGTCCATCAGGTGATGACCCGTAATCCTGTTACCGTTGCGCCACATGTGTCGCTCGATGCTGCGACGCACACCCTGCTGGAACACAATATTGGCTGTTTGCCCGTGCTCGATAATGGCGATCTGGTCGGGATAGTGACTTGGAAGGATTTACTGCGAGCCTATTGTGAACACAATGAGGTCAATGAAAGCGAGTGCTAACGGCACTCGCTTTCAACTTTATAAACTAGATCGCCCAGCCGCCCATATAGAAGGCCACAAGACCCAGCGTAATGGCGAGCACGCCTAACTTAAGCTGACGGATTTCACCGCTAAAAATGCGGCCAACCACTAAGGTCACAAAGCCAAGCATAATACCAGTCACAATGTTACAGCTGAGGATGATGAATACGGCGCAGGTTAATCCCGCCATCGCATCGACCTTGTCGTTAAAGTCCAGCTTAGTCACATTGCTGAGCATCAACAGCCCCACATACATCAGCGCAGGCGCCGTAGCATAGGCAGGCACTAAATAGCTAAGCGGCGCTAAAAACACCATCAGCAGGAATAATCCACCGACTATAGTCGCGGTTAAACCCGTCTTACCGCCCGCCGCCGTACCCGCCGCCGATTCGATATACACGGCCGCAGGAGCGCCGCCAACGATACCCGCAAACATGCTGCTGACCGAATCCGAGGTCAGCGCCTTGCCACCGCCGACGATATTATCGTCTTTATCCAGCAGATTGGCTTGCCCCGCGACCGCGCGAATGGTGCCCGTGGCATCAAAAATCGCCGTCATCACCAACGCCAGCACAATCGGTAATACCACAGGATTCAAGGCGCCCATAATATCCATTTGACCAATCAGCGAGTGCTCAGAGGTAAAATCAGGCACGGCGAAGAAGCCTTGGAATTTCACGCTTGGATCAAACACTAAACCGAACAGGGATAGGCCGATAATCACCAGTAAAATCCCGCCGGGTACACCGCGACGCTCTAAACCGATAGTGGCCGCTAAGCCTAGTACGGTAGCGATAACGGGCAGGCTGTTAATGTCGCCTAACTTCACTGGCAGACCCGCGTCATTGGCCACAATCAACTGCACACTGTTAGTGGCAATTAAGAGTAAAAACAAGCCAATACCTATACCTGTACCATGGGCAATCCCCTTGGGTAGGTTAGCCAGCACCCATTGACGCACGCCCGTGACACTTACGACGGTAAAAATCACGCCCATCCAAAAGATGGCGCCTAAGGTCACAGGGATACTCATGCCCTGACCTAGCACTAAACCGAAGGCGGTAAAGGCGGTGAGTGAAATCGCACAACCAATGGCCATGGGGAGATTAGCCCAGAGTCCCATCAGCAGCGAGCCAAAGGAGGCAATTAAACAGGTAGCGACGAACACGGCGCCGGGATCGAATCCCGCTTTGCCTAACATATTGGGTACCACAATCACTGAGTACACCATAGCGAGGAAGGTGGTTAACCCTGCAATCACTTCTTGGCGAACTGTGCTACCACGTTGTTGAATTGAAAAAAAACGGTCCAGAAACGAACCTGCGGGTACGGCTGTTGAACTCAATTGCTCAGACATATCTTGTTATACCTTGTGATCTCTTAAAATAGGGTCGATACCAATTGGCTTAACCATTGGCGACGCTGGCTGCGGCAGATTAGAGCCCCAAATCCAATGACTTGGGTGAGAGATCCACATCATTCTCCTACATCGGGAAAAATCCATGATCTGCAAGCAGTGACGCTTTGTATCGTTAAAATGGCTTCAACGACACAAACGCAGCCTTTGTTGGGCGCGGATAATACTGTAAACGCCGCCAGATAGCTAAGACCTCGCCTGCACTTCAGTAAATAATTAGCGAAAAAATTCAAAATCAGTGTTTAAAAAAACGCCTAAACCGCACAAAAAACTGCCGAGTTCGATCACAGAAATACAATTAACTCTCTGTCAGTAAAACAAAAAGTCATCGGCTTTTTAAAATTTTCATAATTTTTCATATATTGTCAAAGCCCATTCATCCCAGCAGGCAAGTCCATTCACATCTCCCCTTTATAGTGCTCCCATCAAAAATCGCTTTCGAACGGAGCTCTTCCCAATGACAAAGCCCACCATGCAAACATCGGATAAGTCCACACGCAGCAATGAGTTAAAGGCGCTGGGATTCATCATTTTCATACTCTTTCCCGCACTGACGGTCGCGGGGATCAGTCTCTACGGTTTCATCATTTGGATGATCCAAGCCTTCGGCGGCGTTGTCGGCCACTAATTCACTGATACTTTGAGGACGCTATTATGAAGTGGTTAATCAACCTCTGGCGCACACTAAACAAACCCACAAAAGCTCTCACCTTAGGCGCTGTCAGCATCAGTGCTTTTATCATGGGCATCATCTTCTGGGGCGGATTTAACACCGCACTGGAAGCCACCAATACCGAAGCCTTCTGTATTAGCTGCCACAGTATGGAAAGCAAGCCTTACCAAGAGCTGCAGGAGACTGTACATTGGTCGAATCACTCTGGTGTGCGCGCTACCTGCCCCGACTGCCACGTGCCCCACAACTGGAGCCGTAAGATTGCCCGTAAGATGGAAGCTTCCCACGATGTTTGGGGTTGGTTATTCAACACGGTCAACACCCCTGAAAAATTTGAAGCTAAGCGCCTCGAAATGGCGAGCCGAGAATGGAAACGTTTCGATCGCGACAATTCACTGGCCTGTAAAAACTGCCACAACTACAACTCGATGAAGTGGGAAAGCATGTCTCCACTGGCGCAAAAACAGATGAAACGCGCCGCCGAAATCGACCAAAGCTGTATCGATTGCCACAAAGGCATTGCCCACCACTTACCTGAAATGGGCACGGCCCGGGCACCCGAACTCATCGCCGAAGTGGGCGCAGGTGTCAGCTCAGTCGAAACCAACCAAACCTACTACAGCGCCCTAACTAAGCCACTGTTCTTTAGTGAAAAAGGTGACGTTGAAGCCGGTACCTTAAACGTCGCGACTAAAGTCAAAGTGCTCGAAACCCAAGGTAAGCGTATCAAAATTGGTATCGATGGCTGGCGTAAGAAAATCGGCGCAGGCCGCGTGATCTACATGGACTTTGGCGTAAACATTCTGTCGGCGCAGTTAAGCAAAGATGCGGCTGAAACCGAAGGTGTTATCCAAACCTTTGAAGAGAAAGAAGACCCAATGACAGGTCTGAAATGGCAACGGGTAGAAGCGCAAATCTGGACCGATAAGGATTACCTGCTTACCGAGCTGCAACCACTCTGGGGCTATGCCCGCGACACGTTCCGCTCAAGCTGTAGTGTGTGCCACACCCAGCCAGATGAAGCGCATTTTGACGCCAATACCTGGCCTGGCATGTTCCAAGGCATGTTGGCCTTCGTGAACATGGACCAAGACACCCAAGCGCTGGTGCAGAAATACCTGCAGGAACATTCGTCAACCTTCGTGAAAAAAGAGCACTAATTCGGGAGTAATACCATGAACAGAAGAGACTTTTTAAAAGGCTTAGCCTCAACCTCTTTCGTTGCTTTAGGTGGCAGCTCAGTGTTAGCGCCCTTAAACGCGCTGGCCAGCACGGGCTTAAATGAAGACGAATGGCTGACCACGGGCTCGCACTTCGGCGCCTTTAAAATCAAACGTAAAAACGGTGTAATTGCCGAGGTCAAAGCTTTCGATTTAGATAAATATCCAACGGATATGATTAACGGTATCCGCGGCATGGTCTACAACCCATCTCGCGTGCGTTACCCTATGGTTCGCTTAGACTTTTTACTTAAAGGCCATAAGAGCAATACCCAGCAACGGGGGGATTTCCGCTTCGTTCGCGTGACCTGGGATAAAGCATTAAAACTGTTTAAACACTCACTCGATGAAATCCAAACCAAGTACGGTCCATCGGGCTTACACGCCGGACAAACAGGCTGGCGCGCAACCGGGCAACTGCATTCCAGCACCAGCCATATGCAGCGTGCGGTGGGAATGCACGGCAACTATGTGAAGAAAATCGGTGACTACTCCACCGGTGCCGGCCAAACCATTCTTCCCTATGTGTTAGGTTCAACCGAAGTCTATGCCCAAGGCACCTCTTGGCCGCTGATTTTAGAAAACAGCAACACTATCGTGCTGTGGTCGAACGATCCTTACAAAAACCTGCAAGTGGGTTGGAACGCCGAAACCCATGAGGCCTTCGCTTACCTCGCGCAGCTAAAAGAGAAGGTTAAACAGGGCAAGATACGCGTGATCAGTATCGACCCAGTGGTCACCAAAACCCAGGCCTACCTTGGCTGTGAACAGTTATATGTGAACCCACAGACTGACGTGACGCTGATGCTGGCCATCGCCCATGAGATGATCACCCAAAAGCTTTACGATGATAAATTCATCCAAGGCTACAGCTTAGGTTTCGAAGAGTTTGTGCCCTACGTGATGGGCACTAAAGATGGTATCGCCAAAACTCCAGAGTGGGCGGCGCCTATCTGTGGGGTTGAGCCACACATCATTCGCGATCTGGCGAAAACCTTAGTTAAGGGCCGCACCCAAATCATGATGGGTTGGTGTATTCAGCGCCAACAACACGGTGAACAACCTTACTGGATGGCCGCAGTACTCGCGACCATGATAGGCCAAATCGGCTTGCCCGGCGGTGGCATCAGCTATGGTCACCACTACTCCAGCATTGGTGTGCCTGCAACAAACGCAGCGGCGCCAGGCGCCTTCCCGCGTAACTTAGACGAGAACCAAAAACCCCTGTTCGACAGCACCGACTTTAAAGGCGCGAGCAGCACCATTCCCGTCGCCCGTTGGATTGATGCGATCCTCGAGCCCGGCAAAACCATTGATGCCAACGGGTCAAAAGTGGTGTATCCCGATATTAAGATGATGATTTTCTCGGGCAATAACCCATGGAACCACCATCAAGACCGTAACCGCATGAAGCAAGCCTTCCATAAGTTGGAATGCGTGGTCACTATCGATGTGAACTGGACGGCGACGTGCCGCTTCTCCGACATAGTGCTACCCGCCTGCACCACCTATGAGCGCAACGATATCGACGTATACGGTGCCTATGCAAACCGCGGTATTTTGGCGATGCAGAAGATGGTCGAGCCGCTGTTTGAGAGCTTGTCAGACTTTGAGATCTTTACTCGCTTTGCCGCGCTGATGGGTAAAGAGAAAGAATACACCCGCAATATGAGCGAGATGGAGTGGATAGAAACCCTCTATAACGAGTGTAAAGCCGCAAACGCGGGTAAGTATGAGATGCCAGATTTTGCCACCTTCTGGAAGCAAGGTTATGTGCACTTTGGTGATGGCGAGCTGTGGACACGCCACGCCGACTTTAGAAACGATCCTGAAATCAACCCGCTAGGTACGCCTTCTGGCTTGATTGAAATCTTCAGCCGTAAGATTGAACAGTTCGGTTATGACGACTGCCAAGGCCACCCAATTTGGATGGAAAAAGCCGAGCGTAGCCATGGTGGCCCGGGTTCAGACAAATATCCTGTGTGGCTACAATCTTGCCATCCGGATAAACGTCTGCACTCACAGATGTGTGAGTCAAAGGAATACCGCGAAACTTACACAGTCAACGGCCGCGAACCCATCTATATCAGCCCTGTGGATGCCAAAGCGCGCGGCATTAAAGATGGCGACATAGTGCGCGTCTTTAACGACCGTGGCCAACTGTTAGCGGGCGCAGTGGTATCGGATCGCTTCCCTAAAGGTGTAGTGCGAATTCATGAAGGCGCATGGTATGGCCCAGTGGGTAAAGATGGCAGCGTCGAAGGCGGCGCCGAAATCGGTGCCCTGTGCAGCTATGGCGACCCGAATACTCTGACCTTAGACATTGGCACCTCGAAGTTGGCTCAAGCCTGCTCAGCCTATACTTGTCTGGTCGAGTTTGAGAAATACCAAGGCAAAGTCCCTAAGGTCAGCTCCTTCGATGGCCCTATCGAAGTCGAAATCTAACCGAGCCCATAAGGCGATGCGCCTAGTCAACTAGGCGCATTCCACTGTTAATCTTGAGGAACATGCGATGAGCAACGTCGATATCAATCATGCCAGAGCCTTAGTGTATCAGCTGCTGTCTTCTCTGTTTGCCCGTGAAATTGATGAGCAGCGCCTTAAGCAACTCACCAGTGAGCAAGCGCAGCAATTCTGGACACAACTGAGTTATGCACCCGAGTTTAGTGCGCCAGTCGCCAGCATACAGAAGGTACTGAATGGCTTAACGAGCGATGAAGCCTTGCTCGAACTTGCCGCCGATTATTGCGGTTTATTCCTCGTAGGCACAAAGCACAGCGCCTCGCCCTATGCCAGCCTGTACTTGAGCCCCGAGGAAGAACCCTTACTCTTTGGGCAGCAACATCAACAAATGAGCGAGTTTTTACACCAGAGTAAACTGCAAGTGCAGAGTCACTTCCCTGAACCTGCCGATCACTTAGCCGTGATCCTCGCCTATATGGGACACTTAACTTGCCACAGTGAAGATGCTGCCCAGTTAAGCTTCATAAATGCCTGTATAGACTCTTGGTTAGCCAAGTTTGTCGCTAAGGTCGTTGAGTGCGATAGCAAGCACAGCAATGGCTTTTACAGCGCCCTAGCCACGCTCACCCAAGCTTGGGTGCAGCAAGATAAACAGCAGTTAGAACAGGCAATGCATTAATCGCCACGAGCCTAAAGCCCGAGTAGCGTTAAACCTAAGTAGCGTTAAACCTAAGTAGCGTTAAACCTAAGTAGCGTTAAACCCAAGTAGCGTTAAACCTGAGTCGCATTAAGACTCAAGTTGATGGCTCATGTCTTGTCCTAGAATAAATGAACAAATGCGGCTCCCATGGGAGCCGCTTTTTTATTCCTCGATTTGCATTGATTAGGCAGAAATACGTGCTGCTTAACTACTACTCAGGACGACTCACTCCTAATGCAAACTTCCTGTCGCTAACCCTTTACTGCTAGCCGTTTGTTGCTAAAATTTTGCTGCTAGCCCTGTGTTGTGAGCCAGTGCTCTAGCGCTGTTATCGACGCCTGCCAGCAGGCGGTTAATTCAGTGACGGCTTTGCTATCCAATGCATTTTCCCCTGTGGTGTTGAGTGTTTTCTCCCACTGCTGACAACACTGGGTCAGTGCTTTTAGCCCCATGCTAGCACTGCTGCCCTTAAGCGCGTGCAATAGTTTTGCGCCCTCGCTGAAATGCGCCACAGAGGTTAACGCCGAAAGTCGCTCTATTTGCTCGGCACTGGAGGTTCGATAGAGCGTCAACATATCACTAACGGCTTTCACACCTAAGACCTCAAGATCTTGCTGTAACTGCTTAAGATCTAACAAGGTTTCAGCTTGATGGCTCTGGCTGGTAGGTTCTGCCTGATTCGACGATTGAAGCGATTGTGGCGAGTGCGGCGATGACTCACCTAGTGAAGCAGGTATTGAAGCTGGCATTGAAGCTGGCACACGCGCAACACCTAACCATTCTGTCAGGGTTTGCAGGCTCAAGGGTTTAGCTAACACAGTATCAAACCCCGCCTCCCGATACAGGCTAAGATCCTCCGTCTGCATCTGCGCGGTAAAGGCGGCAAATTTCACCTTGCCATTGGCGAATAACGCCTTTAACTGGGGTAATAGGGTGAGCCCTGAGCCATCACTCAGCTGAATATCGAGCATCACGGCATCGAATGCCTTATCACCACTCACATGCGCCAGCGCCTGCTGACAACTGACGACCAAGCTGGAACTGTGGCCTAAATGCGCCAAAAACCCCTGCGCGACCATGGCATTGACCTTGTTGTCTTCAATCACTAACACCCGTTGGGAATTAACCTGTTTTTGCACCTGAGTTTGCGTATCTAATGCCTTATCACATTGGGTAAAGCTCAGCTCAAAACCAAACTCACTGCCCTTGCATGGCTCGCTCTTGACCCAAATGCCCTGCCCCTCGGGATCCATCAGTTCAACTAACTGTTTGCAGATGGCAAGCCCCAAACCTGTCCCACGGCTGCGCCCCTGATTAGGCAATACGCAGTAAGGCATAAATAATTGCTCACGCACCTCGGGCGCAATCCCCACGCCAGTATCGGCCACCACAAAGGCCAACTTATCGCCTTGCACGCTGACATTGAGACTCACGCCGCCTTCTGGGGTGAATTTAATGCCGTTACCAATCAAGTTAAACAGCACTTGCCTCAGCTTAGGGCCATCGATCTGAATACACGCGGGTAACTGGGGACGATTCAGCCTTAAGCTCAATCCCGCCAAATTGGCGCCCGCCACCATAATCGCCAGCACTTCATCGAGCAGGGCATTGATATCCGTTGGCCGCGGTTCATTGGTTAAATTACCCTGCTCGAGGCGAGAGAAATCGAGAATATCGTTGAGCACGGTTTGCAGCAGCGTGCCGCTGTATTGTGACAATGCGAGCATCTGTTGCTGCGCTGGCGGCAGCTGACTATGGCCGAGTAAGGTAAGTGTCCCGAGTAAGCCGTTGAGCGGGGTGCGAATCTCATGGCTCATGGTCGCCAAGAATTGGGATTTTGCCTGACTCGCCTCCTCGGCAACGATTCTTGCCTTAGCGTGGCCTTTGGCCTCCGCATCGAGTCGCAGGTTGGCTTCGGCCAATTCCTGTGTGCGCGTAGCCACGGTTTGTTCGAGGGCTTTTTTATGCTCGGTCAGCTCATCGGCGACCTGACGTAAATCCGTCTGTAATTTCAGGTTATGGGCGGTTTTTCGCTTAAATGCCTCGATGGCATTGGCCATGGCAGTCAACTCATCGTCGCCGTGGGCATCGAGGCTCACATTGGTGTCCCCTAAACTTAAGCGCGACATAGCTTCAGTTGCCTGATTTAACCTCAAGGCAATGCCGCGATAGATCACCCGATAAACCACGACCGCCATGATAACCAACATTAATATACCCGTGCCCCACAGCCCCAAACGGGCGTAAGACAACTGCATTAAGTAATCACTTCGCGCCAGCTCCGCCCGCAGCTGCTGTTGATTAAGCGCACTGTCCACCCGCGTATTGAGGCTATAGAGTTTTTCCGCTAACTCCTGCTGCTGACGCTGTTGGCGCTGCAGGCTTTGGCTCAGTTCTCGCTGTAATTTAATGATTTTTGGGGTATGGAGAAGAATAGCCAGCTCCGCCTTTAGGGCATTGAGCCTGCCGGGGTCGCGGATAAGCTCAGCCACTGTGGTGAGTGCCATTAAATCGATACCCACCTCTGCAGCTGGCGCCTCAGTGGTCGCCAGCTCGATAGCCGTTCCTTGCTTTGGATGATCTGGATGATTCTGTGCCATGGGGTGCGCTGGTGCCGTGCTGGCAAAGGTTGCCAATAAACGGGGAACACTCAATTGCAGCTCAGACTGTAATTCGGATGCCTCAAATAACTGACTGAGCAGCGCAATTTGATGTACTAACTTGAGCGCACGGTTGAGCTGCTCCTGCACATCTAACTCTCGCTCAATCACATCATCGAGCAATTGGCCACTGCGCTTATTCCCCGCAATATCCGGATAGGCTTGGCTGAGTTTTGCCAAAATCGCCGAGTCGACAACCGCCAATTCGGATTGCAATAGCTCTGAGGCTCGGCCTGCGGCAACCGATAATTCGCGGGCCCTGAGCTGTAACTCATCGCCTAAGGTAATGCGCTGGCCCACACTCTTACCCAGTAAGGTTAATTGCTCGATGATTTGCCCAGCTAATACGGATAAATGATTATCCTCGTTCACATCCAGTGTCAGTAACACTTTGATGCTATTTAACATTGTAGCGCTTTCAAGGCTGAGCTTACGGCCGATAAATTCCCGCTGCCGCTCATCCTCTACTTGGCCTAACTGGGTCACGCCATCGGATAAGGCATTAGAGGCCTGCACTAATTGGCGCGCGGCTTGAGAGGCGGGTAAGGATTCTTCATACAGATAACTGTCGGCCTGTTTGAGCCAATGCAAACTCAGGCTACCTAAGCTAACCAGTAGCAACAGCAATACCCCAAGCACGCCGAAGGCGAGCATAAGTCTGCCGGTTAAACTACTTCGCGATAAAGATAAAGGCGCCACACTTGTTCCTTCTGTTACAATGCCTTCGAGATAATCACTGTGGATGATACAAGACAATGGGAAAATTTTGGCAAGCTTTGCTCACACTCACCACTTTTGGCCTGTTATGTTTATCGTCTGCCAATGCCAACAGCCAAACTTGGCCATTGGAGCAACGCCATCCCTTTAATGCCAACATTCAGCAGGCGCAGGCACTTGATTATCATCCCCTGAGTAAAGCACAACAGGCTTGGCGCATTTGTGCCTTAGTGCCCCATCTTAAGGACGCCTATTGGATTGGCATCGACTACGGCCTGATCCAACAGGCTAAACACCTCGGTGTGTCGCTGGACCTGTTCGAAGCAGGCAGCTACTACCATCAAGATAAACAGCTCGAGCAATTAAGCGCATGTATGAAGGGAGATTACGATGCAATTTTGCTTGGCGCCGTGAGTCCCAATCTGCTCGAACATTTCTCCGAGCCATTAACCAAACCTGTGCTCGCCCTAGTGAATAAACTCAATGCTGAGCAAGTGCAGACCCATATCGGTGTTAACTGGTATCAAATGGGGCTAAGCGCGGGCAATTTTATTAAGGCAGATGCCAAGGCGCATTCGCCCAGCCAGCCGACCACCTTGGCCCTCTTAGCCGGTCCCGAAAACCTAGGCGGCACAGATTTAGTCGAACAAGGCATTCGCCATGCCCTCGAGGGCAGCAATGTCAGCATCAGTGCGATTCAGCATGCTGATAACAATCGCAATCTCTACCGCGACCAATTACAGATACTGCTTAAGGCTCAGCGCCCCGACTATATTCTCGGCAGTGCGGTGGCAATAGAAGCCGCCGTCAGTACCCTCAAACAAAAACAACTGACACAAGACATCAAGCTGGTGAGCAGTTACTTATCTCCAGCAATTCTGCGCGGCTTGAAGCGACAAAAAGTGGTATACAGCAATGATGACTTAGTCGTGTTACAGGGCAAACTCGCCATCGATGTCACAGTAAAACAGCTCGAAGGCGCCGCACCTTTTGGCGATATAGGTCCCGCTATCGTTGAGCGCACGACCTCACCAAATACCCTATCGGATCTTAGTGTTAGCCTCGCCGAAGCGGATTTTTATCCCTTGTATCAAGTGCGCCCCTGAGCGCTTTACATCGCGATTAACTCAGCGCTCAACACAAGATTTTAGTTAGAGATTAGTCATCCACCTTTGCGGCAAACAAATAGCCCTCACCATGGACTGTGACAAAGAGTTCGGGATTGAGCTTATTACGCAGGCGGCGGATGATGACATCTATGGTTCTGTCATTCACATCCTGATTACGATGACTGGTTTGCTGCATTAAGCGCTCACGGGAAAGTACCTGCTGCGGATGCAAAGCAAAGGCGGTTAATAACTCAAACTCTGCCTTAGTGAGCTTGATAAGCTCCTCCCCTTTGCGCAGCTTACGGCTGTTTAATTCAAGCCGATAGCCTTCAAAACTCATCACATCATCGGGCTCGGATAATTCCTGCACCAGCGCTTGTTCGGCTTGTTTTACCAGAGAAATCCGCCACATTAGGTTTTTAACCCTAACCAATAGCTCCCGCAGCTCGAAGGGCTTAGTCACATAATCATCGGCGCCCATCTCGAGACCAACGATTTTATCAATTGATTCATCACGGCCCGAGACTAAGATAATCCCCACATGGGAGCGGCTACGTAACTCACGGGTTAAGCTTAAGCCATCCACCCCGGGCAGGTTAATGTCTAACATAATTAAATCAATATGTTGACGATTAAACTCGTGCCACATCTGCTCGCCATCGGCCGCCTCGACAACGCGGTAACCTTCTTTTTCAAAATACCCTTTCAATCGAGCACGAATCACCGCTTCATCATCGACAACGAGCACACTATAGGCCATGTTCTACATCTCTTATTTTGCTTAACTGAATTATTCATACTTTTTCATATTTGCATATGAGGAAAAGGTAAAATATGCGATCTCCGTTACTTTCTGGCACAAAAAACTGCCGAACTTTTACAGTAACATCAATATGACATATGCTTAGGCATATTGATTGGGGTGAGCACTAACAAACTATGAACAATAAAGAAGTCGTGATTGATGAAAGACGAAAGTTCTCGCGGATCCTCTTTGCCGCTAGCGCATCGATACACCAAGGTGATAAACAGTGGCAAACCACCATACTCGACCTCAGCCTAAATGGCGCACTGGTGGACGAACCTGCCGGATTTAGCCATACGGATGCGCCTATCACCCTCAGTTTTACCCTACCGGGCTCGGATATTGAGCTGCAAATGGAAACCGAGTTAGTGCATCAACGCAACCAACAGCTGGGTCTCAAGTGTAAATTTATCGATGTCGACAGCATCAGCCACCTCAAACGCATCGTTGAGCTGAATCTCGGCGATGCGTCGATACTGAATCGTGAATTGGCGCTATTTATCGAGAAACACAACAGCGCCGATTGAGCGGAAAAGTTGAGTGTGACACAGGCTGCACCGCCGAAAAACCCATAAAAAAACAGCGCCATTGGGCGCTGTTTTTGTTTTGATGATTATATCGCTTCGAGGGCTTCGGATAATTTTGCCACGCCCACCACTTCCATACCTGCGGGCGGCTTTTTTGGCACATTGGCACGGGGCACAATCGCCCGCTTAAAGCCATGTTTGGCGGCTTCGACGAGGCGTTCTTGACCATTGGGCACGGGACGAATTTCCCCGGATAACCCCACCTCACCAAACACCACTAAATCGCTCGGTAAAATATCGCCACGGAAACTCGACACCATGGCCAGCAGCAAGGTTAAGTCGGCACTGGTTTCCGTCACTTTAACCCCGCCAACGACGTTCACAAACACGTCCTGATCCGACATTTGTAAACCACCATGGCGATGCATCACCGCCAGTAACATGGCTAAACGGTTTGCATCCATCCCCACAGCGACGCGGCGCGGGTTCGACATGGCCGAATTGTCCACCAGCACCTGAAGTTCTACCAGCAGCGGACGCGTGCCTTCCCACACCACCATGACTAAGGAGCCCGAGGATTCCTCTTCACCGCGGGAAAGGAAAATCGCCGAAGGGTTAGCCACTTCCTTCAAACCACGCTCAGTCATGGCGAATACGCCTAACTCGTTAATCGCCCCGAAACGGTTCTTGTGGGAACGCAAGGTGCGATAACGGCTGTCGCTATCCCCTTCAAACATCACAGAACAATCGATACAGTGCTCGAGCACTTTAGGTCCGGCGAGGCTGCCGTCTTTAGTCACATGGCCGACCATGATCACGGCAATGCCGTTTTGCTTGGCAAAGCGAGTTAAATAGGAGGCCGATTCACGCACCTGCGACACACTGCCGGGGCTCGATGCCACATCGCTCATGTGCATAACTTGAATAGAATCGACAACGATGACTTTTGGCGATTCTTGCAGGGCGACTTCGCAGATCTGCTCCACACTGGTCTCGGATAACATTCGCAGTTTATTGGTCGGCAGCCCTAATCGATGGGCGCGCATAGCGACTTGCTGCAGGGACTCTTCACCCGTCACATAGAGCGCAGGCATTTGCTCGGCTAAATGGCACAGGGTTTGAAGTAACAGCGTACTCTTACCAGCACCGGGATGACCGCCAATCAGAATCGCAGAGCCTGGCACTATGCCGCCCCCGAGCACACGGTCGAGCTCGCCAAAATGGCTCACAATCCGTGGTAAAGCATTAAGGTCAATTTGGTCTAAGGTTTTGACTTCGCTACTGCCCGCACCGGCATAACCCGCAAACTTAGTTCCCCGTCCGGGCGAGGCGGCGCCTAAACGCACTTCGGTTATCGTATTCCACTCCTGACAAGCACTGCATTGCCCTTGCCAGCGTGGAAAATCCTGTCCACACTCATTGCACACGTACGCGGTTTTATTCTTTGCCATAACTTATTAAAATCTGTATAAAATCAATTTAAGTAACTGTGAATACTGCCGACATTAGACTAACACAGCACGGCATAAAATCAGCATTAGAAAAGACCCTACATGAGTTTAGATAACCATAATGCACTCATAGAACAGCTCAAGCCGCTACTCATGGAACCGAATTTCCAAGAGATTTTTCAGCAGCTGACTGCCGATGAAAACAATTCGACCCGTTTTCTGTTGAAAATGGAGTTGAATCGTTTGGCTTCGCCCTGCACTCGGATTATCGATCTTAGGGATAAGTCTGAGTTGCCCTGCACCGAAGTCATGCTCGGCCAGCAACGCCATTTTCTCGATGAGCCCGCCAAGCATAGTCTGCAAGCGGCTATGTCTTTATACCGCAATAAGTATACCTTAGGGGTGTATGAATACGTCATCAATGCCCATCAACAGCGGCGCCAAAAACTGCGTCAGGTGACACAACAACCGGATGGCGTCGAACCCGAACCTTTTATGGTGCCCGGTGTGGTGCTCGGCAGTTATTTTAACCGCGCCGAAGAACGGATGAATTACAGTATCCGCATTGCGGTGTCGCAACCCGGGCGAACCGAAATGCCGGGGATCACCGTCGATTTATCGGTTGGCGGTGCGCGCATTCGCTTGGCGGCGAATCATCCCTTCGACCTCGACAAGCCCCTCAAGGTCAAACTGCTCGAGCTTAGTGAAGAATATTACTACCCCGATTTGCAACTCGGGGTCGATTATCAGATTGTCGACAGCCAAACCAATGGTGAATTCATTTGGTTACGCTTACGCCGGATTGGTGGTACCGATGCCCTAGGTGAAATGCTGGGCAACTTAATCCGAGGCTACAAGCTCCGTTATAAGCTGGACGTGAATGATGTCTTAGTGACGGCCTCGGGTCTGGGATTCGAGCGCCATTACCTACCGCATCTGCCGCATTTGCCTCTGTTTCTCAGTCAGCAGTCCCAATCCATCAGCCATATGCTGCTGAGCCGCGACAATCAGCAGATAGTGCATTATTTTCAGGATGAGAATGATATCAGCCAATTGCCCGCCATGCTGACGCCAGCAAGGCTCTCGGCGCTGGTCAATCATCCCGAAAATCCCGATTACGGATTGTTTTTTAGCTTTACCTACAACGCCCAAGGCTCACTGTATTTTTACTCGGCCACCTTAGCCGAATTAAAAGCCAAGGGCATGACGTCATTATTCTTAGGTTTTGCCTCAACGAAACCGAGCTGGCGTATTTTCAAGCTTATCCCAGATAAGATTTACCATGCGAAAGGTTATCGCCGTGCGACCTTACCGGGGGATGATGCTAAGTACAGCCCACTGGTGGAGCAGCAATTATCCCAGTTCAGCCATATGCTGCAACTAATAGACCTTACCAATGAGGATGAAAGGGCTAGCTACAAGGCCTGGCAGGACGATAGCAATGCCAATGCGCTCAAAGCCTTTGGCCAACAGCGCCTAACGGCACACCAAATCAAGCCGGTTTCGATGCAATTTAGTGAGCGTCGACAGGAAGCGCGTTTTGCCTTCAAAACCTTAGTCAATGTATCGCAGGGAGCCTTAAAAGCGACGGGGATAAGCTTAGATATTTCTGGTCGAGGCATGCAGCTGACTCTGGATAATCCGACTGAGTTTGCCACCAACAAGCCAATAATGATCAGTTTGCCTAAGTTGCAGACCATTGCCGGTAAAACCCAACTGGATAATTTACCCTATCGTCTAGTGCGTACCCGTAAAAATGGCGTGACACTGCATTTAGCCGCAGTCATGGGCCATACGCCCCACGTTGGCGTGGAGTTTTTAAATAAACTGATCGCCCATAACCGTGAAAAACTCGAACAGCTAACCGAGAACAACAGCGAGATAAAAGAGCTGGCCGATGGTTTGAAAAACATTCTATTACGCGAGCTGCATTCGGTACCCTACTTTGTTGAAAAAACAACAAAATCGGCACAGGTCGCCTGTTTAGGGGTCAGCACTGAGCATGATGAGATCAGCGATATTTTTGCCGCCGGCTCCTCGGATACCCTGCAATATAATCTCGCGCCGCTACTAAAAGATGGATTCTTTAAACGGGATATTCTCGATCCTATCCGCCAAATGAAGCCGCAGCAGGATATGGATTTTATTGAGGTATTTATCCAATTGACCCGCCAGTCCCGCGGTCAATTCCATTTAAAATGTGTTCCCGCCACCGAGCTTGGGGATGCACAGGCCAAAATCGCCTTTATCAACCAAAGTAAATTGGCGGGGCGCTTTATGGCGCTGCGGATTTACCGTGGTGCGACCGAGAAACCGGATATGGGTTATCTGCGCCGCGAATTGGAATACATCAATATCCACGCCAACCACAGGGCGAAACAACTCGAGGAACAACTCTGGCGGATTATCGGTGTCGGAGAGCTACTCGATATCACCCAAGAGGTGGAGCTGCGCTACCCTGCGCTGCAAAAATAAGCGAGGGCGCATCGCCCTAGTCTTTTAACACTGCCAATTCAAACCCGAGATACCAATCGCGGATCATGGGAAAATGGTCACCCATTGCATCCAGATGGGTCAGCATATCCGCATGGCCATAATCGTGTTTAAAGCCGTTAGCCTTTGAGAGCAGAGTGTATTTTACTTGGCGAAAACCACACTCAGAGATCATATCGGCGACATCTTCGGGATGCCCAAGCACAGTATCGTTTTGCCCGGCAATAAACCACGCGACGGGCCAGTTAGCCGCCTTCGCCGCCTTGCCATAATCGAAGCCATCATCATGGTCGAGCCACTCTCCACGCACCCAATCTATGCTTTGAGTTAACGAGGCGCGGCTCTCGTTATCCATACCGACACGCAGCTTATCGGCGGCGAGATACCCCTGCCCCACGGCTAAACTTGGGGCGAGGCGATTCCAAAACACATCGACCATCAACCATTTTTTAAAGGACTTCACTCGAATCGTGCGTTTACTGCCAAAAGTGAGCAGCGACCGCACACTCTGCTGCAGTTCGGGATAACGCGCTAAGGCGCTCGCCATCAAGACGCCGCCCCAAGAATGCGCACACCAATGCAGCTGCGATGGCGCTGGCTTACCCAGCTCCTGACAAAGCTGTTGATGCATATTCAAAATATGCTGCTGCACTAATGGCAGCTGCTCGCGGATCACCTCCCCTTGCCCCAGAGTAAAGCCACGCGCAATTTTGGGTAGACTCCCCCCCCTGCCCGCCGTATCCAGCACATACACCACAAAGCCCGCCTGAGCGAGAAAACATCCTAAGCCTCGACCACTTTGGCTGTAAAATACCCGGCCATTGGACATGGCACCATGCAACATAAGGATCGGTGGCTTCGAAAAATCCGCATTGGCAGGCAACAACTGACGCAGATGCAGCTGTCCATCTCGGTACGGAATATAGAAGGAAGTTTGTGCAGGCGTTGGCGCCGAGTGTTGGGATGAAGAGGAAGTCAAAGTCAGTCGCTGGTAGTCCATTAATGAACACTAAACTACCAGCTAAGCGTCAAAAAACAAGAGTCATTACTCTAATGTTAACGACTCGGATACAGAGGATGAATTAAAACTGCAGCAGATAAGGCAATACCCGCAGATCTAAACTGCGGATCCGCGCATCCGCCGCCGCCGCAAGTTTAGGCTTAGCATGGAAGGCAATCCCAAAGTCCGCCGCCTGCACCATAGGGATATCGTTGGCACCGTCACCGATGGCAACACGTTGCCCAGCAGGGATCTGCCAATCTTGGCTACAACGGTTAACTACATAGGCCTTAAACTGGGCATCGACAACTTTCCCCGTGACGGTTCCCGCAAGCTTACCGTCCACAATAACTAATTCATTGGCAAAGGCCGCGTCTAAATTCAGCAGCTGTTTTAAGTGACCTACAAACGGCGTGAAACCACCTGACGCGACAACCAAACGCCAATGGTGTGACTTAAGCTCAGTCAGCATGGCCTCGAGGCCTGGCATCAGTGGCAAAGTATCACACAAGGTTTGAATAATCTTGGCATCGGCACCCTCGAGCTGGGCAACCCTTTGGCGCAAACTCTGCTCGAAATCCAGCTCGCCCTGCATCGCGCGCTCGGTGATCGCCGCCACTTGCTCGCCGACTCCTGCCATCGCGGCAAGTTCATCAATACATTCAATTTGGATCGCGGTAGAATCCATGTCCATCACCAGTAAACCGGGCTCGCTCAGTTTAGGTAATGGGCCACGAATAAGGTGTAACTCTACCTGTGATGGACAGGTGGCTAACAGCTCAGCACTCGGCTCAACGGGAAGGGCTAATTCAACACAATGCAGCGACACTTGACGGCGAATAGGTGCGATGGAGAGCGAGGTTAATTTGAGGCTTTTAGCTAGAGAAACAATCCAAGCCGCTAATGAGTCTTCAATGCTTAAATCTTCGTAAATCAGACGCATAGCAAATCCGCTCTGGGATGGCCGCGTAGACGATTCCTGATAAGCCTCGAAACTGAGCCCCTGATATTCAAAGCGAGGTGAAGGGCTAGCAGCTAACCATACAAACAGCGCATTTTGGTTCAAGCTTTCCATAGGACTCGTATTCTCCAACTATCGGGCTCACTCAGAATCAATTATGATTAGGCAAGCGCTCTAACTATTAAGGGTCAAAGTGTTATATCTTAAAGGGCTAAAGAAAAGCCATAAAATCAGTAGACTGCTCCAAATCGCCATCGCCCTGACCTTGATGGTCGGCTTAGTGCAATTGTGGCAGACAAGCCTACTACAAGGTCAGCTGCTTCTAAAGTCCCAAACGCAAAAGATGGCTAGATTACTGGTACAACAAACGGCCTACAGCGCGGCGCCCGCCCTACAATTGCAAAACGATGAACAACTCCAATGGCTGGCCAGTGCCTTAGTCGAAGATCCTAAGGTAATGTCGGCGGCCATTTTCAGCGACCAAGGTATACGCTTAGCCTTCGCCCAAAGCCTGACCAATGAAGCCTTAGATCCCGAATCGGAAGACATGAGTTTGCTCCTGAGCAAATATCCGCCCTATGTCGAACCCGTGATCCAAGATGGAAAAAATTTAGGCTATGTCGAGGTTAGACTCGATACCAAACTATTTTTTAATGAAATCAAAGAAGCGCATAACCTAAATATGGAGCAGCAGCAAATGATGCTGCTGGTTGCTGGCCTTATCGGTATGTTGTTATCCCGCGCCTTGTCCTTTAAGCGCGCCGATTTTGACCGCCGTCGAACCCGCGCCAAATTGCGTAAAAACCCTAAGAAGAATAAAGCCATAAAAGCCCCCGAAGCGGCCGAGGAAGCTAAACCATCGGATAATAAAGACACCCATATCTCAAGTGACACTGAAGCTGTGCAAAAGCCGGCAGAAGCTAAAAAGGCCAAAGAAAGCAAAGCAGAACAGGATCTCGACACTCCGCTCTTGGAGAAATCGGCTGTAAGCAAGGCGCAGAATGAAGACAGCAATCAAGCCATTGCCGAATCTAAAGCGAAGAAAGCCAAAACAAGCGCAGAAACAAAAGCTGCACTTGCGCCAGAACCAGTATCAGAGCAAGCAGCAGAGAAAGCGCTTGATGCGAAGCCAGAGCTTAAACCAGAGATAAAACCAGAGAAAGAGACAAAGGATGAGTCATCATCTGAGCCAACGCCTCAGTCTCAGTCTCAGTCTAAAACGGATACCAAAGAACAGCCGACCCAAGCTTCAGTCACCGATGCGCCAAGCTCAACACCCTCGCCGAATAAACCTAAGGTTAAATCGGTGCGCCGAGTGAAAACCAATGCAGCGAAATCTACCGCAGAGAAAGCCCCCGCTCAACCGAGCGATTTAGATACCGATTCTACGGGTTAATCGAGGCATCTCTGCTCAAATTGAAGCATCTTGGGTTTAGCGCCGCCTTGCAAAATTATCCATCCAAGAGCCAGCAACACGGCTAAACCGATTGAACTTGAAGATAACGAGGCAATAAAAAAGGGTTCGCAGTGCGAACCCTTTTCTTATAACGAAATTAGCGACACATTACAGCGTAATTGCAGCGTCTAATGTCATCACGATCATATCGTTGAACGTGGTTTGACGCTCGTCGGAAGTGGTTTTTTCGCCAGTACGGATATGGTCAGATACAGTTACCACACACAGTGCACGGGCACCGAATTCATGGGCAACACCGTATAAACCAGCGGCTTCCATCTCTACGCCTAACACGCCCATTTTTTCCATCACGTCAAACATTTGTGGATCAGGAGTGTAGAACAGGTCGGCAGAGAAAACGTTACCAACACGGATCTTAGTGCCTTTCACTTTGGCAGATTCGATCACGGCATTCATCAGCTCGTAGTTCGCGATAGCAGCGAAATCTTGGCCTTTGAAACGCAAACGGTTAACTTGAGAATCGGTACAAGCACCCATGCCGATGATCACATCGCGCACTTTAACGTCAGTGCTGATCGCGCCACAAGTACCCACGCGGATCAGGTTCTTAACGCCGTAGTCTTTAATTAATTCAGTTGCATAGATTGAGCATGAAGGAATACCCATGCCTGAACCCATAACAGAAATACGTTTACCTTTGTAAGTACCGGTAAAACCTAGCATGTTTCGAACGTCAGTCACTTGCTCAACATTTTCTAAGAATGTTTCAGCAATATATTTTGCACGTAATGGATCGCCTGGAAACAGAACTGTCTCAGCGAATGCGCCCTCTACAGCATTAATGTGTGGTGTTGCCATCGAAATAACCCCTGTTTATTTTATTAAGACTTAAGTCTTTGTTTACTGGCGGCTCAATGTTGGCCGCCAAATCGAGATCTTGCACGTTTACTTAAATAAACGACTCACCGTATTCCATCGGCTCAAGCTTGAAGTAGCTTGCGATAGATTGGCCGATATCGGCAAAACTGTTACGGCGACCGAGTGAACCGGCTTTCAGCCCTGCGCCATAGGCCAATACAGGCACATATTCACGAGTATGGTCAGTACCTTGCCATGTTGGGTCGCAACCATGGTCAGCAGTGAGGATTAACAGATCGTCCTCATCCAGCAGCGCGAGCATTTCAGGTAAACGCGAGTCGAAATACTCCAGCCCTTTCGCATAACCTGCCACATCACGGCGGTGACCATAGTGGGAGTCAAAATCAACAAAGTTAGTGAATACAATAGTATTTTCACCCGCTGATTTCACTTCGGCTAAAGTCGCATCAAATAGCGCTTCTAAACCGTTTGCCTTCACCTTTTTGGTGATGCCACAGTAAGCGTAAATATCGGCAATCTTGCCCACACTCACGACTTCACCACCCGCGGCTTTTAACTTATCTAATACTGTCTTCGCTGGCGGCTCGAGGGAGTAATCCTTACGGTTACCAGTACGAGCAAAGTCGCTTGGGCCTGTGCCATCGAATGGACGCGCAATCACGCGACCAATGTTGTAAGGCTCTAACTCTTCACGGGCGATTTCGCAAAGACGATATAAATTTTCTAAACCAAATGTGCCTTCATGGCAGGCAATCTGGAATACCGAATCCGCCGAAGTGTAAAAAATCGGCTTGCCAGAGCGCATGTGCTCTTCGCCTAATTCTTCCAGAATCGTGGTACCAGAAGCATGGCAGTTACCTAAAAAGCCATCGAGTCCGGCACGGGCGAGAATCTTATCTGTCAGCTCTTTAGGGAACGAGTTTTGGTGCTCGCTGAAATAGCCCCAGTCGAATAATACGGGCACGCCCGCCATTTCCCAGTGACCGCTCGGAGTATCTTTACCCGAACTTAATTCCTGAGCGTGGCCATAGGCACCAATCAGCTCAACATTGTCCGCAAAGCCTGGAGCAAACGCCCCCGTGCTTTCCATCGCCGCATGGGCTAAACCTAAACGCGCCAAGTTTGGCAGCGTTAACGGGCCTTCACGGCCGATATCCGCTTTACCTTCGGCACACGCTTTAGCGATATGGCCAAAAGTATCAGAACCTAGATCCCCAAACTTGGCGGCATCGCCAGCGGCGCCCACGCCAAAGGAATCCAACATCATTATAACTGTACGTTTCATAATTCTTCCTTAAAGATCCGCAGCTCGGATATAAGCATAGATCTCAGGTGTTTTTTCTGGAGCGACTTCATCAATACGAATCGCTTTTTTCACGGCTTCTTCCGCCTGAGCAAAGGCATCTTCAGATTGCGCGTGGATCACGGCAATCGGCGTTGAAGCATCAATCTTATCGCCAAGGGTACAGACTTGCGTCAAACCAACACTGTAGTCGAGTGCATCACCAGGCTTGCGACGACCACCACCTAAGGTAACCACGGCTAAACCGAGTTCGCGGGTGTCCATGCTGTGGGCATAGCCTTGGGTATCCGCAAAGACTGGACGAATAATTTGCGATTGCGGTAAGTACTTACTGTAGTTTTCGACAAAATCGACTGGACCACCGAGGCCTGAAACCATCTTGCCAAAGATCTCGGCAGCGCGGCCGTTATCTAATACGCGGTTTAACTTGGCACGGGCATCCGCTTCATCGGTCGCGAGGCCACCTAGGAGTAACATCTCGGCACAAAGACCCATAGTCACAGCGTACAGACGAGGATTACGGTAAGCACCGGTTAAGAAGTCGATGGCTTCTTTCACTTCAACCGCATTACCCGCACATGAGGCTAACACTTGGTTCATGTCAGTGAGTAAGGCCGTTGTTTTAGTACCTGCGCCATTGGCTACTGCTGCAATACTGCGAGCAAGTTCTTCAGAGGCTTCGTAGGTTGGCATAAATGCGCCGCTACCGACTTTGACGTCCATCGCCAATGCATCGAGACTACAAGCTAATTTCTTAGAGAGAATTGAGGCAGTAATGAGGGAGATGGATTCGACGGTCGCAGTGTTGTCACGGATGGAATAAAAACGTTTATCGGCGGGAACCAGATCGCCAGTTTGGCCGATAATCGCCACACCAACGTCTTTAACTACTTTGCGGAACAATTCACTCGAAGGTTCGGTTTGATAACCGGGAATAGCGTCGAACTTATCGAGCGTACCGCCTGTGTGTCCGAGTCCGCGACCCGAAATCATCGGCACATAACCACCGCAAGCCGCAGCCATGGGGCCGAGCATGAGACTAATCACATCACCGACACCACCTGTACTGTGTTTATCGATGACTGGGCCATTAAGACCAAGTGATTGCCAATTGAGTACAGTGCCAGAATCGCGCATTGCCGTAGTCAAAGCGATTCTTTCATCCATATTCATGTCATTAAAATACACAGCCATGCCTAATGCGGCGATCTGACCTTCCGACACTGCATTAGTGGTTATGCCCTTAACGAAGAACTGGATCTCTTCGGTGCTTAATGCTAACCCATTGCGTTTCTTACGTATAATTTCCTGAGCTAGAAACATGATACTGCCTCCAAGCTAAATACTAATACAACATATCCGTTATTTAGCTTTGCAATGAAACATCAAAACTGTAGTAATATTACAATTACATGCTATCGAAGTTTTGATGTTTCCAACTAGATTTAGGTCACACTTAATTAGTTTCGATATACAATTTTGGTATTAATCGAGATGCAATGTTCGATTAATAACCTTGAGTCGGCTTAGGCGCATCGGCTAATTCTAATGTGTGTAACAAGCTGTTGAGTAAGCTTGAAGCACCAAATCTAAAGGTACGTGGAGAGACCCAATCCGCACCGAGAATACGCTCAGCCACACCTAAAAACTCTGCAGCTTGAGCAGCATCACGTACGCCGCCAGCAGGCTTAAAGCCCACTTTGGTGTTCTTTTCACTGATCACAGTCAGCATGATTTCGGCCGCTTCAAGGGTCGCGTTGACAGGTACTTTACCGGTAGAGGTCTTGATAAAATCAGCACCCGCATCGATAGACAGTTCAGAGGCGCGGCGGATAAGCGCAGGATCGGCTAATACACCTGATTCGATAATCACTTTCAGTAATACATCGCCACAGGCTTCTTTACAGGCTTTGACTAACTCGTAACCGACACTTTCGTTACCTTCCATCAGCGCGCGGTATGGGAATACCACGTCAACTTCATCGGCACCATAGGCAACGGCGGCACGGGTTTCTAATACAGCAATAGCAATATCATCGTTACCGTGTGGGAAGTTGGTTACTGTTGCGATTTGAATGTCTTCTGCGCCCAGCTCATCGAGGGTCTTACGTGCGATAGGAATGAAGCGAGGATAGATACAGATGGCAGCAGTATTACCCGCTGGTGTCACGGCTTTGTGACACAGGTCGATCACTTTCTGATCGGTATCGTCATCGTTTAAGGTGGTTAAATCCATAAGTTCGATGGCGCGTTGTGCTGCTTTTTTTAAATCAGTCATAATAGCTCTCCAAAATAAAAAACAAATAAATAGAAATCAGTCGCTTATACGCAACGCTCAGAGCTGGCATTATTTTGATTATTTTTATATGGCCGGGCCTTCAGGCGATGCCGAGTAATTTGTGTAGGGCAAATTACATTTTTATTAGGTATTCAATCTTGCCTATGCATAACACATACGCATCCTGACACTTAAATGAACTATAAGTGATCACGACTTGAATCCTTGAAGACCGGAAGAGAGGATACGAATAATGTCTTGTTCCTACTTTTCCGCGAAAAATCCGTTTTAGCGCGAGAAAAACACAAACCTTTATATAAACGCACTGCTCAAATTATAAATGGGTTTAGATAAAGATTCATGACACATAAAAGATGGAGCCGCCATCGCGGCTCCAACGGCTCTTACAAGAAATTAGAACTTGTAAGTAGCTGACAGGTAGTGAGACCAACCTGTTGATTCTAGGCCAACTAAACCACCTTTATCTTCTAACAAATAAACGTCTTTGAAGCCTTTCAAACCATAGCCCAGAGCGTAACGATCTGAGTGCCAGTATAGACCGAAGAAGATGTTACCACCGTTAGAGGTTTTAGGTACGTACAAGTCATCAGTTGCGTCAGCACCGAATTGGTAATCGATGTAACCTTGGAATGACAGGAAGCTCTTGTTGTCGAAGAAGTAGAAAGGCTTGAACCAGTTAGCAGAGAATTGGTAACCGTTCCACTCTTTCGCGTTCATGTCATAGTAAGCGTACAGGTTCATACCTGTTTTGCCTAACCAAGGCACGTTTACGTCAGCACCAACACCCCAGAAAGTAGAGTTAACACCAACATTTTGGCCGTTAGCATCGCCACCGATTAATCCGTCCCAATTGAACAGAGTAGAGAAGTAAACTTCTTGTACTGGGCCGAAAGATAAGTCTTTGCCAGTTAATGCATCAATAGAAACACGCGGTGCAAACTTCATAAACAGCTTGCTTTTACCTGTACCAGGATTCTTGTCGCCATGGTTTGAGCTTTCATTCGCCAAGTTGAACACGTCAACATAGCCATAGAGATCGAAAATACCAGAGCGGCCGCCGAACTCCATTTCTAAGTAGTTGTGTTGGTCGCCAGACGCTGGGTTCTCAGGTTTTTCACCGATAGAGTACATAGCATTGAACTGCATCCACTTGTAGTCAGAACCGTGAAGGTCTGAACGGTCTGCAGCAAATGCGTTACCAGACATTGCAGCTACTGCTGTAGCAGCTAAAGCTAAAGTTTTAACGTTTTTCATCATCAACCCCATTATTTTGTTTGCTACCGTCAAGGGTAGCGTTCTTTTTGTGGCGCTCGCATTCTACCTCGATTAAAAAAAATCTCAATAATCTGGCGTAAAATCACGAACACAAAATTCTTAATTGTGAACAAAGTCGCGACTTGTTGTTTACGATTAATTAACTTAACCGTACGTCACGACTGTTAAGACAGCATCACAGCTAAAGTCTAGTTGTAATCTGGCCTATACAATCGGAGAAACTATTCACTACAGGAATCACTACTGGAAAATGGTTGAATTAACTTAGGTCCCGCCCTGCATGGTCAGGACCCAGTTAGTGGGGAGCGTCTCCCCTACAC
Organism: Shewanella sp. 10B; assembly: GCF_023475885.1. NCBI lineage: Bacteria > Pseudomonadati > Pseudomonadota > Gammaproteobacteria > Alteromonadales > Shewanellaceae > Shewanella > Shewanella sp. 10B. The sequence continues at coordinate 259,523 of NZ_JAMDJO010000002.1, forward strand.
GTCTATGCTTAGATAGCTAAGAACAGACCTGCAATTGTTGCACTCATTAAGTTAGCTAAAGAACCGGCGATAACAGCACGGATACCTAACTTAGCTAAATCGTGACGACGGTTAGGAGCCATAGCACCTAAACCACCTAGCAGAATCGCAATAGAAGACAAGTTAGCGAAACCACACAGTGCAAACGAAATAATCGCTTTGGTTCTGTCAGTCATTGCTAAACCAGTGTCAGCAACAATCATACCGCCATCAGCGATGTCTTTTAGGTATGGAGCAAAGTTCAGGTAAGCTACGAATTCGTTAACAACGATCTTCTGACCGATGAAAGAACCAGCAACCAGTGCTTCGTTCCAAGGTACACCGATTAAGAAAGCTAAAGGCATGAAGATGTAACCAAGGATCAGTTCCAGTGTTAAACCTTCAACACCGAACCAACCACCTACACCACCGATGATGCCGTTGATCATTGCGATCAAACCAACGAAGGCTAACAGCATTGCACCAACGTTTAACGCTAAGTGCATACCAGATGAAGCACCCGCAGCAGCAGCGTCTAATACGTTAGCTGGCTTATCAGGATCTTCTGGTAATTCATCCATGTCGTTTTTAGCAACTTCAGTCTCTGGGTGCATCAGTTTAGCCATTAATAGACCACCTGGTGCCGCCATGAATGACGCAGCAACTAAGTACTCAATAGGCACGCCCATTTGTGCGTAACCAGCCAGTACTGAACCTGCGATAGAAGCTAAACCACCCACCATGATCGCAAACAGTTCTGATTGAGTCATAGTTGGGATGAATGGACGAACCACTAACGGCGCTTCAGTTTGACCAACGAAGATGTTAGCAGTCGCTGACATAGATTCAGTACGGCTTGTGCCTAATGCTTTTTGCAGACCACCACCGATGATACGGATGATCCACTGCATGATGCCTAAGTAGTACAGAACGGCGATCAGAGAAGAGAAGAACACGATAACGGCAACACGTTTACCGCGAAGATAAAGCCAAGTTTGAAGTTAGCTAAATCACCGAACAGGAAGCCGATACCGTTTTGTGCATAACCGATAACGCTAGAAACCGCGTCAGATACACTTTTCAGGATATCTTTACCGACAGGAACGTACAGTACAAAACCACCGAAGGCGGCCTGGATGGCTAATGCACCACCCACAGTACGCAAGTTAATTGCTTTTTTGTTATTCGATAGGAGGAAACCTATCGCAAGTAGGACGACCACCCCTACTAAGCTCATCAATATATTCATTAACCATCACCCTATTGTTAACACTTTTTAATTATGTTGTTAATCAACCTATTTCCGAGTCAGATTATACCCGAGAGAAAGTCGAAAATCGTCGTTTTGATCAAAATTTTGGAGTTTAATTTCAATCGCTTAGAGTAAAATGCTATTGCGACCTACACCTGTTTAACCAAAAACAACTAAAGGTCAAACAGTTGCATTGCATTCGACACCAAGTGTTCTGATATTAGAACACTAGATTTTTTTTGCAAAGTTGCAATTTTGTCTATAAAAAGTACAGCGTTAGCGGGTTGATTCCGTTTTTCTGTAACATTTTGCGGGGTCATGGCAGGAGAATCAGTCTCAAGTAGGAAGCTGTCTAGGGGCAATTCGCTGACGGTTTTGAGCAGTTTTTTCGCATTGGGATTCATCACTAAACCCCCAATACCTAGCTTAAAACCCAACTTAATATATTCAGCAGCTATATCGGGACTGCCAGAAAAGGCGTGTATTACGCCACCTTTTGGGAGTTTGTGGCGCTTTAAATGGGACAATACCTCTTGGTGAGCTTTGACTGCATGGACGATAACCGGCAAGTTCAGCTCATTGGCGAGAGTTAGCTGCGCATCGAAAAATGCTAACTGTTTAATCCAATTATCAGCATAAAGTTTGTCTAATCCGCATTCACCAATAGCAACAAAACGGGGACATTCTCGTAACTGAGAAACTTGAAATGTTAATGCTGCAATAGCCTTATCAACATCTTCGGGGCAAAACCAAGGATGGATGCCTAAGGCAAAATAGCACTGATATTGCTCAGCAATCGCCAATTGTTTTCCCCAATGCAGCGGGGAAACCCCCGGAATGATCAGATTATCGATGCCCGCTTGTCGCATACGCTGCACGACCTGTTCGCGGTCACTATCAAACTCTGCGAAATCGAGGTGTGCGTGGGTATCTAGCATCATCTATCTGTTACTCCGATTTTGTTTCTCCTTGGGGTGCAGGCGCCTTTTCTTGGCAATTCGGATTATTGCGGGCTAATGGCGGGTCCTCCAATCGAGGCATACAACAGCGGCGATTTTCAGGCGTCAGCCCCATCTTGTCACACCAACGAATATAGGCACGCCACGCCTGAGTTATCCAATGAATCATGTGTCATCCCCAAATTGTAGATACAAAAAAGGCGGTGAATCACCGCCTTTTAACCTAGAGTCACTTACCTATTAGTGTTCGCGTGTTTTAGCAAACTCGATATCAGGGTATCTTTCCATCGAAAGATTTAAGTTAACCATAGTCGGCGCAATATAAGTTAAGTTATCACCACCATCGAGCGCCAAGTTTTGGCTACATTTGCGGCGGAACTCTTCTAGCTTACGCTCATCTTTACAATAAACCCAGCGTGCGGTTGAAACGCTAATACCTTCGTAAATCGCTTCAACGTTGTACTCGCTCTTTAAGCGGCCGACAACTACTTCAAACTGCAGCACACCCACAGCACCAACGATTAAATCGTTCGAGTCTAATGGACGGAACACCTGCACTGCGCCTTCTTCAGACAACTGCACTAAGCCCTTAAGCAATTGTTTTTGCTTGAGCGGATCGCGCAGACGAATACGGCGGAACATTTCAGGTGCAAAGTTTGGTACACCGGTAAAGCGGAACTTTTCACCTTGGGTGAAAGTATCACCGATACGAATGGTCCCGTGGTTATGTAAACCAATAATATCACCTGGATACGCCACTTCGGCGCGCTCACGGTCACCCGCCATAAAGGTCAAGGCATCGCTGACGTTAACATCTTTTCCGATACGCACGTGGTGCATCTTCATGCCTTGCTCATAGCGACCCGAGCAAACACGCATAAAGGCTACACGGTCACGGTGTTTTGGATCCATGTTGGCTTGGATTTTAAACACAAAACCAGTGAATTTTTCTTCGTCAGGCATGATCATCCGCGCATCGCTTTCACGAGGTAACGGCTTTGGTGCCCACTCCACAATACCATCGAGGATATGGTCAACACCGAAGTTACCCAAAGCGGTACCAAAGAAGACTGGCGTAAGCTCGCCCTTCAAGAAGGCTTGGTGATCAAATTCGTTGGATGCACCGCGAACCAGCTCCATTTCATCACGCAAATCAGCAGCATAACTACCAATCGCTTTATCCAGCTCTGGGTTATCGATGCCTTCAATCACGCGGCGTTCTTGAATCGTGTGTCCCATACCGCTCTGGTACAGCACCACTTCATCACGCAGAATATGGTAAACACCCTTAAACTCTTTACCGCTACCAATAGGCCAAGTGATAGGCGCACAGGCGATATTGAGTACATCCTCAACCTCATCCATCAATTCGATAGGATCGCGAATATCGCGGTCGAGTTTGTTCATAAAGGTGACGATAGGCGTATCGCGCAGACGCGTCACTTCCATCAATTTGATGGTACGGTCTTCTACACCCTTTGCCGAGTCGATAACCATCAGGCAAGAGTCAACCGCCGTTAAGGTGCGGTAAGTATCTTCCGAGAAGTCTTCGTGGCCGGGAGTGTCGAGTAGGTTAACGAGCGCACCGCCATAGGGGAACTGCATGACAGACGTAGTAATCGAAATACCACGGTCTTTTTCCATTTCCATCCAGTCAGACTTAGCGTGCTGACCCGATTTTTTGCCCTTAACGGTACCCGCTTTCTGCAGCGCGTTTCCGAATAACAGCACTTTTTCGGTAATGGTGGTTTTACCCGCGTCGGGGTGCGATATAATCGCGAAGGTGCGACGTTTATCGACCTCTACTTTATTGTCTGACATTTAACCTATGCACTCGTATCGCTAAAAAAGGCGCAAATTATAGCGCCTCAGTGCGTACTTGGCTAGGTAAAGCCCAAGATGAGCCTCGGGCGATATGGCTTATTTTGTGCCTTCGAGCAAACCTTTAACTTTTGCTAGCTCAATTCGCGCGTATCTGTGCTCAACAAAGTCATAAATATTGGTCGCGAGGGCAAGACGGAAATAATTCGCCGCCTCTTGGTATTGATTCTTGGCGATTTCGATTTTGGCGAGATAGAAATACGCTTCACATAAACGCTCTGCATATTCTTTCGGATGAGTCAGGCCTAACTTGGCATCGGCAAAAACCTGATCACGACTCTTAACGCCAAGATAATAATCAACAATCACGGTTGACCAGGCATCGGCTTCCAGCCCCTTGCGGTGCTCTAGTAACTGACGTTTGGCCTCTTCAGCGTTATCTTTCGACTGGATAAGATATAACCACAGGGCGCGGTAACCATCTTTATTATCGCCGGCATAAAACGCCTGCATATCTTTTAAGGCGAGATCGTTGCGATCGCCATAATAAAGCGCGATACCGCGATTTAAGTAGGCATAATCATAGTTTGGCGACAGCTCTAATACACCATCAAACGCCTCATAGGCGCTATCGTATTCACCCTCTTGGGTGTAATAAATACCAAGGAAATTATAGGCATCGGCTAAATCGGGTTGCAGTTTAAGTGCCTGCATAAAATCGATGCGCGCCATTAAGCGTAAACCGACACTGTCGTAAATCACGCCGCGATCATAATGAAAACGTGCACGCTGCTCGTTGGTTAGCTCTACCGCCGATAAAATCTCATTCAGCTTGGCAAGGGTGACTTCGACTTTATAGTCAGGCATCACGGGGGCGATGACTAACTTACCTTCAACGTCATTTTGGTTGTCTAAGGGAGACTTAGTGGTCGCACATCCAGCCAACATCAAGCTGGCACCCGCCAGCACAGCAACAACAGCGGTTCTAATTTTAAGACTCATCCATTTCTACCTTTTTAGGTTCCCAACTAACGCAGAAGAATGTTCATGATAGCAATCCCACTTCAGGACTGCTATTGAGGAATAGCATTAAACGCAATTTTATTAAACCTAAACAAAGAAAAAGGAGATCAATTGATCTCCTTTTGGTCACGTCATGTCGAAACTGACGCCGATAATGTCAGTAAAGACGATTATTCAGCAGCAGGTTCTTTAGTCTGTGCTTCTTTGATTGACAGACGTACACGGCCTTGACGATCCACTTCCATGACCTTAACAGTCACTTCTTGGTTCAGTTCAAGGTGGTCAGAGACGTTAGCAACACGCTCATCGCTGATTTGCGAAATGTGCACTAAACCATCTTTACCTGGCAGAATGTTCACGAAGGCACCGAAGTCTACGATACGGATAACTTTACCGTTGTAGATACGACCCACTTCAACTTCGGAAGTGATTTCTTCGATACGACGGATGGCTTCACGGGTTGCATCGCCATTTGACGAAGCAATCTTCACAGTACCGTCATCTTCCAGTTCGATAGTGGTGCCAGTTTCTTCGGTCAGAGCACGAATTACCGCGCCGCCTTTACCGATAACATCACGGATCTTCTCTGGGTTGATCTTGATAGTGGTGATACGTGGAGCGTGGTCAGAGATATCATCACGGTGTGAACCAATCGCTTGGTCCATTACGTTCAGGATATGTACACGTGCGCCGTAGGCTTGTTGCAGTGCAATTTCCATGATTTCTTTGGTGATACCTTCGATCTTGATGTCCATCTGCAGTGCAGTCACACCATCACGGGTACCGGCTACTTTGAAGTCCATGTCACCTAAGTGGTCTTCATCACCTAAGATGTCAGACAGAACAACGAAGTCATCGCCTTCTTTAACTAGACCCATAGCGATACCCGCTACAGAAGTCTTGATGGGTACACCCGCATCCATCAGCGCCAGAGACGTACCACATACTGAAGCCATAGAGCTTGAACCGTTAGATTCAGTGATTTCAGAAACCACGCGAACGCTGTATGGGAATTCTTCAGCCGTTGGCATAACCGCGTTGATACCGCGCCATGCTAACTTGCCGTGGCCGATTTCGCGGCGCTTTGGTGAACCCACCATACCTGTCTCACCCACAGAGTAAGGAGGGAAGTTGTAGTGCAGCATAAAGCGGTTAGTACGCTCGCCCATGATGCTATCAATCTTCTGTGCATCACGTTCAGTACCTAAAGTACAAGTTACCAGTGCTTGAGTTTCGCCACGGGTAAACAGTGCACTACCGTGAGTACGTGGTAATACGCCAGCTAATACGCTTAATGCGCGAACCATGTCTGGCTCACGACCGTCGATGCGCGGCTCACCACGGATGATTCGACCACGAACCACTTTCTTCTCTAAGCTACCGAGCAGACCGTCAACTTCACGTAAATCCACTTCTGGGTTTGCAGCCAGCAGTGCTTCTTTAGCAGCGGCTTTAACCACAGCAACTTGAGCATAACGCTCTTGTTTAACTTGAATTTGATACGCTTCAACAAAACCTGCTTCAGCTAATTCTTTAACTTGAGCAACTAAGGCTTCGTTCGCCACAGGTGCAGTCCAGTTCCACACTGGTTTGCCTGCTTCTGCTTTGAATTCGTTGATGGCTTTGACCACAACTTGTTGTTGGTCATGACCGTAAACCACAGAGCCTAACATTACTTCTTCCGGTAAGGCTTGAGCTTCTGACTCAACCATCAGTACTGCGCTTTCAGTACCAGCAACAACCAGGTTTAATTGGCTAGTCGCTAACTGTTCAACAGTTGGGTTCAGTACGTATTCGCCATTGATATAACCCACACGAGCCGCACCTAATGGACCGCTGAATGGGATACCCGAAATAGCAAGCGCAGCCGAAGTACCGATCATTGAAATAATATCCGGCTCGATTTGTGGATCGACAGATACAACAGTAATGATCACTTGAACTTCGTTTGTGAAGCCATTAGGGAAAAGAGGACGAATAGGACGGTCGATCAGGCGAGCGATTAATGTCTCATCTTCTGAAGGACGACCTTCACGCTTAAAGAAACCACCAGGAATTTTACCTGCTGCGTAGGTCTTTTCTTGATAGTTAACAGTCAGAGGAAAGAAGTCACGGCCTGCTTCAGCTTCTTTTTTACCAACAACAGTGACTAACACTGTCGTGTCACCCATGCTAGCTAAAACGGCAGCGTCTGCTTGACGTGCTATGACACCTGTTTCCAGGGTGACTGTATGTTGACCATACTCAAAACTCTTTACAATTGGATTCACGTGACCCATTCCTTAATTAATGACCTTGAATTACGCGCGTAAGTATACTGCAATTAGGAACAATAGATAAAGAGCAGATAATGATGACAAAGGTCTATCTTTTCACTAAAGTGGGTAAACGAACAAAGAGTTATGTTGTAACTTAATGTAGCAATATCCCCTATAGCGAAAACAATAATAAAGGATGAGCTGAATGACGGGTCGCTTTAAATCCCTAACTTGGAAACAAACGAATCTCGTCGTTTTTACAGCGCTTTTTTTCGCTATCGCCATCTTTATTGTTGAAATCGCCCTCGTTGTCGTCTCCACCAAGCAGCAACTCACTACCACGCAACAGGAATTACTGGATTCTGTAGAACAACCCGCCGCCAACGCCGTCTGGGCATTAGACGACAACCTAGCAAGGCAAACCCTTGAGGGAGCGATTAAAGTAGAGCATGTGGGCTCTGCGGTAATCGAACTCGATGACGGCTCGATGTTTGTTTCCGTGAGCAATAATAAGAAAAACAACTCACAAACCTTTATCAGCCTTAGCAACAAACTCTTTGATGACTTAAAAGAAATTTCGCGGCCCTTGTATCGGCCCTTTTACTTTGAAGGCACACAAAAACAGCAGCTTATCGGCACGCTAACCATTTTTTACGACACGCAAGAACTCACCAACACCCTCTTTAGCCAGTTACGCTTCAGCTTTTTTGCTACCTTAGCCCGCGCGTTGCTACTTACCTTAGTGCTATCAGTGGTATTCCACCGCTTCTTAACTCAGCCGATTGCCAGGATCAGTGAAGCCATAGATAAGATTTCCCCCGATTCGCCCGATGAAAACCTGCTGCCTATGTCCAATGCCCATAAGGATGACGAATTAGGCCTAGTGACATCGAAGTTTAACCAGATCCTTATTCAATTCAGTCAAACCCAATCCAAACTGCGTAAGATGGCTACCCGTGACCCATTAACAGGCCTGCCCAATCGCACCCTGTTACTCGAAACTATTGCCGTGACAATTCAGCGCTCACGGGTTCATAAAAGTAGTTTTGCTTTGATGTTTATTGACTTAGATCGTTTCAAAAATATCAATGACTCCCTAGGACACGCCCTTGGCGATCAATTCCTCGCCCGTATAGCTCGTATTCTTGAGCGTGTAGTCGGTGATAAAGGTTCAGTATCACGCCTAGGTGGCGACGAATTCGTGATTTTAGCCGACTCGGTCCACTCCCCCGATCAAGCCGCCGACTTTGTCGATAAGCTGTTAGTGCAGCTCAATGTGCCGATTCAACTGAATGAACATGCGATTCACCCGGCGGCATCGATTGGGATTTCCATCTATCCAGAAGATGGCAACAGCGCCGAAGATCTTATCCGCCATGCCGATATCGCCATGTACAGCGCAAAGGCTGCTGGTTCGAATCAATGGGCCTTCTTTAAGCAACAGATGACCGAGCGCGCGGCCGTTCGTCTCCGCACCGAAGCATCACTGCATGATGCCTTGAAAAACAATGAATTTTTGCTCTACTTTCAACCCAAGTTGGATTTACAAACCGGCAAAATCACCGCTTGTGAAGCCCTGATCCGTTGGCAAAAAGATGGCCGCTTAATCAGCCCGATCTCTTTTATTCCAGTGGCGGAAGAAACCGGCATTATCATTCCCATCGGACGTTGGGTTATCGAGCAAAGCTGCCGTGTGCTGCGTGACTGGCAGAAGAAATATAACTTTGCGATACCGATTGCCATTAACGTCGCATCACAGCAATTTGCCGATGCCAGCTTAGTGTCGGACATCAAACAGATGGCGCTGCGTTATCAAATCCAACCGGAATTGCTCGAAATTGAAATCACCGAAACCTCGTTAATGAATGATATTGAGCTGGCGATCAACAAGTTAGAGCAGCTCAAATCGGCAGGTTTTGGTATTGCCGTCGATGATTTTGGTACAGGCTACTCTTCCCTGTCTTACCTGCGCCATTTGCCGATCACCACCATGAAAATCGACCGCTGCTTCGTGTCGGACTTACCGGGAGACAGCGCCATTGCCTCGACCATTTTAATGCTAGGCAAACAGTTAAATCTGACGATTGTGGCCGAAGGGATTGAAAACGAGATGCAACTCGACTGGCTCAAACAAAATCAATGTCAAATTGGTCAAGGCTTCTACTTTAGCCAGCCCTTACCACAGGCAGAATTTGAGGCGTTGTATATTGCCAATCAAACCGCAACCATTAGCAATATTGATGGATTACGTGGCGCTTAATACGTCGAAGAAGATAGTATAGAACACTGAATTTGAGGCAATAAAAAAGGAGGCTTAGCCTCCTTTTTTACGTCAGTAAACGCGTGATTAACGACGTAAACCTAACTTTTGGATCAGCTCATTGTAACGCGCTGCTTCAGTACGCTTCAGGTAAGCTAATAACTTACGACGAGCGCTAACCATGCGTAACAGACCACGACGTGAGTGGTGATCGTGGATGTGCTCTTTGAAGTGATCTTGCAAATGGTTGATTTGAGCAGTTAACAGCGCAACTTGAACTTCAGTTGAACCAGTGTCGTTTGCGCCACGGCCAAATTCAGCCAGGATCTTTGCTTTCGCTTCAGTACTTAGTGACATGTGTCTCTCCAAATATAAAATGTGAATCTCTAGCCGATCACTAACTCAGCCAGAGGGCGCGCTATTCTACCCATAATCCTTGGCGCGCGCAATAAATGCGATGGATTAATAACCCAAGATAATCAATTAAGATGCTTTAGCTTGGTCGTGGATCACGACTAAACGCTTAGGCGCCAGTAAACCATCTTCATTCATCTCGCCAATGCCGACGAAACGACGCTCGCTTCCTAAGGTAATACGTACCAGTGTATCTGCAACTAGGCCAGAGACTCGTACCGCCTGACCTTGCATTAGGTAAGCTGCGCTCGCATCTGGCACATTGACCTCAGGAAAGTCGGCCACCGCTGTATCCATAGGGAGCAGCAGCGAGTCCAGTAAGCTGCTTGGGTCAAGCTGCTCCTCCTGCGCCTTAGCAACTAAGGCTTCGAGCTGCTCAAGAGTGACCATTTTGTCGTAGGGATAATGGGCAACTTGAGTACGACGCAACATAATCACATGGGCACCACAACCAAGCATCTCACCTAAATCATCGATGATAGTGCGAATATACGTGCCCTTAGAGCAATGAATGTCTAAGGTCAGCTCATCGCCTTCTAGACTGATGAAGTTCAGCTCAAATACTGTGATTGGACGCGCCTCGCGCGGTACTTCAATCCCCTCGCGGGCATACTTATACAAAGGCTGGCCTTGGTATTTCAGCGCCGAATACATGGAGGGCACTTGCTGGGTATCGCCACGGAAATGTTCTAAGGCGGACATTAACTGCGCCTCACTGAACTCGAGCGGGCGAGTCTGCACCACTTCACCGTCAGAGTCGCTAGTATCTGTGCGTTGTCCCAGTTTTGCGGTAACCAGATAACGCTTATCCGAATCTAGCAAATGCTGCGAAAACTTAGTCGCTTCACCTAAACACACAGGCAGCATACCCGTTGCCAAGGGATCGAGTGCTCCCGTGTGTCCTGCTTTGTTGGCATTAAAAAAGCGCTTTACCCGTTGTAATGCGAAGTTGGAGCTCATGCCAGTGGCCTTATCCAACAACACAATACCGTCGATAAAGCGGCCCTTCGAACGTCTCGCCATTACGCTTTACCTTCGGTGTCATCGGCTTCGTCGATGTCATTATCAGTCACATCGTCGGCGCTACCAAACTGTTGCTGCTTGGCTTTATCGCTGTTGATCACTTGGCTGACGAGGTTAGACATACGCATACCTTCAACCAATGAGCTGTCATACACGAAACGGATTTCAGGCATGACTCTCAGCTTCATGCGGCCCGCAACTAAAGTACGGATATAAGGTGCGGCAGTAATCAAGGCATTGAGCTTTTCTTGCACAAGCTCTTTGTCTTCTTCGAAGAAAGTCACAAACACTTTGGCGTAACTTAAATCGCGGGACACATCGACATCATTAACGGTTACAAAACCAATACGGGGATCTTTCATGTCGCGTTGTAACACAACAGCCAGCTCTTGCTGCAACTGCTGGGCTATGCGACGTGTACGACTGAATTCTTTTGCCATAATAGAGTTACCATAGCTAATGTATTAAATTGAAAGGGCGGCTAATGCCGCCCTCTTTATCGTTACAGTGTACGTGCCACTTCGACGGTTTCGAATACTTCGATTTGGTCACCCACGCGGACATCGTTGTAGTTCTTAACACCGATACCACATTCCATGCCGTTGCGAACTTCGTTAACGTCGTCTTTAAAGCGACGTAGCGATTCGAGTTCACCTTCGAAGATCACCACGTTATCACGCAGTACGCGGATTGGCGCGCTGCGCTTGATGGTACCTTCAGTCACCATACAACCGGCGATTGCGCCCAGTTTTGGTGACTTGAACACGTCACGTACTTCAGCCAGACCGATAATCTGTTGCTTGAATTCTGGTGACAACATACCCGTCATCGCCGCTTTCACTTCATCAATCAGATTATAGATAACGCTGTAGTAACGCAGGTCAACACTTTCGCTTTCGATAGTCTTACGCGCCTGTGCATCGGCACGGACGTTAAAGCCAACCATGATCGCGTTAGAAGCCGCAGCTAAGGTCGCGTCGGTTTCAGTCAGAGCGCCTACACCGCGAGCGATGATGTTCACTTTCACTTCGTCGGTAGACAGACCCATTAAGGAGTCGGTAATCGCTTCGAGTGAACCTTGAACGTCTGCCTTCAGAACGATGTTCAGTTCCTTCACTTCGCCTTCGGTCATGTTCGCGAACATGTTTTCCAGCTTAGACTTCTGCTGACGTGCTAATTTCACGTCACGGAACTTACCTTGACGGTACAGTGCTACTTCACGGGCTTTACGCTCGTCGCGAACCACAGTTGCTTCATCACCGGCAGATGGCACACCTGAAAGACCTAAGATCTCAACAGGGATAGATGGGCCCGCTTCAGTGATTGAACGACCGTTCTCATCTTTCATCGCACGGATTTTACCGTACTCTAAACCACACAGAACGATGTCGCCTTGGCGCAGAGTACCTTCTTGAACCAGAATCGTTGCCACAGGGCCGCGACCTTTGTCCAGTTGTGATTCGATAACCACACCCGCTGCCATACCGTCACGTACCGCTTTAAGCTCTAATACTTCAGCTTGCAGCAGAATGCCTTCGAGTAGGTCGTCAACGCCAGCACCTGTCTTAGCAGATACGAAGGCGAACATGTTGTCACCGCCCCAATCTTCAGACATGACGCCGTGCTGCGCTAATTCGCTCTTCACGCGGTCGATATCGGCTTCTGGTTTGTCCATCTTGTTGACGGCAACAATCAATGGCACGTTACCGGCTTTAGCGTGTTGAATCGCTTCGATGGTTTGTGGCATTACGCCGTCATCGGCAGCAACAACCAGTACAACGATGTCAGTCGCTTTAGCACCACGGGCACGCATTGCGGTAAACGCGGCGTGACCAGGGGTGTCTAAGAAAGTGATCATGCCGTTTTCGGTCTCAACATGGTATGCACCGATATGTTGAGTAATACCACCGGCCTCACCCGCTGCCACTTTCGCGCGGCGGATATAGTCGAGCAGAGACGTTTTACCGTGGTCAACGTGACCCATGATGGTCACAACTGGCGCACGAGGCTCAAGCTTAACGCCGCCCTCTTCGTCACGCTCAGACAGTACTTGTTGCTCTAATTCGTTTTCACGGATCAGTACCACTTTGTGGCCCATTTCTTCGGCAACTAACTGGGCGGTTTCTTGATCTAACACTTGGTTGATCGTCACCATTGAGCCCATCTTCATCATTTGTTTGATGATTTCAGTCGCTTTAACCGCCATTAAGTGGGCAAGTTCTGCAACAGTCACGGTTTCACCGATACGCACATCGCGGGTCACAGCAGCCACAGGCTTGTTAAAGCCGTGCGCCATTGACTCTGGCGCAGTGCTGCGGTTACGCATGTGTTTTTCGCGGCCGTCACGGGCATCTTTACCACCACGTTTCGTCTTGGCGGTATTTTTGTTACGGGCACGACGACCACGTTTTTCTTCATCCATATCCGATGAATCTTCAGCGGCACGGGCCACTTTAGAGGTAGTGATATGGTGATCGCTATAACGTTCAGCCTCTTTACGTTGACGCTCTTCTTCGTCCCAACGCTTAGAGTTCTCTTCCGCTAACAGACGCGCTTTTTCAGCGGCTTTAGCTGCTTCTTCGTCTTGCTTACGCTTAGTCGCTTCCGCTTGAACCGCTTTTAAACGCTCAGCTTCAATGCGTGCTGCTTCCGCTTCTGGCGAAGTGTCTTTTGCAGGTTTCGCATCCGTTGCCGCTTTAGCCTTAGCTTTTGCTTCGGCATCCGCTTTCGCCTTGGCTTCCGCTTTTGCTTCAGCATCAGCTTTCGCCTTAGCTTCTGCTTCCGCTTTGGCCTTGGCTTCCGCTTCGGCTTCGGCTTTCGCCTTAGCTTCTGCTTCCGCTTTGGCTTTCGCTTCTTCTTCAGCTTTCAGAGCCGCTTCGCTAACATCGCGTTTAACGAAAGTACGGGTTTTACGTACTTCCACTTTAACGTCTTTAGATTGACCACCATTACCGGCCACACTCAGGGTCGATACGGTTTTACGTTGCAGTGTCATTTTGGTCGGTGCGCTTTCACCGCCATGCTGCTTCTTCAGATAATCCAGTAACTGTTGCTTCTCAGCTTCAGACACGTTATCAGTTTGGCCTTTCTTAATTCCGGCCTGAGAGAATTGCTCAATCAGACGTTCAACACTTTTACCCACTTCCGTGGCCAATTTCTCTACGGTAGTATCTGCCATCAGTTAAATCCCCCTGTTGATCGACTTATGCTTCTTCGCCAAACCAACAGATGTTGCGGGCAGCCATGATCAGCGCACCTGCTTTTTCTTCTGTCAATTCTTCAATTTCGATCAAATCATCAATGCCTTGTTCAGCCAAGTCTTCTAGAGTCACGATACCTTTGCTTGCTAAAACATAGGCTAAGTGTCTTTCAACACCTTCAAGTGCTAATAACTCTTCACTTGGCTCCACACCATCTAGTGCTTCTTCAGAGGCGAGAGCTCGAGTTGAGATCGCCGCTTTTGCACGCTCACGTAATGCTTCAACGATATCTTCATCGAAGCCATCAATTGCTAATAATTCAGATACCGGCACGTAAGCCACTTCTTCGAGAGAAGTAAAGCCTTCGTCAGCCAGTACTTGAGCAAAATCTTCATCTACATCCAGTGCTTCCATAAATAAGCTCTTCACCTTAGCGCTCTCGGCTTGGTGCTTCTTGTTCATGTCTTCCACTGTCATCACGTTCAGTTCCCAACCGGTTAGTTGAGTCGCTAAACGCACGTTTTGACCGTTACGGCCAATGGCTTGTGCCAGACTTTCCGCTTCAACGGCGATATCCATTGAGTGGTTGTCTTCATCAACGATGATAGAAGCCACATCGGCAGGTGCCATTGCGTTGATCACATATTGTGCTGGATTATCATCCCACAACACGATATCGACACGCTCGCCACCCAGTTCATTCGATACCGCTTGTACACGTGCACCACGCATACCCACGCAAGCACCGATTGGGTCGATACGACGGTCGTTTGATTTCACAGCAATCTTAGCGCGAGCACCTGGATCACGGGCAGCGCCCATCACTTCAATAAGCTCATCGGCAATTTCCGGTACTTCAACACGGAACAGCTCAATCAGCATGTCTGGCTTAGTGCGGGTTAAGAATAACTGTGCGCCGCGGGCTTCTGGACGTACTGAATACAGCAGAGCACGTACGCGGTCACCAGGACGGAAAGATTCGCGTGAAATTAAATCTTCACGGAACAATACGCCATCAGCGTTGTTACCTAAGTCAACTACCACGCTTTCACGGGTCGCTTTTTTCACCACACCAGTGATCAGCTCGCCTTCTTTATCTTGGAACTGTTCAACGACTTGCGCACGCTCGGCTTCACGTACTTTTTGTACGATCACTTGCTTAGCGGTTTGGGTAGTAATACGGTCGAAGGCCACAGATTCGATCTGATCTTCGATGTAATCGCCAGGTTGGATTTCTGGGTTTTCGTAACGCGCAGCTTCCAAGGTGATTTCGCGGTATGGGTTTTCTAACGCAACACCGTTATCGTCGATAACCATCCAGCGGCGGAAAGTTTCATAGGCGCCAGTTTTACGGTCGATAGAAACACGAACGTCAATATCGCCTTCGTATTTTTTCTTGGTTGCAGTTGCCAGCGCAGTTTCTAGCGCTTCAAAAATTTTCTCGCGTGGAACGGCCTTTTCATTTGAAACCGCCTCAGCGACTAGCAGAATCTCTTTATTCATTTCGTCTTGCCTCGTTCACCTTGAAACCATCAAAACTTAGCGATGATGTTGCCTTTACGGATATTATCCAAGGCGACAACCAGCTCTTTACCATTCACATTGAGTGACAGCATTTGGCCGTCAACCTGTGTAATGGCGCCTTTTAAATTACGACTGCCCGCGACAGGCATAGTCAGTTGAAGCTTGACATCCTCACCGACATAGGCCGCATATTGTTCAGCAGTGAACAGCGGTCTATCTACACCAGGTGAAGAAACCTCTAAGGTATATTCGGTCGAAATAGGGTCTTCAACATCGAGTACAGCGCTGACTTGGCGACTTACGTTGGCACAATCTTCGATATTGATACCATTCTCACCATCAATGAACACGCGCAGGATTGAATGTTTACCCGCTTGTACATATTCAATGCCCCAAAGTTGGAAGCCTAATGCCTCCACAGGCACTTTGAGCATGTCTGCCAGTCTGGATTCTAATGTTGCCAAAATTGACCCCCGGAAAAAACAAAAAAGGGCTTAATAGCCCTAGTAAAGCGTCGTATCGAATACGACAAATTTAAAAGTCCCAGATAACAAAAAACCCCGTAATGACGAGGTTATTAGCTTCAAGAACCTGTAAACCATAACGAATTCAAACACAATTCGTTACTAGGAGCTGGTTGCGGGGGCCGGATTTGAACCGACGACCTTCGGGTTATGAGCCCGACGAGCTACCAAGCTGCTCCACCCCGCGTCAACTGTGTGCAAGTATATTGACTATCGTCTTTGCTTGCAATAACTAAGTCAGCGCTTACTTCGTCTCACTTAGCTATATTATGGTGCCGAGAGCGGGACTTGAACCCGCACGTCCGTTAGGACACAGCCACCTCAAGGCTGCGCGTCTACCAATTTCACCACCTCGGCGACACCTTTTACTAGTCAGGAATTTTCGTTTCTGACTTTTCGGTTGCTTGATCAACTGGTTGAGTAACCTGTTCATCAGAACCTAAATTTTTCCATGCATCTTCATTTTTTGCGTGGTTTGCACTTAAGTTGCCAATCAGCAGACTTAACGTGAAAAACGCAATGGCCAGAATCGCCGTTGTACGTGTCAGAAAGTTACCTGAACCGCTTGAACCGAATAAGGTACCTGATGCACCGGCGCCAAATGAGGCCCCCATGTCAGCTCCTTTGCCTTGCTGGATTAAGATCAGGCCAATTAAACCTAATGCAACCAACAAGTAAACAACTACTAAAACTTCATACATATTATGCGCTCATCGCTATGGTACACAGACTTAAAAACTCGGTAGAGTTTAAACTGGCACCGCCAATCAGTCCACCATCAACATCAGGTTGGGCAAATAAATCTGCCGCATTACTCGGTGTCACACTGCCACCGTACAAAATCCTGATATTTTCTCCGATAAACGGAGACACTTCAGAGAGACGCTTGCGTATAAACGCATGTACTTCCTGTGCCTGCTCTGGTGTCGCGCTCTTACCAGTCCCTACAGCCCATAACGGCTCGTAAGCGATAATGGCGTTATCAAAAGCCATAGTGCCATTTTTCTGGATCACTATATCCAACTCTTCCGCAATCACCTCGAAGGTACGTCTTGCTTCACGTGCTGGACCCGACTCACCCACACATAAGATGGGGGTTAAACCGTGCTTTTGTGCAGCGGCGAATTTCTCCGCTACGATATTACTCGTCTCTCCGTACATACGGCGACGTTCTGAATGCCCGATAATGACATATCGACATCCGCAATCTTTAAGCATCTGGCCCGAAACTTCTCCGGTATAAGCGCCAAAGTCATGTTGACTTAAATTCTGAGCGCCCATCCTAACAAGTGAACCGTCTAACGCTTCCTTGTTTGCTTCTAGCAGTTGCCTGACGCTTTCTAGATAGATAGAAGGCGGGCATAAAACCACTTCAGCTGAATCATTTTGGAGCTTTGAGGCAAATTTCTTGAACAACTCTTGGGCTAATGCCGCGCTGCCGTTCATCTTCCAATTGCCAGCTACCATAGGACGTCTGAGTGCCATCACTGTCTCCTCTGAAAGCGGCGTGAATAATAGCGAACCACTTATTAAGTTACAATAGCTAAATTCGAAATTTTTCAGATATTAGGTTGGAATGCTTACTTTTTACACGCCAAACCCTATTCTTGCTCATTAATGCAGCTAACACCTTCATTTTTAATCGGTATCAGCTGCACTCGACTAAAGATTAGTTTGATTAGCTCGCCGATTTTACCGCATCTGCAATCAAATTGGCGTGCGCTAACACAGTATTGTGATCATCACCTTCAACCATCACACGAATTAACGGTTCAGTACCGGATTTACGTAGCAATACGCGACCTCGGGCACCTAGTTGTGACTCAACCTGAGCCTGAGCGGCTTTAACTTTATCTGAGCTTAATGGGTCGTGTTCGCCCTCAAAGCGCACATTCACTAACACCTGTGGCAGCATTTCCATCGGGGCAGTAAGTTGCTCTAGTGTGGCATTTTGTCGACGCATTGCCGCCAGCACTAAGATACCCGCCACAATACCATCACCCGTCGTACCATGGTCGAGGTTAAGGATATGGCCCGAGTTTTCACCGCCAATGCGCCAATCGAGTTCTTTCAGTAACTCCATTACATAACGGTCACCCACTTTAGAGCGGGCAAAGGGAATATCTAAGGCTTGCAAGGCTAAATCGAGACCTAAGTTAGACATAAGTGTGCCGACAACGCCACCACGCAGCACGCCACGGGCTTTAGCATCACAGGCTAGAATATAGAGAATTTGGTCGCCATCGATGACCTCACCGCGGCTGTTGACCATCATGATACGGTCGCCGTCACCATCCAGCGCAATCCCTAAATCGGCGCCTTCGGTCAATACGGTTTCGCAAATTTTCGCCATGGACGTGGCGCCCACTTTGTCATTAATGTTGACGCCATTGGGCTTATCACCAATGGTAATTACCTCAGCGCCTAACTCACGAAATACCGCAGGTGCAATGTGATAGGTCGCACCATGAGCACAGTCCACCACAATTTTTAACCCTGTGAGGGTTTGATCCGCTGGGAAGTTGCCCTTGCAGTATTCGATATAACGGCCACGCGCATCTTCAATACGTGACACTTTGCCCAATAGATGTGACTCAACACACTCTAAGGGCTTTTCTAATTCGGCTTCAATTTCCAGCTCTAGGTTATCGTCGAGCTTACTGCCATCGGTTGAGAAAAATTTAATGCCGTTATCATAGTATGGATTGTGGGATGCACTGATCACCACCCCCGCTTCGGCGCGGAAAGTGCGAGTGAGATAAGCCACAGCAGGTGTTGGCATTGGCCCCATCAACATCACATTGAGACCCGCAGCCGATAAACCCGCCTCTAAGGCAGACTCAAACATATAACCCGAAATACGGGTATCTTTACCAATAATCACTTTTTTGGTGCCGCTGCGGGATAACACCCGCCCTGCTGCCCAACCCAACTTTAATGCCAGCTCGGGAGTCATCTGGCCTGAACCTACCTTGCCACGAATACCATCGGTTCCAAAAAATTTACGTTCGCTCATATTGCCCCACAAACTTCAATGTGTCCCTTCGGTTGGGATCATAATATTAATGAAATACTTAACAAAAATAGCCTTTATAGATATGCCTGTGTCGCTTGTAACACTTTCAGCATATCGACAGTTTCAGGGACATCATGGACACGAATGATATGTGCCCCTTTCTGGGCCGCTATCATGGCGCCAGCAAGGCTCCCCGCTAGACGCTCGGAGGTCGGTCTAGCAAGGAGGTTTCCTATCATGCTCTTACGGGATAAACCTATCAATATCGGCAGTTCAAACTGCTCAAAACGATCTAACTTCGCCAGCAGTTCATAGTTATGTTCTAAGGTTTTACCAAAGCCAAAACCCGGGTCGATTAGCAATCGCTCCCGCGGGATCCCCGCATCGATACAGGCTTGAATACGCTCACGCAAAAACTCATAAACATCAGCAACAAGGTCTTGATATTCGGGCGCCGTTTGCATACTACGCGGCGCGCCCTGCATGTGCATCAAACAGATGGGTACATTTAGCTGCGCCGCAGTCTCTAATGCCCTAGGCTCCAACAAGGCTCGCACATCGTTGATTAAATGCGCACCAGCATTCACCGCTTGTCGCATCACTTCGGGTTTACTGGTATCGACCGAAATCCACACATCATGGTGTTTCGCGACATATTCCACCAAAGGGATAACACGGGCGAGTTCATCCTCAACCGTCACATCGGCCGCACCCGGCCTTGTCGACTCGCCGCCGATATCGATGATAAGCGCCCCTTGGGCGACCATCTCATCAGCATGTTGGCAAGCTAATTCAAAGGAAGAGAACTTTCCACCGTCGGAAAAAGAATCGGGAGTAACATTCAGAATGCCCATCACGACGGGCGAGGCTAAGGATAAGCGTTTGGTTCCAGCAATTAATTCAAACACGCATTGACTCCATTTGGGACAGCTTGCTAGCGCGTTTCATCCGTTTTCTGCGCGGTTCACTCATGTGACTGATTTATATTGAATGACAGCGCAGTCAATTTTCTAGCAAGATAAAACAAGAAAACCCCTTAACGGGGTTCTCTTTCAATTAACAACCGCTACTTAACGGGTGACTCATCGGCATCTTTCAGCTCTGCCTCAACGGGAGCAGTTTTTACCACTTCGTCGACTTTAACGGCAGGTTCACCTTTGCCATTGCCTTTGTCGTTTGAACCATTGTCATCCGCTTGCCAATCGGCAGGCTGACGCACTTCACGACGGTTCATCAAATCGTCAATTTGCAGTGAGTCAATGGTTTCATACTTCATCAGCGCGTCTTTCATCGAATGTAGAATATCGATGTTATCCAGCAGAATTTGCTTAGCGCGGCCATAGTTTTTATCGATAAAGGCTTTCACCTCGGCATCGATAACCGTCGCGGTTTCATCGGACATCGCCTTAGCTTTACCCATGCTGCGACCTAAGAACACTTCACCTTCTTCCTCGGCATAGAGTAATGGACCGAGTTTGTCGGAGAAGCCCCACTGGGTCACCATGTTACGGGCAATCGACGTCGCATATTTAATGTCTTGCGAAGCGCCTGTAGACACTTTTTCGCTGCCGTAGATCAGCTCTTCGGCTAAACGACCACCATAGGCAACCGAAATCTGGCTTTCTAACTTACGACGGCTTTGGCTAATCGCATCGGCCTCAGGTAAGAAGAAGGTCACACCCAACGCACGACCACGCGGGATAATGGTAACTTTGTGCACAGGATCATGCTCTGGCACTAAACAGCCCACAATCGCGTGACCCGCTTCGTGGTATGCCGTCATTTCTTTCTCGGCTTCTGACATCACCATAGAGCGGCGCTCAGCACCCATCATGATCTTGTCTTTTGCACGCTCGAATTCTTCCATACCGACAACACGGCGGTTACCGCGCGCCGCAAACAGAGCAGCTTCGTTGACTAAGTTGGCTAAATCGGCACCAGAGAAACCTGGGGTACCGCGGGCAATTACGCTTGCTTTCACATCTTCAGAAAGTGGCACTTTACGCATATGCACTTTAAGGATTTGCTCACGACCGCGAACGTCCGGTAAACCCACAACCACTTGACGGTCGAAACGACCTGGACGCAGCAGCGCAGAGTCCAATACGTCAGGGCGGTTGGTCGCCGCAATCACGATAATCCCTTCGTTACCTTCGAAGCCGTCCATCTCAACCAGCATTTGGTTAAGGGTTTGCTCACGCTCATCATGACCGCCACCTAAGCCTGCGCCACGTTGACGACCTACAGCATCGATTTCGTCGATGAAGATAATACAAGGGGCTGATTTTTTCGCTTGTTCGAACATGTCACGCACACGAGATGCACCGACACCGACGAACATTTCTACGAAGTCAGAACCTGAAATGGTAAAGAAAGGTACCTTTGACTCGCCCGCAATCGCTTTAGCCAGTAAGGTTTTACCTGTTCCTGGAGGGCCAACCATGAGCACGCCCGTTGGAATACGGCCACCCAATTTTTGGAATTTGGTTGGGTCACGCAGATAATCGACCAGCTCTTTCACTTCTTCTTTGGCTTCATCACAGCCAGCAACGTCAGCAAAAGTGGTCTTGATTTGATCTTCGCTCATCAGCTTGGCTTTGCTCTTGCCAAAGGACATAGCGCCTTTGCCACCGCCGCCCTGCATCTGGCGCATAAAGAAAATCCATACCCCAATCAGCAGCAACATCGGGAACCAAGAAATAAAGATCTGGGTTAAGAACCCCGACTCTTCGGCTTCTTGGCCTTTCATGGTGATGCCTTTACGGTCAAGATCATTAATTAAATCTTGGTCATACAGTGGCATGATGGTCGTGAATTTTTCGCCCGTGCGCTTAGAACCTTCGATAGTACGTTGGTCACTTTTCACTTCAACACTGGCGACTTGTCCATCACGAACATTGTCTAGGAACGTAGAATAATCCATCTTCTGCGATGACGAAGAAGAGGGGGAGTAACCCTGAAACACTGACATCAGCACAACGGCGATGACAACCCAGAGTATTAGATTTTTTGCCATGTCACTCAAATTACTAGACCTCATAAAGTCTTGCGATGATTAACGCTAGGGTACTACAACTTGTACCCTGTCGCCACAAGATAGACTTCACGGGAGCGTGCCCGCGACGAGTCCGGTTTACGTGTTTTTACTACTTTGAATGCGTCTTTTACCGCCTTCATATATTCGTCAAACCCCTCCCCCTGAAAGACTTTGACCGCAAAACTGCCGTTAGGCGCCAATACTTGATGACACATATCTAACGCCAGTTCGACTAAATACATGGCGCGCGGTTGATCGACACCATCGGAACCACTCATGTTGGGCGCCATATCAGACAATACAACGTCAACCTTATCCGCACCGACGCGAGTTAGCAATGCTTCAAGCACTTTCTCTTCACGAAAGTCCCCTTGCAAGAAATCCACGCCGACGATGGGATCCATTGGCAAAATATCACAGGCGATCACTTTACCTTTATCTCCGGTCAGCTTGACGGCTATTTGAGACCAACCACCAGGAGCCGCACCTAAGTCCACCACAGTCATACCTGGGCGGATCAATTGGTCCTTCTCCTGGAGCTCCTCAAGCTTGAACGCAGCGCGAGAACGCAATCCCCGTTTCTGTGCTAGTTTGACATAATGATCATCAAAGTGTTCCTGCATCCAACGGGTGGAACTGGCCGTACGTTTTTTACCTGACATTTAAAATCCGCAACAATTGAGAGTTACACAAGGGCTATATAAGGGTAGAATAGCGGTTTTTCAACAGTAACTCAGCAAAAGTTGGTAGAAATGAACTTAACAACCAAACAAAAACAGCATTTAAAAGGTCTGGCGCACAATTTAAAGCCAGTGGTGCTGCTTGGTGCCAATGGATTGACTGAAGGTGTACTCGCTGAAATTGAAAGCGCACTCGCTTATCATGAACTGATTAAAGTGAAAGTAGCCTCTACCGATAGAGAGCTAAAAAATGCCATCGTTGATGCCATAGTACGTGAAACTCAATCTGCAAAAGTGCAACTTATTGGTCATATTCTGGTGATTTATCGTCAATCGCCTGAAATGAAAATTGCCCTGCCAAGAGCTAAGTAATTTTCCAGCCTGAAACAAAACGGCCACTCAAGCGAGTGGCCGTTTTGTTTTTAGCACTTATGGCGTATCTGTGATGACTTGCACTTTATAATGCTCTGGTGTTAATCCCAAAAATTCGGGCAATGAAGTCCCGACCGATATTGATGAGAATGTGCCAGTTAAAATGCCGATAAACATGGCAATCGAGAATCCTTCCAACGGCCCGCCACCCATAATCCATAACGCTCCCACCGTCATTAAGGTGGTGCCCGAGGTTACCATGGTACGGGAAAATGTCGCGACAATCGCTTGGTTGTTAATCTCTTGGATAGCAAGCTTTGGCTTAGCAATCAATAACTCCCGGATCCGGTCGGCAATAATGATCGAATCGTTGAGCGAATAGCCTAAAATCGCCAGCACGGCGGCGAGCACGGTTAAATTAAACTCCATTTGGGTTAATGAGAAAAAGGCGAGCACGAAAATCACGTCGTGCACCAGTGCAAACAACGCACCGGAGGCGAGACGCCATTCGAAGCGATAACTCAAATAACCTAAGATACACAGCATGGCCACCAACAAAGCAAGACCGCCCTGCTCGGCTAATTCTTTACCCACTTGTGGGCCGACAATACTGGTGTTCAGTACTTGCACTTCACCCAGTGGCGCTAAGGTTTCTTGAATATCGACATTACTTTGTGCCGTATCAGCATAGCGCAATACCCAACGTCCGGGTTCACTGGCCGAAATCACAGTCACCTCTTGCTGATAAGCCGCGTTCAATAGCGGTTGCAGCTCGCTGCTGGTGATCCGCCTATCGAGCTGCACCTCGGTCACCACACCGCCTGTAAAGTCTAAGCCCCAGTTAAAGCCTTTCATACCAATAATGGTGAGAGAGGCCAACATTAAAAAGATAGAGATAGCGCTCGACATATAACGCCATTTGGTCAGATTGAGATTCTTCATAGTTATACCCTCACATGGCGGCGCGCATCACGCCCATACACTAGGTTGATTAAGGCTCTTGAGGCAAAAATACCGGTAAACATACTGGTCAACAGACCTAAACCTAAGGTCAAGGCAAAGCCTTGGATGGGACCATTACCGATGGAATAGAGCACAACTGCGGTGATCATAGTGGTGAAGTTAGCGTCGAAAATGGTTGAGAACGCACTGTCAAAGCCAGTGTCAATCGCTAGGGCGAAGCTGCGCCCCTCTTTCAACTTGTCTTTAATCCGCTCGAAGATCAGTACGTTGGTATCGACCGCCATGCCGACTGTTAACACCAGACCAGCAATGCCGGGTAAGGTCAATACCGCGCCGGGGATCAGCGCCAACAAACCAAAGAGGATCACCATGTTAGCAATCAAAGCCACATTGGCCACCCAACCGAGACGGCGATACCAGAGCGCCATAAACAGCAAGGTAATTCCCATACCAAGGCCGAGCGCAGCAAAGCCGTTTTGGATGTTCTCGGCGCCAAGGGTTGGGCCAATGGTGCGCTCTTCAACAATGGTCACGGGCGCCGTCATTGAGCCCGCGCGTAGCAGCAGCGCTAATTGCTGCGCCTCTTGATAGGTGCCTGCGCCCGTAATTCTAAAGCGATCTCCGAGCTGTGATTGAATGGTTGCGACACTGATGATCTCTTGGGTTTGCTTAGCTTTGCCCTGCTCATCCCGGCTATATTCGCTGTAGGATGTTGCCATCGGCTTACCGATATTAGCGCGGGAGAACTCCGACATTTTTTGACCGCCGATACGGTCGAGGTGAATGTTCACTTCGGCCATGCCCATTTCGCCAATATTGGCGCGGGCATCGACAATATGATCGCCGCCCAATACGGGCGTGCGGGCCACATAAACAGGATTGCCAGATTTATCCTTCAGCACCTGCGCATTCACTGAACCCGATTCTTTAACTTCAAAAAAGGCTAGGCTTGCGGTTGCGCCTATCACGTTTTTCGCAGCGGCCGGGTCTTGGACACCGGGCAGCTCGATACGAATACGATGTTCGCCCTGACGTTGTACTAGAGCCTCAGTGATGCCCAGCTCTTCAATCCGGCTACGCATAATTTGCAGGTTTTGCTGCACGGTTAAATTACGTAACTTGATTTGCTCTTCTTGAGCAAGTTTTACCACTAAGCCATTATCCGCATTGGTTAATTGCCAAGTCGGGTAGCTTTGCTGCATAAACTGGCGAATAGCTGAGCGCGCGTTATTGGCAGATTGAGCCGTGTCATTAAATGCAATTGCAATTTGCAACCCTGCATCATCGCGCGTGCTGTCAATACGCACACTGGCGCCGCGAATTTGCTGTTCACGCAAAAACTGTCGAAGGGACTCCACTAATGCATCTGCTTGGGCTTGATAGACGGGCTGCACATCCACATCCAGCAAAAATTGCACTCCGCCGCGTAAATCGAGCCCGAGTTTAATCGGTTCAAAGCCCATATTTTGCAGCCAACTCGGCGCAGCACTCACCAGTGCCAGCGTGAGCTCTTTCGGCTCACTCACCATGGACGACACTAAGGTCTTCACCAAGGTTTGCTCGCTGTCATCATTGAGCACGATAAGGGTTTGCCCACCTTCGGAGGTATTGGCACCGCCATGTTGGGCATGCTTAACTTCGATACGTTTAACCTCAACGCCCTGCGCCTTTAATTTATCCCGCAGTTCAATGGGGGTTAAATTAAGCCCCGCTTTAGCGCCCACCTGCACGGCGGCGTCTTCTCCATACCAAGTCGGTAATGCACTGAATAACATCACGATAATGGTAACGATAAGCACAAGGTATTTCCAAGCTGAATAATGATTTAGCAGCTTTTTACTCTGAAATTTATCCATAGATATCACTCGCATGATATTGCCCTCTCTGATAGCCAAATGCTGCGCAAGTAGCGCTAATAACCATGAGCGAACAATCACTGTATGTACGGTGAAACCTGTAAATACCTATCCCACAAGGAGTGCGCTAAGCGCTTGCAAACTCAGTGGTGATAACCAGTTAAATTCGTCTAAACCGAATGGATTTAAATCTAAGGCGATTTAGTCGCACCTTCGGCAATCACTCCGCAGGCTTTGACGCTAGGTTATCGGGTACAGGTTTCGGATGACAAAATGCAAAGTTAATCAAAGGTATCCGTAGAAGCGTATCGTTCAGGTGACGAACTCAAACGGTATCGTGATGGATAAGCCTTGCTAACTTGCGACAGAGAAGTGAGTTAAGCAGCTTGCTGACTAAAGCGATATTGGAGGTTGGAGACTTTCCAGCCGGAGATCCGCGCGGGTGAAGATTCGGCTAAGAGAGTCCAATCCGGGCGAGCATCGAGGCGAATATTTTCCCCTAATGCGGGCGCTGACTCGGGTACAAACTCAAAGGCCAACAGGTAAACAGGCTTCACCTCACGCATATCATGCTGAACAAGATTGATAAAACGCTGGGAGTTAACCGGAGCAAAATTAAAATCATCCGAGTGACTGACTAATTCAGGCTCGGAGCAATCGGTGGTTTGTGCCTTATCAACAGCAGCACAGACCGCTTTGCTATCGCTCGCCGTCGATGGTGCCGTTGAGTGATGTGATGCAGTGCTCTCTTGCACTGTAAGTGATGGCGTATCCGCGGTAGGCGCAGTTGTTACTACCGTTTTAGGCGCCAGATGCTGTTGCTGGGCGGTTAAGCTGCGCGGCGCATAGCCACCCGCATGGGCGATCAAGATGATCGACACGCAGAGTAACATTAATCCTTGGCGCCAGTGCTTAATCAAACTCAGTTCCTAAAAGGTACACGCAACCATTTACGTGATGAAATATTTGCAGAAGAAACCACGCTTTCTTGGATAGCTTTCGTAAAGAACCTTGATGAATGCATAGAAAGCTCCAAGCTTGCAGCTTAGGTAACGGCCGCTTTAGAGGCAAGTTAAACTTTATCCATCTTGCGAATTTGTGCGCTGAAGATGCTGTTCTTGCAGTGTTTTAGGTATAAAAAGGGCATAAAAAAAGCCGCGCTAGGCGGCTTTTTATCGGTAAACAATCGAGTCTGACGTACTAAGACTTAGATGTATTGCACCGAAATAATTTCGTAATCGGTCAAACCACCTGGGGTTGCGATCGACACTTCATCACCTTCATTCTTGCCCACTAAACCACGGGCAATCGGAGAGTTAACTGAAATCAGGTTTTCTTTGATGTTAGCTTCATCGTCGCCCACGATACGGTAAGTCACTTCCGCATCGGTATCCAGATTGAGGATAGTCACAGTGGTGCCAAAAATGATACGACCATTGTTCGCCATCTTAGTCACGTCGATAATCTGCGCGTTAGAAAGTTTGCCTTCAATGTCACGGATACGCGCTTCACAGATCCCTTGCTCTTCACGGGCTGCATGATATTCCGCGTTTTCCTTCAGATCGCCTAACTCTCTCGCTGAGGCAATCGCTTCAGTGATTTTCGGGCGACGTTCAAACTTGAGCATATCTAACTCTTTACGCAGCTGTTCTGCACCGACAACTGTCATAGGAACCTTAGTCATAACTTCTTTCGTCTCCTTTAAAACAAAAGCAACCCGTGCCGACGCTAAAGGTCAACACAGTAAAATCAGGGTGGAATTGCGCTATTCTAATCGTTATGCGCTTGGGATGCATCAAGAACTATGCACCAGTGCAGCTTACTGAAGCTCAGGCTCAGATGCTAGTGCCAAAGTATAATAGTGCGAACTTAAGTAGGATAAAACAAAATGCCCACAAACGAACTTGTGGGCATTGCTAAGGAGGAGCATTAAAGCCTGCGCTTATTCAAGCCCAGCTTCGAAGGTCAAAAAGATTTCGCTAACTGTTTTATCGGCAAGCGATTTATCTGGGCTTGGACGTTCGATTGAAGCATGCAGCAGATAACGACCAGCTGCGGGCAGCGTCATCGCCACTTTACCTTCTTTATCCGAAGTTAAACTGATTTCTTCCGGCTTGTTACGGTACAGGCTACCATCCTTCATGATCGCCACACTCACACCTTCGACAGGCTTACCATCGTAAACAAACTGCAGTGTTGCTGGTTCATTTTCAACGATATCAGCGGGATGGGTAATAGGGACCAATTCCAAGTATTCACCTTTCGGCGCTAATACCTTATCGGTGGGTTTGTTGCGGGTAACATAGGTTTCGACCCGCGCCACATTTAATGAGCCTTTTAGCTCATAGGCATCCTTTGGCATCACGGCTGCTGTCGCTTTTTTATCGAGTCGACTGCGTACCATGCCTTCTTTACCTTTGATTTGGTAAACAGAAAAGTATCTCGGCGTGACTTCTTTCTCGAACTTATAGGTACCGTCTTGCAGTAATTGCACATCGAACACCGATTTACGACCGCCAGTGTAGCTTGAGCTTGGGGAGCTTGACTTACCATCGGGTAAGTACACACGCACATCGCTGGCGGTGACCGGTTTATCGTACATAAACACTTGGTTACTGGCGGACACATCAGATGTGATCCACACCGCCTCTTGGCTTTCGGCCGAGACGTTATAGTGGCTAGGTAAAATCCAGCGATCTGGCTGCTCGCCAATGGGCTGATGCATAGCGCGCTAACTAAGGCAAGTAAACGTAGTTTCATCTTCATATCCTTTTCAGTAAAGTGCAGGGCTTAGCGAGTCATACCGCTCAAGCGAATATCAATCACGCCAGTTTCAGTGGTTGCTGGTAGCTGGGCGGTAAAATCCCCCGCCGTTAAATCCAGATTTTGCCTCACGAGGTCACGCCCGCCGTGCTCACGCACCACTTCGATAAACACTGTGTAGGAGGCTGGCGTCAGCGGTTTACCCGCATCATCCGTTAAGTCCCAATCAATTTTGTAATGGCCTGCGGGCTTAGTCGCCGAGGCGATACCGTCAACAAAGCTCATGTCTTCGCGCCCAGCCTTTCGCCACCAACGACGAATATCCTTGAGCCATTTATGACCCTCGTCCCATACCCATAGGCTTATGGTTTTAACGGTTTGCCCCTTGCTATCCTCAACCCACACGGCCACATAGGGTCTGTGATACTGACCCTCAGTAATTTCTGGCAAGGTCAAATCAACGGTCATTTTCGGCGCGGCAAATACCGCTGAACTCACAAACAACGCACCGATGGCGCTGGTGCGAATAAGCTGACGCATCATTAATCGGTTCTCCCTATGGAACAAAATAGACATACACAAGTGCACAGCCTGAACTGACGAGCACCATATAAAACAAGGATTTTTTAAGTCGTTTCGTTTGAGGCAGCAGCAAATAAGCGCCGGTGAGCGAAAAGAGAATAATCAGCAAGGCGCAGATATCTAACACCCAAGCCCAGACAATCCCAGTATTGCGCCCCTTGTGCAGATCGTTCAGCACCGCAATAACGCCATAATCTAAAGTCTCAACATAGGCTTTACCGTCAAGCAGATCTAAGGTGACGGTGCGATAGGTGCCTGGGCCTTTATTCACTAGGCTTATCTCATCCTCATCGATATCGGCAGTGCCAATATCCATATCCCACTGGCTTTTTAACCAATACCCCGCCGCTAAACGCCACTCATGCTCCTGCGGTGCAGCAGGTATTAAATAATTAGGAATATCAAACTGTTCACGTCGCGGTTCTTGATCCGCTGAAGAAAACCAATTTGGATGGTTTAAGGTGATCCCGGTTACGGCAAAAAACAGCATTAACAGCAGCAATGCCATAGAGACATAAACATGAATAGTCCGAGCGAAGGAAAGCGATGATTTACTGACTTTTAATTTCAATGACTGACTCTCAAGAAGGGATATTAGGCGAGCGCCTAAATCGCCACCAACCTTTAGCTAATAGCCTGTATTAACGAAAGTTAATGGGATAGAGAGTAAATGATATTTATTATCAACAAAACCCAGCTTTACATTCTTTACATCACAAGTACGGTATAACGGCAACGTTGATGGAAAATATCGCAAACTCGTAGAGCGAGAAAAGCAGCGGAGAAAATAGAAATAATTGTAAAACCGATACAAATTCAACTAGATAAAACTTAACCTTTTACCCTCTAATCTCTGTAAAAATTTACTTATTCACCCCTCTCGTTTACAGAATCGCAATCGGCTACAATCCGCCGCCGGCGACTTGCTGGTACTTCCAAAGGAAATATCATCTTGAGTACAACTCTGCTCAAAAAAATGCGTTGCCTACACATTATCTGGCTCGCACTAATACTTAATGCCTGTGTTGCCCCACTGCTATTGATGTCACCCCAAGGCCAACTCATGTGGGCACTGCTAAAACCCCTTGTCGGATTAAATCCAAATGACGTGGGGCTATTCGAACAGCCGCTGATTAAAGATCGAATGAAGGCTCTGCTCGGAGACAACTACGAGACCACAGTATCGCTGCTGAAAACCGCCGATAAAATTCAACAGGAAGGCCCACTGTTTTATATGGTATCGACCTATACACCAGTGCCGGAAATGGCCGAAAAAGCAGGCTTTGTGTGGAACTCAGAAACCAACCAAATGGCGGTGATGTTGCTTACGGGTGGCTCGCCAAAAATTATCTCTGAGCAATTTACTGATCAGGCAGAGAAACTGGTACCAAGCTGGCCTAAAGAACTGGCTGACTACACAGATCCGCAAAAACTACAGCAAAAGGCGATAGATGCAGGCACGGAAAAGCTGCAAGAACAAATCCCAGCGGCTGCGCCCCTAAAAGCGGTTGCCACTGGAGATGTAAAAGCGACACAGGAAGCGGTGCTTGAAAAGGCGGTGAGTGAAGTCGCAGCTCCCGCAGCGGTTAAAGAAGTTAAACCCGTACAATAATCACTAATCAACGCTCTGCGAGCGTTTTAGTCGCATTTCACTTTTGTCGGTGTCAGCCACAGTGCTTATTAAGCACTGTGGCTTTTTTATCTCGGTGCCCCCCCATTCCCAAAGCGTCTCTTAGCCCTTAGTCATTCGCACATAGCCAAATAAAGCCATAACACGCGAGTAATAGAGCAGAAGATTGAAAGATAACGAAGTAATAAGGGAGTGACTCGAAAAGCACATACAAAAGACAGAAAGCAAAAAGCCCGTCGTAGGACGGGCTTTTTAACTATGGCTGGGGTACTAGGATTCGAACCTAGGTATGCCGGGATCAAAACCCGGTGCCTTACCGCTTGGCGATACCCCAATTAACTTTTTTCACTTTGATGGTACGGGAAGAGAGACTTGAACTCTCACACCTCGCGGCACCAGAACCTAAATCTGGCGTGTCTACCAATTTCACCATTCCCGCATCAAAATGTACCAGATTGGCAAACAAAGGCGTCTCTGGATTTTTACCAGATAAATCAAATTGATTTAACGTGGATTTAAATATGGTAGCAATGGCGGGACTTGAACCTGCGACCCCAGCATTATGAGTGCTGTGCTCTAACCAGCTGAGCTACATTGCCATGGCTGGGGTACTAGGATTCGAACCTAGGTATGCCGGGATCAAAACCCGGTGCCTTACCGCTTGGCGATACCCCAAAAACAGAGAAACATGAAATGATGGCTGGGGTACTAGGATTCGAACCTAGGTATGCCGGGATCAAAACCCGGTGCCTTACCGCTTGGCGATACCCCATCACTAACTTGTTTCATACATCCGCTTACGCCGATGTTTAAAAATAATGGTACGGGAAGAGAGACTTGAACTCTCACACCTTTCGGCACCAGAACCTAAATCTGGCGTGTCTACCAATTTCACCATTCCCGCACTGCTTCAAGTTGACATCCTGAATTGATGCTAGCAAACGCTAGGATAACGAAATGGTAGCAATGGCGGGACTTGAACCTGCGACCCCAGCATTATGAGTGCTGTGCTCTAACCAGCTGAGCTACATTGCCACTTCGTTATTGCGCGCCCCTCGTAGCGAGGAACGGGGCGTATTATGCTTATTCGAGGTATCGAGGTCAACAGCTTTTTTTCGCTATTTCCCTCGAGACAAACCGTTCGGCTATTACTTCACCAAACTGAGCAACAGATGCGCTAAATCGACCTCTGTTGCCCGTATTTTGCCTTACTTTCTAAAGCTTAGCCCTTTATCAAAGCTGTTAGACGTTAAACAGGAAGTGCATAACATCGCCGTCTTGAACAATGTATGTCTTGCCTTCTACACGTAACTTACCCGCTTCTTTGGCGCCCGCTTCACCTTTATAGGTAATAAAGTCGTCAAATGCCATCACTTGAGCACGAATAAAGCCACGTTCGAAGTCAGTGTGGATAACACCTGCCGCTTGTGGTGCAGTCGCGCCGACTGAAACGGTCCAAGCGCGCACTTCTTTCACACCTGCGGTGAAGTAAGTTTGCAGGCTCAGCAATTGGTAACCGGCGCGGATCACGCGGTCTAAACCTGGCTCTTCTAAACCGAGGTCAGCCATAAACTCATCACGCTCTTCGGCCTCCATTTCAGCCAGTTCTGACTCAATGGCGGCACACACAGACACAACAATGGCATTTTCTTTTTCAGCAATGGCACGCACTGCATCTAAGTGTGGGTTGTTTTCGAAACCATCTTCAGCCACGTTAGCGATATACATGGTTGGCTTTAAGGTTAAGAAGTTTAAGTAAGCAACCGCTTCTAATTCTTCCTTAGACAGCTCCATAGAACGCAGCATATGGCCTTCATCGAGGATGGGGCGCATCTTCTCGAGTACATCCACTTCAAATTTAGCGTCTTTATCGCCGCCCTTAGCGCGTTTTTGTTGGCGGATCACCGCACGCTCTAAGCTGTCTAAGTCGGCTAATGCCAATTCAGTGTTGATGACTTCGATATCGCGCGCAGGGTCAACACGGTTAGCTACGTGGACAATGTTGTCATCTTCAAAGCAGCGCACCACATGACCGATAGCATCGGTTTCACGGATGTTGGCAAGGAACTTGTTACCTAAACCTTCACCTTTAGACGCGCCCGCTACTAGACCTGCAATATCTACGAATTCCATGGTGGTTGGCAGTACACGTTGCGGATTTACAATCGCCGCCAGCGCGTCTAAACGTGGATCCGGCACAGGTACTACGCCAGTGTTTGGCTCGATGGTACAAAACGGGAAGTTTGCCGCTTCGATGCCAGCCTTAGTTAACGCATTAAAAAGCGTTGATTTACCTACGTTAGGAAGACCAACAATGCCGCATTTAAAACCCATATTCTTACCTTTCTCTCGATGATAGGCTGGCGAGTCACACTCACCAGCAAGTTTATAGTCAGCCTGCCCTTAGGCAGTACATTGATTAATTCTATTGTCCTGTGTTCGCCGTCCTTTCGCGGGCCGCGAGCACTGGGCTTACTCTGCTTTAAAGGAGTGTAAGCGAGTCATGGCTTTCACCATGTCCTCTTTAAATAGCACTTCTGTGGAACGTACGGCTTCATCCACGGCGGCGTTGATCAGCTCTTGTTCTTTGGCTGGCGCTTTACCCAGTACGTAACCACTTACTTTATTCTTATCGCCAGGATGGCCAATCCCAATCCGTAAACGGTAGAAGTTTTTATCATTAGCCAGTTTAGCAATAATGTCTTTTAAACCGTTATGGCCACCATGACCGCCACCGAGTTTAAATTTAGCCACACCTGGCGGCATATCCAACTCATCGTGGGCCACTAGAATTTCTTCAGGCGTAATACGGAAGAAATTCGCTAAGGCCCCCACGGCTTTGCCACTTAAGTTCATATAGGTGGTTGGGATCAGCAAACGCACATCTTTGCCATGCAATACGGCTCTGGCGGTGAGGCCAAAATACTTGCTATCCGGCACTAAGCTGACGCCACAGATGCGGGCCAATTCTTCCACATACCAAGCGCCCGCATTATGGCGAGTCTGCGCATATTCGGCGCCAGGATTGGCAAGACCTACGATTAATTTAATTTCGCTCATGACACTCACTAATGGCACTCAATACTGCGTTAATTGGTCGATGGCAAAGCGCACATGGACGACCATCTTGAGTTAATAATGCCGCTTATGCTCGTTAAAAACGCGGCATTTTAGCACTCAATGCGTAAGTCAACAAATGCCGAGTGAGTCAGCACTCACGATGTGGCCTAATTGAGCCCCATCGCATACTTCAGCACGGTTCGCTTGATGGGGGAGTTAATATTGGCCAGTTTTAACGCGCCGTTACGCAGTAATTTAAGTGGCAGAATGTCGTTACTAAAGCCTGCGTAAAACACATCCATGGTCGTCATCATCAATTGATTATCGCGATAACGTTTAGCTTGATAGGCTTTTAATACCTCGGTGGACCACCAAGGTTTATCCTCGGTTAATGCAGACCTGATGACCGCCAGTAAGGCCTCGACATCTTTAAAGCCGAGGTTAACCCCTTGGCCCGCCAACGGATTAATGGTGTGCGCCGCATCCCCTAAAATCACCACATTCGGCTTAAAATAGGCATTCGCGTGGCGGCGTGTCAGCGCAAAACTGCCTTTGGCTTCGACAGTAAAGTCACTGTCTAAGCGAGCGGGAAAATGCTGGCGGATTTGGTCGGCAAGCTGCTTATGATTCAGCTGCATTAACTGTTTAATGCGATTGGCATCATCATACCAGACTAACGACGCATGATTGCCGGGTAGAGGTAATAACGAGCGCGGGCCGTTAGGGGTAAATTGTTGCCAAGTGACATCTTGCTGGCCTTGGGCGGTTTGGATATTAATCAGCATCGCCGATTGGGCATAGTCCCACCCCGAAATGCCAATCCCCGCCCATTGGCGTACTTGAGAGTTCGCACCATCGGCCCCGATGAGCAGCTTTGCCTCAAGCTTGATACCGGATTGTAAGTGTACGCTCACCCCGCCTGAGAGGCGCGAAAATGTCGCCACTCGCTCGGGGCAAAACAATTTAATCGCATCCCATTGCTGCATTTGCTCCCACAGGGCAAGTTGCACCAAGCGGTTTTCTACAATATGCCCTAAATGGCTCGCACCAATTTGTGAGCTATGGAATTGAGTAATGCAGCCATCAAGCTCCCAGGTTTCTAAGCCCAGATAAGGCACATTACGCATTTTAAGCAGACTCTCGAGCGCGCCTAGCTGCTCGAGTAACTGTTCAGAGGCCACGCTTATCGCCGACACGCGCACATCTAATGGCTGCTCGGGGGAATAAGCCTCGGGGGCGAATGATTCAATCACCGCCACCTGTAACCCTTGCTTCGCCAGCCCGATAGCCGTTGCCGCGCCCACCATACCGCCACCGACAAGGATCACATCAAATTGTTGAGTATCTGTGGTTGTCTGGCTTGGTTGCTGTGTTTGGCTTATCGCTTGGCTCATCTTAGTTACCACTCTTTAGAATTCTTTCCATTTATCTGACGCACTTTACTCTTAGCAGAGCTCGAACTTAAGCCTCAAGCTTAAAGCGCATCACTCTGATCACGGGCATTGTATCAAAAGCATGTCAATTTCAGCTCAAAGGTGAGCAAATGTTGCTAGGGGCGCATTTGCTCACAGTTGCTTACAAAGGCAAGTTTTCAGCCTTGGCAAAGCCACTACACTCTAAGGCAACCCCGCGGGGATCTCAGGCGGTCTGCGGGATAAGCCGATTAGCTTCTCACTTAGCGAGCCCTAGCCGTTCGGGACGAGTTACCAGTGAATCCACTTAACAGAGTTAGTGAGGATGTCATGAAAACACTCATCCACTTGCAGATAGCCAGTAGTCTACTGATTTGCAGCGCAATCCCATTTAGTCATGCCTTGGCGGCAACACCCGTGATGGAAACCATCACAGTCAGTTACCGCGACCCGCTCGATTATGCCCTATATCTACATACCACGGAAATGTTGAGCGTATTTCGACTCGAAATCCGTGAAGACATTAGCATTCAAGCCCGTAATAGCTTGTTAGAAATGGCAAATGCGGCCCAATTTAGCCAACCATCCCTCGCACAAAACTCATCAGCTGGGATAAACCTAGCTTCTTTGTGGGTATCACAATCTCAAGGGATTAGCGAGTAAAAATGTGGACAAAGCTGGTCAGCGGCCATAACTGCGGGTAAAATGTCGCGCTATTTTTACTGGGCGGCCGGATTTGTCTGTAACAGGGCAAAGGCAGCTTGGGCACATATTTACTGGGCAGCGTAGGGCAACACAACTGATGAGCAAAAAACTCCATATTAAAACTTGGGGCTGTCAAATGAATGAGTATGACTCATCCAAGATGGCGGATCTTTTAGGCGAATACCAAGGTTACACCTTGACTGAAGAAGCAGAAGAAGCGGACATTCTACTGCTAAACACTTGTTCTATCCGCGAAAAAGCGCAGGAAAAAGTGTTCCATCAGTTAGGTCGTTGGAAAACCCTTAAAGATAAAAATCCCGATCTGATCATTGGTGTGGGTGGTTGTGTTGCATCGCAGGAAGGTAAGGCGATCAAAGACCGTGCTCAATGCGTCGACATCATTTTTGGACCACAGACACTGCACCGTCTGCCGGATATGATCGACCAAGTACGTCGTGGCGAAAAGGCCGTGATCGACGTGAGCTTCCCTGAAATCGAAAAATTTGACCGTCTACCAGAACCGCGCGCCGAAGGCCCAACGGCGTTTGTGTCTATCATGGAAGGTTGCAGCAAGTACTGTTCATTCTGCGTGGTGCCTTATACCCGTGGTGAAGAAGTCAGCCGTCCATCGGACGACATCATCCTCGAGATTGCCCAACTGGCAGAACAAGGTGTGCGCGAAGTCAACCTGCTCGGTCAAAACGTTAACGCCTACCGTGGTGCAACCCACGACGGCGGCATTTGTACCTTTGCCGAGCTATTACGCTATGTTGCCGCAATCGACGGTATCGACCGTATTCGCTTCACCACCAGTCACCCGATTGAATTTACGCAGGACATTATTGACGTTTACGAAGATACCCCTGAATTAGTCAGCTTCCTGCACTTACCTGTGCAATCCGGTTCTGACCGCATTCTGACTGCAATGAAGCGTGGCCATATGGCGATTGAGTACAAGTCAATCATCCGCCGTCTGCGCAAAGCCCGTCCTGATATCCAAATCAGCTCTGACTTTATCATTGGCTTCCCCGGCGAAACCAAAGAAGACTTCGCCGATACCATGAAGTTGATTGAAGATGTGGCGTTCGACCACAGCTTTAGCTTTATCTACAGTGCGCGCCCAGGTACTCCTGCGGCAGATTTACCCGATGACGTTGATATGGAAGAGAAAAAACAACGTCTGGCGATTCTGCAAGACCGTATCACTCAACAAGCCATGCGTTACAGCCGCCATATGATGGGCACAGTACAACGTATTCTGGTTGAAGGCCCATCGGTGAAAAATCCTATGGAGCTGCGCGGCCGCACCGAAAACAACCGTGTCGTCAACTTCGAAGGCCTGCCAAAGCACATTGGTAGCTTTGTGGATGTCGAAATTGTTGACGTTTACACTAACTCACTGCGCGGTAAATTTATCCGCGGTGAAGATGAAATGGATCTGCGCCGCAACCTGCGCCCATCGGATATTCTGGCGAAACACAAACAGGATGACGATCTCGGTGTGACACAATTTAAGCCTTAAGGGTTTAAAATTTAGCGAGTAGCACCTATATCAGGGCGACATGGTTAGTTAACCTCAGTGTCGCCCTTTTTGTTTTGTGTCCTTTTGCCTTCTATAGAGCAGCTATTCAAAACCCTTGGGCTTAACGATTTTCCGTTAGCAATTATCCGCTATGGCTCGTAAACTGAGATTATCTTCTGATTAGAGACTGCGATAGCAAACAGGCATCGCACTAGGCTTTTTACTCAGCACTTTGCTTGGTATTTGACAATAGGAGTACTATTTGTCCAGTAAATTAACCACAATGAATCTGTATCTCGAACCCGCAGAAACCCGCCGTTTGGCCTCGCTGTGCGGTCCCTTCGATGACAATATCAAACAGATTGAGCGTCGCGTTGGCGTTGAGATAGTCCGTAAAAACAACCATTTTCAAATTACCGGACTGCCACGTAACTGTTTAAGTGCTAATAACTTACTTAAGCAGCTCTATATCGAAACCCAAACGGTCAAGGGCAGCACGCCGGATCTCGATCCAGAACAAGTGCACTTGGCAATCCAAGAAGCCATCGCCTTAGAGCAGGACGACAGCGGTGACGATAAAGCCTTATTTATCAAAACCCGCCGTGGTGTGATTAAACCGCGTAACCCCAACCAAAGCACCTATGTGGCCAATATTGTTCGCCACGATATTACCTTTGGTATTGGCCCTGCGGGAACGGGTAAAACCTATTTAGCAGTGGCCGCCGCCGTTGATGCATTAGAGCGTCAAGAAGTGCGCCGGATTCTGCTCACCCGCCCCGCGGTTGAAGCAGGGGAAAAACTCGGCTTCTTACCCGGCGATTTAAGCCAGAAAGTCGACCCTTACCTGCGCCCACTTTATGATGCCTTGTTCGAAATGCTCGGCTTTGAAAAGGTGGAACGCTTAATAGAGAAAAACGTCATCGAAGTGGCGCCACTCGCCTATATGCGTGGTCGCACCCTAAACGATGCCTTTATTATTCTCGATGAGAGCCAAAACACCACGGTCGAACAGATGAAGATGTTCTTAACCCGTATTGGCTTTAACTCACGCGCGGTGATCACGGGCGACATCACCCAGACAGACTTACCCAAACATGTTAAGTCGGGTCTGCGCCACGCTATTGAAGTCCTGAGCCAAGTTGAGGAAATCAGCTTTAACTTCTTCGTGTCCCAAGACGTAGTGCGTCACCCAGTGGTTGCTCGGATTGTCGAAGCCTATGATGCTTACGATCGTAAAGAGCAGGCATTAAAGGCCGAAAAAGAGCGCCGCGACTATCAACAAGCGCACCCACAAACGCAACCGGAAGTTTTAAAGCATGAGTCTTGATTTAGCCTTAGATGTGCAATACGCCACGGCGAGTGACTATCTGCCGAGCGAAGAGCAGTTTGCCCTCTGGGTAAAAACCGCCATTGGTAACAGCATGGAACAGGCGGAGCTGACCATCCGCATCGTCGATGCCCGTGAAAGCCAAATGCTAAACAGCACCTACAGAGGCAAAGACAAACCCACCAATGTGTTGTCGTTTCCCTTTGAAGCACCGCCAGAAATTGAACTTCCACTGCTTGGAGATCTTGTCATTTGTGCCGCAGTCGTTGAAAATGAAGCGCGTGAACAAGATAAAACCCTAGAAGCCCATTGGGCACACATGGTTGTACATGGTTGCCTGCATCTGCTAGGTTATGATCACATTGAAGACGAAGAAGCCGAAGAGATGGAGTCGTTAGAGACTCAACTCATTGAAAGCTTAGGTTTTACTGACCCATATAAGGAACAATAATTAACCGCGGTGCCAAGCATCAAAGTTAATGAGAAAACTATGAGTGACGATATCCCCCCGAGTACGAGCGCCCAAAAGAAAGGCTGGTTTGACAGAGTAAGTCAGTTATTTCAGGGCGAACCTCAAAATCGCGAAGACTTAGTCGATGTGATTGATGGCGCAGAGCAGCGCGAGTTAATCACCGAAGACACCCGCGAAATGATCAAAGGTGTATTAGAAGTTTCTGATATGCGTGTTCGGGATATTATGATCCCACGAGCTCAAATTGTCGCGATTCAAATCGACAATACAGTCGAAGAATTGCTCGCAACGGTTATAGGTTCAGGCCATTCTCGCTTCCCTGTGGTAAACGAAGATAAGGACCATATCGAAGGCATTTTACTGGCTAAAGATTTGATCCCTTATGGTTTCTCAAACAGTGAAGAACCCTTCTCCCTTGAGCGCGTGATCCGCCCCGCCGTCGTTGTGCCTGAGAGCAAACGCGTCGACGTGCTACTCAAAGAATTCCGCTCCCAGCGTTACCATATGGCGATTGTCGTCGACGAATACGGCGGAGTATCGGGTCTGGTAACCATTGAAGATATTCTCGAAGAAATCGTCGGTGAGATTGAAGACGAATTCGACCACGATAGCCCTGAAGACACAGAGATCCGCAAGGTCGGTAACACTGTCTACATGGTGAAAGCGTTGACGCCTATCGAGGATTTTAACGAAGAGTTTAATACTCACTTCAGCGATGAAGAGTTTGATACCGTCGGTGGTTTAGTGTCCCATGCCTTTGGTCATCTGCCGGAGCGTAATGAGAGCATTATGATCGAAGGTATTGAATTTAAAGTCATCAATGCCGATACCAGACGCTTAATCCAACTCAGAGTTAAACTCCCCGACCCCAATGTCGGTGAAGACGTAGAATAACCCTCTGCGTAAGAATAACGCTCAGTGTAAGAAGAATTATCCGTGCTAACTAAGATTCGGGCTTTTGCCCAACAAAAGTCCCGACTGAGCGCGTTACGGCTCGTGCTGGCGTTTATTTTAGGCGCCAGTACGGCGCTTTCCTTTGCCCCCTATTCCTTGTGGATTATCTATCCCGTCGCCATGGCCTTAGCCCTGTGGCTGAGTGGCTCCTTGGGTCCTAAAGTCAGCTTCTTCCATTGGTTAAGCTTTGGTTTTGGCTGTTTTGCCGTTGGGATCAGTTGGGTGCATGTCAGTATGGACACCTTCGGTGGCCTCCCCTTAGCCGCCTCAGTGGGGCTAATGGCGCTGTTAGCCCTCTATTTAGCCCTCTATCCGGCCTTAACGGGCCTCGGTTTAGCGTGGTTGACTCGCACTAATACGCCCTCGTTATGGCGTAATCTATTACTCTTCCCCGCGCTTTGGGTCTTAACCGAATGGGCC
The DNA here is from genome assembly GCF_023475885.1 of Shewanella sp. 10B. Lineage (NCBI taxonomy): Bacteria > Pseudomonadati > Pseudomonadota > Gammaproteobacteria > Alteromonadales > Shewanellaceae > Shewanella > Shewanella sp. 10B. The sequence goes on from NZ_JAMDJO010000002.1 coordinate 300,570, forward strand.
AGAGGCTGGGTGATGACGGGATTTCCTTGGATCTGGGCCGGCTACTCCCAAACCCAAGGTCCATTAAAGGAACTCGCAAGTATCATTGGCGCCTTGGGACTCAGTTGCTTAATTGCGATGCTCGCTGGCGCCTTGGCTCTGTGTTTTAGCAAGCGCTACAAAAGCCTGTTGATTTTACTGCCGATCATCGCAGTCGCGGCCTGGGTTGCCCCAAAGCTAACGCAAATTAAGCCAACAGGCGAGTCAGTCAAAGTTGCCCTTGTTCAGGGTAATATCCCCCAGAGTATGAAATGGGAACCCGAGGCGCTCTGGCCAACCCTATTGAAATACATGGATTTATCCCGTGAGCACTTTGACGCCGACATTATCGTCTGGCCAGAAGCTGCGATCCCTGCACCAGACTACCAAGTGCAAGACTTTTTGGATAATGCCAACAAGGTCGCCAACCTTAATCACACTTCAATCATTACGGGGATTATTAGCCGTCAACAGGACGAGTTTTATAACTCTTTGATAGTGCTGGGTAACCATAATCAGAAGCAGCAAGACACGCCCGATTATGAGAGGGATGGCAGCAACCAGTTTAAGAAACACCATCTACTGCCTATCGGCGAATTTGTGCCCTTTCAAGCTTTACTGCGCCCGATTGCGCCTTTCTTCAATCTGCCCATGTCTTCCTTCGCGCGGGGCGATTATCAACAGCCTAATTTGAGCGCCGTAGGTCATAAAATTGCTCCAGCAATTTGTTATGAAATCGCCTTCCCAGAGCAACTGCGTGACAGTGTTAACCTCGGTACGGATCTGCTATTAACCGTATCGAATGATGCGTGGTTTGGTAGCTCAAATGGCCCGTTGCAGCATATGGAAATTGCCCAAATGCGCGCCATCGAATTGGGCCGTCCTCTAGTGCGCGCCACCAATAACGGCGTGACCGCGGTTGTCGATGAGAATGGCAATATCACAGCTGCACTGCCGCAATTTGAAACGGGCGTGCTGAGCGCGACGATTCCACTGGTCACAGGCCAAACCTGGTTTGCGAAAATCGGCCAAACGCCGCTGCTACTGCTCTGTGGTGCGCTCCTGTTACTCGGTTTTATTCGTCGTAAAAAACAGCAATAGAATTTGAAATGATTAATCAAAAACACACTCAAGGCTTTACCTTAATCGAACTCGTGGTCGTTATTATCGTGCTGGGGATTTTAGCGGTTATCGCGGCACCGAAATTTATCGGCATGAGTAAAGAGGCGCGAGAAAAAAGCCTACTGCAACTCCAAGCCAGCGTTAAAACCGCCAATACCTTAGCCTATTCCAAGACCCAAATGCCGAGCTTACAGAGCCAAGCCGTTGTGGGCCGTGACGATATTATCGACATCGACCTCGATGGCAATGGCGAGGCAGAAACCCGCCTGAAGTGGGGATATCTAGACAATACCGATATCGAAAAATGGATTGTGAAAGACGATAAACTCGTCATTCAATATCAAGGTATTGATATCACTTACATTGGTTACGACTTGAATGACGATACCTTAGTCGACGACGATCAGTGTTATTTCCGTTACACCCAAGCCGCCGATGCCAGCACACCACCGCTTTACGATATCAATGTCCAAGGCTGTTGATGATGCATAAAAAACGACGCTAAGCGTCGTTTTTTATTTCTAGCACAACCGCAAGACTAAGGCGTTAACGCCTCGCGGGTAAACTCTTCATGGTCACACTCGGGGCAATCTGGGATCACTCCCGGGAACTCGATACTCATTTCATGGCCGCAGTTAGTGCACACCATCACCCCTTGGCTGACGATATCGCCGCTCTGGTAATAACCATGGTGTTTAAAATCTTGCGTCAACTCGTGCCACTCCACTTGGCTACGGTCAGTGATTTCACTTAACCAATGCCATAGAGTATTTTCTAGGGTGATCACCGTTGGGCTGTGACTTAAGCTATCGGCGTTTTGCTCACGCAAAAAGCTGGCAATATCACGCTTTAAGAATTGCTCCACTAAGGCGAGCTCATCTTCCCCCGCTTGTTCTTTGAGGCGTAAAAACTCCTTCCCTTGAGTGACAGACTTAAATAAATTCTTTGCAGTCAGCGAGTTATCTTCCGCAAATTGCGCTTTCACTTCGTTAATTAAGGCTTGATACAGTCCTAGTAGCGCACTACTTCTATCATTCATAACCAATACTCCTTCATAGAACCTTTTTAATGCATCGCTTCTAGTTTATTCTATGCAGATCTTATTCGCGTCGATATGGCGTTAGATCAAATAAATAGGCGGCACTGCCGGAAATAGCGTGATGCAAGAGCAATATAATCCCTCAGAAATTGAAGCCTTAGTGCAAAAGCACTGGCACGACAACAAAACCTTTGAAGTTACTGAAGATGCGAACAAAGAAAAGTTTTATTGCCTTTCGATGTTCCCCTATCCTTCAGGTCGACTCCACATGGGACACGTTCGCAACTATACCATAGGCGATGTGGTTGCCCGCTTCCAGCGTCTTCAAGGCAAAAACGTGCTACAACCTATCGGTTGGGACTCTTTCGGTTTGCCTGCAGAAAACGCCGCAATCAACAACAAAACCGCTCCAGCACCATGGACTTATCAAAACATTGAGTACATGAAAAACCAGCTAAAACTGCTGGGTTTTGGCTACGACTGGAGCCGTGAAATCGCCACTTGTACCCCAGAATATTACCGCTGGGAACAATGGTTCTTCACTAAACTGTACGAAAAAGGCTTAGTTTACAAGAAAACCGCTTCTGTTAACTGGTGCCCTAACGATGAAACCGTACTGGCTAACGAGCAAGTACAAGACGGTTGCTGCTGGCGTTGTGATACCCCTGTAGAACAAAAAGAAATTCCACAGTGGTTCATTAAGATCACCGCCTACGCCGAAGAACTGTTAAACGACATCGACACTTTAGACGGCTGGCCTGAACAAGTTAAGACCATGCAGCGCAACTGGATTGGTCGCAGCGAAGGCGTGGAAATGACCTTCGGTGTAGCGGGTAGCGACAAGTCATTCGACATTTACACTACCCGTCCAGATACCCTGATGGGCGTAACCTATGTGGCGATTGCTGCGGGTCACCCATTAGCGGAATTAGCGGCTCAAAATAACCCTGAGCTTGCGCAGTTCGTTGAAGAGTGCAAAAACAGCACCACGTCTGAAGCCGATTTAGCCACCATGGAAAAACGTGGTGTCGCGACTGGCCTATACGCCATTCACCCAATCACTGGCAAACAAGTGCCCATTTGGGCAGCTAACTTCGTACTGATGAACTATGGCACCGGCGCTGTGATGTCTGTTCCAGGTCACGACCAACGTGATTACGAATTTGCGAAAAAGTACAACTTAGCCATTGAAGCGGTTATCAAACCTGTTGACGGCGAGTTAGACATTAGCGAAGCAGCTTACACCGAAAAAGGCGTACTGTTTAACTCTGGCGAGTTCGACGGTTTAGACTTCGACGGCGCATTCAATGCCATCGCCGACAAGTTAGTGGCTGAAGGTAAAGGCAAGCGCCAAGTGAACTATCGCCTACGCGACTGGGGCGTATCACGCCAGCGTTACTGGGGCGCACCAATTCCTATGGTGACCTTAGCCGACGGTACTGTTATTCCAACACCAGAAGATCAACTGCCAGTTATTCTGCCAGAAGATGTAGTGATGGACGGTATCCAAAGCCCTATCAAGGCCGATAAAGAATGGGCAAAAACCCAAGTTAATGGCCAAGACGCACTGCGCGAAACCGATACCTTCGATACCTTTATGGAATCTTCTTGGTATTACGCCCGTTACTGCAGCCCGCAGGCTGACCAAATGTTAGATCCAACCAAGGCTAACTACTGGTTACCCGTGGATCAGTACATTGGTGGTATCGAACACGCCTGTATGCACTTGTTATACTTCCGTTTCTTCCACAAGTTGCTGCGTGACGCGGGTCTAGTAAACACTAACGAGCCAGCAAAACAACTGCTGACTCAGGGTATGGTATTGGCCGATGCTTTCTACTACACCAACGAAAAAGGTGCCCGTGTATGGGTGTCGCCGCTGGATGTAGTGACCACAGAAAAAGACGACAAGGGCCGTATCACTAAGGCTATCGACAAAGACGGTAACGAACTGGTTTACACCGGTATGAGCAAGATGTCTAAGTCGAAAAACAACGGTATCGACCCTCAGGTGATGGTAGAGAAATACGGCGCCGACACAGTACGTCTGTTTATGATGTTCGCCTCTCCACCAGAATTAACGCTGGAATGGCAAGAGTCAGGCGTTGAGGGCGCGCACCGCTTTATCAAACGTCTGTGGAAACTGGCCAGCGATTATGTGGCGCAGGACAACAGCGAAGCGTTAGACGTTAGCAAATTAACTAGCGAGCAAAAAGCACTGCGCCGTGAAGTACACAAGACTATCGCTAAGGTGACCGATGATATCGGCCGTCGTCAAATGTTCAACACTGCGGTTGCCGCCGTGATGGAACTGATGAACCACCTGCAAAAAGCGCCACAAACCACAGGTCAAGACCGAGCCATTATCGGCGAAGCCTTAACTGCGGTAGTGCGTTTACTGTACCCAATCATCCCACACGTGAGCTTTACCCTGTGGAATGAGTTGGGCAACACCAACAGCATCGAAGACAGCCAATGGCCAGTTGTCGATGAATCTGCACTGGTAGAAGACAGCAAACTCATCGTGGTACAAGTGAACGGTAAAGTGCGCGCTAAGATCACAGTCGCAGCCGATGCTGACCAAGCATCAGTTGAAGCCTTGGGTATGGCGGACGAGCAAGTCATCAAGTACTTAGATGGTGTTACGGTTCGTAAAGTTATCTATGTACCCGGTAAACTGCTCAGCATCGTTGCCAACTAACATCGTTGCTGTGATAAACGGATGCTGTCCACAAGACAAACAGGAAACCGCGAAAACTTATGCTAATTAAACGCTTAGCTTTCGCAATCATGGCGCTGGTCATTATGACCAGCGCAGGTTGCGGTTTTAAGCTTCAACGTAGCTATCAAATCCCCGAGCAGCTCAATCAACTCAGTTTGAGTAGCTCGGACGAATACAGCGAACTCACCCGTTTGGTGCGTGAGCGGTTACGTTTGAACAACGTCAAGATTGTCGATGCCGCCAATGATGTGCCAGTGTTAAGGCTCATCACCGACTCCTTAGAGCGTTCGACCCTGTCGCTTTACCCTACGGGCAATGTGGCCGAGTATGAGCTTATCTATTTCGTCGAGTTTGCCGTGGCCTTGCCGGGCAAAGAGGCACAGCCTTTCAAGATTGAAATTCGCCGTGATTACTTAGACGATCCTCGCACTGCACTGGCTAAAAGCCGTGAGATGGAACTGTTAGTCAAAGAAATGCGTATCCAAGCGGCCGACCGGATCCTGCAATCCATGGCCAGCACAGAGGTGAATTAATGCAGGGTCCAAATTAATGTGGCACTGCAATAAAATGTGGAGAGTGGTTTAAATGCGCGTTTATCCTGATCAACTCTCCCGTCATCTCAATCCGCTTCACGCTTGCTACCTGATTTTTGGTGATGATCCTTGGTTGCTCGAAACCTCCAAGGATCAGATCCGCCAAGCGGCCAAACGCCAAGGATTTGAAGAGCGCGTTCAGTTAATTCAAGAAACGGGTTTTAACTGGGGTGACTTGACCCAAGAATGGCAATCCATGAGCCTGTTTTCTAGCCGGCGCATTATTGAGCTAACACTCCCCAACGCAAAACCCGGTGCAGACGGTTCGGCGGCGCTACAAGCGTTACTGCAAACGCCTAATCCCGATGTACTGCTGATCCTCGAAGGTCCAAAACTCGCCAGCGAGCAAACCAATAGCAAGTGGTTCAAAACCTTAGATAGCTTAGGGATTTATTTGCCCTGCACCACGCCAGAGGGCGACCAATTCAGACGTTGGCTCGACTCACGTATCGCGCACTTTAAGCTGAATTTACAGCCCGATGCGCGCGCTATGCTGTACTCCCTCTATGAAGGGAATTTACTCGCCGCCGATCAGGCCATGCAGTTGCTACAACTGTTAAGCCCAAGCCAGCCTATCGGTGCCGACGAATTAAGCCATTACTTTGAAGATCAATCCCGCTTTACCGTGTTTCAGCTCACCGATGCACTGCTGAATAATCGTCAAGACAGTGCCCAGCATATGCTGGCCCAGCTCAACGGTGAAGGTACGGCCATGCCGATTTTACTCTGGGCTTTGTTTAAAGAGCTGCAGTTACTGCTCAGCCTCAAGAGTGAACAGGCCCAAGGCGCGCCCTTAAATAGCCTCTTTGGCAAACATCGAATTTGGGATAAACGCAAACCCTTGTATCAAACCGCGTTGCAGCGCTTAAGCCTCACCCAAATCGAACATATGCTTTCCTTCGCGTCTAAGCTAGAGCTGAACCTTAAGCAATTAGGCCATGAAGATTGGACAGGGCTCAGCCACCTGTGCTTATTATTCGATCCCAAGGCCCACGGCCATTTGGCCCATATCAGCTTAGATTAAGGCACGGATTGAATGCGTATCGGTATTTTAGGCGGCACCTTCGACCCCATACATTACGGCCATATTCGCCCCGCGATGGAAGTCAAAGCCAGTCTCAAGCTGGATAAAATCCTGCTGATGCCCAACCATATTCCGCCCCATAAAAACACTACCCACTCGAGCACAGCGCAGCGGCTCGAAATGGTCGCGCAGGTATGTGCGAGCTTACCCGGCTTCGAGCTGTGTGATATCGAAGCTAAACGCGACAGCCCATCCTATACGGTTGTTACCCTTAAGCAGTTAAGTCGGCTTTATCCCGATGACGAACTGTTTTTTATCATGGGGATGGATTCGTTTATTCATCTGCAAAGCTGGCATAAATGGCAGCAACTGTTTGAATTAGCCAATATTGTGGTATGTCAGCGCCCGGGCTGGCATTTAGCCGAAGGGCATCCAATGCAGCATGAGCTAAGCGCCCGTCAGGCAACGCTTGAAACCTTAAGTCACTCAAGCGCGCCGCAACATGGACGCATCTTTACCGTCGATATCAGCCCACAGGATATTTCGTCCACCCAAATTCGCTCACAACTGGCGATGGGTGAAATTCCACAGGATGCCCTCCTGCCTGTCACTTTAAATTACATTCAAAAACAACGGCTTTATTTTTCTTAGGCCCAAAATCCCGCGCCAATAATACAAACTCGGCCGCTAAGATAATGTATTCCACCGCTTAAGACTGATATACTAGCGCGCTATTTAAAATAAATGAGGTACATCAGCGTGCAGAGCGCCGAATTAAAGCAGTTTGTTGTCGACAAAATCGACGATTTAAAAGCCCGTGACGTCGTGGTTATCGATGTCAGCAACCAATCTAACATCACCGATTACATGGTGATTTGTTCAGGTACATCTAAAACTCACGTGAAAGCGATCGCCGAAAACCTCGTGCTCGAAGCGAAAGCCGCTGGCATTCCACCAATCGGTATCGAAGGCCGCGACAGCAGCGAATGGGTATTGGTGGATATGGGCAACGTGATCCTGCATGTTATGCAAGACCAAACCCGCGATTTCTACCAGCTTGAAAAGCTCTGGTCAGAAAAGCAAGCCTAATGAAGTTGCAACTTATCGCAGTAGGGACACGGATGCCCGATTGGGTCACCCGCGGCTTTGAAGAGTACCAACGCCGCTTCCCCCGAGATATGGCGCTGGAACTGATCGAAATCCCTGCCGGCAAGCGCGGAAAAAACGCTGATATCGTTCGTATTCTGCAAAAGGAAGGCGAACAAATGTTAGCGGCTATCCCTAAGGGCAATCACATTGTTACCTTAGATCTTCCTGGCAAAAACTGGACTACGCCAGAATTGGCGACCGCCATGAACAAATGGCAACTCGATGGCCGTGATGTGAGCTTACTGGTTGGCGGCCCCGAAGGCTTAGCGCCCGCCTGTAAGGAAGCCGCCCATCAGAGTTGGTGCCTGTCGGCATTGACCCTGCCCCATCCTCTGGTGCGGATTGTGGTTGCCGAAAGCTTATACCGCGCGTGGAGCGTGAACACCAATCACCCTTATCACAGAGAATAGCGGGATCTTGATGTTAACGAGTGTCAACCACCCGGATGGGATCAGCTGGAGATAGCCTAAGTGTCGCCAAAAAAGCGGATAACCATGCACGACCACGCCGCCGAGGCGTCACTGTTTAAGCGCCGTGCGCTGTTCACTTTTTTTTGTGTTGTCGCCCTCTTGAGCGTGTTGGTGACTAATCTTTATCACCTTCAGGTTGAATCCTATAAAGATTACGCAACACGTTCTAATGACAACCGTATTCGCGTCGTGCCCATCGCCCCAAGCCGTGGCCTGATTTACGACAGAAACGGCGTACTCCTCGCCGAAAACCAACCCTTTTATTCTCTCGATCTGGTGCCAGAGAAAATTGCCAATATGTCCGAAACCTTGGACGAACTGGGCAAGTTAATCGAGATCACCCCAGATGAGCGTGAAACCTTTACCGACGCCTTAAAGTTTCACCGCCGATTTAAACCGCTTACCCTTAAAAATCAGCTGACTGAAGAGCAAGTCGCGATTTTTAGCGTGAACCAGCATCGCTTTCCCGGGATATCCGTCGAGGCGGGTTTAAAGCGTAACTACCCCTATGCTAGCCAGCTCACCCATGTGCTGGGCTATGTGGGCAAAATCAACACCCGCGATCGCGCTCAATTGGAGCGTAACGATCAATGGAAGAACTATGCCGCAACCAAGGATATTGGTAAGCAAGGCATTGAAAAGTTTTATGAATCTCTGCTGCACGGTACACCGGGTCACCTCGAAGAAGAAGTGAACAACCGCGGCCGGACTATCCGTACCCTTAAAATCGTGCCGCCGGAGCCGGGGCAAGATATTTACTTGACCCTAGATTTGCAATTGCAGCAAAAGGCCGTGGAATTACTTCAAGGTCACCGTGGTTCGATTGTCGCTATCGATCCAAGGGACGGCGGTATCTTGGCCCTAGTCTCGAGCCCAAGTTACGACCCTAACCAGTTCGTTCAAGGGATTAACAGCAAAGATTACAGCGATTTATTGAACGATAAATCCCGCCCACTGATTAACCGCGCCACCCAAGGCCAATATGCACCGGCCTCGACGGTCAAACCCATTATTGCCCTACTCGGGTTAGATGAAAAAGCCGTCACCGAGCACACCCGTATTTGGGACCCAGGCTTTTGGCAAATCCCCGGCGTTGAGCGTAAATATCGCGACTGGAAACGTTGGGGCCATGGATGGGTGAACGTCTACAGCGCTATCGTCGAATCCTGTGATACCTACTTCTATGAATTGGCTTATAAAATCGGTGTCGACCCTATCGCCCGCTTTATGGAGCAATTCGGCTTTGGACAAAATACCGGTGTCGATATTTTCGAAGAGTCGGCGGGCAATATGCCATCGAAGGACTGGAAACGCTTAAAATACAATCAGGCTTGGTACATTGGTGACACGATTTCCGTCGGTATCGGCCAAGGCTACTGGACCGCAACGCCATTGCAATTGGCCAGCGCCACCGCCATCCTCGCCAATGATGGCCGCCGCTTCCCGCCACATTTGCTGAAGTCGATTAAAGATAATACGGCCAAAATTGACTCGCCAATTAACGAGTTACCTCCAATTGAACTTAAAAACCCGCGCAACTGGAAAATCATCAACGAAGCCATGCGCCAGACTGCTCATAAGTCGCGTTTTACCGACGCCAGCTACACGGCCGCGATGAAAACCGGTACGGCGCAGGTCATTGGCGTAGCCGAAAACACTAAGTACGATGCCAATAAGATTGCCGAGCATTTCCGCGATAACGCCCTCGTTGTCGCCTACGCGCCCTTTGAAGATCCGAAAATCGTCCTCGCGGTGGTAATGGAAAACGCCGGCTGGGGTGGCGCAAACGCAGGGCCAGTCGCCCGCGCCATGCTCGATGAATACATGCTAAGAGACACTTGGAAACCAACGCCATGAGTGCCCAACCACGTCAAAATATCTGGCAACGAATGCATATCGACTTGCCCTTACTGCTCGGTCTGTTTGCCGTTATGGGCTTTGGCCTGTTTGTTATTTACTCCGCCAGCGGTGAAGATCTTGGCATGATGGAGCGCCAACTGTTTAGGATGTTTTTATCCCTAGGCATTATGTTTACCATGGCGCAGATCAATCCCGAGGCGCTAAAGCGCTGGGCCCTACCGATTTACCTTGCGGGGATTGTACTGCTGCTTGGGGTGCATTTTTTTGGCGAAATCAATAAAGGCGCGCAGCGCTGGTTGAACTTAGGCTTTATGGAGTTCCAGCCATCGGAACTGATTAAACTCGCCTTCCCTATCACTATGGCGTGGTATATCAGTAAGTTCCCTCTTCCGCCGAAGAAACGCTACCTTGCTGGTGCAGCGGTAATTTTGTTAGTCCCGACGCTGTTAATTGCCAAACAACCTGACTTAGGTACCTCGATTTTGGTTGCGGCATCGGGCATTTTCGTGCTGTTTTTATCGGGCATGAGCTGGGCGATTGTGGGTGGTTTTATTGCCGCCGTATTAGCCTTCTTGCCGATCCTCTGGTACTTCCTGATGCACGATTACCAAAGAACCCGCGTGATGACCCTACTCGATCCTGAAAAGGATCCACTAGGCGCCGGTTACCACATCATTCAATCGAAAATCGCCATTGGCTCCGGCGGCCTCTGGGGCAAAGGTTGGCTCGATGGCACCCAATCCCAATTAGAATTTATCCCCGAACGTCACACCGACTTCATCTTTGCGGTGATCGGTGAAGAGTTTGGCCTGATAGGCAGTATTATCCTGCTCCTGATGTATCTGTATATCATCGGACGCGGCTTAGTCATCGCCTCTCGCGCGCAAACCAGCTTCGCCCGGCTCCTTGCAGGCAGTATCACATTGACTTTCTTCGTTTATGTTTTTGTGAATATTGGTATGGTTTCAGGTATCCTGCCTGTGGTTGGTGTACCTTTACCCCTTGTCAGTTATGGTGGTACTTCCATGCTGACATTGATGACAGGGTTTGGCATTCTTATGAGCATTCATACCCATAGACGTTTTGTAGATAGATAATTTTTAGGGACTTTTTAATGCCTATTCTTCGAGCTTGTTTGGCTCCACTGGCAGTACTTTGCCTCAGTTCATATCTCCTTGGCTGCTCGACGGCAAACGAGCCTGCTGCCCCCACACCGCCACCAAGTGCGGCCGTGACCACACAGGCCCCTGCGCCAGTATTACCCGAAGCCTTAAAGGCAGAATTTATTAAAACCCAAATGGCACAAGGCTTTACCCAAACCGAAGTTGAAAGTTTTTTAGCTAAAGCCAACTACAACCAAGCCGTTATCGATGCCATTTCTCGCCCTTGGGAAGCCAAGCCTTGGCATCAGTATTATCCGATTTTCCTCACCGAGAAACGCCTCAATGCAGGTCTAGCCTTCTGGAAAAAACACGAAGCGACGATTGCCAAGGCCGCGACAAAGTACCAAGTCGAGCCACAAGTTATTGTCGCCATTATTGGTATTGAAACCTTCTATGGCCAGTACACAGGTAATTATCCGGTAATCGATGCGCTCTATACCTTAGGGTTTTATTACGAGCCAAGAGCCACCTTCTTTCGCAAGGAATTTGGTGAGCTGATGAAGTTGGTAAAAGAAGAACACTTAGATATCAATAGCCTCAAGGGTTCCTACGCCGGCGCCATGGGCTTTGGTCAGTTTATTCCTTCAAGCTACCGCCACTATGCCGTGGATTTTGATGGCAGCGGCAACCGTGATTTACTCCAGAGTCCAGAGGATGCCATTGGCAGTGTCGCCAATTACTTCCATGAACACGGCTGGCAGTTGCATGCCCCCGTTGCGCTCCCTTTAGTGAATAGCAGTGCCAATCCGCCTAAAGCCAAAGTGTGGGCTGGAGAGAAGTTACACTACAAGGTCTCTGATATTCTCAGCCCAAGCTTATCGCTGGCCAATGCCCGCGATTTAGATGCCTCGCAAAAGGCCATGCTCATCGAGCTGGAACAAGTGGATAGCAAGGACTACTGGTTAGGACTCAATAACTTTTATGTGATCACCCGTTATAACCGTAGCCCTTTGTATTCCATGGCCGTTTATCAATTTAGCCAACAACTGAAGCAACAACATGACGCTAAAAAATAACCTTTTACCGCTCTTGATGCTCGGCTGCTGTTTTGCGCTCGCGGCCTGCTCGAGTTCTAATTCTGGCTCTGCCAGCGAGAAGAACAAGAACATGGATCCCAACAAGGGCCGCTACGCGCTTAAAAACGATAAGATGCCCATCAATCCACCCAATGTGGACCATGTGCCAAACGCGACCCCAAAATACGAGCCTTACAGCCGTCGCGGTAATAAACCTTACACGGTTTATGGTGAGTCCTATACGGTGTTAGATTCGGGCCAAGGCTTTTCCGAAACGGGCCGTGCCTCGTGGTACGGCGAGAAATTCCATGGCTATGAGACATCGAACGGCGAACCCTACGACATGTATGGCATGTCAGGTGCCCACAAGACCTTGCCCCTGCCAAGCTATGCCCGCGTCACTAACTTAGATAACAATAAGCAGGTGATTATTCGGATTAACGATCGCGGCCCTTTCCATTCGGACCGGATTTTAGACTTATCCTACGCCGCCGCTTATAAGCTGGGCATGCTAGGCACTGGCACCGCACGGATTAAGCTAGATGTGATCTATATTGGCACTCAGGCTGCGACACAGTCCGCCATCGCCAATATCCAATCCTCAGGCAATCACTACATACAATTGGTGGCTTCTAAGGATCAGCATAGGCTGAACAAAATGGCGAAGGATCTGGAGAAGAAATATCAGGTCAAGACCCGTGTACAACCGGCAAACAATATGTATAGACTACAGCTCGGTCCAATTGGTCAAACCGAACTAGCCGACCGATTACTCAATAAAGTGAGACAAAACGGTTACCCCGAAGGCTATATGGTTTTAGAGTAGTGACCGCTCACTATAAGATATAGATTTAGCTTAAAAATACCCCAGATGAAGGAACCTTCACTGAAAACCTTTGTCGAAGGGTGGTATACTCGCGAAACTATTTTGCCTTTTCTTTCAATACAACCAAAAAGACGTGCTAAGTTAATGATGAATTTTGTAAAAAGTCCCATTAAAACATTGCTGCTAATTTCGAGTGTTTCTCTTCCTGTTTATGCTGCGCAGCCGATTGTTACCCCTGATGCACCTACAGTTGCCGCCAAGGCTTACGTCTTGATGGATTATTACTCGGGCCAAATCATTGCCGAAGAAAATGCCTACGAAAGCTTAAACCCAGCCAGCTTAACGAAGATGATGACCAGTTATGTGATTGGTCAAGAAATCAAAGCCGGTAACGTATCCCCAGATGATGATGTGACCATCAGTAAAAATGCGTGGTCGAAGAACTTCTCTGACTCATCAAAAATGTTCATCGAAGTGGGTAAAACCGTTAAGGTTTCCGACTTAAACCGCGGCATCATCATCCAATCGGGTAACGATGCCTGTGTGGCCATGGCCGAACACATTGCTGGCACCGAAGGCGCCTTTGTCGACATGATGAACTCATGGGCGAAGCAGCTTGGCATGCGTGACAGCTACTTCGAAAACTCCCACGGTTTAGACTCAGAAAACCACAAATCCACTGCCTACGATATGGCGTTATTAGGTGCAGCGCTTATCCGTGACGTGCCTGAAGAATATCGTGTTTACAGCGAAAAATATTATACCTTCAACGGTATCAAGCAATATAACCGCAACGGCCTGCTGTGGGATAACAGCATGAATGTCGACGGTATCAAAACCGGCCACACCTCTGGCGCGGGTTATAACTTAGTTGCATCTGCCACCAAAGACGGCATGCGTTTAATTTCAGTGGTAATGGGCACCCAGAGTGAAGCCGCCCGTAAAGCCGAAAGTAAAAAGCTGCTGACCTATGGTTTCCGCTTCTTCGAAACCGTCACCCCTTACAAGGCAGGCGACAGCTTCGTGACCCAACAAATTTGGTACGGCGATAAGAGCACTGTCGATTTAGGTGTCGCAACTGATACCCCAATCACCATCAGCCGTGGTCGTGCGAAAGATTTAAAAGCCAACTTCGAACTGACTAAGCCACTGGACGCACCACTGAAAAAAGGTGAAACCGTTGGCCGCTTATACTTCCAGTTAGATGGCAAAGATATTGCGCAATTCCCATTGGTTACCCTGCAAGAAGTCAACGAAGGCAGCTGGTTCAGCAAATTAGTTGATTACTTTAAGCAACTGTTTTCTGGTTGGTTTAGCTAATCGAAATCACAAAAACTAAGCCACCTTCGGGTGGCTTAGTTGTTTTTGGGGGAGTATCGCCCTTGAATCGGGTATAATCGTCACCATATAGTTCCCATTAAAATGGTTATAGAGCACGACTATGTTAAACACGAAATTTGATGAACTCATGGAGTTCCCCTGCGCCTTCCCCTTCAAAGTGGTTGGCGATGCCCACGAAGCCCTGACCGACAGAGTCGTTGCCGTAGTGCAAAGACACGCCCCAGGTGATTATTCACCTACGGTTAAGGCCTCCAGCAAAGGTAGCTACTACTCAGTGACCATCCGCGTCACAGTGACCAGCAAAGATCATATTGAGACACTGTACACTGAGCTTGCCGGTATCGAAGGCGTACGCCGCGTACTATAAGTATTCCTCAAGGCCATGAAATGTGATCTGTCTTACATTTATGGTCAAGAGGCGTATAATAGCGCCACTCAATTCTAGGGGAGAGGTTGCCCTTGCAAGACACCACTTTGCATATTCGGCATCTGGGACAACAGGATTACGAGTCAGTGTGGCATGCGATGCAGCATTACACCGACACTCGTAACGGCGATAGCCCAGACGAGCTGTGGATCGTTGAACATCCACCCGTATTTACCCAAGGCCAAGCAGGTAAAAGCGAACATATTTTGAATCCGGGTGATATTCCCGTGATTCAAGTGGATCGTGGCGGCCAAGTGACTTACCACGGGCCGGGACAATTAGTTGTCTATCCTCTCCTCGATATTAAACGCAGCAAGATTGGCGTCCGTCAGCTAGTGACCCATATCGAGCAAAGCATTATCGATATGCTCGCCAAATACGATATCAATGCCTACGCCAAGGCCGATGCGCCGGGCGTGTATGTGGATGAGCGCAAAGTCGCCTCTTTAGGGCTTCGCATTCGTAAAGGCTGCTCCTTCCACGGCTTAGCACTGAATGTCGATATGGATCTGGCGCCGTTTCGCCGCATTAACCCTTGCGGTTATGCTGGGCTTGAAATGGTGCAATGCAAGGAACTGGGCGGCCCACAAACCGTGATAGAAGCAGGCGACCAACTCATAATTACCCTTAGCCAACTATTGGGCTACCAACAACTAGTTCATCATCAAGGATTAGCAGCGTCATGAATAGGCCTGAACGTTTACAACCCGGAGTCAAATTAAGAGATGCCGATAAGGTCTCTCGCATTCCGGTTAAAATCGTGCCCTCTGAGCGCGAAACCATGTTACGCAAACCCGATTGGTTAAGGGTCAAGCTGCCCGCTTCTAACCAACGCATTCTCGAGATCAAGCAAGCATTACGTTCGAACGGTCTGCACTCGGTCTGTGAAGAAGCTTCTTGCCCTAACTTGGCAGAATGCTTTAACCACGGCACCGCGACCTTTATGATTTTGGGTGCAATTTGTACTCGCCGCTGCCCATTCTGCGACGTGGCCCATGGCCGTCCATTGAAACCTGATTCAGAAGAGCCAGTCAAACTGGCACAAACCATTCGCGATATGAAGCTGAAATACGTGGTTATCACCTCGGTTGACCGCGATGACCTGCGTGATGGCGGTGCCCAGCACTTTGCCGACTGTATCCGTGAGATCCGTAAACTCAATCCTGAGATTAAGATTGAGATCTTAGTGCCCGATTTCCGTGGTCGTATCGATGCCGCCCTCGACATTCTGTCGACCGAGCCGCCTGATGTGTTCAACCACAACCTCGAAACTGCGCCTATGCATTACCGCAAAGCGCGTCCAGGTGCGAACTATCAGTGGTCACTCGACCTACTGAAGCGCTTTAAAGAGCGTCACCCCAACGTGCCGACAAAATCGGGACTGATGATGGGTCTAGGTGAAACCAACGATGAAATCGCTCAAGTGCTGCGCGACTTACGTGAGCACAAGGTTGAAATGTTGACCTTAGGTCAATATCTGCAACCGTCTAAGTTCCACCTGCCGGTTGAGCGTTACGTCTCACCTGCCGAGTTCGATGAGCTTAAAGTCCTTGCTGATGAGCTGGGCTTTACTCACGCCGCCTGTGGTCCATTAGTGCGTTCAAGCTACCATGCCGACCTGCAAGCTCAAGGTAAAGAAGTGAAGTAATCTTCGCTTTATTAATCCCATAAAAAAACAGCGCTAAAGCGCTGTTTTTTTATCCGCCTCTAAAACCTTAAGCCGTTTCGCTTAAGGCTAAATCCATCAAAATTGCATCTTCTTTGCCATCAGCCAAAGGGTAATAGCCTTTGCGACGACCGGTTTCGACAAAGCCCCGCTTCTGATAGAGCGCGCGCGCCGCAAGGTTTGATTCGCGAACCTCCAGCATCAGCACCACCGCCTTGGCAGCCTTAGCGCAGTCGATAACCGCCGTGAGTAGCAGATGCCCATAACCTCGCCCTTGTTGCGCTGGCGGCAAACAAATATCCAGCAGCGTTGCCTCATCGACAATCTGCTGCACAATCGCAAAGCCGAGTAACTCGCCATCGCGTTGCATTAATCCAAGGACGCGGTACAAGTGGCCAAAACAATCGGCAAGATTATTCTCACTCATAGGATGGGAATGGGCACTCGCTTCAATGCGTGCTATTTGGCTTACATCCGTTGGCGTCAGGAGCACAATTTGCAACGATTCACTAAGGGTCTTAAGAACTTGATGACTCACGGGAAAATCCAAATTAAAAGGTAACTCACGATAATGTACAGGGCACAACCAATAGAGGCTTAGGCCGTTAATTGCTGCTCACGCCACTGGCAGATCTGGGCCCATAAGGCACGCTTTGCCTCACTGCGTGACAGCAAGTCCGCTAAGGGATCCGACACTAACCAAGCCACTCTGGGCCTAACCCTGTGGCGGCGTAAATCCCAGACTATGGTTTTGCCCTTATGTGGCTCAGTGTTGAACTCACAGTCGTCCTTACTGATGCCGATTAATCCGAGCACGGTATCGAGTAAAGGCTCGGCGGCGGGCGTCATCTCGTCTGCATCCCAAACCACTTGATAAGGTCGCACTTGAGTATCACGAAGCTGCCAGGGAGTAATCTCCATTGCGGCTAAATAGGCTGATTTATTCATGGGGTTATTGGGGTTTCATTAGACACTGACACCGCATAAGGATACCAGCTAAATAGGCCGAATGTTATTGTCACGACGCAGGTCTCCATGTAAATCCATCCCAAAATCCCAATTAAGCTGTAATGATTAATCTGTAAATTCGATTCATAGAATCTATTTTAACCGCTTTAGATGTTTATCTCATTTGGTAAGCTATCCCCATTGAGTAGGACAATAGGAGGTATTTCCATGATTAACATCGGCATCAACCAGAGTCACAGAGAAGAAATCGCCGCTGGGTTAAATCAGTTATTGGCCGACAGCTACAGCCTTTACCTTAAGACCCACAGCTTCCACTGGAACGTCACAGGCCCCATGTTCACTAGCTTGCACTTGTTGTTTGAACAGCAATATACCGAGCTTGCCTTAGCGGTCGATTTAATCGCCGAGCGAGTGCGCGCATTAGGCGCAAGGGCATTAGGTTCCTATTCGGCCTATGCCAAGTTGACCGAAATCCGTGAAGATCAAGGTGTCACTAAAGCAGAAACCATGATCCGTGAACTGTTAAGCGACCAAGAAGTAGTGATCAGAAACGCTCGTGCGCTCTATCCCTTGGTTAGCCAAGCCAACGATGAAGCAACGGCAGATTTACTCACCCAGCGTATTCAACTCCATGAGAAAAATGCGTGGATGTTACGTAGCTTATTAAGCGAATAACCCTTTCATCATCCCCAAGCCAAATGGCCGAGCAGTCACGCGCTCGGCCATTTTTATTGGACATTTATCAATGCTAAATTCTATTTAGAGATATTTAAGCCAAGCCTGCGGGCTCTGTCCTTTGTAACGGCTAAACCAGCGCACGGGGTAATAGAGTAAGGGGACCAAGACTAAGCTTATTAGCCATACCCACCCCATATGCGCTACGCCAAAAAGCTCGCCATGGTTTGCGCCAAATCCCCATTTAGCCAGCGAATACAGCAACAGCAGCACATATAAGTGCAAAATATAGAAGAACATAGGCACTGAGCCAAACACTGCTAACCTCTGCCCTATCCAACCTAATACACTGCCTGCGGCAAAATAGCGCTCAAACATCACTAAGCCATAGAACATTCCGCCCAAGGTCACCAACAAAAAACTCAGTGATGGCGGATACTTAGTGAGGTTAAATACCGACATTAAGGTTTGACCTAGGGTATCGCCAAACTGCCAAGGTAGCGTCTCGCCGTAGAGATTGAATCCGCGCAGCAAGCCAAACAGCAGAGTGCAGCCAAGCCCTAGTAATATTAATTTTTGCTGACGCTGCCACGCATCCATCCCTCGGCCAAATACGGGGCCTGCCACATAGCCCAATAAAATCACGCCAATCCAAGGTAGCGCTGGGTAACTTATCTTCAGCTTAAGCTCGCCCTCGGCAATCAAATAACCTCGGTCGTGCAATATCGTCCACAGACTATAGCCCCACTCATCCGGCGTAAAATGGATAGGCGACAATAGGTTATGGCCAAAGACAATCAATAGCCCGAGTAATGCCATCCACAACCTTGGGAGGTTGATTAATGCCGCAAGGGCTAACATGCTCAGCCCTATCACCCAAATCACCTGCAACCACAGGGTGTGATAATTGCCCATCCATGAGAAATTAATCACCAGCACTTCGAGAGCGATTAAGAATAGTCCGCGCTTGATTAAAAACTCGCGCGCAGAGCGCGGTTCGCCATAGCCACGATTGGCGTAAAGCCAGGCCGAGACCCCTGTTAAAAAGACGAAGACTGGCGCACAAAAGTGCGCCGCAAAACGGCTGACAAACAGCGCCCAGTTTGTTGTGCTCAAATCCATAGGATCGCTCACCTGCATATGCAGGAAAAACCGCTCCCGCACATGGTCGAGCAACATAATCAGCATCACTAAGCCGCGCATCATGTCGATGCTATTGATCCGCTGACGCCCTTGCAGTTTAGACGCAACAATCGAAGCGGCGGAGGTCACTGTGGTATTAGAACTCATAGCTGACACTCACTTTAACGTTACGTGGCTCACCCGGTACAGCCCACAGCGCCGAGTAACTGCTGGCAATATAGTGCTCATCCAGCAGGTTATCGACATTGAGCGCGAGACTGAGGTTTTCGCCAAGCCGAGTAGTGAAGAACATTCCAAGCAACTGATAACTCGGTAATTGAAAACTTGGGTCGGCCGAATCGCCCAAGCGTGAGTCCACATATCGCCAACTCAACCCTAAATGACCGTCGATAGAAAGATCATTTAAGTCCTGCTTGAGGATGACACTGCCCGTATGTTTGGGCACATTGACCAGTGGACTGCCCGCCGGAATTAACACGCCCCAATCCAGATTCAGGCTGTCGTTCGCCGTGCGGGTATTCAGGTAGGCATAGGACAAGGTTGCTTGTAAGCTCTCGGTCAACTCGGCCGCGACATCCAATTCAATCCCCGTGCTCTTGGCTTCGCCAAGGGTCGCCGAAAAGCCGACATTAACGGGATCTGAGGTCAAAATATTGCTCTTTTGCGCATCAAACCAAGCCACACTGCCATTGACGGGTAACTCAAACCAAGTGCTGTTGAACTTAACCCCCAACTCGACGGATTTGCTTTCCTCGGGCTCGAAGGGATTACCCGCATAATCAGTGCCTGAAAGCGGTAAAAAGCCTTCCGAATAGGAGCCGTAAACACTTAACGCCTCAGACCATTGATAAACTAATCCGACTTTCGGGCTGACTCTGTGATCGTTTTGTTTCGACAGACTTGCGTTCACCTGCTCTGCGATTTCTTGGGAATAGCGGTCAAACCTTAACCCTAAATGCAGTTTCCAGTGCTCGGTTAACTCTAATTGATCCTGTAAATAGGCGCCCCAGGCATCTTGAGTCTCTCGGTTTTCATACAGCAGACTGACCTCAGGCTGCGCCGCGCCATATTGAGGCGCAAAAATATCGATAGCATAGGCGCCCTTCTGACCTCGATAACGGTAAAGCCCCGTTTTCAGTCGATAATGATAGGCATCCGTCCCAAGCAGCAGATTGTGTCTTAGGCTGCCAGTATCAAACTGACCGCTGAGTTCGGCCCGCACGGAATGGTCTTCAGAGGCGTAATCTCGATAGCGATGCTGCCGCGTCAGAGTACGGCCATCGTCATATAAGGATTGACGTCCCTTTGCTAATTCAGCATCCGAAGAGTAGCCATTTAAACTCGAATCGCGATAGTTATAACCCGCGGTAAGCGACCAATCCTCATTTAATTCATACTCATAGGTAAGCTGATGTCCAGTCGCATCCACTTTAGTTGGCCCATCGTTGGGCTCACCCAAGTAACGCGAACGGGGCACGGTATTAAAGTCGTTATCGAGCACTACTACGCCACGGTCAAATAACTGTACTTGCTTAAGATATTCAACCTCATACAGGAGCGATGACTTATCCGACAGTTGCCAGCGCAGCGATGGTGTGACTATCTTTTTATCGCTAAATACATGATCGCGAAAACTGTCATGCTCCTGCCAAGCACCATTGATCCTAAAGGCCAAGGTATCGGTCAGCCTCGAAGTAAAATCCCCTTCTAACCGATATTGATCAAAACTCCCCGCGGACGCTTTTAAATAGCCCTGCGCCTCGTACTGCGGTTTTTTAGTCACAATATTCACAGTACCGCCGGGCTCCGAGCGTCCATAAAGCGCCGAACCCGGGCCTTTGAGGATTTCCACATAGGCCACATTCGATAGATCTCTGTGACCACTAAAACCTCGGCCACCATTAAAACCATTAATTAAATAGCCCGATGGCATGTTTTCATTCCCAGGAAAGCCCCGTAACGAAAAACTATCCCACAGCCCACCGCCATTGTTTTGCCGCGCGACACTGGCGGAATAATCCAATAAGTCTTGAAAACGCGTCAGCCCAGTATCTTTAATCAGTTGCTCATCCAGCACAGTGATCGCTTGGGGCAACTCAGTCGCCGGCACATTGCCGCGGTATGCCTGACGATAATGAATGCTTAAACGTTCGATATCGCCATTAAGTCCAGCGGTATCAGTTGGCATAGCCTCGGCGGCCAATAGGGGAACACTCGCATCCAACGCCAATAACGCCACGCCCAGCACGAATGCCGTGTGCTTGTGGCTCATATAAATAGCCATTTTTTACTCCAAAAATAAACAGCATCGGGCACCTTAGTTAAGCCAAGGCGCTCGAAAAATAAGAGAAATAGATAAAAAGCAGGAGTTAGGCTGTTAGCGGCGGCGCGCGGCTATGGAAGTGGCGCCTAAATGGTGTCTTAAAGGAAATAACATCAAACTCAACCGAGATAACGCCCTGTTGAGTAACTTGAAAATCTAGCGGAGAGTATGAGATGGCATGCTGCAATTGGTGCTGATGCAAACACAGCGCGCAATGGGCCTTGGTATCATCATTGAGGTGGGAAACACTGTGCACCGCAAACGCTACAGACAGCAACACTAAGATGGCTGCAAGCCATAGTGCTAATCTGCGCCTTGTTTGCATCACAGAGCTCAAACCATACATCCTCAAACCAAAGGGCTTGCGATTGTATGTTAGACACTACGAAAGTTGCAAATACCTTTACTTAACAAATGTAAGCAAATGCGCAGGGAAATTTTATCGCGCGCAAAATAAAACGGCTCGCATATTTCTATGCAAGCCGTTGTTTTATTTGGCAGGGGTGGCAGGACTCGAACCCGCAACCATCGGTTTTGGAGACCGCTGTTCTACCAATTGGAACTACACCCCTGTTGACGTGGGGCATTATGCTAAAAGCACTCTCAAAGGTAAAGGACTTTTTATGACAAACTTAATTAACTGAGGAATTTTCAAACAAGTTTGCCATCTACTGTTGATTTAATTGGCATAAAGCTGAAAAAGTCGGCATTTACGCTTAGTACCGTATGTGCAAAACCTACTAACTATGAAGTAAATATTGAAACCTAATACCCTGCCTATGGCACAGAAACTCACAAAAGAGTCGTGAAAATGCCTTAAAAGATGAATTTAAGCGCCGTGAGTACCACGCATTCACTGGCAAGTCCCATAGCTGAAAGTTAATCATCAAGGGTTGAGATAAAAATCCGCCGTAAATCATTGTCCCAAAGCTGGATAATTTTGCGGGTCTTATCCTTATTCCAAAAACACTTGCCAAACAGGATAAGCCCAGCGCCTTCTAAATCCCGTTTATCTTCGATATTAAAGCGCTTAAACAGTTTAGTTTTGACGGCCTCAATTGGAATGCCGATGTCTTTACTGTCGGCGGGATTGAGCCAAGATAACGTCGGGTCGCTATGGGAGATAGTGCCCCAGTACATATGGGGTTTGTTATCTGTCGGAGCCGCATCGGCAAAATTCACAAACAAATTCTTCGCCCGCCAGCGGTACTTACGTTCATCATCGGTGTAAACCCAAAGATCCGAAGTCGCCAGTTCGGAGCCGCGCAGCAGGCTATGGAGTAACTTTTCTAGCCCTTGGCTCGGAGTACGCTTTGCCGTGATACCTATCTCAGGCTTATCGGCCGCCACTTGATAGCCAGCTTTGGGCTCCTGTACTGACGCTAATTGCTCGGTATCATTTTCAATTTCACTTTTGGCTCCCACCTCTTGATCCTGGAGAGCCTTGATTTTGTGCGCTGAGTTAGAGAGTTTCTTATTACTGGGATTAAGCGAAAAATCGATAACCAAGGCATCGGAGTCGAGCAGTTGTTGCTGCACTTCGAGGGCATCTTGTTCTTCACGGGACTTTTGCGCCGACGGATTAAATTCGATGCAATCGAGCTCATGGTAACGAGAGCCAAAACAGGCGGCCCTACCATCCTTAGATGCTTTACGAAAATAGGCTTTGCCGTAGCAGGCGGGGCAATATAAATGCTGGCGCAAACGCTCAATCTCAGCCTCGGGTAACTGCTGAAACTTGAACACACTGTAGGTGACACCAGCCTGAGCATGAGGATTGAGTCGTAATGGCGACGAAGCGTGCTCTGCCGCAGCCTCGGTTGTGAGTACACAAATCGCATCCAACATCTCTTGCCCCCTAATCCTTATCGTTACGACCTTATCTCAAGTCTTAAGCTGGATGAAAATAGCTCGCGAGTCGTGCGGCTAAACTCGGCGGCAATAAGGGTTTATTACCGACAGTCGTTTTGCCATAAAAACCTTGTAGCTTGTCGATTAACTGCCAAAAACAGAGGTTCGCCGCCAATGCATCGAGGGCGGCGTACTGAATTTGCGCTTGGGATAAAGGCACCTGTTGCCAATTCGAGAGGGTAATTTTTTTAGGTTTATCGATGCGTTTATGCAGTAATGCCGCCACCAATTGCCGCGTACCCATTTCCTTCCCAGCGCCGAGCTGCGCCATCGCCCAATTCAAATCGAGTCTAGGGGAGACCTGAATATCCCAATCCCGTTTCAGTGCTTGGCCATCGCCCCTTAATCCAATCCCCACTTTGAGGATCTGTTCATTTTCGAGCAAAGGTTTGAGCTCGGCGAGCCTCTCACCCAATACCGCCCGCTGAAATAAATAGCAGGTATCTGAGGTCGCCAATTGCACTAAGCTCAAGGGATGTTGAACACCCGGCTCAAAGCTTGCCCGCGTTTCGGTATCAAACCCCAGCACAGACTCACTGCTAAGTTGTTGTAATGCGGTGGCAAGCGTATCGGGCGTGACTAACTCAACCCGCATTTCGCCCTTTATATCCACCAGCGACAGTGGTTCGAGGTTTGCCAGCTCAGCATCGGTTAATCGCGTCGTTAGGGCGAGTTTTTGCTGAAACCATTGGAACTTAAGTTGCGAATCGCCTGCCGATAAGTCCCCCGCTTGTGACTCGGCTAACCCTGCAAGATATTGACTCCCCGCAGCATCCATCGCCGCGATAAGCTCGTCGGCATGTTCGCCTAATTCCTGACGCAGCCAAGCCAACTTATTGGGAGAAAGGCAATAACGCATTAATTGCATACTTCGTCCTTGAGCGTTGAAATAATCGCCGCGAGCACATTCGCACTCGCGCAACTCGGGTTAGCTGATCAGCAATAAAGGAGCAAAAACGCATCAGTTACGCAGCTTTTGGAATCCAGTCATCAGCAGTACCGCCACCGCGCCCGCCGCGATGCCAAAGAGCGCGTTAAGAATGCTTGGCGTCAGTAATCCAAGCACTGGGCCGACAACGGCAATGGTTTCCACAAATTGCTCGGCATGGTGGATTTGCTCGCCGACCCAATGTAATCCATGGGTTAGAATGCCGCCGCCCACCATAAACATGGCGGCAGTACCGATAATGGTTAAGCTCTTCATCAACACGGGCGCCGCGCTCAGTAAGCCAAACCCCAACTTACGATTAAAGCGAGTAAAACTCGACTCGCCCTGACGCTGGCTCAGATACAGACCCGCATCGTCCATTTTGACTATCGCCGCCACCAAACCATAAACGCCTATGGTCATCACAATACCGATAATCGCGAGGGTAAAAAATTGCGTCGTCAGCGACTTATCCGCAACTATGCCTAAAGTGATGGCAATAATTTCTGCCGACAACACAAAGTCGGTACGAATTGCGCCCTTCACTTTTTCCTTCTCATAGGCCGCCAGATCGCTTATCTCGGGTAAGTCAGATTCGGCCTGCTCCGCGTGTTTGTCTTTGCGATGACTATAGCTGTGGTGTAATTTCTCAAAGCCTTCAAAACATAAAAACAAGCCGCCGAACATCAATAAGGGCGTCACAGCCCAAGGAATAAAGGCGCTGATCAACATAGCCGCCGGCACTAAAATCAATTTATTGCGAAACGAACCTAAAGCGACCGCCCAGACCACGGGTAATTCACGGTCGGCACTCACGCCTGTCACTTGCTGGGCGTTTAAGGCCAAATCGTCCCCTAATACCCCGGCGGTTTTCTTGGCCGCGACCTTACTCATCACCGCCACGTCATCCAAAATGGATGCAATATCGTCGAGTAAGGTTAATAAACTCGCCCCTGCCATACATGCTCCCTTAAACAAATAATGCTGTTTTTATCAATTCTGCTTTCGCAATAGTAACTTAGTTAGATTAAGCCCGCCTAGCGAATCGTCAATAGCGAAATGGGCTTTATCTTAGGCACATCACTTATTTTAACGAGTTCGCTTAGTGATTAAATCCTTAAGCACATTAAGCCGAACACGGCATAAGATCACCGCCCAAGATCACAGCTACAGTGCAATAGCACCACACACTTTGATGGAAAAGAGTATACTAAGCCCAGAATTTTTTACTCATTTGCCATTACAGGATGTCAACATGACTCAAGATGAAATGAAAAAAGCCGCTGGCTGGGCTGCTCTCAAATACGTTGAGAAAGACAGTATTGTGGGTGTAGGCACAGGCTCAACCGTCAATCACTTTATCGATGCCCTCGCCACCATGAAGGCTGATATTGAAGGTGCGGTATCAAGCTCAGAAGCCTCAACCCAAAAAATGAAAGCCCTTGGCATCCCAGTTTATGACTTAAACAGCGTCGATAAATTATCTGTGTATGTCGATGGTGCCGATGAAATCAACGGCCATATGGACATGATCAAAGGTGGCGGCGCGGCATTAACCCGCGAGAAAATCGTTGCGGCAGTGGCTGAAAAGTTTGTCTGTATCGTGGATAACACTAAACAAGTGGATATTTTGGGTGAATTCCCTCTGCCCGTTGAAGTGATCCCAATGGCGCGTTCTTACGTGGCCCGTGAACTCGTCAAACTCGGCGGCGACCCAGTGTACCGTGAAGGCGTTGTGACTGATAACGGCAACGTAATCCTCGACGTTTACAACCTTAAGATCATCAATCCTAAGGAATTAGAAGAAAAGATCAACGCCATCGTCGGCGTAGTGACTAACGGTTTGTTCGCGAAACGCGGCGCCGATGTGTTATTGGTTGGCACACCTGAAGGCGTGAAAACCTTTACCGCTTAAGGCAAGGTGAGTCGAAAGACTCCCATGCGAGAAACAAAAATGCCGATGCAACTGCATCGGCATTTTTTATTACTCTAAAACGATGAAGCGATTACCACACTCGAGCCACTAAGCCCTTGAGGTAAAAACCTTCTGGGAAGGCACTACCAATCGGATGATCGCTCGCCTGGCTTAAACGCTCGATAAATTGGATCTCACGCTTAGCATCCAGTGCCGCATCGGCAACGATTTTTTGGAACAGATCCGCAGGCATTAATCCCGAGCAAGAGAAGGTCAACAGCACCCCGCCCGGATTTAATAATTGTAGCGCAATCATATTGATATCTTTATAGCCACGACAGGCGCCATTGAGCTGCGACTTATTGTCGGCAAACTTTGGCGGGTCGAGTACGATCACATCGAAGGTTTTACCCTCATCGCGGTACTGACGTAACAGCTTAAATACATCGGCTTCGTTGTAATGCACATTGTCATCATTTAAACCATTGACTCGCATGTTCAAACGCGCAGTATCGAGGGCAAGTGCCGACACGTCGACGTTTTCAATGCTGGCGGCGCCCGCCTTAGCGGCATACAGGCCAAAGGTGCCCGTGTAGCAAAAACAGTTCAGCACAGATTTGCCCTTCACAAACCGCGCGGCCATGGCACGGTTGTCGCGCTGGTCGAGATAAAAACCAGTCTTATGACCCTTAGTCACATCGACGGCAATCTTGATACCGTTTTCTTCAATAATGACGGGCATTTCAGGCAGCGTGCCATGGAGTAAACCCATGGTAGAGGCTAAGCCTTCTTTCTTACGGGAATCAACGTCTGAGCGCTCGTAAATCGCGCAATCGGGATACAGCTCGGCGAGCACATCGACAATAGTGTCACGCCATACATCGGCGCCCATGCTCAGCAGTTGGCAGACCAACACATTGGCGTATTTATCAATGGTGATACCGGGCAGACCATCGGACTCGGCGGCAATTAAGCGGTAACCAGTTAAGCCTTGCTCACGAATGAGATCGTCGCGTCCCGCTTGGGCACGCAGAATACGGCGCTTAAAAAACTCACGGTCAATTTCTTCTTCGCGATCAAAAGTCCAAATCCGCACTTGGATTTGAGACTCAGGAGACCAGGCACCACGGCCCAACCAATGACCATCATGGGCAACCACATCGACGGTATCGCCCGCTTCGGGCTTACCTTTTACGTTGTGGATCCCGTTGGAAAAGACCCAAGGATGACGACGCTCAAGGGACTTTTCGCGACCGGGTTTAAGTTTGATTCTGACTGCCATAGTACCGCCTTAAAAAAGTACCGCCTTGCTAAATTGAACCGCCACAACAAACTGCGTTAAGTTCGTCAGGCGCCGTCTTCAAAAAATGGAAGCGGATAATATACCTAATATCGTTTGAGCGCGAGCCATCCACAGTAAACAACGCGTGTCCACCGTCAACAACGCGCAATAGTGCCGCGCTAAGTGATGGCGATCATAGCTTAGTTTTCGCCGCAAAACCCACTTACCACAGCCGATTTTTGGCAAACCAGCACGATTTTCGACGAGAGAAACAGGATTTTGCTGAAAGATATTCTCGCCCCTTAAGGTCTTATCCCAGTAACAGGACTTAAGCAAAAGCTGCACAAGCAACTAGGCTTATTCCTGTGTTTATCCATCCGCTTTATATGCTGCCTATTGGTGCTGTCGTTATAAAAGCAAGCTAATCAACAAGATGACTCATGTAGTCAGAATGCAAAGGAAGAGACCATGAATAAGAAAGCCCAAACCGCACTTTCAGGTGCAGCACTTGCTATGGCCATGGCCGGTATGGCAAGCCAAGTAAGTGCAGCAGAACCGCTGACCAGCGCCGACAGTAGCGACCTCGTCCACTGTTATGGCGTGAATACCTGTAAAGGCCATAACGACTGTAAAACCGCAGATAACGCCTGCGCCGGACACGCCAGCTGTAAAGGCAGTGGTTTTGTGGCTATGCCATCCAAGAGTTGTGGCGATGTCGGTGGCAAAGTCGCCGATGATTGGGTGGGCAAAATCGCCAATACCGAGCTAGTGCACTGCTATGGCATCAATACCTGTAAAGGCCATAACGACTGTAAAACTGCTGACAATGCCTGCGCCGGACACGCCAGCTGTAAAGGCAGTGGTTTTGTTGCCACCCCAGCCAAAGCCTGTGGCGACTTAGGCGGTAAAGTCGGCGCCTAAGGCTCATCCGCAAGCTTGGCACAGAGGAAGAAGCGGTCGGAATCTGGACCGCTTCAGCTACTCAGTCATCATGAGGTTGATACATGGATAAACAGCGTCTCACTCACCCCACCCTAGGTTTTGGTTTAGGGCTGCGAACCCAGCACTTCGACCATGTGCTTAGGCATCAGCCCGAAGTCGACTGGTTCGAGATACTCTCGGAAAACTTTATGGTCGCAGGCGGAAAACCCCGCTATTACCTGAGTGAGATTGCCGAGCGTTATCCACTGGTGATGCACGGCGTTTCTTTATCCATCGGCAGCACAGATCCACTGAATATGGATTATCTTAAGGCGCTCAAACAACTCGCGAATGAAGTACAACCCCAATGGATTTCGGATCATATTTGCTGGACCTCCATCCACGGCATCAATAGCCATGACTTATTGCCCCTACCCTACACCGAAGAAACCGTGAGACACGTGGCCGAGCGCATCGGCATAGTGCAGGACTTTTTAGGCCGCCGCATTCTGATGGAAAACGTCTCCAGCTATTTGTCCTACCAAGGCTCCACCATGAATGAGTGGCAATTTGTTAACGCAGTAGCCGAGGAGGCCGATTGCCTATTGCTGTTAGACATCAACAACATCTATGTCAGCGCCCGTAACCATCAGTTCCCCCCCGAGGATTATCTGCTGCAAATCGCGCCTAACCGGGTGCAACAATTTCACTTAGCGGGTCACTCGGATTACGGCGACTATGTTATCGACACCCATGATCACGACGTTTGCCCCAGTGTCTGGGAGCTGTATCGGCAGGCATTAACCCGCTTTGGTGGTGTCAGCACTATGATTGAGCGCGATGCCAATATCCCCGAATTTAATGCATTGGAAGCCGAGTTGGCGATTGCCCGTAACATCGCCCGCACCACGTTAGGCGAGTCACATCCTCTGGTTTACAGACCGCGGCAGGAGATGGTGGTATGAGTCAACTTCGCGAGATCCAACAGCAATTTATAGATTATCTGCTGGCAAGCGCCGCCCAAACGCCGATACCAGAAACCATAGAAAAATCCTTTAGTGACAAAGTTGCCGAGCAAGGCGGCGTAGGCCGTGATATCCGCATGCAGATTTACGCCAATGCCTATCGCATTCGCTTAACCGAAGTCCTCGATACCGACCATGAAATACTCGGCCAGTATTTGGGCGATGACTTATTCGCGCGCATGGCCAATGGCTATATCGCCCACCAGCCCTCACGTTTTACTTCGTTACGCCAATTTGCCGATGCCCTGCCCGACTACTTAGCCAGCGACGCTTTTTTTAGCCAGTATCCGATTATCAGCGATATTGCGAGATTCGAGCGCAGACTACTCAACACCTTCGATGCCAAAGATGAACAGCGCGCAAGCTTTGCGGCGCTGCAATCCTTACCCGCCGACGCTTGGCCCTATTGCCAACTGCGTTTTCACCCAAGCGTGCAGCTTTTTGAATGTGCCAGCAATGCGGTCGAAATCTGGCAAGCCTTAAAGCATCAACAAGTCCCGCCCACGCCCGATTATCAAGGTAAACGCGCTTGGTTACTTTGGCGCGGTGAAAGCCGTTTAACGGAATTTATCTCCCTCGCAGAATACCAATTAGCCTTGATTCAAGGATTTATTCACGGCGCCAATATTGCCGAGCAATGCGAATTGATGCTGAACTTTTTTGCGCCAGAAGAGGCCATGCAGCAGCTGTTGCAAGCGCTGCAAGCTTGGTTTCAGTTAGGCTTGATATTGAGTGTTCAGCCGAACGATTAAATCATCAGTCTCTATACACAAGCAGCGGCTCGAACCGCTAACGCCGCAGTGCCAACTCCACCATCACGGGCGCATGGTCGGTACTATAGGCATCTCGCTCATATTCGGGCCTGACTAAATGTCTATCACAGGTCTGATAATCCACCACCTGCGCCAAACTGCGGCTATCGCTGGCATCAAACTCATTGGAGAGCAACACATAATCCAGCACTGATCCTTTAGGGCCATAGTAATGGGTGGGCGCCCTATGCTCACGGTAATGGACGGCGTTATCGGCTACATTGGCTTCGATAAATAGCTCATAGGCATCTTGTAATCGATAGTGGGCAAACACTTGCGCTAACATCGCATCGGATAAATGCCCAAGCCCAGCAGCTTTTATATCGTTACTGTGCAGCGCTTCGCCTTGGAGGGTTAACGCATCCAGCGCGCCTAAGGACAAACTATCGTTAAAATCCCCCATCAGGATCATCGGATATTTGGCACTCTGCCTTCTGGCGAGTATGGCATGGAACAGCAATGCCGCCTCGGCGCCCCGCTGCATGGTCGACGCCCAGCGCCCGAGGGCCTGTTCGGTTAATAGCTTAGTCTCGGTGTGTAACTTAAGATCCAACGGGGCATTTAACGACAAGCCCAAAGGATGCGGCTCTAAAGCCAATCCCGGCCGCTTAGATTTAAAATGCACCACATAGCAATCACAGGGGCCAATCTGCGGCACAGCCACCGTCGCCCGTAACACTTTACGACTAAAGCTAAATTCGCTCGACAGCCCCATCGCCGCCACTAAGTGCGCCTCTGGTTCGATAGCGTGTACCTCTAAGATAGGGAAGCGAGACGCCAACGCCACCACAGGGCTTTGGTAGATATAGTCACTGACCAAGGTCGCACTATCGACCACCGCAAAGTGAGTGAGTCCCTGCTGAAACGCAAGCTGGCGTAACGGTTCAGGGCTAAACACCTCCTGAAACCCAACAATATCCGGATGGTGTTGATTCAATAACTCGCTAAACCACTGGCACTTTTTCTGCCATTGGCCGTGGCTATAGATATTCTCAAAATCATAAAAGGCTGAGGGCGGCTCGATAAAGTTAAATAGATTCACGGTCACAATTTTAATATTCGATTGCGTCGCCTCGGTCGAACTCGACAATTCTGGGGAATGCTGCGCCACGGTATTATTCCTCTTTAGCCAAATCATGCTATCAACAGCGCCTATAACGGATTTACGCATCAAAATGGCCTATTTCCCCAATGACTTAGGCAAGAGATGCCATCTTAAGGCGTGATACCCAAGGTTATACCTAAATCGATTTGATCATCAATCACAGCACATTCATTGCCACCAGCGACCTAGGCAAGAAAGCCCATAAAACCAACAAGCAACCCACTCACTGAGAACACTTAACCACCAAGGCGCAACAAGATTAAAACCAACCAACTCAATTCACTCAAGAATAAAAACCAAATTCAAACATAAACATAGTGAATTGGCACTCAGGTTTGACTTTGCGTTTTCGCGGTTTAGAATCTAGCCACTTTTATCATTGCGGAGACCCACTGTGGGCACACACATAAGTGACAGTAGATGCCCTGTCCAAGTGACAGGATTAAACACCTAGCACTAGCCCGCAATGTTTTTGCTGCTACCTGCTAGGCAGGGTAGTAGCGTGACGCTTCCTCACTCCACTCCCATATATTCAATTTAAGCCTTTCCCCATGGCCAATCAGCTTATGCTTGCGCTCGGCTATTGGTTTTATCCGGCCTTTGGCTGGAGGGAAAGTGCTGACCATTGAATACATCTTCACCCATGTTTTGCCCCAGTAGGCCTCCCTTACTTTGGGAGTTTACCTATGGCTTATATCAAGCATACATCCACCTTAGCCCGGCAACCTTTGGCCCTCTTTGGGCTATGCCTTAGCGTCACGGCGAACGCTTCTTTACTGGACGTTGATGATCCTGGCATCGCCGAGCGCTGCGAGCTGCAACTCGGCTGGCAACAACCTAGATCGGATCACTCTGCCTCAGCACTCAAAACGGCGGCGACCTGCAACCAAGGACAATGGGAATGGCACTTAGGGTTTGAACATCAACATCTAAGCTTTGAACATCAACATCTAAGCGTTGAAGAACAAGCAGACAGCAGCAATAACCAACAGCAAACCGAGTTGGGCATTAAGTTGCCTTTGCCTATCGACACTGGCCCTTGGCAGAGCGCGCTGGCCATTAATCTGCAACACCATCATCAAGATCCTCACCCCATAGCCACAGAAGTGCTCAGCATTATGGGATATCAGATGGCGGAGCGGGATTTACGCCTCTATAGCAATTTGGGCTTTTATCAACACGCGGCTCAGTCGCCACAACTGATCGCAGGCATCGCCATTGCCTTAGCGCAGAGCGAAGATCAGCAATGGATCGGCGAAATTTATCGCAAAGCACCCGAGGCACACGCCTACCGTCTTGCCTATCAATGGTTACTCAAAAGACAGTTGCAACTCGAGTTCAGCCTAGGCAATGACCTTAAGGGAAACGCCCAGCAATTCGGTGCTGATATCACTTTTTTCTTTGGCTAATAGCTCGTTGGGAGAATGACCTATGAACATGAACAACAACCAAAAAAACACTAAGCAAATCATCTTAGCCCTGCAAATCATCCTAGAACAACGCGACAGCGAGAGCATGGTCGCCTTGGCCAAAGAGCGCCATCCCGCGGACATTGCCACCGCGCTCAGCACCTTTAGTCAGTCGCAGCAATTAGTGTTTTTGCAACTGGCACCGGCAAAAGTTGCCGCCGATTTACTGCGCTATTTAAGCGATGAGCAGCAAGCCGCATTAGTGCAACAGCTTGATAAAGCGACACTATCGTCGCTATTACTGACGATGGCGGCGGATGAGCGCGCCGATCTCTACAATCTGCTTGAACCCGAGCAGCAAAAACTCTTCTTGCCAGTGTTAGCGCAGGCTAAACGGGAAGATCTGCGTACCTTAGCCGCCTACGATAAAACCAAGGTCGGTGCGGCGATGACATCGGATTACACCTTACTCAATAGTCGACATACCGCCGCCCAGGCGATTGATATGCTTCGCACGGAAACCGCCGACAAAGAAACCATATATCAAGCCTATGTGGTTGATATGTTGGGACGCTTAATTGGTACAGTCTCGCTACGGCAATTACTGCTGGCTCAGCCAGAAGAACGGGTGGTCGATTTTATGAAGCCCAACCCTATTGCCTTGGATGCCAACGCCCAATGCCAAGAAGCGGTGCAGATGATCGCCCATTACGATCTGCTGGCCCTGCCCATCATCAATGGTAAGGGGCAATTGGTCGGGATTGTGACCTATGACGATGCGATGGATATTGCCAGCTCACAGGCCGATCTCGAGTTCACCAAAACCGCGGCCATCGGCAATATCGAACACAATTTAAAGACCGCAAGCATAGGGCTACTCTACCGTAAGCGCGTGGTCTGGTTGGTGATTTTGGTCTTTGGCAATATCTTCTCCGGGGCGGGCATCGCCTTTTTCGAAGATACGATTTCGAGCTATGTGTCTTTAGTGTTCTTTCTGCCCTTACTTATCGACAGCGGCGGTAATGCTGGCTCGCAATCCGCTACCTTAATGGTGCGGGGATTAGCCACGGGCGAAGTGATACTCAAGGATTGGCTCACACTGCTAGCGCGCGAGTTAGGGGTTGCGGGATTACTCGGTGCCAGCATGGCACTGGCGGTCTCCTTGCTCGGTTTCTGGCGCGGCGGCCCTGAAATTGCCCTCGTCGTCGCACTGACCATGCAAATTGTGGTGATCATTGGCAGCCTGATTGGTATGTCACTGCCCTTTTTACTCAGCAAGTTAAAAATGGATCCAGCTTCAGCCAGCGCGCCACTTATCACCTCAATAGCCGATATCATTGGTGTGCTGGTTTACTTTAGTATTGCCACTCTGATACTCGACTTACCAACGGCATAGGTCGATTGTCATCTAACAAATCGTCACAGCGTTTGCAGTCAAATGACGCTGTGACGCACAGATTGGTGTCATAGCTTAAAACCACCATGGGAAGGCAAAGGCATTTATCGCTCTGTCTTCCCCTCTGGTTGAGGTCCGTTATTTGCGCCAGTTCATAAATTTGTTGTTTATTAAGAAAATGATAAGAATAAAATGCTGGGGTAGATTACGCTTTTACTAGCCGCATTTTGATTTAACACCTGCCTCACAGGAATCGCCCATTAATCGGCGAACAAGCTGCTGCCATAACAATATCGACAAAGGTTTAGAGGTTTTTTATGTGGTTTCATTCCAAACTCAAAGCAGAAAACGAAGCGCTTAAACAGCGGCTGATGGATCAACAACACAGACACGAATTGGAAATTGAAGAGTTAAAAAACATGGCCAGAGAAAACGAGGCCATGCAGCAACAGTCCCGTCAGCATATTGATCTGTATAGCGAAGTCATCGCCTGCCAAAACCAAGGCGGCGAGATGCTAAATGCAGTGAGAGAAGGCCTAGCCAGCAGCGCTGAATTACTCACAGAAGAACAGGCTGCGCTGTCTGAATTAGATAAAATATTTGATCAAACACGGGTAGCTATTGCCAATTTAGGTAGCCGCGCGACTGACATCAACGAGCAAGCCACCAACAGTATGGATGCCGTAACCGAGCTGAATAACACTACCTCATCAATTAATCAGTTTGTCTCCGCCATTCAAGGCATTTCAGAGCAAACCAACTTACTCGCCCTCAATGCCGCCATCGAAGCGGCTCGTGCGGGAGAAGCTGGCCGAGGCTTTGCTGTTGTCGCCGACGAGGTAAGACAACTCGCCAGTAAGGCCCACGAGGCAAGTAGCCAAATTGAAAAACTGGTAAAACAGATTGTGGCACAGGCGTCGAATATCAAAGAAATTGTGCACAACAATCAAAACAGCGCCCTCGATGTCGCCTCTTCTTCGACTCAAATCGGCCAAGTGGTTGAAGATGTACTCCAACGCTCCCACAAAATGCAGCAGGTGATCCACAATGCGGCGACCGCTTCTTTTTTAAATACCACTAAACTCGACCACGCAGTATGGAAGAGCCATGTGTATCAATTAATTGAGAAGAATCAACATAACCACAGTGTGAACTCCCATACAGAGTGCCGTTTGGGGCAATGGTATTTCAAAGGATTTGGCGCGGAAAATTATCAGCATTTAAGCAACTTTAAAGCTCTCGACGCTCCCCATAAAGCAGTGCACGATGCGGGTAAAGCGGCGCTGGCAGCAAAACAGAAAGGCAACTTAGCAGACATGGTAAAGCAGTTACATGCTATGGAAGACTCGAGTATGCGGGTTGTGGCTTGCCTCGATAATCTACTGCGAGATGTGTATCGCCAGTAACTCGCGACTGTCAGCAGATATGAGCGCCCTTGGGCGCTCTTTTTATTGCTAAGTCTCTTTTCCCTTCCCGCTCCTGCACTCGTAGCAGGGGAAATTCACTATCTATGTGCCGCTGACTAGAAGCCATCGCGCCATCACAACCTACAAATACCCTAGAGCCGCCTTGATAGCCTAGGGCTTATCAACTTTACTTCATTGAGAGCATGCAGTGAGACTTGCCGATAACCGTTTCATTTTTAGGGTGATTAATGAAGTTTGTCACACACTTACTACTTGCAGTGTGCCTGTGTATTCTTCCGTACCGAGCGCTTGCCGCCCTCAGTATTTATACCGAAGAATGGGCTCCCATTAGCTTTTCCGTCGACGGCAAACCCGATGGTTTAGCGGTACAAGTGGTGCAAGAAATTCAAAAGCGCGTGAATAATCAGGATCCCATCAAGGTCGTTCCCTGGGCTCGCGGCTGGAAGATTATGACGGAGCAACCTAATACAGTGCTGTTTGCCATGACCAGAACGCCAGCACGGGAACAACTGTTCAGCATGATTGGCCCTATCGCCACGGGGACCATCAACTTCTACGCCTTAAAAGATAGCCAACTCAAGATCAGCTCGATTGATGATGCCAAGCAGGCTAAAGCCGTGGGTGTATATCGCTCTTCCGTGGAAGATCAATTATTAATGGAGCATCAGTTTACCAATATTGCCCCTTCTACCACGCCGTTACTGAGCGCGAAGCAACTGATGAAAAAGCGTATCGATTTATGGTGCAATACTAATCTCACCGCACCGAGTATTCTCGCCGAAGCTGGCGCAAGTATGGATGACGTAAAATCCCTCTACACGATCAGCGAAAATCATCTGTACATTTCATTTTCGAAGGGAACCCCCAACAAAGAAATAGAACAATGGAAAGAGGCGCTTATCGACATCAAGGCCGATGGCACCTTTGCACAAATTTATCACCGCTGACTGCCCAATGATGCGCCGCCAATGGAAACCGAGCGCGTTGGACAATAAATCTTTAGTACAAGGTATTGAGTGCAAAAAGAAAGGCCGGATAACTAGGTTATCCGGCCTTTGGTTACAGAGGCTTATGGCTTATTTTGCCAATACGCGCTGATGCAGCTCTTGCACTGACGTCACGTTAGTGCGGTCGTCCGCAGCGTGTGCCATACAAGTGGCGAATGCTGCGTTCATGGTCGTGGTGTAGTTCACTTTGTAACGCAGTGCACCGCGACGTAATTGACGAGAGTCTTCAATCGCTTGACGGCCTTCAGTGGTGTTCACTATATAGGTGTACTCACCGTTCTTGATGCGGTCAAGAATGTGTGGACGGCCTTCGTGCACCTTGTTCACTAAGCGTGGGTTGATACCCGCTTCACCTAGGATTACCGCAGTACCGTGGGTGGCATCGATTTGATAACCCAGCTCAATCAACTTAGCGGCTAAGTCGGCAACACGTTTCTTGTCGCTGTTACGCACAGACAACAGCGCACGACCAGACTTAGGCACTTCAGAAGTCGCACCTAACTGCGCCTTAGCATAGGCTTCGGCGAAGGTATCGCCCACGCCCATCACCTCACCTGTTGAGCGCATTTCAGGGCCTAACAGTGGGTCAACGCCAGGGAACTTGTTAAATGGCAGTACCACTTCTTTCACTGAGTAGAAAGGTGGGATAACTTCTTGAGTGAAGTTTTGCGCCTTCAAGCTTTGACCCGCCATCACACGGGCGGCAATCTTAGCTAACGGCACACCAGTCGCTTTCGATACGAATGGCACGGTACGCGCTGCACGTGGGTTAACTTCAATCATGTAGATTTCGTTATTCTTCACGGCAAACTGTACGTTCATCAGACCGACAACACCCAGCTCCATCGCAAGCTTTCGTACTTGCACGCGCATTTCGTCTTGGATTGCTTGGCTTAAGGTGTAAGGAGGCAGTGAACAGCCTGAGTCACCTGAGTGAACACCCGCCTGCTCGATATGCTCCATAATCGCGCCGATAACCACGGTTTCACCGTCACATACTGCGTCGATATCCACTTCGATAGCATCGTCTAAGAAGTGGTCTAACAGGACTGGCGAAGCGTTAGATACGCTCACCGCTTCGTTGAAGTAGCGCAGTAAATCCTGTTGGTCGTAAACGATTTCCATCGCGCGGCCGCCCAGTACGTAGGATGGACGAACAACTAATGGATAACCGATACGCTCGGCCGCAATCACAGCACCTTCAACGGTCGTGACTGTATCGTTTTCAGGCTGCTTCATTTCCAGACGTTGAATCGCTTGCTGGAAACGCTCACGGTCTTCTGCACGGTCAATCGCATCTGGGCTAGTACCAATAATTGGCACACCCGCCGCCTCAAGGGCGCGAGCCAGTTTCAGCGGAGTTTGACCTCCGTACTGTACGATAACGCCCTTTGGCTTCTCGATACGGACGATTTCTAACACGTCTTCTAGGGTAACAGGCTCGAAGTACAGACGATCTGAAGTGTCGTAGTCGGTAGAAACGGTTTCAGGGTTACAGTTAACCATGATAGTTTCATAACCGTCTTCACGCAGTGCTAATGCCGCGTGCACACAGCAGTAATCGAATTCGATACCTTGACCGATACGGTTTGGACCACCACCTAACACCATGATTTTCTCACGGTCAGATGGGTTCGCTTCACACTCTTCCTCATAGGTTGAGTACATGTAAGCGGTGTCGGTGGCAAATTCAGCCGCACAGGTATCTACGCGCTTGTAAACTGGGTGGATGTCGAAACGGTCACGCAGTTTACGAACTTCAGTCTCGTTTACGCCAAGGACCGCCGCCAGACGCGCATCGGCAAAACCTTTACGCTTAAGCTTACGCAGCAGTTCTTCGTTAAGACCGGCTAAACCACCTTCGGCCACTTGGCCTTCCAGCTTAATCAGCTCTTCAATCTGGACTAAGAACCATGGGTCGATGTTGGTTAAACGGAAGATTTCATCCAGGGTTAAACCCGCACGCATAGCGTCGG
Source organism: Shewanella sp. 10B (assembly GCF_023475885.1). NCBI lineage: Bacteria > Pseudomonadati > Pseudomonadota > Gammaproteobacteria > Alteromonadales > Shewanellaceae > Shewanella > Shewanella sp. 10B. Next base: position 339,230 of record NZ_JAMDJO010000002.1, read on the forward strand.
CAATGTACCAAATACGGTCACAGCCTGGCTCTTTCAGCTCGAGGCGAATGCGCGCTAAGGCATCGGGTTTGGTTAAGTCAGTGATTGGGTCAAAGCCGTGACGGCTTACTTCTAAACCGCGCAGGGCTTTTTGCAGTGACTCTTGGAAAGTACGGCCAATCGCCATCACTTCGCCCACTGATTTCATCTGAGTGGTTAAGCGATCGTTTGAGCCGGCAAACTTTTCAAAGTTAAAGCGAGGTACCTTAGTCACGACGTAGTCGATGGCTGGCTCGAATGACGCTGGCGTACGGCCGCCAGTGATGTCGTTCATCAGCTCATCGAGGGTGAAACCGACCGCTAACTTGGCGGCGATTTTCGCGATTGGGAAGCCCGTTGCTTTAGACGCCAATGCTGATGAACGTGATACACGTGGGTTCATCTCGATGATAACCATACGGCCATCTTTCGGGTTGATACCAAACTGTACGTTCGAACCACCGGTTTCAACACCAATCTCACGCAGTACCGCCATAGAGGCGTTACGCATCAGTTGGTATTCTTTGTCTGTCAGGGTTTGTGCTGGGGCAACGGTAATAGAGTCACCAGTGTGCACGCCCATTGGGTCGAAGTTTTCGATAGAACACACGATGATACAGTTGTCGTTACGGTCACGAACCACTTCCATCTCGTATTCTTTCCAACCGATTAAGCTCTCGTCGATGAGCAGCTCTTTGGTTGGCGATAAATCTAAACCTTGAGAACAGATTTCTTCGAACTCTTCCTTGTTGTAGGCGATACCACCGCCTGAGCCACCCATAGTGAATGATGGACGGATAATACAAGGGAAACCAACGAGGTCGAGTACACCATAGGCTTCTTCCATGCTGTGGGCGATGCCCGCACGTGGACACTCTAAGCCAATGCTCTTCATGGCTTTGTCGAAGCGGCTACGGTCTTCTGCTTTGTCAATCGCATCGGCGGTTGCACCGATCATTTCAACGTTGAATTCAGCCAGTACGCCTTTAGCTTCAAGCTCAAGGGCGCAGTTCAGCGCGGTTTGGCCGCCCATGGTTGGCAGAATCGCATCAGGACGTTCTTTGGCGATAATGTTACGTACCACTTCCCATTGGATTGGCTCGATGTAAGTGGCATCGGCCATTTCAGGGTCGGTCATAATGGTGGCAGGGTTAGAGTTCACCAGAATGACGCGGTAACCTTCTTCACGCAGGGCTTTACAGGCTTGAGCGCCTGAATAGTCGAATTCACACGCCTGACCAATAACAATTGGGCCTGCACCTAGGATAAGAATACTCTTTATATCTGTACGTTTTGGCATTGCTTCTCTCTTCTCCTAGCTTGCGTATTACTTAGCGTTCTGACGGTATTGTTCAATAAGCTCGATAAAGTGATCGAACAGTGGGGCCGCATCGTTCGGACCAGGGCTCGCTTCAGGGTGACCTTGGAAGCTGAACGCAGGTTTGTCCGTCAGATGGATACCTTGCAGTGAACCATCGAACAGTGACTTGTGAGTCACTTTGATATTGGCAGGTAATGTGGCTTCATCGGCAGCAAAACCGTGGTTTTGGCTGGTGATCATCACGTTACCTTTTTCGATATTGCTCACTGGGTGGTTAGCACCGTGGTGACCAAACTTCATCTTTAAGGTTTTCGCGCCTGATGCCAATGCCAGTAACTGGTGGCCTAAACAGATACCGAAAATTGGCGTATCGGTTTTCAGGATTTGTTGAATCGCTTCAATTGCGTAGTCGCATGGCTCTGGGTCGCCAGGGCCGTTAGAGAGGAACACACCGTCTGGGTTCATCGCTAACACTTCAGCTGCCGATGTTTTTGCAGGAACAACGGTGACGTCACAGCCACGGTCAACCAACATGCGCAGGATGTTTTGCTTAACGCCGTAGTCGTAGGCAACGACTTTGTACTTCAGCGCTTCGGCTGGCGTATCTTCAGGCAAGCCGCCCACTAAACGCCAGCTACCCTTGCGCCATGGGTAGGCTTTGTCAGTCGTCACTTCTTTTGCTAAATCCATGCCCTTTAAACCCGGGAAGGCTTTAGCCGCAGCCAGTGCTTTCGCTTCATCTAAGTCAGCACCCGCCATGATGCAACCCGCTTGGGCACCTTTTTCACGGAGGATTCGAGTTAATTTACGAGTATCGATATCTGCGATGCCAACAACATTGTTTGCTTTGAGATAATCACTGAGGGTTTGCTGATTGCGGAAACTACTTGCTACGAGTGGAAGATCGCGAATGATTAAACCACAAGCATGAACCCCATTGGATTCGACGTCTTCATTATTGGTACCAGTGTTACCAATGTGGGGGTAGGTTAAAGTTACTATTTGGCGTGAATAAGAGGGATCAGTTAAAATTTCTTGGTATCCTGTCATGGAAGTGTTAAAAACAACTTCACCAACAGAGAGACCATCGGCACCAATTGCTGTGCCAGTGAATACGGTTCCATCTTCGAGTACGAGTAAGGCAGACTTTGTCAACGCGACCTCCATAAAGAGCCAAGCCACTGAAATGTAATGTTTTTATGCTATGTTAAGATACCAATTTCCGCTTATTTACGAAATTTTAACAAATTCCAGCGAGTTTACAGGATAAACCCGAACTCGTCTACACCTTGGTATCTGAGTGCAAAAAAAAACGCCAATATGGCGTTTTTTCTGTTAATTCAAACCTAATACCTGCTGCATGTCATACAGACCCGGTTTTTGCTCCACTAACCAATGGGCGGCACGCATAGCGCCATTAGCAAAGGTCATACGACTAGAGGCTTTATGGGTGATCTCTAAACGCTCACCGATATCGGCAAACATGGCGGTATGCTCACCGACTAAGTCGCCTGCACGCACAGTCGCAAAACCGATAGTTTCACGGTCGCGCTCGCCAGTGATCCCTTCGCGGCCATAGACGGCGCATTTTTCAAGATCACGACCTAAGGTCTTGGCAATCACTTCACCCATTTTTAGTGCCGTGCCAGATGGCGCGTCTTTCTTATATCTGTGGTGACCTTCGATAATTTCGATATCGGTGTAATCGCCCATGACCTCAGCGGCCAACTCGAGCAATTTCCACATCAGATTGACACCCACAGACATATTCGGCGCCATCACCACCGGCGTTTGCTCGGCAAAGGCATTGATCTGTTCTTTTTGAGCATGATTGAAACCAGTTGTGCCGATCACCATGGCTTTCTTATGGCGCACACACCAGTCTAAATGGACAATACTGGCCTCTGGCGCAGTAAAATCAATCAGCACATCAAAGTCATCGGTCGCATAGTCGAGCGAATCCATGATAATGACATTTAACTTCCCCACACCCACGAGTTCGCCCGCATCCACGCCGACTAAGCTTGAACCGGGACGCTCGATAGCCGCGCCTAAGCGAATGTGCTCTTGATGATAAGCCGATTCAATAAGAGTCCGTCCCATGCGCCCACCCGCACCGACAATTGCAACTCTCACTTGTCCACCCATTTCAATCTCCTCAAACCTGTTCATCACTTCCATACAAAAACGCCTAAGACTGGCTTAGGCGTTTCAATCACATTAGACGATGTCTAACAACTCGACTTCGAATACTAACGTTGAGTATGGAGGAATAGAAGCACCCGCACCACGCTCACCGTATGCTAAGTGATGTGGAACGAATAACTTTAACTTAGTACCTACTGGCATCAGTTGCAGGGCTTCAGTCCAGCCAGCGATAACGCCAGATACTGGGAATTCAGCTGGTTGACCACGTACTACAGAGCTGTCGAACACGTCACCATTGATGAAAGAACCATGGTAGTGAGTACGTACTGTGTCTTCGTAGGTTGGTTTTGCACCGCTACCTTGAACTAATACTTCGTATTGCAGACCAGAATCAGTCACGATCACGCCTGCACGCTTAGCGTTTTCAGCTAAAAAGGCTTCGCCTTCGGCAGAAGCTTCTGCAGCAGCTTGCTCTTGAGCCGCTTGAATGCGACGGCTGATCTCAGTGAATGCAACTTGCATATCTTGCATAGATACAGCGCTTTCCACGCCAGCAAATGCATCGGCTAAACCTGCTTGAACGGCAGCAATATCCACACCTTCAAAAGAATTAGCAGCCAGTTGCTCGCCCATTTGACGACCTACACCATAGCTTGCTTGCTGTTCAACAGTACTGAATTTATCAGACATAATTAACGACTCTCAATGTTCAATGGAATTTTGCGCGCCAGTTTATCATAGTTCCACGCCCTATGCTGATAAACTGACTGCTTATTTAACTTTGGCGGCGATTTTACGTAACCGATGCTTATTTATCCAGCATTCGCGCCTAATTGCGGCACGATAAGGCCAGCATCTAAGCGAAGGCCACGCCCTAAATCGCTATTTCGGCAACACGCATTGGTTTTTAACACTTGCCTTTGCGCTCTGATACAAAGGCTGCATTTGCCCCTGTAATTGCTCGAGTTGGGCGATGCGGTTGCTGTTGGATGGATGGGTTGATAACAGCTCTGGCCCTTGGCTACCGCCCGCTTTCGACATATTGTGCCAGAGCACCACGCTCTGCGCTGGGTCGAACCCTGCCCTCGCCATCAACTCCAGCCCCATCACATCCGCCTCACTCTCTTGAGCGCGACCAAAGGGTAAAATCACCCCGACCTGCGCACCTAGTCCTAAGGCCGACATATATAAGTCACGGTTTGAGACGCCGCTCGCGCCAAGGGCGGCATCGGCGATTTGCATCCCCATGCCCGTCATCTGCGCCCGAGAGACCTGCTCATTACCGTGCTGGGCTAATACGTGGGCCACTTCATGGCCTAATACGGTCGCCAGTTGGTCCGGAGTACTCGCGACGTTAAGTAAGCCGGTATACACGCCAATGTGTCCGCCCGGCAATGCAAAGGCGTTAACTTGTTCGGAGTTGAACAAGACGACATCCCACTTCTGGCTTTGATCGGGCAGCACAGCGGTGACGCGATTCGCCACGCAATTTACATACTGAGTCAGCTTTTTATCGCTACTGATCTTTTGCTGCTTTTTCATTTCTTCAAAAGAAGCATCCCCCATTTGCTGCATCTGCGATGCCGAATACAGCAAGGTTTGACCCCGCCCCGTGGGCGATTTCGTGGTCGCGCAGCCCGATAATCCTAACGTGAGTCCAACCGCCACTAAGGCGAGTGTTGTTGCTTTCATAGGGAACTCCTTAATCCGAACGAGGCCGAACCTAGCAGCCAAGTGACTCAACTAATCATGATTAAGATTTTACTGAGATAGCAAGCAGAAGCCAAACGACATTCAGAACTTGCTTTACAGCACGAGGAAGCTTCGAGCCAGTTAAGGTGCAATATAGTCTTCCCTTAACATGGCATAGAGGTATTCATCGCCCCATGCGCCCTTAAAGAAGATATTTTTGACATAATGGGCTTCGCGCCGAAAACCGAGTTTTTCGAGTAATCGACAGCTGGCAAGATTTTGAGTATCGGTTATCGCAATAACACGATGCTTATCTAATTCCACAAAGAGATAATCCAGCAATGCGCTGATGGCCTCAAATGCTACCTGCTGACCTTGATACTCAGGCGCAATCGTAAAGCCGATTTCCATTTGCTGCTCATCGATAAAATGCAGCGCCAGATCGCCCACTAAGGTGGCAGGCGTCTTTGCTGATGCAGCGCTGACAATCGCCAATTGAAACCAAGTGTCCGCCGCGCCAAATTGTGCGTAATCCATGTTCTCAAATAACGCGACAGCATCGCTATAACAGTAATCCGTCCAGCTTTGATATTTAGCGACCTTAGGCTCGGCTCGATAGGCGGTAAAAGCCTCGAGATCCGCTCGCTGAAATCGCCGAAGCGTAAAACGTTGGGTAGTTAACCCGTGAGTTACCATGTGGTGAAGTGCGTTACTTCTCGCTAATGTCGACGCCATGCCGGATCCTTTAATCTGAGTAAGCCTCTAATATGAGCAAGCACCTAATCCCAGTTCCGAGGCGAACTATATAGTTCACCCAGCGGAAACAGGTAAACAGCAGCCAATAAGTGCTAGCAATTTATGGATAGCAGCGTAGGCTCTCTCAACGCTTGCTTTTAAAGGCTTTGATGCTGTGCTTATTAAGACTGCGACGATTTGCCTGTTTGTCCCGAGGTGGGCGCTTAGGTGCCACTTTATTATCAGTACCGTTTTCTCTAACTCTTTCGCTCGGCTGATCGGTCACTGGAAAGTCCGCCAATGATGCTAACGGTAACTCACGCGCCGTCAAGTTGCGGATCGCGGTCAAGCTTGGCATTTCACCATGGCACACCAAAGAGATGGCAAGCCCATTAGCGCCTGCCCTTGCGGTGCGGCCAATGCGGTGCACATATACAGGAGCACTCATGGGTAAATCTAAGTTGATCACCACAGGCAAGGCATCGACATGAATGCCACGGGCCATCAAATCTGTTGCCACCACCACTTGAATGCGATGGGCTTTAAAGTCGGCCAAGGTTTGACTGCGAACGGTTTGATCTTTTTCGCCGTGCAGCGCAGCAGCATTTATCCCCGCCTTAAGTAGTCGTTTCGCTATCGCATCCGCATCGTCGCGGGCACTGATAAACACCAGTACCTGCGGCCATTGATATTGTTTGAGTAACGCAATCAATGCCTGCGCTTTGCTGCCCTTATTGACTAAATACAGTCGCTCTTCGATTTCGGCGGCGACAGCATTGCGCGTACTGGCCTCAACCCGAAGGGGATTATTGGTCAGCAATTTACCCGCCAAGGAATCTAAAGCCTCTGGCAAGGTGGCGGAAAACAGTAAGGTTTGCTTACGCTTAGGCATCATTGCCATCAGCTTTTGCACATCGGGCCAAAATCCCATTTCCAGTAAGCGGTCGGCTTCGTCTAGTACTAGGTATTTTACCGAGTCGAGACTGATATGGGACTGTGTGCATAAATCCAATAAGCGCCCTGGGGTTGCCACCACAAGCTGCGGGTTAGCGGCAAGTTCGGCTAATTGCTCTTCCTGCGCGATGCCGCCACAGAGGAGTTGAATCTTCAAAGGGACAGGTGATAACTGACTCGCCAGCGCTTGCAGTGCCATCGTTACCTGCTGCGCTAACTCCCGTGTCGGCACGAGCACTAAAGCCTGCGCCTTACAGGCCGAGGATGACACTGACTCGAGTTGTTGATGGATGGTTTGCAACAAGGGCAAACCGAAAGCCAAGGTCTTACCGCTACCAGTTTGCGACAGCGCTAACACATCTCGCCCCGCAAGAATCGCCGGAATCGCTAATTGCTGCACCCGTGTCGGATGCTTGAGCGCGGCAGGCAATACCGAACATAACGCCGAATTGATGCCAAGCTCAGCAAAGGTTAACGACTCAGGAGAAGGCTCTGGGGAAGTAGAAGGCTTAAGAATGGTCATCGCAACACCAATATAAACATGGGAGCGAAAGTTTACGCAGAGTTGGCAGTTAATACCAATGTTGTTTGGGCTTTGACTAAAGCCTTGGGGTAGTTTTCGACGGGATATTTAACTATTCACGTTACGTAGGCCCAAAGCCTAATTTTCAAACTTCATTTAAATTTTTAAATCAAAGATAAAATCAAAGTCAAAGTCGTGGGGCTTCACCCCACACCCGACCAAGGAGGACTGCTCGTCCTATCCTCCTTGGATGCTCCAAGACGCCCCTAGCGAAGTTGAAAGCTCCTTGTGCTCATTGCCAAATTTGCTATCGCTTCCGAAGGATGCGTCCCTGCACCTGCGAAAGCTAGCCGGTCATCCATGACCGGACTCACGCAATTTGTCTATTCGCCCTGCGGCAACTCCGAGGGGAGGTGTATTCCTTGGAGTTTTGAGTAGTTTGATAGCGATTCATCTGCAAAAAATAAGCGCTATAAATAATAAATCAAATAATATCAAATAATTACAAACAAAATCGTATGGAAACCGCTACCGCAAAAAAGCAAATTCCTATAGCATCATTTATATCAATTGACATGGATGTCGCAGCGGCCAAGTCCAACAAGCGATTTATGCCCTGCAAACAGCGCAGCGCATAAATACTAAGACGTTAGGTAACTAAATCAGGAGTTGTGAGTTTGAATCAAAGACAAAATCAGTTTCTACACTATCTTGGAAATACTCTCTCTGAGTTAGAGTATCGACTTAATGAAATTCTAAATTTACGTGATAGATCCATTGTACAATATCAAAATGGAAATTCAGAGCTCAAAGATCAAGAACTTAACTTTGCATTTTCTGCATTCAGTGGGCAATTACAAACCATAAAGGATGTATTACCTGTAATATCTGAAGATCAAATATCTTGGGCAATGCTTGAGACGGTTAGGCATGCAAAATTTATCAAAGGTTGTCGCAATGCTATAACTCATGATGGTCAACAAGTTATCAATATGTGGGTAAAAGGAAAATATTACGTAGCCTGCGACTTTCATCGGATAGCCTGTAAAGAGGTGGAGCTCATTACGGCACCTTCTGAAGATATTGCTACTATCTGCACTGAGTTTACGTTAGAGCTTCTCGACTTAATTAAGCAATGTTTAGATGGCTTAGTTGATGATTTAAGTAAGTGTCAACCTTTGTATGATGTTCACTTTTATGAAGCCGCAATCCGTCACCCTGCAATCAGCGATTCGGTTCGAGAAATGTACGTTGATGCAGATAAAAGTAAGTTAGATCGACCAGTCGACCTAACAGCTGAACTCAACTCTAAAATTGATAAATTGCGCTCGATATGCACCCCAATACTTACCGAACAAAGCATTTAAGAGGGATTCTCAACGCTTGGCACTTTATGCTTCTACTTCAAATTTAGTAGTCTACCGAAAGATCGGACAGGCATAACATTTATCAGATATACGCAGGACTTAAAAGGAATTAAGCGCTGCCATGGAAGTGACCGTTGACGGCATGGATGCCGTCGTCGAGCCCTCAGGGATGAGTTCATGGCGAGTCACTGAAATGACAGTGCTTAATTTATTGCTGCGGACAGAGTTTGAAATTTGAGCATGCAATCAAGCATAAAAAAGCCCCGCTAGTGTTAAACACTGCGAGGCTTTATTTATCTAGTGCGCAGCTAACATAACCGCTGCGCCACCAAACCTAATTAGCTATTTAGGTCTTGGAAAAACTTCTTCACGCCATCGAAAAAGCCTTCAGCCTTTGGGCTGTGCTTCTTTGATTCGCCGGTTAATGTCGCCTCAAACTCACGCAGTAATTCTTTCTGACGCTCATTGAGGTTAACTGGCGTTTCCATCACGACTTTGCAGAGCAGGTCGCCCACCGCATGGCTGCGAACCGATTTAACCCCTTTGCCACGCAGACGGAACATGCGGCCCGTTTGCGTTTCGGCTGGGATCTTCAGGCTGACTTTGCCGTCCAGTGTTGGGACTTCAATCTCGCCGCCGAGCGCCGCTTTGCTGAATGAAATCGGCACTTCGCAGTAGAGGTTGTTGCCATCACGCACGAAAATAGCATGTTCACGTACTGTGACCTGAACATATAAATCGCCCGGTGGCGCACCAAACTCGCCCGCTTCACCTTCACCCGCTAAGCGGATACGGTCGCCAGTGTCGACACCCGCAGGGATCTTAACTGACAATGTTTTGGTCTTCTCGACACGGCCATCACCATGGCACTTAGAACAAGGATCTTTAATGATCTTGCCGCGACCATGACAGGTTGGACATGGCTGCTGTACGGTGAAGAAACCTTGGCGCATTTGCACTTGGCCTTGACCATGACAGGTGCCACAGGTAGTCGCCGAAGAGCCTTTTTTCGCCCCGCTGCCGTCACACACATCACAGCTGGCTAAGGTTGGAATACGCAGTTCTTTGGTAAGGCCTTTTACGGCTTCTTCCAGTGATAACTCTAGGTTGTAACGTAAATCTGAGCCGCGGGCCGCTTGGCGTTGACCGCCACGGCGTCCACCGCCGAAAATATCGCCAAAGACATCACCGAAAATATCGCCGAAATCTCCCGCGCCGCCGTAGCCACCACCGCCGCCACGATTAGGATCCACACCCGCATGACCAAATTGGTCATAGGCCGCTTTTTTGTTGGCATCGGTAAGGATTTCGTAGGCTTCTTTAACTTCTTTAAAGCTCGCCTCGGCAGCTTTGTCGCCAGGGTTGCGATCGGGGTGAAACTTCATCGCCAAACGCTTGTAGGCTTTTTTAATTTCACGTTCGCTGGCGTCACGACCAACGCCTAATACTTCGTAATAATCTCGCTTTGACATAATCTCATGCTTCTCAGCTTAAGTTGAACGAACGGGCGTTAGGGTTTCCCCGTAACGCCCGCCTAGAAATTAACTATTTGAAATCAATCAATTTGATTGAGAGCAAATGTTATTTCTTGTCGTCTTTCACTTCTTCAAATTCAGCATCGACAACGTCATCGGCAGTCGCGTTAGACTGTTTAGCAGCACCTTCTTGTGCGCCGCCTTGAGTTTGAGCTTTAGCCTGAGCAATTTCCATCAGCTTAGCAGACGCTTCAATCAGCTCTTGAGTCGCTTTTTCAATGGCTTCTTTGTCGTTGCCTTTAGTTGCAACTTCAACTGCGCTCATTGCCGCTTCAATCTTAGCTTTGTCGTCTGCTGGCAGTGCATCGCCCGCTTCTTCAACTTGTTTCTTAGTTGCGTGAACTAAGCCGTCAGCTTGGTTGCGAGATTGCACTAACTCTTCAAACTTCTTGTCTTCTTCAGCGTGTGCTTCAGCGTCACGTACCATTTGCGCCACTTCTTCTTCGCTTAAGCCTGAAGAAGCTTTGATGGTGATGTTTTGTTTCTTACCGGTTTTCTTGTCGGTCGCAGAAACATGCAGAATACCGTCAGCGTCGATATCGAACATCACTTCGATTTGTGGCATGCCACGTGGTGCTGGCTCAATACCGTCAAGGTTGAACTGACCTAATGACTTGTTCGCGCTCGCTTGCTTACGCTCACCTTGCAGTACGTGAATGGTTACTGCACTTTGGTTGTCATCGGCTGTTGAGAACACTTGCTGTGCCTTAGTCGGAATAGTGGTGTTTTTCTCAATCAGCTTGGTCATTACGCTGCCCATGGTTTCGATACCCAGAGACAGTGGTGTTACGTCTAACAGCAGAACGTCTTTCACGTCGCCTGACAGTACGCCCGCTTGAATCGCAGCACCTACGGCTACGGCTTCGTCTGGGTTTACGTCTTTACGAGGTTCTTTACCGAAGAAGTTAGAAACCGCTTCTTGAACCTTAGGCATACGGGTTTGACCGCCCACTAAAATCACTTCGTTAATGTCTGATACTGATAAGTCAGCGTCAGCCAGTGCCACTTTTAATGGCTCTAAAGTACGAATGATTAAGTCTTCAACCAGTGACTCTAACTTAGCACGGGTGATTTTCACCACTAAGTGCTTAGGACCTGTTGCATCGGCAGTGATGTATGGCAGGTTCACTTCAGTTTGGTTGGTGCTTGAAAGCTCAATCTTCGCCTTTTCAGCCGCTTCTTTCAGACGTTGCATTGCTAATGGATCTTTACGCAGATCTAAGCCTTGCTCTTTCTTGAATTCGTCAGCTAAGTAGTTGATTAAACGGTTGTCAAAGTCTTCACCACCTAAGTGAGTGTCACCGTTAGTCGCTAATACTTCGAAGGTTTGGTCGCCGTCGTTGCTGTCGATTTCGATGATAGAGATATCGAATGTACCACCACCTAAGTCGTACACGGCAACGATGTTGTCACCTTGCTTCTTGTCGATACCGTAGGCCAGTGCGGCAGCCGTTGGTTCGTTGATAATACGTTTAACTTCAAGACCCGCGATGCGGCCCGCATCTTTAGTGGCTTGACGTTGTGAATCGTTAAAGTATGCAGGAACGGTAATTACCGCTTCTGTCACTTCTTCACCTAAGAAGTCTTCTGCTGTTTTCTTCATCTTTTTCAAGATTTCAGCAGAAACCTGTGGTGGAGCCATTTTGTTGCCACGTGATTCAACCCATGCATCACCGTTGTCGGCTGCAATGATTTTGAATGGCATGATGTTCACGTCACGTTGAACTTCGTCGTCTTTGAAGCGACGACCGATCAAACGCTTGATCGCGAAGAATGTGTTGTTTGGGTTAGTTACAGCTTGGCGTTTTGCTGGCTGACCCACGATGGTCTCATCATCGGTGTAAGCGATGATAGACGGGGTTGTGCGATCGCCTTCAGCATTCTCTAATACGCGTGCTTTGCCACCATCGAGGACAGCTACACAAGAGTTTGTTGTGCCTAAGTCGATACCAATAATTTTACCCATGAGGTCCTCCGAAAAATTTCTGTCTAACTAAATTTATAAGTTGGTTTTGATATGGGGCCGGACGGTTTTTTTTCAAGTCCACTGTTGGCCACCTTCTCTGCCTTAACACCTATATTGGGACAGGGAATTTAATTACAAGGGCCGATAAAAAATTTTTCTGATTTATCTTTTCAAAGGATATGACTGTATAAAATATTCAAAACCGCAAAATCCGCTTGCTTATCAGCAATAGCTGTTATTCAATCTGCGCACATTGAGTGATGTTTAAGCGCATAGGGTAATAGTGTGAAATCTTCAAATTTGGCATATGTGTACGGCATGGCCGCGGTATTCCTCTGGTCGACGGTGGCAACCGCCTTTAAGATTGCCCTCGGATTTTATAGCCCATTGCAGTTGGTGTTTGTGGCGGTACTCACCTCAATCATCGCCCTAGGTGCCATTCTCGCTTGGCAGAAAAAACTGCCACTCCTTAAAGCGCAGCTCCAGCGTCGCCCTGCGTTTTATCTGATTACCGGGCTGATTAATCCTTTTCTGTATTATGTAGTGCTGTTTAAAGCCTACTCACTATTACCCGCCCAGCAGGCACTCTCACTCAACTACACTTGGGCGGTATTGCTGCCGCTGTTAGCCGCGCCGCTGCTGAAACAACATTTGCGTAAGAGCGATATGATTGCGGCACTGATTGCCTACTCAGGGGTCTTTATTATCGCCACCGGCGGCGATGTCAGTGGTTTTCGCTTCGACAGTCCACTCGGGATTGGTCTTGCATTAACCAGCACTTTGCTCTGGTGCCTATATTGGATTGTGAACACTAAAGATCAAGGCGACCCCGTCGTCAGCCTACTATTGAGCTTTTTAATTGGTTTACCTTTTATTACCGTGACACTGCTGCTGACCGATACCCTACCCAGCTTTAGTTTGAGCGCCGTGATGGCGGGCATGTATGTTGGCTTATTTGAGATGGGCATTACCTTCGTGCTGTGGTTAATGGCACTTAAAACCGCGACTCGCACGGCTAATATCAGTACCTTAGTATTTTTATCGCCAGTAATGTCGATTGGTTTTATTGCCTGGATTCTGCAAGAAACTATCGCCACCGCAACGTATATCGGATTAGGTTTTATTTTGAGTGGCATGATGTTGCAGCAGTTATTCCCGCGTTACCTTGAGCGCAAAACCAAGCTTAATGCCAAGCTTGCAGACTGAGTAAGGTGTATCACATGGGCATAGGTAATTTATGCCCGAGCTAACATTTTAACGCCGCAGAAAGGGCTACTATGGCGGACTTTTATTGCCCCTAGACTTTTATTGCACCTAATTGGGGCGCGAGGACGAGAGCATGACACCAGCCGTACAAATGGCCAAGAAAGCCAAAATTCCCTTTGAAATCTTAGAATACAGTCACGACCCACACTGCGCCGCCTACGGCGAAGAAGCCGCCAATGTGTTAGGGCTCGCCCCCGCGCAGGTATTTAAAACCTTACTGGTCGCGACCGATAAAGCCCATCCGCCGCTTGCTGTTGCGCTCGTTCCAGTTGGTCATCAACTCAATTTAAAAGCCGTCGCTAAATGTTTAGGCCTGAAGAAACTGCAAATGGCCGATGCGGATTTAGCGCAAAAATCCTCTGGCTACCTCGTTGGCGGCATTAGCCCCCTAGCTCAGAAAAAACAGCTGCCAACGCTGATCGATGCGACGGCTCAGCAATTCGATAAAATCTATGTCAGTGCCGGCCGCCGCGGCCTTGAAATCTGCCTTGCGGCGAATGACTTAGCGAAATTATGCCGCGGATCATTTGCGGATATTAAAACCCTTTAAGGCAAAACATCAGATATTGCTAAAATATGCTGAGAGCGTCACAGCATTTATCCTCAACAGAGTTGAAAACTGCAGCATATCCGTCTATAAATTGAACTGTACGCAGACGACTAAGGATAGTCAGATGGAAAAATCAACTCAATGGAATCAAGAAGATGGCATAAGCCCTATCGGTTGGGTCGCCATGCTCATTTGTATTGCCCTGTTTATCTATGAGCATTTTTTCGGAAATGGTTTCACAACCATGGTGGTGATGCTCTATTGCACTTTTTTACTCCCCTCGGTACTGATCACCCGCAGAGTGCAGGAGAAGTATTTTTTGTATACCTTGGAGTACATTAGAGCCTTTCGTAAGTTCACCACTGCGATGTCGGTAGCATTTCTGTGCCTATGGTTAATTGCCACTTACACCCCGCTTATCCATTAACCGAGATATTTGCCAACAAAAAAAGCCGCTATTGCGGCTTTTTTAATGGAACGATTTGATAAAACGATAAGGACTAAGCGCGGCTAGTGTAATCACCCCATGCTAACCACTTATAGGTGGTCAGTGCCTCAAGCCCCATAGGACCACGGGCATGGAGTTTTTGCGTGCTTACGGCCACCTCGGCCCCTAAGCCAAATTGACCGCCATCGGTAAAGCGAGTACTGGCATTCACATACACAGCAGCCGAATTCACTTCGTTCATAAAATGCGTTGCCGCATGGATATCATCGGTGATAATCGCCTCAGAGTGCCCACTGGAATAGGTACGGATATGGGCAATGGCTGTATCAATGTCGCTCACCACTTTAATGCCTAAGGTCAAAGACAACCACTCTGTCGCAAAGCTTTGCTCAGTTGCCGAGGAAATATCAAACCCCAGCCCATCGAGCAGTGCATAGCTTTGTTCACACACCGAAAAACGCACACCTAAGCGATGTAAGTACTCGGCAATTTGCGGCACAAAGCGCTCGGCAACTGCGTTATCCACCAGCAAAGTATCCAGCGCGTTACATACCGTGGGACGTTGCACTTTTGCGTTGGCAATCACCTCGAGTGCGCGCTCAAGATCGGCATGTTTATCGACATACAGATGGCAGATCCCAATGCCGCCTAAGATCACAGGAATCGTCGCTTGCTCGGCGCAAAGCCGCTGCAGTGCTTGTCCGCCACGGGGGACGATCATATCGACATATTGGTCGAGCTTGAGTAAACCAGTGACTAAGGCTCTATCGGGAGAATCAATCAGCTGCACCGCATCGACTGGCAGACCTTGGCTCGCAATCGCGCCACGGATCACTTCACTAATCAGTTTGTTAGATTCGAGCGTCTCTTTTCCGCCGCGCAGAATCACCGCATTACCAGTTTTAAGTGCCAGCACAGCAATATCAACCGTCACATTCGGCCGCGCCTCGTAGATAACCCCGATCACCCCCAGCGGTACGCGGCGGCGCGTGAGCCTTAACCCATTGTCCAACACTCGGCTGCCAAACTCTTCGCCAACGGGATCGGCAAGACGAACCACATCGCCGATATCACCGATAATCCCCGCCAGACGCGACTCGTTAAGCAACAATCTATCGATCATTGCATCATTCAAGCCTTCAGCCTTAGCGGCGGCAACGTCTTTGGCGTTAGCCGCGAGAATCGCCGGAGTATTCTGCGTCAGGGCCTCGGCAATCGCCTCGAGTAAATCCGCTTTCTGTGCGGCGCTAAGATTCGCTAAGGCATAGCTGGCTTGCTTAGCCTGACTACCCAGTTGTTGTAAATATTGCGCTTGATTCGTTTGACTCAAAACAGACCTCGCTTATAAGACGACCATGTCGTTGCGGTGCACTATTGCGTCACCATAATCGTAACCGAGCACTGACTCGATTTCGTCGGAATGTTTACCCGCAATTAACCCTAAGGCCTCACCACAGTAGCGAGTGATGCCTCTGGCAATGATTTTGCCTTTTTGGTCAACCAATTGCAGGGTTGCACCACGTTCAAATTCCCCTTTAACGCCAATAATCCCCTTCGATAACAGGCTGCGACCTTTTTCGGTCACAGCTTTCACCGCGCCCGCATCGAGCACCAGTGAACCTTGGGCGGCAGGTCCCGCTAAAATCCACTGTTTGCGGCTCTCTAACGGATTTTCGATGGCACTAAAATGCGTGCCGACAGACTCTTTGCCGACCACTTTTTTAATCACATCGGGGTGATGACCCGAGGCTATCACCACTTCAATGCCCGCACGGCGAGCAATATCCGCAGCTTCTAGCTTAGTCGACATTCCGCCCGTGCCTAAGCCAGAAACCGAACCACCCGCTAACAGACGCAGACTGTCGTCAATTTTCTCGACCTGAGAAATCAGCTTAGCATTAGGGTTAGTGCGCGGATCGGCATCGAATAAGCCCTTTTGATCCGTCAACAAAATCAACAGGTCGGCATCACACAGCAGTGCAGCACGCGCCGACAAGTTGTCGTTGTCGCCCACTTTGATCTCGTTAGTGGCGACCGCATCGTTTTCATTGATGATGGGGATAATATTGTTTGCCAGCAAGGCATTAAGGGTATCGCGGGCATTCAAATAGCGCTCTCGATCGTGTAGGTCAGCACGGGTCAGCAGCAATTGCCCCACATGTAAACCGTAGATGCTAAAGAGTTGTGCCCAAGCGAGAATAAGTTGACTCTGCCCGACAGCGGCTAATAACTGTTTATTGGCCATAGTGTCGGGCAATACCGGGTATTGGAGATGTTCGCGTCCGGCGGCAATTGCGCCAGAAGTGCATAATACGACTTCGACCCCTGATCTCATCAGTGCGGCCATTTGACGAGCAAGCTCAACCATATGGGCTTTATCTAGCTGTTTACTGCCAGACGTCAGCACACTCGTCCCTAACTTCACTACCACGCGGCGATACGCAATCTCACTTAAATTCATTATTCATATGTAGAAAATAACCGGATAATCCTTATACCTAATCCGCAGAGCAATTGGTAGTTAGTGGGCCGGATGTTGGTAGAAATTTTCAATTCTGCTTGGGATCGCGCATAAAAAAGGGCCATCGATTAGATGCCCCTCAAAAAAACCGCCTAATTGGCGACTGGCTAAGTATCAGCCGTAAATAAATTTCGCAATAAACATCGCCGCGAGCACAATCACCCCGATATTTAAATCGCTAAAACGGCCTGTTAACAGTTTGATAGCAGCATAGGAAATAATCCCCAGCGCAATCCCCGTAGCGATAGAGAAGGTCAACGGCATTAGGATACAGACCACAACTACTGGCGCTGCTTCTGTTAAATCTTCCCATTCGACGTGAACCAGTCCGGACATCATCAGAATCGCCACATAGAACAGCGTACCAGCCGTGGCATAGGCGGGGATCATCCCTGCTAATGGTGATAGAAATAAGGCCAAGATAAACAGTAAGCCGACCACGACAGCGGTTAAGCCAGTACGGCCACCCGCGCTCACACCCGCTGTACTTTCGATATAACTGGTAGTCGTTGACGTACCTAAAGCTGCGCCCGCAATCGTCGCTAAACTGTCCGCAGTTAAGGCACGGTTTAAGCGAGGTAAACGGCCTTTTTCATCGAGGAAACCACCACGCTGCGCCACCGCCACTAAGGTGCCCGAGGTATCAAAAAGATCCACAAATAAGAAGGCAAACACCACAGACAGCATTGTCACTTCAAATACTTGGGATAAATCCATCGCCATAAAGGTCGGTGCGACGGAAGGCGGCATAGAGACGATGCCGTTGTAATGCACATCACCGAAGATTAATCCCAGTCCTGTGATGATAAGGATGCTTAAAATCACCGCTGACTTCATGCCACGTTGCACCATGGCGATGATCAGGAAGAAACCTAACACGGCCATTACCGCAGGGAAGGCGGTGATATCACCCATGGTCACTAAGGTCGCAGGGCTTGCTACCACAATGCCAGCACTCTTGAGACCGATCAACGCGAGGAATAAACCAATACCCGCGGCAATACCGATACGCAGCGACATAGGAATACTGTTCACAATCCACTCGCGAATACGCACTAGAGACAGAATTAAAAAGCAAATTCCCGACAGAAAAACTGCGCCGAGTGCAGTTTCCCAGCTGTAACCCATTTCACCCACGACTGTGTAGGTAAAAAAGGCATTGAGTCCCATACCTGGGGCCAGTGCAATGGGATAGTTCGCCATGACACCCATCACAATACAACCCACCGCCGCCGCTAAACAGGTGGCCACAAACACGGCGCCATGATCCATACCCGCATCGGCTAACATCATTGGATTCACAAAAATGATGTAGGCCATAGTCATAAATGTTGTCAAACCTGCTATCGCTTCCTGCTTGAGGCTCGTTTGATTTTGTTTCAGTTTGAACAGCTTTTCTAACATGGAACTGTGTTCCTTTTCTTTTAAAGTAGGTAGGGTCAAAAATGTAAACACTATGTAGTCGTGTTTTTCGCAGGGGATTATAGGGAGTTTGTGCTGGTCAGGCCAGAAAATTGATGGAGATTTTCTTGATAGAAATCGCTAAACAGAACAAAAAACCACCGAGCTTAATTTACATTAAAGCTCACGCTAAATAGGGGTTAGTAAGCCAATCTTAATACCGGGAAAATTCGAATACCGTTCAGGATGAACAGCACATTGTTTTTAAAGCGAAATAATCACAAAACAGCACAATGCTTATCCCATACCGACATATTCGGTCGCCTCTGCGCAGCAAATAGGATTGAAGTCGATAGCAAAAAGCCGGTGCCCTTAAGGGCACCGGCTTTTTGAGTTCAACGGGAAATGCTTAGAAGCGATAGTTAAAGCTAACGGTAAAGTTACGTGGCGCGCCGTAGTGATACGCACTGTAAGCAAGGCCAGACGCTGTCATATAGGCATAATATTTCTCATCCAACAGATTCTCTACGTTAACCTGCAGATCCATATTCTCAGCCAGATCGTAGCGCGCCATCAGATTCACTAAGGAATAGTCATCCTGCTTAATTGCTACACCACTGACATCAGAGTAACTGTCACTTTGCCAGTTCACCCCACCACCTATGGTTAACTCGGGCAATAAATCCACAAATTGGTAGGTAGTAAAGAGTTTAAATTGCTTCTGCGGGCTGGTCGTCGCGACTCGTTTACCCTCTGCATCTTCGGCATTAAATTGCGAGTAACCTGCAGAGATATTCCAGCCATCGGCAGGCTCACCTACGACTTCTAGCTCAAAACCCTTACTCTTAGTGCCTTGTGCGGCTTCATAGTAATTCACGGGTTTGCCACCGATATTAATTGTCCCGGCTAAGGTTGCCAAGTTATCTTGGTCAATTTGGAACAAGGCCACAGTGGTATGCAGGCGATCGTCAAGATAGGAACTCTTCAAACCTAATTCGTAGGCTTTACCTTCTAATGGATCGAGGTAATTTTGATTGGCATCGAAATTATTCTGCGGATTAAAAATCCCGGTATAGCTGGCGTAAATACGGTGCTCTTCATTGATATCGTATAATGCACCAACATAGGGCACAAACACACCATCATCGCCAAAGTTAGTATCGGTACCATAGCTCACGCCTTCACGGTTCCAGCTTGAGATACGTCCACCGGCAATCAGTTTGAAATCATCGGTGATGGTCAGGCGAGTCGCCGCATAAAAGCCTTTTTGCTCGGTATCCATATTGAGCTGACGGTTCGCATTGGTCGACCATTCAGGCTCGGCAAACTGATTTTGTTGCCATTCGTAGAAGTTATCGACCACTTGTGAGTCCCAACCCGTCATATCGTCACGGATAGGCTCATAGGTATCGGCGTAGGACTTTTGCTTACTATACAAGGCGCCCGTCACAAACTCATGGGTTTGACCAAAGAGGTCATAGTCGCCTTTAAGCTGCACATCAAAGTTATTCGAGTTACTTTCACCATGGCTGTGATAACGCTGACCAGTAAGCCCTGCCCCGGTGTCTTTATCGAGCATACCCGACATGTAGATCATCTTAGTGGTGGTCTCATACTCCATGCGGTTGTAGTTAGCGACTAGTTGCCAACCATTGCTGAAGTAATGATTTAGGTTAGCAAAGTAGTTGATATTCTTGGTTTCCCAGCGGCTCCAATCGGCGGCTGTGGTGGCGGAAGTATCCCAATCTGTGGCTGAGCCATCGCTAAAGACGGCGGGCAACGCGCCCCACATCGCGCCTTTTGGATCGTTGTGGTTATAGCTAGCACCGACACGCAGTAAAGTGTTGGCGGTGATATCGCTATCGACCACACCATAGAGAATGGTTTTACGGTCTTGATACAGATTTTGATAGGAATCGCTATTCACATACTTAGCGACTAAACGGCCACGGACACTGCCGTCTTCATTCAAACCATTGGACACATCCGCAGTGACTTGTTTTTTATCCCAACTTCCCGTTGCGACATCCACATAACCTTTAAGATCTGAGCTGTCGGCATGCTTACGCACTAAGTTAATCGAGGCCGAAGGATCGCCTGCACCCGTTAATAAACCGGTAGCACCACGCACAACTTCAACACGCTCGTAGATAGACACATCCGATACAGTTTCACCGGCATCGCCGCCTAAACTCCAAGATAAAGGCACGCCATCAATTTGATAGTTTTGCACGGTAAAACCGCGGGCCGAAAAACCGTTACGCACGTTATCGGTTTTTGAAGAAGACAGGCCCACAGTGTTATTCACCACGTCGACCACAGTATTTAACGCCTGATCTTCAATCCGATCCGCCGTCATGATGCTGACCGACTGTGGCGTTTCCCGTAATGTGAGTCCGAGACCTGTCGCTGTATCAATATTTCGACTCACAGTGTATTTACCCATCACTGTGATTTTTTCGATATTTTGATCTTGTGTCTCTGTTTTAGAAGAGGTTTGTTCTTCGGCCATCAACGCCAAAGGATTCAATGCTAGTGTTACCGCAGCCGCAAGAGGAAGTAGATTAAAACGCATAGTCGTTCAGCAAGTTTTGTTAAGGTGCGCATACGGTAACACCATTGAGAACGATTTGCATTTGTATTTTATGTGATAAATATAACAAATTTGTCATTCTTAAGTCGTATCAAATAAAAGCCGCACTAACAAAAAAGTTTTACGCTTTAAAAACAAATAATTAAAGAGACTCATCAACACAGGACATTTTTTGCCATTAGGCAAAAAATTTTTGACGAGATACTGGGATATGAGCGAAATCAGTTATCTAAGCTGAAAAACAGGTAAAAAAAAGCCTGCTCAATGAGCAGGCAAGACATATTTCAAGCGTCCCTTTCGGGGAAGTACATTACCGCGCTAGCGGAAAAACCTGGCATACCCATGCAAAAACACCGATATGCTACTTGAGTCTAAACACGCCAAAAAAGCGATACAAAGGTTGATGGATGATGGATGATGGAAACTAGGTTTAAAGGGATAGTTAGCCCTTAAAGCTCATAGCGAATAAACCGCCACGCAAAACATCTGAGTTAATCCAAGTGTTTTGCCAAACAAAGTGATTCTTGCCTGTATAAGACATAGTCAATTACTCCTAAGTAAAGTTGAGATTAAGTACTCTAGTAAAGCTTGGCTCGGTTCCTTGGAACTAGAGATTCTCAAATCCGTTGAGACGACTTGTCACTCGGGTCCTTGGAGAAGGATATCCATCCTGGATAGACTAGAGGGGATGGGCGCATTGCCCTGTCCACGAAAACCATTATATGTTTTCGTAGTTTTATTACAAGTTTTATTTGTATTTTTTTAATTAAGGCTTTTTAATGTAATTCAATTACGTAAAACCATCAGAAATCTTGGCGACCTGCGTCACATAAAAACAGAAATAATCCTGTAACCACCTAATAAGTAAGATATTACAGAATTATTTCTATTTGTTACGTAAAATTGTTAACGATTGATCAGATATTGATACAGACCGACTAAGGGACTCGCAGTGGGTTTACCATAGAGCGGATCGCCCTCAGTGGCACTGCCAGCGATATCTAAGTGTGTGTAAGCTAAAGGAATTGCGGCGTTAATACCGTGATCAAACAATCCCGAAGCCTTGAGCAGAAAGGCCGCAGGATATTGATGCCCACGGGCCGTCACCGAAGATGGCGCATTGTTAGAAGATAAAATATCGGCCGCCCCCGACACTTCGCGGATCTTGGCAAAGTCCTCGCGACGTAATGTAGAAACCTCAAAGGGTTCGCCCCATTGGCTTGCCTGTAGCGCGAGTGTCTGCGCACACTGGGCGCCACTGGCGACCGCATTTTCAACCGCAGCAGGATAATTACCATAGCAACGCACCACATGGCCCGTCAGCGTCGCGACCGAGAACAGCTCTGGTTGCACCGCCGAAACCGCTTTAATACGCAGATGACTTAACAGGTCTGCCAATACTAAGCGCCCTTCCGCATCCGTATTACCAATTCGTACCCGCACGCCCGCATGGCTAGTGATAATTTCATCGGTGACAAAGGCTTCGCTGCCAATGCTATTACGCACTAAGCCCAGTTCGGCGATCACTCGGATACCTTTAGGCTTGAGCATTGACAAGGTTTTAAATAACCCCGCCACGGCAGAGGCGCCGCCTTTATCGCGACTCATGCCAGCCATTGCGCCACCGACTTTCAGATCGGCACCGCCCGTATCATAGACCACACCTTTACCAGCAAATAAGAAGGTACGAGTAATCTCACCTTCGGGCAGATATTCGAGTTTCACCACCCGCGGTTGATGTCGGCCAACGGCAAAGGAAGAACGCGCCACCGCACTTAACAGTGGATAATCTCGCTCGAGAATATCCCTATCTTCCACCACAGCGGTTTTAATCACGCTGCCTTTAAAGGCTTGTAAACAATATTCGGCAAAGGCCTTAGCCGACATACGCTCAGGTTCAGTGCCACATAAATCCCGAGCCAACACACGGCCAGCTTCTAATGCGTTGAGCAAGTGACTCTTTTCAGATGATAAAGACAACAACCCTATGGCTTCAAAGGCAGGCGTTAAGCCCGTTGCCTCGCGCAATTCTAAGGTTTGCCATAATTCTTGGCCGCAGGCGAGCGCCGCAACTTCACTCGCAAAACCAAACTTAGGCGTGGTAGAAGGCACCACATACAGTAAAGGACGCTTAGCGCCCGCGTCCTTAGCAATAGCAATCGCGGCTCTTGCCGCATCGCCATATACGCGCACATCGGCATAATCATCAGCCACTTGAGTGACGGGCGCTATGATTAAACGGCCACCGGCTAAACCGGGGGCAAACAGTAACGTCGGGCTCTTACCGACACGCTTATCGACCTTAGTGCCATGCTCGGCCAATAAACTGATCTCATCAATTCCGATAGAAACGAGATCCGGAGTGACCACCACAACCGCATCCCAACCTTCGCCATCAAAAATGGCATTTTCTGCTTGTACATCAACAAAGTTAACTTGAAACATGACCCATCCTTTTTCATTATTGTGCCTGCATTATTCCCGCTATAACGCTTAATTACCAATCAAAAAATCCCTTTGTCCCCATCGAAAAGACTGAGGGTGGCAACTTTCGCTGCCACAAGCACACGCTGGCTTATCGAGAAGATTAATCGGCCGAGCAGAATGTGGTAGGATCAAGCAAAATTTGCCCTATACCCACAAGACCTGATGAGGGACCTCCTGTGACAGCGTTAAGTCAGTTATACCCACAGCCTTTATGGCAATGGTTCGAACAAATCTGTGCAATTCCCCACCCTTCCAAACATGAACAAGCACTCAGCCAACACATCCAAGCCTGGGCTAAGAGTAAACAGCTCGATGTCGTGGAAGATGCGGTCGGCAATTTAATCATTCGCAAACCCGCAACCGCGGGAATGGAAGATCGCAAAATCGTCGTGATCCAAGCGCACATCGATATGGTGCCGCAAAAGAATGCCGACAAAGTGCATGACTTTACCAAAGATCCTATCGAAGCCTATGTTGACGGTGACTGGGTAAAAGCCAAAGGCACTACCTTAGGCGCCGACAATGGTATTGGCATGGCATCCGCCTTAGCGATTTTAGGTAGCAACGATATCAAACACGGCCCACTGGAAGTGCTGCTCACGATTGATGAAGAAGCGGGCATGACAGGCGCCTTCGGCCTGCAAGCGGGTATGCTCGATGCTGAAATCCTGATCAACACCGACTCAGAGCAAGAAGGTGAGATCTACATGGGCTGCGCTGGCGGCGTCGATGCCCAGATCACTCTGCCTATGGTATGGCAAGCTTCAGAGCAAAGTTACGCATCATTTAGCCTACATTTATCTGGCTTAAAAGGCGGTCACTCTGGGGTGAACATCCATTTAGGTCGTGGTAACGCCAACAAGCTTCTGGCACGCTTCCTGTTTGAAAATGCCGATGACTTAGCGCTGGAATTAACCCAATTTACCGGTGGTTCACTGCGTAATGCTATCCCACGCGAAGCCAATATCAGCTTTATGTTACCCGCTGAAAATGTCGATGCACTGAATGAAAAAGTGCGTGCTTTTGAAGCCTTAGTCCGCGCCGAGCTGGCAATTGCCGACCCAGACATGCGTTTAGTGTTGAGCGAAATCCCAACACCAAAACGTGTGATGAGTGAAAACAGCCAAAACACCCTGATAGACCTGCTGCATGTATGCCCTAATGGCGTGATGCGTATGAGCGATGAAGTCGCGGGCGTGACTGAAACCTCACTCAACGTAGGCGTGATCAGCACTAACGATGAAGAAGTTAGCATTCTGTGCTTAATTCGCTCGCTCATCGATTCGGGCCGCACTCAGGTTGAAGGCATGCTCAATGCACTGACCAACCTCGCTGGCGCTGAAATTGAATTCAGTGGCGCTTACCCAGGTTGGAAGCCTGATAACAGCTCACCCGTAATGGCGATTGTGCGTGAGACCTACGAGTCTATCTACCATAAAGAACCTGTTATCATGGTGATCCACGCGGGTCTTGAATGTGGTCTGTTCAAAAAGCCTTATCCAGAAATGGACATGGTGTCGATTGGCCCTACCATCCGTTATCCACATGGCCCGGATGAAATGGTCAATATCACCACAGTTGGTCAATACTGGGATCTGCTCCTTGCTGTGCTAGAACGCATTCCCGCTAAAGGTGAATAATCACTACGGGTGAATAGTCGCTAAGACTTAAATAACAAAGGCCGCAGAGGGTTTACCCATGCGGCCTTTTTGTTGCTTCTATTTGCCTACTGCGTAAGGCTGATTGTCGCGTTAACTTACATAACTTAGCTAAGCTTAGCTAAGCTTAGCTAGGTTAGATTGGCGCTGAGCGAGATCCGCCCAGATTAAATTGACACTAAAACACAAAATCCAACTGCTTAGTCTCGCGGGCCATGAGCGGCGAAAGCGTGTCTTTACTCTCGGCAAGGCCAACAGAAACCCCGAGTAACCGAATTCCACGTCCCTCTTGCCTCGCCATTGCTTGGCTCAGTAGCTCATAGAACATCACCACGGACACCTCGTCACTACGATGCTCGATTGTGGTCTGTTTAAAATCATTAAATTTAAGTTTGACCACCTGCTTATGGATTTGCCTCCCCTTAGCGCTTCGCCCTAAACGGCTGGACAACTCTTGGATTAATCCCGGCATCACCTGCTGGCATTGCTCCAGCGTGTAAATATCCTGAGCGAGTGTAGTCTCAACGCCTACGGATTTGCGCTCGCGGCTTACCGAAATCCCACGATCATCGATGCCATGGGCCCGCTCGACTAACACGGCGCCAAACTTACCCAAACGGGCAATCAACTCTTGCTTAGGATAAGCCTGCACATCGGCGCAGGTATTTAAGCCTAGCGAAGACAGTTTCTCAGCGGTCACCTTACCCACACCTGGGATTTTCCGCAGGGATAAGCTTTTAACGAACTCGGCGACTTCATCGGGTGGGATAACACATTGCCCATTGGGCTTATTTAAATCAGAGGCAACCTTGGCGAGAAATTTAATCGGTGCCACGCCCGCCGATGCCGTCAGCCCAGTTTCGGCCAAAATATCCCGGCGAATTGCCTCGGCGATTAAAGTGGCAGAGCCCTTAAACAGCTTACAATCGCTGACATCTAAATAGGCCTCATCTAGGGAAAGCGGTTCGATTAACTCTGTGTATCGGCAGAAAATGGCGCGAATTTGTTGCGACACCTCTTTGTAGACCTGCATACGACCGGGAACGAGGATAAGATCGGGACACAATTTCAGTGCGTAGCCCGTCGCCATGGCAGAACGCACACCAAATTTTCGCGCCTCATAATTACAAGTGCTGATGACGCCACGCTGCACCCGGCTGCCGCCAACGGCCAAAGGCTTACCGCGGTATTCGGGAAAATCCCGCATTTCCACCGCAGCAAAATAGCAATCCATATCGATATGAATGATTTTTCGCACCTTGCATTCCTCCGACACTCAAAATACTGTATATAAAAACAGTAATCAAGTATCACTTATCAATTTGCGACGGTGCTGTTTGCACTTGGATTGTAAGTGCTCAAAAAACAAAGGGAGCCCTAAGGCTCCCTTGATTTACAACTATTTGAATTAAATCTTAAATTGGCCAATGTTGCGGGTCAGTTCGTGAGTCGCTTGCTCAAACCCCTGCAAACTTTGGGATAAATCTTGGCTTGAGAGCAAAGACTGATCGGATAGACCACGCACGCTAACGACGTTTTGTGCCACCTCTTCAGCCACAACGGCCTGCTGGCCAATCGCAACGGTAATTTCCACCGTTTGCTGCTGAATCGACACAATCGCACTGGCGATATCACTTAAGGCTTGCTCCACTTGCGTGGTCAAGTCTTGCCCGACTCTTGCCTGGTCAACCCCAGACTCCATCACCTGCTCGGCTTGTAGCGCGCTCTGTTGCAGGGTTTGGATAATTCCTTGAATGTTGGCGGTAGAATCTTGGGTACGAGACGCGAGAGTTCGCACTTCATCGGCCACCACGGCAAAACCTCGACCTTGCTCACCCGCCCGCGCCGCCTCGATGGCCGCATTAAGCGCCAGCAAGTTGGTTTGGTCGGCAATGTTGCGGATCACGCTTAACACTTCGCCAATTTGCTCAGAACTGCTACGTAACTCCTTGATGACTTTGGCCGCCTCAATCACTTGAACCGATAATGCCTTCATGCCTTCGGTCGCGCGCGACACAATTTGAGTACCGTCATGGGCCTGAGTCTGCGCCTTTTCGGCAAAATCATTCGCCCGTTGAGCGCTTATCGCCATTTCTTGGCTCGTCTGTGCCATTTGGGTGGCGGCCGTGGCCACTGAGTCGATTTGTTGTTTCTGCGATGACACCGAAGATACCGCTAAATCACAAACTTGGCGTGCATCCATCACCCCTGTTCCAACCTCTTGGGTTAAATTGCGAGTATGCAACAGCATCTGCTGCACCTTTTCGGCAAAGCGATTGAAGGCATCGCCCAGCTTGCCTAACTCATCTTCCCGTTCCATTAGAATGCGTTGGGATAAATCGCTATCACCTTCGGCAATGTCTTCCATCGCATCGAGTAACTTGCTGAGCTGGCGTCTAAAGGGCAATAACATCAACCATACTGTGATGCCGACTAAGAGCATAATCCCCAAGGCAACAAAACAGGCATTCCAGAAGGCTTCGGTCACAGGCGCTTCAATCACCTCATGGGGCAACATAAAGGCTAAGTGCCATTTCTGCTTAGGATAATCACCGCCCACAGACACAAAGGTTACCCGCTGTGGCACACCGTTAAAGGTGACTTCGGCAAAGCCCTGCGCTTCGCGCTGCATTTGCTGTCTTAAGGCGGTAAAGCCTGAGGTGTCCTTAAACTGGCTATCGATTTGATTCGCAAGTGAGCCCGGCGGGAACTTATCCGAGAATCCGGGGAAATACACCAGCTTACCTTCATCCGTCATCAGGAAAGCTTGGCCGTAATTGCGATATTTGATTGGCGCTAACAGGGTTTTACCAATGGTATCGATGAGAATATCCATACCACCAATCCCAATCAGCTCACCATTGGTGCCATAGACTGGAGTTTTAACTGTGGCCGAAATCGAGCCATCGTTGGCATCGACCGCAGGATCGCCCACAAATAGGCCGCGCTGATCGATAGCCTCCTGCCACCAAGGACGTTTATTGGTGTAATAGTTTGGATCGCCATCGAAACGGCCATTGAGGTCGAAATATTCGAAGGTATTTGCCGAGCCGAAGAACACTGACTTCACATCGGTATCACGGTCGGAAAACGAGCGGAAATAACGAATAATATCTTGATACTGCTGGTCATTGGTTAGGTTACTGCCACGGGCATGGTATTGGCCAAACCAGTTGATAAGCCCTGGCTCGGCAAAGACCGAGTGGATCACTTGCCCCTTAGCCACAAAATAACCACCAATCTCATTGGCTTTTAAGGCAACGAGCGCCGAAATGTCCGCATCCACTTGCTTACGTGTGTTATTACTTTCTTTATTCACGAGCAAAGCGGCAACTAAAGTAAGAAGTACAGCAAGGGCACCGACGATAGTGACCACTAACTGCAAACTTAGAGAACGTTTTATATATCTCATTCATCTTCCCGTCTGGCTGACCAACCACTTAACAAAAAATCATGCAAAAACAGTTTCACACGGTAACAATTTTTACCAGTCAACAACAGATGAAAATGTGAGAAAAAACGTAAACAAGTATTTGTAAAGAATAGATATTAATCTAACAACAGGAATCACTAAAGATTAAATGACACTCAGAACATCAGATTGCATAAGCAATATTTTACAGAGTGTTAGACTAAATACTCGAAATAAAAAAACAAAGGCCAGTCGTTTAGTGACTGGCCTTTGTGCTTGAGCCGCGCAACCGGCGCTATTACATCTTAGTTTGCAGGTAATTCGCTAAACCGATACGGTCAATCAAACCGAGTTGTTTTTCTAACCAATACATATGGTCAGATTCGGTATCGTCGAGTAAGACTTCTAAGATCTCACGGGTTTGGTAATCTTTCTTCGATTCACACAGGGCAATCACCTTACGTAAATCATCGGCCACCTTGTACTCATAGGCCAAATCGTTACGCAGCATCTCTTCGACGTTTGCGCCGATATTGAGCGCTTCCCGCGCGGCCACATTCGGCACGCCTTCAAGGAATAAAATACGTTGTACCAGCTTGGCCGCATGGTGCTTTTCATCATCCGACTCATGGGCAATACGCTCATAGAGTTCGTTCAGGCCCCAGTCTTCGTACATATGGGCATGCACAAAATACTGATCCATCGCCGATAACTCTCCCGTTAGGAGTCGATTCAACGCGTCGATGACTTCTTTATCACCTTTCATATTCTGCTCCTATGACTCACTAATTTGCGATTGAAGATAGTTTTGAATGCCAGTTAAGCTAATCAGCTCCTGCTGCGATTCGAGCCAATCTAAGTGCTCTTCTTCATCTTCAAGGATATCTTCGAGCAGATCGCGACTCACATAATCCTGCTCCGCTTCGCAGAGGCTAATGGCATCCCGTAACAGAGCGAGTTGTTCCTGCACCATGGCTAAATCGCAATCGAGCATCTCTTGAGTGTGCTCGCCAATACGCAGTTTTTCGAGCTGTTGCAGATTCGGTAATCCCTCTAAAAATAATACCCGCTCGATAAGCTTATCGGCGTGTTTCATATCTTGGATGGATTTCTTGTATTCGACGTGATTTAGCTTCTCGAGGCCCCAATGTTTGAACATTCTGGCGTGGAGAAAATATTGATTAATGGCCGTTAACTCACAGGTAAGTACCCGATTGAGTTGTCCCACCACTTTAGGATGACCTTTCATAAGTAACTATCCTTGATATGAGTGAAAGATTGATCTAAATCAAGCTTCTAGCCTAGTACAGTTTTCAACCCAACTCAAATTTTCTTTATTTTTCACAAACTTAAAGATAAAAAGCATTCTCATTATCGCTTAGATTAGCCCGCTATCCTCCTCATATATCAAGGATTAATTTTGCCAGTGCTAAAATCGAGGCAAAAAAATAGCCTCCAGAGGAGGCTATTTCAGTTGAAGCGGATAATTAAATGATCCTGTCTTTCGTTAACTTCTCACGGCGCGCTTCTTCTGCGGCCATACGACGCTTACGCTTGTCGCAGGGATCATCACAATCGCAGGCTTTTTCAATCCCTAATACACCTAAACCGCCACAGCTTCCTTCAACGGCTTTGCGCTTGATGAGATAACCTATCGACATAAGCAAAAAGAACAGTAATAAAATCACAAATGCCGCGATAAAAGTGCTCATGTTAACTCCAACTACTTAAGGAAAGGCTTGAAGGCGTCACTGTAGTAGACTTTAAATCCTTCGCCTTGCTTTTCTATTAGCATTATCGCCAAGTGTTCTTTCTTGGCAAGCTCCAATGACGCTTCTGTGCCTAAAACCATCATCGCCGTCGCAAAACCATCGGCCGTCATACATTCTTTATGCAAAACGGTCACAGATGCTAGCTTATGATTAATAGGCAAACCGGTACGTGGATCAATTATATGAGTAAAACGCTGACCTTCTTCCTCATAATAATTACGATAATCCCCCGACGTTGCCATCGCCATAGTGCCGGGCTCAATCACCTGCTGCACCGCCATGCCATCGTCGGTCGGTTTCTCTATCGCGACGCGCCACGAACTGCCATCGCCTTTCGTGCCCTTAATGCTCAGCTCGCCACCAATTTCGACTAAGTAGCCGCTTGCATGGTACTTATCTAAAATCGAGGCCACTTTATCCACGCCAAAACCTTTGGCGATTGAAGACAGGTCCACATATAAATGCGCATTGTGTTTGCTTAAGCGGTTGCCTTCGATAGAAAGCTCACTGATACCGGTTTTGGCTTTAGCCGCATCGATATCCGCTTGAGTCGGCACTTTGGTTGGGCGCTTATCGGGGCCAAATCCCCATAGGTTCACCAGTGGCCCTAAGGTAATATCTAAGGCTTTGTCTGTCACGTTATACAAACGCATGCCTTCTTTAACCACTTTGATGGTATCAGGAGAGACTTCTACACTCTGCTCGAGCGGTAACTGGTTGAAACGAGACAATTCTGAATTGGGTCGATAGGTCGACATCTGGTTATTGACCAGCTCTAAGGCTAAGTCAATCTCGGCCTGCAGTAATTGGGCCGTCGGCATTTGCTCATTGGGTACCACTTTAATGTGGTAGGTCGTGCCCATTGTGCTGCCCGCGAGGGAGATAACCTCATCCTGTTTGCTACAGGCTGAAATAAAAAAGGCTAGACCTACAAGGACCAGCCAGCTCACTGAATGCTTCAACACTGAGGTTTTTAACACAGGGGTTTTTAACGCTAGGGTTTTAAACATAGTGACTAACAACTCTTTTGGAAGCCCTTTAATGCAAAAGTTGCAGATGAGAGCTTTACTCCACATCTGCAACTCTTCTCACCTTGGGCTAATTCACATTAGCCGCCGAAGTCATCCAACAGGATGTTTTCGTCTTCGACACCAAGATTTTTCAACATACCGATCACGGCCGCGTTCATCATTGGAGGTCCACACATGTAGAACTCACAATCTTCTGGCGCTTCATGGTCTTTCAGGTAGTTTTCATACAGTACGTTATGGATGAAACCTGTGTAACCATCCCAGTTGTCCTCTGGTTGAGGATCAGACAGGGCCACATGCCATACGAAGTTGTCGTTTTCAGCCGCTAAGCCGTCAAAGTCTTCAACGTAGAACATTTCACGCTTAGAACGTGCACCGTACCAGAAGCTCATCTTACGTTTAGACTTCAGACGCTTCAGTTGGTCGAAAATGTGTGAACGCATTGGGGCCATACCCGCACCACCACCGATAAACACCATTTCTGCATCGGTATCTTTCGCGAAGAATTCACCGAATGGACCAGAAATCGTGACTTTATCGCCAGCCTTCAGGCTCCAAATGTAAGATGACATCTTACCGCATGGTAAGCTCAGGTTACGTGGAGGTGGCGTTGCGATACGCACGTTCAACATGATAATGCCAAACTCTTCTGGGTAGTTAGCCATTGAGTAAGCACGGATCGTTTCTTCGTCAACTTTAGATTCTAACTTGAAGAAGCCAAAGTGTTCCCAGTCACCACGGTATTTTGCTGGTACGTCGAAATCAGCATATTTAACATGGTGTGCAGGCGCTTCGATCTGGATGTAACCACCCGCACGGAACGGAACAGATTCACCATCAGGAATTTGCAGCTTCAGTTCTTTAATGAAGGTCGCCTTGTTATCGTTAGAGATAACAGTACATTCCCACTTCTTAATACCGAAGATTTCTTCGTCAAGTTCGATTTCCATGTCGTTCTTAACGTTCACCTGGCAAGACAGACGGCAACCTTTACGGGCGTCACCCTTGCTAATGTGATCTAATTCTGTTGGCAGAATATCACCGCCGCCAGACTTCACCACTACGCGGCATTGGCCACAAGAACCACCGCCACCACAGGCGCTCGATACGAAGATACCACTGTTCGCTAGCACGCCTAACAGCTTGCCACCGGCACCGGTTGTAATCGCTTTTTCTGGATCGTCGTTGATGCCGATCGTGATGTCACCGCTAGACACTAGCTTAGATTTAGCGAATAAAATCACTAACACTAAGACGAGGACGATAGCAGTAAACATACTCACACCGAGGTAAACCTCGAGCGGAGTAGATTTAAAAATACCAAGAATATCCATTAACTTATCCTTAGAAGGTCCAATTCAAGAAGCCGTTTGGTGTCTCTTACAGAGACACACCAGAAAACGACATGAAACCTAAGGCCATTAAACCAGCGGTAATAAAGGTAATACCTAAACCACGCAGGCCATTCGGCACATCGGCATACTTCAGCTTCTCACGGATACCGGCCATCAATACGATAGCTAATGCCCAACCTACTCCAGAGCCGAAACCAAACACCACACTTTCGCCCAGCTTGTAGTCACGCTCAACCATGAATGATACCGCACCGAAAATCGCACAGTTCACAGTGATCAGAGGTAAGAAGATACCTAACGCGTTGTACAAAGGAGGAAAGTACTTATCCAGTGC
Source organism: Shewanella sp. 10B (assembly GCF_023475885.1). Classification (NCBI taxonomy): domain Bacteria; kingdom Pseudomonadati; phylum Pseudomonadota; class Gammaproteobacteria; order Alteromonadales; family Shewanellaceae; genus Shewanella; species Shewanella sp. 10B. The sequence goes on from NZ_JAMDJO010000002.1 coordinate 372,317, forward strand.
CATTTCCAGAATTTGAACTAAAGCCGCAATCACACCGATAAAGGTAATGAATTTCAAGAAGCTTAGGTCAGCTTCAGGTGCACCAGCCCAAGCCAGTGCGCCAGGTGCTAACAGCCCTTGGTAAATAACTTGGTTAGCAGGAACAGAGATAGTTAACACTACAACTACCGCAATCCCTAGGCCCATCGCAGTAGTCACTTTCTTCGATACCGCTAAGAAAGTACACATACCTAAGAAGAAGGCCAGTGCCATGTTTTCGATGAAAACAGAGCGAATTAACAGGCTAATATAATGTTCCATCTCAAATTACCCTTTTGCTTCAACTTGCTCTGGCTTATAGGTACGAATAATCCAAATCAGAATACCGATCAGGAAGAACGCACTTGGCGGCAGTAATAACAGACCGTTTGGTTGATACCAGCCACCTTCAGAGATCTTGTGCAGGATTTGAACACCGAACAGAGAACCGTTACCAAACAGTTCACGCACGAAGCCAACGGCTAACAGAATCGCACCGTAACCTAAACCGTTACCGATACCATCCATAAAGCTCATCATTGGCGGTGTTTTCATCGCATAGGCTTCAGCGCGCCCCATTACGATACAGTTCGTAATGATAAGGCCCACGAATACCGATAACTGCTTAGAAATCTGATAAGCATAAGCTTGCAGCAATTGGTCAACCACGATTACCAAAGAGGCAATAATGGTCATCTGTACGATAATACGTACGCTGCTAGGAATATGGTTACGGATCATTGAGATAAACAGGTTAGAAAACGCTGTTACCGCAGTTAATGCCAACGCCATTACCAGTGCAGTTTCGAGTTTGCTCGTTACCGCTAACGCACTACATACACCAAGGACTTGTAATGCAATCGGGTTGTTGTTGACGATAGGTCCAGTCAGAACCTGTTTCAGTTCTTTAGCGTCAGACATTAGCTGAGACCTCCATTGCGTGCTTTTTCAATGAAACTCGCAAAACCTTCTTTACCTAACCAGAATGTCAGAGAGTGTTGAACACCGTTACTGGTCAGAGTCGCGCCGGATAATGCATCCACACCGTATTCAGTGCTAGCCACAGCGGGGTTTTTAGTTACGCTGATAGCAATGTTACCTTGCTCATCAAATAACTTTTTACCGTGCCATTTAGCTTTCCACTGAGCGTTTTGAACTTCACCACCAAGACCTGGGGTTTCGCCTTGCTCGTAGTACACTAAGCTTTGAATCGTGTTTAGATCAGCATCTAACGCGAGGAAAGCATACATAGTCGACCACAGGCCATAACCATGAACTGGCAGGATCACGCTGGTTAACTTACCTTGCTCATCGCGAACTAAATAAACCACTGCATCTTCAGCAACACGCTTAACCGAAGCGATGTCGTTTTCAGGTACAAAAGAGGTCTTCACATCGCGAGACGCTTTGCGTTGATCGAATGTGTTGGCATCAACACCTTCAACCCAATCACCGGTTTTTAAGTTAACTAACTTAGCTTCAATGTGCTTGCCGTAAGTATCCAAAATCTGAGCTTTGGTTACTTTGCCCGCTTTCGTGTCAATCAGACCCGCAGCTTCGAGGATGTACTTTTGCTTATCAAGCAGCTTGTTTTCTGCTTGAGTTGGGCGCAGTAATACTGCCGCAGTCGACACGAATATCGCACAAATTAGACATAAGCCAACGACGATAAATAACGTTCTGCCGAACGAATCTTTATTACTAGCCACGAGCAATCCTCCGCTTGATATTTGCCTGAACCACGAAGTGGTCGAACAATGGCGCGAACAAGTTAGCAAACAGAATCGCTAACATCATGCCTTCTGGGAATGCAGGGTTAATCACGCGGATAAACACAGCCATTGCACCAATCAAGATACCGTATGCCCATTTAGCTTGGTTAGTGAATGACGCAGATACTGGGTCAGTCGCCATAAACATCATGCCAAATGCAAAACCACCTAACACTAAGTGCCAGTACCAAGGCATTGCAAACATTGGGTTAGTGTCGCTACCGATCACATTTAACAGTGTAGAGATAGCAATCATACCGACCATCACGCCGCCAACGATGCGCCATGAAGCGATACGGGTATAGATGATAACCAGACCACCTAACAGAATCGCCAGAGTCGATACTTCACCCACAGAGCCTGGAATGAAACCGAAGAACGCATCCCACCAGTTTTGGTTGAATGTGTAATCTAAGGTACCCGCTGCCGCTTGGCTCAGAGCCGTTGCACCAGAGTAACCGTCAGCCACAACCCATGAAGTGTCACCTGACATGTTCAGTGGGTAAGCGAAGAACAGGAAGGCACGACCGGCTAATGCTGGGTTTAAGAAGTTACGCCCCGTACCACCGAACACTTCTTTAGCCACAACCACACCGAAGGTGATACCTAAGGCCACCATCCACAATGGGATAGTTGCTGGCAGGGTTAATGCGAACAGGATAGAGGTAACGAAGAAACCTTCGTTAACTTCGTGGCCACGGATAGCGGCAAACAGCACTTCCCAAATACCACCGATGGCGAAGGTCACCGCGTAGATAGGTAGGAAGAAACAGGCGCCGTACCACATCAGTGCTGGCCAGCCAGAGTTGGCGGTCAGTTCGGTACCGAACATGCCGAACAGGCTCACTTGCCATACGTCAGGGGTTGCAAAACCCGCGATTAACGCAAGTTGTGCTTGCAGACCGACGTTGTACATACCCACGAACATCGCTGGGAAGGCACAGGCCCAAACCGTGATCATCATACGCTTCAGGTCAATATTGTCGCGAACGTGGGTTTTGCCCTTGTTCACTTTACCTGGCGTATAAAAAATGGTGTATGCCGCTTCGAAGAGGGCATAAAACTTTTCGTATTTACCGCCTTTTTCAAAGTCGGGTTCAATACGTTCGAAAAAATCTTTCAAGCTCATTAGCCTTCCCTCTCGATCGTATCTAAACAGTCACGCAGATATGAACCGTAGTCATATTTGCCTGGACATACGAACGTACACAGTGCGAGATCTTCTTCATCCAACTCTAACGCGCCTAAAGTGGCAGCACCGTCAAAGTCACCTGAGATCAGGTCACGCAGCAACATAGTAGGAAGAATATCCAATGGCATTACACGCTCGTAGTTGCCGATTGGCACCATAGCGCGGTCTGAACCACCAGTGCTCGTTGTCATGTTGAACAGACGAGAAGCGCTTAAGTGGCCAAGGAATGCACGGGTAATAGAGTATTTGTTTGAGCCTGGTAACACCCAACCAAAGAATTCTTTTTCAGTGCCTTCTTCTAACAGACTCACCTGCGCGTGGTAACGACCTAAATATCCTTGAGGACCTACAGCAGTACGGCCATTCAGCACAGAGCCTGAAACAACACGTACGTTACCGTCTAAGGTTTCGCCCGCGGTCAGTTCAGTCATGCTTGCACCTAAAATAGTGCGAACCAGACGTGGCTTAGCCGCTTTAGGACCGGCAATTGCGATCACACGTTCGGTATTCAGTTGACCGGTAGTAAATAGCTGACCAATGGCTATTACATCTTGGTAACCGACATGCCAAACAGTACGTTTTGCAGAAGCAGGAAGTAGGAAATGGATATGAGTACCAACAAGACCCGCAGGGTGAACACCGGCAAATTCTTCAACTTGGGCATTAGCGGCAGGAATATCGGCGCCAGGCGCTTTACAAAGGTAAACTTTACCTTCGGTAAGTCTTGCTAAGACCTTAAGACCATTAGCAAAATCTTCTTTATGCTCACGGATCACTACAACAGGATCGGCGGCATGGGGTTGCGTATCAATCGCGGTGACGAAAATACCAGCGGCAGAAGAATCTACGGCAGGCACTTTGCTGAAAGGACGTGTACGCAATGCCGTCCACAGACCCGATTCAATCAGGTTGTCGCGGACTAATTGCGAGTCTAGCGTATCGAGTGCAGCTGCGTCAAACTTAGCAAAGGCAACACTTTCGTTACCTTCAACTTGAATAACTACAGACTGCAGCACGCGCTGGGCGCCCCGGTTAATCTCTAAAATAGTACCACTGGCTAAAGCCGTATATTTCACGCCAGGATTTTTCTTATCTTCGAAAATCACCTGACCTTTTTGAACTTTATCGCCCACTTTGATCTTCATCGTTGGACGTAAGCCAATATACTCTTCACCCAAAGTAGCTACATGTTTAATGGCTGGGCCATTATGGATAACTTGCTCTGGTCCGCCTGCTATAGGCAGTTCCAATCCTTTCTTAATTGTAATCATATCCACAAGCACTACGTTTTGAAGGAAAGACAATGCGCCGCGTTCCTGCTAAATACTGAGGTTTTTAAGCAAAACCTACTGCATTGAGCTAGCGCAGATTTATCACAGAAATGCGATCGCAATCACGCTGGTCGCGCGCATTTTACCCCAATTGCCGTGGCATCGCCACGAAAATTATAGGTGATTTCAAACCTCAAATAAGGATTTAAAAGAATCATGCACTACAGCGTTCACCTTCCGACCGAGTGAGGGCGCAGAAAGAGAAAATATTACGGTCGACAAATACTATAACATTAATTTTTAAAGAAATAATTTAGCGAAAGGTCGATACCTCTTTATGACGATAGCTAAAACGACCTTTTCGCTTTCTCGTTGAATAATCTTTAAACAAGATTTAATTCAGTTTAGAAACGCCACTGATAACCCAAATAGCTGATCCGTCCATTTTCAGTCCGAATTCCGCTATTTGATGCTGTGGTCACAAGGGACTCATCGAGTAGGTTTTCGACCCTAAAATACAGCCTATGGTGTTTATCAAAATCATAGTTTGCCGCTAAATCGACCCGCCACTGGCCTGATACCCGTTGCAACTCACTGCCAAATTGGCTGAAATCGCGCTCAGATTGATAGGCCGCCTCAAGATTTAATTGATATTCGCCATAGTTAACCCCTGCACTCAATTGCAATTGATGTTCGGGTAACCAAGCTAATCTATCGCCCTCTAAAACACAGCCTTGGACATCGGTGCAAGTGCTGGTTTGATACTCGGCGCTAAGATATTGATAATTTAGCCCTAAGGGTAGCTCTACTCCACCCAAGTCCCAGCGATAGTCAAGGCCAAGTTCTACACCATAGGTGAGTACATCGGGAATATTCTCTTGGGTTAACAAGCGTGCATCGGCGCACATCGAATAGCTATCACAGTCCACATGCAAATTATCGAATTCTTGCACATACGCCCGTAAATCGGCTTTTATTCCTTCGCGCGCATATTGGGCGCTCACTTGATAATGCAGCGACACCTGAGCCTCTTGGGTGGTATTTCCCGCACTCGCCGCAGTCCAAGCCCTACGGATATCGGTACTAAAACGCCAATCGCCCGCATCATAGAGCACACCTAATTGCGGCATCCAATCACTGTCGGAGAAATCCGCTTCATCGAGTCCCACAACAGCCTGATCCACTTCACGATTAACACTGACATGCTCGTAAGTCAGCCCTAACTTGATTTGCATGCCTTGCCAGCGCAATAGCGAATCAATGGCCGACGTCAGCGCAGTCGCATCATCGGTATAAGCGAACAGCGCGTTTGACTCATCAACCGCAAGGCTTCTATCCGCTTGCCATAACGCCGTTTGCTCGCCAAAGCGCATTTCCGCCTTATCCGTATGATAACGAGCGCTGTAAATGATTTGATGTTCGCCGTACTGGTTTATGGCTTGGGTCTGGGCGCCAAAGGCACTGTAATCGTTATCTTGAACGAGCAGATTTAAATCGGCGCCATTTGCACTTGGAGCTCGATCAAAGGCGGCGATATCGGCAAGCGTTGCTGCGTCAATCTCTTGCCCATTAAACAAACCAAGTTGATTCAACTGTTGTGAATAGGACTGATAGTAAAAGTCACTGATCACTTTACTGCCACCTAAATCCACTTGGTGTGAAAGCTGATACTTGTGCTGCCGCCCTTTATGCTTATCCTGCGCCGTTGCCGAGTACAAGAGTAAGGGATCCTGCTGCCAGTCCGCCGCGGTGACGCCAAGCTGCGAGCGATAACTGTTATCATCGATAAATTGGTAGGTAAATTCCGTCTGCTGCGGACTACGAGCCCCGAGCAAACTTGCCGCATTCACCTTGAACAACATATCCGTTTGGGTTCTATCGGCATCGCTGCCATTGAAAAAATTCGCATCACCTTGTTCTTTCTGGTAATTCGCTGCGAATAATGCACCATATTCTTTTTGCTTAACGCCCCAACTCATGCCGGCATTCAAATCCGACTCTGTCGAACCTTCAACGAGAAAACTGCCAGACTGAGGTCGGTTAGCTATTTCAAGGCTCTGATAATTCACCACACCGAAAGCGCCCTGCCCGCCTACCGTCATATCCGCCAGTGGTGTGCTAGTGACATTTTGCTGTAGTAAAAGGTTAGGCAATAACTGCAACTGCGGCGCCGAATAAGGCGCGGGTGAAAAATACACCCGATCTTGCATCACGGCCACACCTTGGCTAGCGGAGCGCATACTGATATTCGCGGTATTTCCACTGTGATCGGCCCGCAATAAGGTTAAGCTATTTAAGTAACTCAGCTGCATCCCATCATCACTGGAGTGATATTGGTCATTGAGCTCAATCAGATCGAGTGTTTGAGAATAGAGTGGGTTTGCATTGAGGGGATGAGTGTAAACACAGGAAACCGCAAGCGCGGTCAGCGACATCACAAAGTAGCGACTAGACATACCAAGCTCCCAAAAGTGTTTGTTAGCGTACGGCGTTTTTGTTGTTATTTTGTAAAATAGCTGAATTTGCTCGAAAAAAAAAGCGACGAATGTCGCTTTCTTGACGCTAAAGCCTTAAGTCTAAGCACCACGCCTTGTGGCGCCCTAGCAAAGCTTAGAGTTGACCTAAGATCTCATCGCTGAGTTTTAAGTCATCATTACGGTTAACACTCACACCTGCGGCGATAATGTTACGGGCGATATCTTGGGCTTGTTCTAACGAGTGCATCTCGTAAGTGCCACATTGATACTCGTTAAGCTCAGGGATTTCAGATTGCTCAACCACTTTGAGCACATCTTCCATTGAGGCAAGCCATGCATCAGCCACTTGGCGCTCACTCGGCTCACCAATCAGGCTCATGTAGAAACCGGTGCGGCATCCCATTGGTGAAATATCAATAATTTCAACATCGCTGCCGTTTAGATGATCACGCATAAAACCCGCAAACAGATGCTCTAGAGTATGGATACCACGCTCGCTGAGGATATCTTTATTCGGTGCACAAAAACGTAGATCGAATACGGTAATCGCATCGCCTTTTGGGGTACTCATATGTTTGGCAACACGCACGGCTGGCGCATTCATCCGAGTATGGTCAACGGTAAAGCTATCAAGTAATGGCATAGGAAACTCCAAATTCTTAGGGCGATACAACCGCTATCGGTTTATGGGCGCAAGCATAACACCAAATGGATTAGGTCGATAACAAGATAATGTAAGATGAAATCATCTCACATTAATCAGACGCTAATATGAACATTTTGTTCAAATTAGCGGCATTAGTGCTGGCGCTGCTGGCTGTAAGCATCCTCTGAAATCTTATGATACTCACGCACTCCCTGCTCATAGGCATGGTAAGCGCGGTACACTTTTCGCATCATAGGATCCTGCTCGGCCTGCTCTTCAATGACCTGCTGCGAGATACGTTCAAGCTCGGTGAGCACCTGGGGTGGAAAAGCCTTAAGCACTACACCTTCATCTTTGACTAAGGTGTCAAGGGCTGTCACATTACGTGTGGTGTATTCGTCTAGCATATCTTGATTGATGGCGCGTGCAGCCGTTTTGACTATGGCTTGTAAATCTTGGGGAAGACTCTCGAACGCACCCTTATTAATCAAAAACTCCATATTGGAACCAGGCTCGTGCCAACCGGGGTAATAGTAATATTTGGCGACTTTATGTAAACCAAAGGCGAGGTCATTCACAGGCCCAACCCACTCAGCTGCATCGATAGACCCCGTTTGCAAAGCGCCATAAAGCTCCCTGCCCGCCATATTGACGGGTACAGCACCGACACGCTTGAGCACTTCGCCCCCCAAGCCCGGCATACGGATCTTCAAGCCTTTAAGATCGGCAATGCTATTAATAGGTTTATTAAACCAACCGCCCATCTGCATCCCAGTATTACCACCCGCTAATGGAATGATGCCAAAGGGGCGATAGACTTCTTCCCACAATGCCATGCCGCCGCCATAATGCAGCCAGCCGTTCATCTCTTGGGCCGTCATGCCAAAGGGGATCGAAGAAAAAAACTGCGAGGCGGGCGCTTTCCCCTTCCAATAATAGGAGGCGGCGTGGGCCATTTGAATTTTACCTTGGCTCACCCCGTCGAACACCGCAAAGGCGGGCATTAATTCTCCCGCACCGTACACATGAATTTGTAAGCGGCCGTGGGACATCTCGTTCACCAGCTTGGCAAAACGCTCAGGTGCCATACCTAAACCTGCGAAATTTTTCGGCCAAGACGTGGCTAAACGCCACTCGATAACATCTTTAACGGGAGTCGCATCGGCATGAGGTGCTGCAGTCTGCTCGATATGCTGGGGCGCGGGATTACACCCACCGAGACCAATAAGCAATACCGTAAAGATTAGGCACCCCAAATGACGCATCGAACACTCTCCCTGAATGCGAAGTTAGTTAACAGTATGAAAATTAGCGCTCTTAAGTATCGGCTGATGTAAAGCACTCTTGTTTAGATGCTTACGACTTACATTCCATTCACTATAAACAGTGAGCACTAATTCAGTACAAAATAGAACATATTGTTAACACAGAAAATTCAACAGGGAAACCGCATATTGTCGTCTATTTGACCTAAAACAAAAAAGCCACGTTGATAACGTGGCTTTTATAAAGTTCGGTGGCCGAATTAACCGCGGCAATTTGGCGTTTTAGGCACTTCAACATCCTTAGCCCACTCACTCTGAGTGAAGGTATGGATAGAAAGTGCATGCACACCATTAGCTAACTCGTTGGCTAAACAGTTATTTACCAAACGATGGCGGGCGAGCAAACGAAGCCCATCAAATTCATCACTGACGACAACCACTTTAAAGTGAGTCTCTGAATTAGGCGGAACATGGTGACGGTGACTTTCGTTAAGGACTTCTAAATGAGTTGGCGAAAAGCTTTCAGTCAGCTTCTGATCAATGGTCTGTGCCACTGTGCCCTGCGCATGGGTATTGGACATATTCAAATCTCAACATGGGAAAATCCAGTGGCCGCAGAGTACTGCTTCAAGTACAAAAGATCAAATTTCAACGTCAGCTTTGTGGCTCTAAACTGAGCCAATTTAGTAACAGTATGAAATGATTTGCCTTTCAATCAGCCATGATAATTAACAATCAATTGCCTAAAGGTGTAGTTCCAGCGAGGTGCTTTAACATTTAAGCGCTTAGGCACACTGTGCAACCAATCTTGCTGCATTGGCCAGTGCATAATGAGTAAATCACCGCTATGCAAACTAATAGTGTATTTCACTTTGCTGTGTTTATGTTTAATCACAAAATCCCGCGAGGCGCCAAGGCTGATAGAGGCAATATCACTGCCGCTCGCGATCTCGGGCTCATCATCGCTGTGGGCGCCCATGCAATCTTGACCATCTGCATAGCGATTCACTAACACACCATTGCTGCCAAGGCTAAAGTCCCGCTGCAACTTGTCACGCAATTTTTGCAAATACTTAGGCCAAGGCAGAGCACGAATAAATAGCCCCGAATATAAATAGTCGCATCCCGCATCGCCATACCAAACCTGCTGCCTTGGAATGGCATGATATTCACCAAACACTTGAATTTGTGGGCGACTCAATGGGTAAGACTCGGCCTCCTTGAGTAGGGCATTCTGCTGTGCCACATTCAAATAATCCCTAACTAAGGTGATAGGCGGCTCGACTTGTGCCGCACCTTGATGATGGACGCAAGAGGTGCCGCTATCAGCTTCAAGATTGACCTCTGGTTCGAGTCCTAAATCGACTTGTTTCATACAGTACCTTATACCACTGACGACTGTGATTGACCCCACCCAATCACTCATAAATGCACGAGCAGATATACAACCTCAGGCAAGCATCGCACGATAAAGGGAAATCTGCGATAATCTGCGCCTTATTTAATTGGCGCTGTTTTAATGGCAGCGTTTTTATTCGCACCGTTTTTATTGGCTTAGCACAAAGATGACGACACAATTTTCAGTGGCAGGGATTGAGCTTGAACTCTTTCGCTACCCCGCTTCGCAGGAATCCAATCTCCAAGCTTGGGATGCGGCAGACGAGCATTTGATTAACACCCTAGTCGAAGGCGGACAAACCGCGGTGCCAACGGCCATTATCAACGACAGCTTTGGCGCCTTAAGCTGCGCCCTATCGCGACTTAATCCCGATTGGCCGCTGAATGTCGAAACCGATGCCAGAACCAGTTTTTTAGGTGCAGAGCAAAATCATCATCGCAATCAGTTGCCTATGGATAACCTAACCAGGTTTACCAGTCGCGATGCCTTACCAGGCGATCTCGCTCTCGTATTGATGAAGCTACCTAAAAACCTCACTTACTTTGCCCACCAGCTGATGCGCTTGTCCCAAGTGTTGCCCGCAGGCTGCAAAGTGTTAATTGGCGCAAAAGCCAAGTCTATCAACGCGAGCTTATTGGAAGTATTTGCAAAATACTTAGGGCCAGCGAGCGCCAGCCTCGCTTGGAAGAAAACCCGCGTCATCACCTGTATTAGCGATGGCAAACCACGTGCCTTACCGAAGGAAGTCACTTGGGATATTTCCGAATTCAACCTCCACATCAGCAATTTAAGCAATGTGTTTGCCGCCAATAAGCTCGATATCGGCGCGCGCATTATGTTGGATAACCTCCCTCAGGGAGACTTTAAAACGATTGTCGACCTGGGTTGTGGCAATGGCGTGCTCGGTCTGCGTGCGGCCCAGTTATACCCTAATGCCGATATCCATTTTATTGATGATTCCGAAATGGCAGTGGCCTCGGCAAAAGCCAACTGGGCAAACAACCAACTCCCCGCAGGTAAAGGCCATTTCCATTGGGATGATTGTATGACCCACCTACCCGATGGAGTAGAACCCGATTTAGTGCTCTGCAATCCGCCCTTCCATCAGGGCGAGGCGATTACCGACCACATTGCTTGGCAGATGTTTTTAGACGCGCGGCGCCGACTCAAAAATGGCGGCATTTTACATATAGTGGGGAATCGACACTTGGCTTACCACGTCAAATTGCAGCGTTTATTTAAAAACTGCACCACAGTCGCCTCCAACGGCAAATTTGTGATCCTGCAAGCGCAGAAATAACCACTTTCATACGGCAAAGATAGGGCGAAATCATTGCGCTATCTTTGCCTCATCTCCTCCACGTTCGCATTCGCACATACTGAGTAACGGCTTTTTACTAGCCGTTATGCCTAGTTGCCAGTACAATCTTTCACAGTAAAAGCATAAAAGTGAGTCACTTAGACTTTTATGCCCCATGGATATGGAAAGCATATTTAGGATATTGAGATGCCGTTAAAGGATGACGTTGACCAACTCAAGGCAGAATTGGCGCAGTTAAAACTGCAGCATCTGTCGCAGCAATCTTCACTCAGCCGCCAACTGGCAGAATTCTCGGCCAAGCTCGATAGCATCAGTCTTCAGCTTGAGCAGCAAGACAATGGCCCTCTCACCAACACATCCGCCAGCACGGACGATATCACAGCGCCATTCGGCACGACGATTGAGCCAAGGGATGAGCGCGCCTCGCTGCAATCTGAAGAAATGGCTCCCCATATCCAGCCACAAATGCCCGAGGCAAATCCTTGGCAAGACGATCCTTGGCAGCGCCATGCTAAGGCCCCCTCAAAAGCCGTGCATTCACCAGTGGATTCGCAGCAGGATGATTTGCAGCAAGATAAGGCCTTTTCTCAGCAAGCCGGACTTGAAGTGGGCGTGCAGGCTGCAAGCCAATTAGAGACCTTATTATCCCAAGGCGTTGCCGCCATCATGGCGCCATTTGCGGCCATCACTGAACAGGTCAAAGGTTTCTATCAACATTATCAAGCCAAGGGCTTAGGCCCGGTATTTTTGATGACGGTCGCGGGCATCATCACACTCACCCTAGGTTTTGGCTACCTACTGCAATATTCCATCAACCATTGGTTTTCCGAACTCGGCAAAGCCCTGCTGGGTTTTGGCTGCGCCAATGCGATTATTGCGGGCGGGATTTTTATCCGCCAAAAAAGGGCGGGCATGGCCGACTTTGGCTCTGGGATTGTCGGATTAGGCCTTATCCTAAACTATCTCTGCGCCTATTTTATTGGCCCCTACTTTGAGATTATCCCTAACAGTGCCAGCTTTATCCTGCTGCTATTGATTACCTTAGCGGGCTATGGCCTGTCGATGCGACTCGATGCCAAAGTTATTGCCGTGATTGCCCTAGTCGGCGGCTCGATGGCACCTATGATGCTGTTATCCCAAAGCTATGCGCCGCTACTGTATATTCCCTATCTGCTACTGATAGGTGCGGGCGCACTCGCCCAAAGCCGTAAATTACACTGGCCATTACTGCTGGAAATCACAGCCTTCCTACATATCGCCTGCATCGAAGCCTTCAGCTATTTTGTCGATTTACCGCTCACCCAATGGGGCGGCGCTGCAGTGCTAGCTCTAGTGAGCATTAACGCACTCCTTTATCTCTATGGTCTATATGGGTGTATCGTTAATTCCTCCTCGACCTCACTCAGCCATAGAGCCTTGGTTCTGCCGATAGCCCTACTGGCCTTTGTTATCTTCGAACTCACCCAATTTACGCCATTCGCCGGGGAGATTTTTATCGCCAATGCTCTGGTATGCGCAGGTTTATACGTTAAGCTCAAGTCTCGACTCGCCCCGTCCCAGCGCAGTCTCTTATTAGTCTTTGGCGGCAGTTTTGCCGCCTTTGCCGCCCTTTATCTCTTAAGTCATGATTTCCTGGGCTTAGTGCTCATTCTCGAAGCATTGCTCCTGCTGTGGATTGGCCTTAAGGAGAAACTGATTTCGGTGCGCGCCGAAGCCTATGTGTTATTGCTAACAGGGCTGGTTCTCAATTTATATGCGGTGCTGACAGGTTTTTCCCTACTCGGACTTGGCGAGCAAACGCCGGTGGTGGCGCTTGGGTTCCCGCTGCTCGCGTTAGCCTTAAGCGCGGCGGCCCTGCTATTTGTTATCCGCCAAATCCACTGTGATGAGTTACCACTGTCGCGGCTCGAACGGCAATTGAGTTATTTATTCAAAGAGTTACTCAGTGGCTTTTATGTGGCGACCCTTTTGCTGGCGGCTTACCTTGTCAGCAGCGATTATTACCTCGCCATCATCCCGCTTGTGAGTCTGTTGCTGTTGTATTTAAGTGGTAAAGACAAGTTGATGGTCAGCGAGTTTGCCGCTTGGCTCTTGCTGCTGCCACTCCTATTTACCGTGGTCGAAGGCGTGACCCTCTCTGGCAGCTTGAGCTTTAGTGCGCAGCCACTGATGGCAAAGCTGGCACGCATTGAATTATTCGCCGCCCTGTTGCTGGCCCACTATTGGTATCGTAAGCACTATCCAAGCTCGCTGTTCGCCCAGGCCGCCAAGCAGATACAACTCTGCTGTTATCTGCTGCTGCCACTAATCTTATTGCCTAAGGTGATGCGCAGTTATTGGGAGTTTACCGCGGTTGCACTCTGGCTCAGCAGTTTGTTCAGCCTCGCCCTTGCCTATGTTATCAAGCATAAAGCCCTTGAGATTGAAACCAAGATTTTGACTTGGCTAGCGATCCTCACCACCGCCAGCTTGTGCCTATTTGAAGTTTGGCAAGGACTTATCGCGCTGCTGATAGGTGCTCTAGTCATGGGCTTTATACTGCTGCGTTATCGCAAGTTTGCCAAGCCTTGGGCATCACTGCTAACCCTGCAATGGCAACTTAGCCCTTATTATTTCGCGCTGGTGCTGGCCGTATTAGTCTATGGATTTAACCGCGTCGATGTAGTGGCATGGTCGATGACAGCTTTAGCACTGAGCGGCTACTTTGCCCTCTTGCTCCAAAGACGCATCAAACATGGCGCCGTGCAAACGGGATTAATGGCGCACTTAGCCATCGAAATCCAAGCCGCGGTGCGCTCAAGCTACAGCTTGGCCTACGGGCTTTGTCTAGGGCTCGCGCTGCTGCCAATAATGCTGCACTTTGAGTTGTCGCTAAGACTCGATCTGGATAACGTGTTATTGATCCTCTGTGAATTGATGGCATTAGCACTGCTCGCGCTACTTATCTTACGCCGCGGCGTCGCTATTCGTTTGCATCAGCGTTTCTTACCGCTGCAATGGCTCAAATGGGGCTGGCATGGATTGCTCGCGCTGAGTTATCTCACCTGGAGTTATGCGTTCGATAATATGATTGCCGCGCCACTCAGCGCCATTTTGCTCGTCGTGCATGGCAGCGTGTTGATGTTTATCAGCTTAAAACCCCAGCATGCGGATATGATCCGCCTCGCCGCCGGACTCTTTACCTTAGCCACACTGAAAGTGTTATTGCTGGATATGGCATCCTTCGAGCTAGTGCAAAAGGTTATCGCCTTTATGTTGATTGGGGTGATCTTACTGACCGTCTCTTACTTCTATCAAAAGGCGCGTAATCGCCTACAAGAAGCAAACTAATAAGTCGTCAGTTTTGTAAAGTAAAAGGCCGCTAACATTAGCGGCCTTTTTCATTCTAATAATCAATCTACTAATTTAAGCCAAGGCTTTTTCCAGCGCCTGCGCCACATCGGCAATAATATCGTCGATATGTTCAATGCCAACGGAGATTCGAATTAAGTCCTCAGACACTCCTGCTCTGGCAAGCTCGTTTGCATCTAGTTGTCTGTGGGTGGTACTGGCGGGATGGCAAGCCAGCGATTTGGCATCACCAATGTTCACTAAGCGTAAAATCATCTGTAGCGCGTCGATAAACTTGCCGCCAGCGATTTTCCCCTCCTCAGGAGTGGCCGCTTTAATACCAAAGCTGATAATCCCAGAGGCTTTACCGCCGGTGATTTTTTGGCAATTCTCACGGTAAGGGCTACTCGGCAAAGCGCCGTAATTCACCCAACTGACCGAAGGATGCAGTATCAAATATTCGGCCAAGGCCAACGCATTCGAGCAGTGACGCTCCATACGTAGGCTCAAGGTTTCCAGCCCTTGCAGCAGCAAAAATGCACTGTGAGGTGAGAGCGCCGCCCCAGTATTACGCAGCGGCACCACGCGGCAACGTCCAATAAAGGCCGCGGCACCAAAGTCCTCGGTATACACCACACCATGGTAGGAAGGATCGGCTTGATTGAGCAGAGCAAAGCGTTCTTTGTTCGCCACCCAATCGAACTTGCCCGAGTCAATAATCACGCCGCCAATCGTCGTTCCATGGCCGCCAATGTATTTGGTCAACGAATGGATAACGATATCGGCGCCATGTTCAAACGGGCGACATAGAACAGGGGTAGCGACAGTGTTATCGACAATTAAAGGCACACCGTGTTTATGGGCTATCTCGGCTAAACGTTTAAGATCGACAATATTGCCGGCGGGGTTACCGATGGACTCACAGAATAGCGCCTTGGTCTTAGCATCGATTAAGGCATCGAGCTCTTCAAAGTCATCGAAGGCTGCCATCCGTACTTCGACTCCTTGGCGCGGCAGCGTATGGGCAAACAGATTATAAGTGCCGCCATAGAGTTGGCTGGTACTGACAATATTGTCCCCCACCTGAGTAAGGGCTTGAATCGCATAGGTAATGGCCGCCATTCCCGAGGCTAGTGCGAGTGCACCTATGCCGCCTTCAATGGCCGCAAGCCGCTGCTCGAGCACGCTGGTCGTCGGGTTCATAATCCGCGTGTAGATATTGCCTGCGACTTTTAAGTCAAATAAATCAGCACCATGTTGGGTATCATCGAAGGTGTAGGAAGTGGTTTGATAAATAGGTACCGCAGCGGCTTTCGTGGTCGCCTCTGATTCATATCCGTGGTGTAACGCCAGTGATTCAAGTTTCATCTTTGTGTCCTTCCCCAATAAATTCCCCAAGCCGTTCCTCAAACATAGCCACTCCCCAAGGCAAATCGAGGGGTACGCTACGCAAATTGATGCTCCGATCGCACAAGATTTGTGCACTGCATCCAAGTTAACAGATGGACATCTAGAAGTCTAAATCTTTTTAAATCACCATCGAATTTACCGCAACGGCTCACACTTTGGCGTATCAATTCGGGGAGTGTTCTAGGAGCTGCGCGAGCGCTTTTACCGCACGCACTATCTCGGGTGAGCAATCGTAGGAGGCATTAATGCGCATAAAATGGCGAAACTCTGCTTGATTACTAAAGAGATTCCCCGGCGCGATACTGATCCCTCGCTCAAGCGCGCTATGGTATATCTGCGTCGCGTCCATATGACTAGGCAACGCCAACCAGAGGAAATAACCGCCCGGCTCAAAGTTCACACTTACAGACTCCGACAAGTGAGCCCGCAGCAACTGATACATGGCAAATTTGCGATCCGCTAAGGTGTGGCGTAAGCGCTTTAAATGACGCTCATATTGGGGCGACTGAATAAAATCGGCGATGGCCAGTTGCATAGGCGCACTGGTTGAGAGGGTCGACATTAATTGCAAGCGTTGCAATTGAGGGGCATGGCGCCCCGCGGCAACCCAACCGACTCGATATCCCGCAATCAAAGATTTCGAAAAGGAACCACAATGCAGTACGCAGCCTTGGGTGTCTAAGGCTTTAATCGGCCTAGGCGCACTCGAACCGACATAAAGCTCTTGATATACATCATCTTCAATCAGACTGACATTATGTTCACAAAGCAGTTGATAAACAGCCTGTTTTTTCTGGTCAGACAAACTACAACCTAAGGGGTTTTGATGCAGACTCATCAACCAACAGGCTTTGACGGGATAGGTCTTCAGCACTTCAGCCAAAGCATTAAGATCAATCCCTTCGCGGGGTTCCGTTGCGACCGCAATCGCCCTCAGCTTGAGGCGCTCAATGGCTTGCATCGCACCATAAAAGGCGGGCGATTCAATCACGACCCAATCCCCCGCCTGAGCCAAGGCCGCTAAGCTCAAGTTCAGCGCCTCCATCGCCCCTGAGGTAATTAAAATTTCATCGGGCGCCACGCTCATGCCTAACTTGGCATAACGTTGGGAAATCGCCTTGCGTAACCCAGCATTACCGGGGGGAAGATTATCGGCCGCAAACGACGGTGACATCTGCCGAGTGACCTTGACCAACGAGCGCGCTAAGGCTTGCTGTGGAAATAAACTGGGATCGGGAAATGCCGAGCCAAAGGGCACAATCCCCGCCTGTTTCGATGCCTGCAATACGTTAAACACAAACTCGTTAATATCGACCTTATCGGAGAAATAGATCTGCCGTTGAGTCTCTGGATAACGAAAGGCTTCAGGCTGAGGCGCCACTATGTAACCGGATTTTGCCTGCGCCAATATCACGCCTTGGCTTTCGAGTAACTGATAGGCGTTCAGCACCGTCATTAAACTCAGCCCCGAATCCGCCACGGTTTGCCGCAATGATGGCAATTTATCCCCCGTCTGCCAGACACCTTGAGTAATTCGGTTTTTGAGATCCTGCGCTAACTGTTGGTACTTAGGCATCTGTTATAGCTAACTTAGTCAATTCTGTATCTGTTATAGCCAGATTACCCCATGGTCTAATAGCACACAAGCCATCAGCGGTACGAATCCGAGGCGCTGAGCGACTTGCTTTTACACATCCCTTTGCTGCACGCCTGAGGACACTATGTTTGATTTTGATGCCACCGTACTCGCGAGGATCCAATTCGCTTTTACCGTTTCTTTTCACATTATCTTTCCCGCAATCACTATTGGGTTAGCCACCTATTTAGCCGTGTTAGAAGGACTCGGGTTGAAGACAAACAATCAGATTTATCAGCAGCTTTATCAATTCTGGGTCAAAATTTTTGCCATTAACTTCGGCATGGGCGTGGTCTCAGGCATAGTGATGGCCTACCAATTTGGCACCCACTGGAGTGGCTTTTCGGCCTTTGCGGGCAGCGTAACCGGCCCTCTGCTCACCTATGAAGTGCTGACAGCATTTTTCCTCGAGGCGGGATTTCTTGGGGTGATGCTGTTTGGGCAAAATAAGGTTGGCAAAAAGCTGCACTTTTTTGCCACTTGCATGGTGGCCACGGGCACTGTGATTTCAACCTTTTGGATCCTCGCCTCCAATAGTTGGATGCACACACCTCAGGGTTTTGAAATCATTGATAACCGAGTCGTCCCCATCGACTGGTGGCAAATCGTGTTTAATCCTTCATTTCCCTACCGTTTAACCCATATGACGGTTGCCGCCTTTCTCTCCTCGGCCTTCTTTGTTGGCGCCTCCGCCGCATGGCATTTACTCAAAGGAAACGATACTCCCGCGATTCGTAAAATGCTTTCCATGGCCATGTGGATGGCATTGATTGTTGCGCCGCTGCAAGCAGTGATTGGTGACTTTCACGGGCTCAATACCCTTGAGTATCAACCGGTAAAAATCGCGGCGATGGAAGGTCATTGGCGTAATGAAGGGGATGAACCTACGCCGCTCATCTTATTCGCGATGCCCGATATGGATAAGCAAACCAATCATTTCAGTTTGGAAATTCCAGGATTAGCCAGTCTGATTTTAAAACACGATATAACCAAGCAAGTGCCAGCACTCACTGAGTTTCCTGCCGAGGATTGGCCTAATGTGCCCTTAGTGTTTTGGAGTTTTAGGGTGATGGTGGGCTTAGGCGTGCTGATGATTTTGGCGGGAATCTGGAGCCTCTATCTTAGACGCAAGCAGACGCTATACAGCAATCGCCTGTTCCTGCGCTTGGTACTGCTGTTAGGTCCCGCGGGATTAATCGCAACCCTCGCGGGCTGGTTTACCACTGAACTTGGCCGCCAACCTTGGGTTATCCAAGGGTTAATGCGCACTCAAGATGCGGTTTCGTCCCACAGTGTGACCCATTTAAGCCTCAGCCTGATGATGTTTGTTATCTGTTACTTCGGCATTTTTGGCGTGGGTTATCGCTACATGATGCGGCTCATCAGTAAAGGGCCGATAGCGCAAGGGATTGAGCACCATGGATAACAAATCCGACTTTTTAGCATATCAATCGATTAATCAACCCATTTAAAGGCACAACATGGAATTCGACTTACCCCTGATTTGGTTTGGGATCATCATCTTTGCCACACTCATGTACATAGTGATGGATGGCTTCGATCTTGGCATCGGCATCTTATTTCCCTTCATCCATGATGAAGAGGATAGGGATGTAATGGTCAATACCGTCGCGCCAGTGTGGGATGGAAACGAGACTTGGCTAGTACTCGGTGGTGCTAGCCTGCTCGGCGCCTTTCCCCTCGCCTACGCCATAGTGCTCGAAGCCCTGACCATTCCCTTACTAATTATGCTGCTCGCGTTGATTTTTCGCGGCGTCGCCTTTGAATTCAGGTTTAAATCCAGTACAGAAACCAAACCCTTTTGGGACAAAGCCTTTATGTTCGGCTCGATTATTGCCACCTTTGCCCAAGGCGTAGTGCTCGGCGCATTTATCTCGGGCATTTCGGTCGATGGACAAAGGTTCAGCGGTAGCAGCTTCGATTGGTTATCGCCCTTCTCACTCTTCTGTGGTTTTGGGCTGATGCTGGCCTACGCGCTGCTTGGTGCAACTTGGTTAGTGAAAAAATGCACAGGTACACTCAAAACGACTATGCAGCAGCTCGCCAAAGTCCTCGCAATTTGCCTGCTGATGACCATAGGAATCGTCAGTTTATGGACGCCCTTCGTACAACCCAATATTGCCCTGCGCTGGTTTAGTCTGCCGAATTTATTCTATTTTGCGCCTGTACCTCTGCTGGTATTACTCTGCACTAAGGCACTTATCCGCGCTTTAAATACTGAGGATGACTATCGCCCCTTCTTGCTGACGCTCGCGTTAATCTTCTTAGGCTTTAGTGGCTTGGGCATCAGCATCTGGCCACATATTATTCCGCCAACGATCAGCCTATGGCAGGCGGCCGCACCTGAGAGTAGCTTAGGTTTCATGCTCATCGGCGCACTGATGATTATTCCCTTGATCTTGGCCTACACCTTTTGGAGCTATTACGTGTTTCGCGGCAAAGTCACCAAGGATGCGGGTTATCACTAAAAACGACTTCATGCAGCCGATATCGACTCGGCTGCCAGCAACACACTCTTAGGAGATTGCTATGACGACTCAAACTTCATCGCTCCCCAAACGGCTCGGCTGGTTACTGCTGATTTGGTGCACCAGCGTCAGTTGCCTACTGCTGGTTTCCCTCTGCCTTAAAATCATCCTGCAAGGTGCAGGGCTAACAACTTAGCGGCTTAACATTCAGCCACGTTAATCAATTTATGCGCTAATAATTGCCTAAAAATATCGCCGGTTATTAATAAAATATTTTTATTTAATAGGAAAACGTCATTCCAGAAATAAAGAGCCTAGAGTTAAAACATGGGTTGCTTTATTTTTTCAGTTGGCCTATGGTATGGACAGTTTATTAGTCATTAATCACCAACCCAATTGGATGATTAATTTAGCCTTAATTTGATATGGAGATGTAGCAACATGTTAAACAATGCATTTTCATCTATCACATTTGAATCATCGCCTTTTACGCTAAATAAGCCTCATTATTTAGCCGGCTTTGTACGCCTTTCACTTAAATTTCCAGTTTAAGCCGAGTGCCACTCGCACTCGGCATCGAATTCCCATATTTTAATTTATCGCTTCCATTTTTATTTTGGGGCACGGCAGTTATCTAGCTCATATTTTGAGGTAGTTATGTTTTATTCTTTTTTTAGCAATCTATTTCAGTCTTTTATGTTGAAAACTGAAACCTATTACCTGCAAAACAGTTTTAATGCCTCACTTCGCCCGACTTCATTAGCCGCGGTGATCGCAAAACTGGATCAACTTAAGAGTGAAGAAACCCAAGATAAAGTGACAGTTGGTCGAGAAATTTTACTGGTTAACCAACAGGACCAGCAGGAATACCGTATCGAGCTGGTGTATCCGCCAAGGCACAAACCCAGAGCGGGGCGTTATTCGGTGATCTCCGATCTCGGCGTCAGCTTACTCGGGCGCACTAAGGGCGAATATGCCGAAGTCAATATTCTAGGTAAACCCGTATTATTTATGGTGAAAGACATCACCCTCAGCAAAAAATAAATTAACGGTAAAAATAGTTTTATCAGCATAAAGCATGTTCAAATTTCAGTGGCAGCATGCTTTTAGGTCGCTATTTGCGGCGGCATCTAGCATTGGCATAAAGAAAATAGGGAGAGCGCTATTTTGAAGTCTTTAACAGGCCGCGACACAAATTAAAGCCGATGAGCCAAGGCTTAGACCTCTTGGATATTTACCGAGTATGGCAGCGCTTATGTAAAAACCATCAAGAGGTATAAGTTTATTTATCTGGCTCATTTGGCTTTTCATGAGTTAATTTTGCCGACGGGTAATATTAACGACACTATCGGTAAGAATGCGGCGCTACAGTCGATAGTCTCATTTTATGAAGTTTCACTTTACTAAGTATCACTTTGCTGAGTTTAGATTCAGTTAGGAGTCATTGTCATGAGTAAAGAAAAAGCGAAAAAACCGCCGATGAAAACCTTAAAAGAGAAACGTCAGGATAAACGGAATCGACAGAAAAACTCCGATTAATCCCTGTGTAAAAAATCCCTTAAATCCTCTCTTTATGAGCAAGAGGGCGTGGTGATTATCACGCCCTCTTTTTTATCCCAATTGTCGGCGATATTGCTCAGGCGAATATTGGGCATATTTTTTAAACATCACAATATAAGGTGAGGTTTGGTTATAGCCCAAGGTCAGTGCCACCTCCTTGATTGCCAATCCTTCACGCAAGAGCTGTAACGAATAAATAAACTTATGTCGCTGCCGCAGCTCGGTAAAACTCATCCCAAGGCTGTCTTGGCATCGCCGAGCCAGAGTTCGCTCAGTGGTATGCAACTCAATCGCCCAACTCTTAAGACTCTTTTGGCTGGCGGGATCGAGTTCGAGTTGCTGCAAAATGGGCTGTAATAATTTATCGCCACTCGAGGGTAAAAATTGCGGCTGTGCCTGACCTAAAATCAACTGATCGATTAACACTTCAACTAGACGTTTATCCGCATCGCTCTCGGCCACTCTTATTTGCCGCTCCCTCAGGTCGTTCACTATCGCCAGAGCGATGGGCGTGATCGCCAGCAGGCAGGTTTCATTCGGAAAAGCCCCCGCACGACTAGCCACGATATTCATCGAGCAATAATGGATACTGCGACGAGTAAAGCTCTCATGTTCAATCCCAGCCGGCACCCAAATCGCATATTGGGAAGGCGATAAAAACCGCTGCCCTGCGGCATGCAGCTCCATAATACCACCGCTGATCAGCTGCAACTGCCCCCAAGTGTGACTGTGTTTTGGGGTGATGGTATTAGGGAGAAACGCTTCATAGTTGAAGAAAATATCGGCAATAGGCGCTTGTTCTGCCTTGAGCGGATGATAAACGGGACGCATCAGACCTCCGAAAATAGGCTGGCAAATTCGAGGCGAATACTGAGACTTAAAAAGGATTGTCCGCCGACGAACTGACATTGTCTTTTAAGCGATATTTATATCATAAAAGACCAGAGATAATAGCAGCAGCCTAAAACATCGGGTTTAAGCCCCTTCGCCTAACCCCGTCTCCACACCAATTAAGACTGACCTATGCTGTATTTATTTCCGCTTCTCGCCGTCGTGATTTGGGCGGGCAACGCCATTGTTAACAAACTCTCCTTTGGGATCATCGCCCCCGAAGCGATAGCCTTTTATCGCTGGTTTTTTGCCATGCTAGTATTAACACCTTTTATGCTAAAACCCGTCTGGCGTAAGCGTAAAACGATTGCACCATTACTGCCCAAACTCGCCACCTTGGCCGCCTTAGGCATGGTATTAAACCAAAGCCTGGCTTATTTTGCGGCGGCAACCACAACTGCGACCAATATGGCCCTAATCAACTCGCTAGTGCCTATGGTGAGCTTGTTCTTGGCCGTGCCACTACTCAAACAAAGGCTGACGCCTTTGGTCTTTGGTGGCACAGTGATTTCGCTCTTGGGCTTAGTGTTTATGTTAAGCCACGGCGATATGGCCAATCTTGCCATCGGTGTGACCCAAGGGGATTTACTGTTACTCATCAGCGCCTTTGTGTACGCACTTTATGGGGTATTGCTTAAACGCTGGCAATTGCCGATATCGACGTGGGAGTCAGTGTATATTCAAGGGATTATCGCGGTATTGATGTTAATCCCGCTGCTGTTTAGCGCGCCAAGTACAGCTATTAGCAGCCAAGCAGCACCGTTAATACTCTATGCCGCTCTGGGGGCCTCACTCATTGCACCTTGGGCCTGGATTAATGGCATCAGCAAGTTAGGAGCCGAGCGCACCAGTATTTTCTTCAACTTGATGCCGATCCTCGCGGCAATCTTAGCGGCGCTCATCTTGAATGAAACCTTAGCCGTTTATCACTATATAGGTGGTGCTATGGTCCTCTTTGGGGTGATGTTAGTGCAGGTAAAACCTAAACCGAAAACACCCACACCTATCGCCTGCACCGAATAACTCGCTTAACTCAACGCCCCAAAACCTTGGGGCGTTTTTTATCATCGCTTCTAATACAGACTTTTCGCAGGCTGCTGCAAACAACCAAATAGCGACTAAGCTATTTAATAAGTCGTTTTGTCAGAGAGTTATGGAGAGTCCCATGTTTAATAGCATTAGAGTCAAGTTTTCGCTGATGTTTGCCATTATGGCCACAGCCTTAATTGTGATGGCCGTGACGGATGCGATGCAAAACCGCACCACCCTTAAGCAAATGCAGGAGTTTAGCCAACGATTTAATCCGGCGATTTCGGCTATCCTCAACGCCGACCGCGATCTCTATCAGGCCCAACTAAGTGAAGAAGTACTGCTTAGGGCCGAGCTCAGCAGCGAGAACCGTAAGAGTGAGATAGACAACTGGCAGGAAAACGTCGACCAAGCGCGCGACCGCATGGGGGAATTTAAAAATTATCTGCAAGACCATTTAGAAGTTATCAAGTCCACCAGCGGTTTTGAGGCGCAATTTTCACTCTGGTATCAAGCCTCATCGGAAGTGATCAATGCTGTGAAAAACAATGACTTTGAACTGGCAAGACAACTCCATGAAAACAAATCTAAAAAAGAGTTTAAGGCCTTAAGGAGTATCTACAACACCGCCGGTGAAGCCGCCGATAACCGCGTTAAAGAACTGGATTTACAGGCCTCAGAGCAGGCCACCACGCAAACCCAAATTTCGGTCACCATAGCCACCTTAGTCGCGATAGTCGCCCTCGTGGTCGCCTACTTTGGTCCCAAAATCATAGTCAATGCGATCCGCGATATTACCGACAGGATCAACGATATTGTCGATGGCGACGGAAACTTAACCCAGCGAATTCCCATCACCCGCCAAGATGAAATTGGTGAGCTGGCCAATGCCTTTAACTTGTTCGTGGCTCAATTGCAGCAAATGGTTAT
This sequence comes from Shewanella sp. 10B, assembly GCF_023475885.1. Taxonomy (NCBI): domain Bacteria; kingdom Pseudomonadati; phylum Pseudomonadota; class Gammaproteobacteria; order Alteromonadales; family Shewanellaceae; genus Shewanella; species Shewanella sp. 10B. The sequence continues at coordinate 396,953 of NZ_JAMDJO010000002.1, forward strand.
CGCGATTATCAGCCAAACCAAGGATGTCAGCCAAACCGTTGAAAATCTCGCGACAAAATCAACCACCACCATAGGCATCAGTTACGAGCAGGAACAGTTTGTCGATACCATAGTCACGGCGGTGAATGAGATGAGCGCTGCGGTGCGAGAGGTGGCCAGCAACGCCCTGCATACCGCCACCGAAATCACTAAGGTCAACGACCAAACCATCGAAGGTAAAAATATCCTTACCCAGTCGGTTAACCATATTCAGCAACTGTCTGAGTCGGTGAAACAAGCCGTGGCGGTTATCGAAAAACTCTCAGTGAATTCCGCCAATATCGCCTCGGTATTGGATGTTATCCGCTCGATTGCAGAGCAAACTAACCTACTCGCCCTCAACGCCGCCATTGAGGCGGCCCGTGCGGGTGAGCAAGGACGCGGCTTTGCGGTGGTTGCCGATGAGGTGCGGACACTGGCGAGCCGCACCGAAACCTCGACCCAAGATATTCAGCGTATGATTGAGGAGTTACAACGGGGTGTAAATGATGCAGTTAAGAGCATTGAATCGGGCGCCAGCCTCACGAACTCGACCGTGACCCTCGCCAGTCAGACACAGGATGCCTTAGATGAGATCCTGAACTCCACCTCTAAGGTCAGTGAGATGTCGACCCAAACCGCCACAGCCACCGAAGAGCAAACCCATGTGACCGAAGAAATCAATCGCAACTTGACCGAGTTGTCTGACAAAACCCGCTACTGCAATACCGTCATCCAAGAGACTCAGCAAATCGTCGTCAACACCCAAACCATTTGCAGCAATCTGCAAAAAGAAGTGTCACGCTTTAAAGTCGCTTAAGGCGAGTAACGCGCCCAGATGTCCCTGACTTCGCGTCGCTCAAAGACAGATAAAAAAAGAGTGCCTAGGCACTCTTTTTTTATGGATTAGAGGATACGCTGACGCGTTAAGGATTGCTGCCGAATTTGCCGGCCGTGCCAGTAATGCCAACCAAAGCCGCCACAGAGTAATAGCCCTAAAAAGGTGTGTAATAAACTCGCGGCCAACTGCGCCGATTCTGAGCTTAAGTAATACAAGCCTACGCCCGTTAACGCTAATGCCAACAAACTGAGTGACATTACTAAACCACTCTTATGATTAAGCTTTTTACGCCAACCTGCACGGATATGGCTATGCCACAGAGCGCCGAGCAAGATGAGCATCAGCCAGCCGAGTAGCACATGCATCACAACCGCGGGTAAACGCAGATCCCCGCTCAAGCCAAAATCCACATCCCACTGCAGCTTAAACTCCATCACCCAAGGCAGCATAAATATACCCGTTATGCCCGTCACTGTGATGGCAAGGATGATCAACCAGAAAAACCAATTGGGATAACCACTTAATTTTTTCATTTTTATTTATATCGTTAAAAATACTAAAGAATAATGCAAAGCTTTATCGACACATCTTAGGGCGCGAAGTTGACTAAATCGCCACCCAACTGCTGAATTTTTGCTGCGGCGGTAGCATCGTCAAGGTAACCCGCGACCTTGGTTAACGCATCGGCGCGCCAGGCAAATGGTGCCCGTACACTCACAACTCTTTCTTGATTGCTGGCATACTGCTGCTCGTCTAAATTACCCGTCGGCAACAATAACGCGGGGTAATCGTGGCTTAACTGCTGGGAAACCCGCGAACTGGCAAGGGCGGTATTGCTGACGTTGATCTTTTGACTCAATCCGTTCGGCCCACGGCACAACACATTTAATGAAGCGCTACCAAACACTTTTAAATCGCCACCCGCATTCACCCAGCCGCCGCACACGCCGGCCCGTCGCAATTCAGTGACCGCCATATCGACCGCATAGCCTTTAGCGATGCCATCTAAGGTCAAAATCAGTGGGCGAGCCAATCTGGCTTTATCCGCTTGGATTTCAATATCTCGCCAATCCCCCTGCAACAGCAGCGGCATACCAAGATAAGCGGGCAAAGCACCACGGGACATCATCTCGCCACCCACTGTGCAGTTGAACAGGTTGTCACTAGCTCGGCCAAACCACTTGGCGAGCTTCAACACCCTCAGACTGTCAGGACTTAAGGCAATCCACTGCCCCGGCTGGCGATTCAGTAAATTCAGCTCACTATCCTGCTGGTGAAAACTGAGTAAGCGACCAATATGGGCCACACGCGAAAAAGCCGCTGTTATAGCGGCTTGAAGGGCAGACTCATCCAATGAAGGATGAGCATTGTGCTCGGCAACGGACTCAGCGGCAATTTCGACTAAGGTACCGAGTAAGGGTTTGGCTCTACGTATCACTATGCGACTGACTGCGACAAAAAGAGTTGATGGATAACAAGTAACCGTTTTACGCCATCGAGTAAATTACGGCAACTTAATGTGGCCCCACTAATATTGCTGACATCTTCATCGAGTTTAAAGGGATCTTTGAGGGTTTTACCGTGGAACTGATCGCGCCAACTCGCTTCACGCACTTGGCCGCCGTGGGTTTCACGGTAACTGAGCACTTCTAACCCGAGCACTTCGCCCTGCGGACTAATACCGATGGCGTAGGTAATATACTCATGTTTACCGACAACATCATCCACCACAAACCAACCGAGAAACTGACCGTCCTTTTCCACTTTCCAGATAGGTTGCTGATCTTGACGTTGGCGAACGCCCGATAAATCTTTGATCTGATCTTTCGCATCGGAGCTCAGTAAGGTTGGACGCTCACTAAATACTGCTGCCTTATCAAAAATCAACGCCTGCGCTTGGGCCACTGTTAAATAATCCGCAGAAAATGCAGGGGCGGCCACGACGACCATTGGCATAAACCACAAGCTATTCAGATATGTATGCGCCATTTCAATACCTAGTTTTAAAGCAAAAACTTGATTCATCACAGGCAGAGCAACGCTGCCCTACCTATGAGTAAAGTACAAGTTAGAAGTTAAATGCCACTTTTAATCTGACTTCTTGTTCCGTTTTTTCAATCAGATGCAGGCTAGTATCCTTTTGACCTTCGTACTGCTCACCGCCACCACTTAACTGGGGTAACCAAGTGAGAGTCGCCCACCAATCGGCACTGCCGTAATGTAATGAGGGACCGGCGAAGAATGACCAACGCTCTTGACCAATCTCGGTCTCAAATTCGGTTTCGAATAACACTTCGGCACTGATAAACCAGTTAGGGGCGAAACGGTAGCTCAGGCCAGTGCCCATTTTCAGCTCCAGTTCCATCTCTGGATCGGTTGACCAGTCAAAGTCTTCAGGCAAATTGGCAATTGGTGCCCGGTCGGCATAGGTCGATTCCATGCCAAGATTGCCAACCCAAATTAACTCGCCTTCGAGCATGTACTTTTGAGTCTGCAAGCCTAAATCAAGTGATAGGGTATCTTTGTCTTGACCAGAGTGCACATCAATCCAGTCATAGTCTAAGGAGGCGGTCATAGACAGACCAATATCATCCTTAGCAGGGCTTAAAAACATGTAACTTAAGCCGACTTCAGCGCCAGAGGTGGCAAAACCAATGTTTTTCTCTTTCGGCAGGTAACCATCGATGATTAAGCCGCTGGTATCTAGAGACATAAACTTAGCCGAACCCGATACCGCAAACTTGTCGGTCACACCGTATTCCAGCTCAGTCTCGTAATTAATGCCGCGGTAAGTACCTTGGCCTTTGTCGTTTCGCAACGTCACTTTTTGATAGAGTTCAATGGCTTCTTTAGGCATAGCCTCAGCGCCTTTGACATAACCAAATAAATCTTCACCTGCAGTGGCAGTGTGGCAGATGCCGAGTGTTAACACAGAGGCAGCGACTAAACTCAGGCGATGACGAGAAAATGTGCGCATTTAAACAAAGCTCCAAAGAGTTATTAACATAATTGGGAGGCGATTCTAGTAGAGCAACAAAAACAACGCAAATCATTATCATTAGTGTTTTATTGGATAAAGTACCAAATAATAAGGATATTTCATTTAAAACATGATGTTACAAATTAATGTTGAATTAATATTTTTTTGCTATGCAATCGGCTAATGGCCTAAATCGGCACATTTCTGCCTAAAGGCTATACTCACCATGGCATTTGTTACAGATCACCCCCTATACAGCTTTCATGCCCTGTATCTTTTCGAAAAAAGTGCTATAGGTAATAGATTGATTAATAAGGTCTAAAATGGCTGTTCACCACGATTTAAACCTCTTTTTAACGAACAGATCACAACGGAAGTAAAAACATCTAGACGTCTAGATTGACAGTAAAATGGCAATCCAATATGCTTGGCACCAAGTTGCTAGGATATGATGCCAAAGCGGCATAGATTTTAAGCGAGTTCGACTGCCAAGGATCACGCGGACAACCCGCCGAGTAAAAGAGACATTACATTGAGTCAATCAGCCCAAACCACTGCACCGAGTAGCCCGGCATCTTTTATTGCCCTGTTACCCTTATTCGTTTTTTTAAGTCTGTTTATTGGCGCAGGCGTCTATTTCCAAAGCCAAGGTGTAGACTTTGCCTTCTATCAATTACCGAGTGTGATTGCCATTCTGCCAGCCATTATTCTGGCCTTGGTATTATCAAAACAAAAACTCAATCAAGCGATTGATACCTTTATCGGCGGTATTGGCCACAGCAATATTATTGCTATGTGTTTGATTTACTTGCTAGCTGGCGGTTTTGCGGCGGTAGCGAAAGCCACAGGTGGTGTCGATGCGACCGTTGCCTTAGGTTTATCCCTTATTCCTTCAAACCTATTACTGCCCGGCTTTTTTGTGATTGCCGCCTTTATTGCCACCGCAATGGGTACCTCAATGGGCACCATCGCCGCCGTGGCACCTATCGCCTTAGGCGTTGCCGATCAGGCACAAATTGATTATGCCCTGATGGCGGGCGCCGTGATGTCTGGCGCACTGTTTGGCGATAACCTCTCGATTATTTCGGATACCACTATTGCAGCCACTCGTACTCAAGGCTGTGATATGAAAGATAAATTCCGCGAGAACCTGATTTTTGCAATCCCGGCTTCACTGCTAACCTTTGTCGCCTTTGTGATTGCAGGCCAAGGCCAAGCCGATCTAGCCGCTCAGGATATAGACTTTATCAAGGTGATTCCTTACTTGACGATTCTAGTATTAGCGGTCGCAGGGTTAAACGTGTTCGTCGTCTTGACCTTAGGCATTCTGCTGGCGGGCGCTGCGGGATTCCTGACCATGGACTATGGCGTTATCCAATTTGGTAAGGATATCTACGCGGGCTTTAGCAATATGCAGGAAATCTTCATCCTGTCGATGTTAGTCGGTGGTTTAGCCGCGCTGATGCAGCAACAAGGGGGTTTAGCCTTTGTAAGCAAACAGATTGAAAAGCTCATCACCCGTTTCTCAAAAGCTCAAGGTGAAGCCTCATGCCGCGCGGCTGAATTAGGCATGGCAGGGATTGTAGCCGTCACCAACAGCTGTGTTGCCAATAACACAGTGTCTATCGTTGTGACGGGTGATATTGCTAAAGAACTGGCTGAAAAACACGGTGTTAGCCCCAAGCGTGCGGCCAGTGTACTCGATATTTTTGCCTGTATTATCCAAGGATTAATTCCCTATGGCGCCCAAGCACTGCTGATCGCTTCAACCTTTAGCATCACACCGCTGGCGGCCGTATCCCACGCTTGGTACTGCATGATCCTTGCGGCTGTCGCGATTGCGATTGTGATTTTCCGTAAGCGCCACTAATCTTATTCGACTGTCGATAACACCAAGGGAGCCATTCGCTCCCTTTGTTTTTATCTGCCTAAGGTTCAAATTAGCTCAAGACTTGCCATCAGTTTCGGATTCAGGCAAGTTACAGCGGGTTATTCGCGCGGTATTAACCTTAATTTACGCCATAGTCATTCACCACAAAATGCATCCATCACAATATGAATCCGCAGCATGAACCCAGCTTTTACGACCTACATCGCCTGATCACTTGGTTGATTGTGGGTGCGGCGCTGCTGAGTGCCACCGGGGTTATCATCGCGCTCTACGCCGAATATCAAACCGTGGGCACTCCTGCCCTGTTTATGCGTGCCGATTTTCTCGGTGACTATATCAACTCGCCCCTCGCCTATGTATTTAACCTCGGATTACTCGCCGCGGGGATTTGTATGTTGGTCTCTATGGCTGGGCTCTACTTACTCAAACTCGACACCTTTAGCCAATATATTGCGCTCACTGGCGCCTGGGTTGGTACCTCGGTGATTTTGATGGGGATTTTTCCGATTAACTTTTTAACCATGCACAGGCTGGTTTCGACGAGTTATCTGTTAAGTACGCTAACCCTGCATGCCTTGGTAATTATCGCAGGAATCGTGCCTAAGCTTATCTGTCCAAGACCCTTGTTTTACTTAAGCTTATTAAGCTTTATCAGTGCCGTTTGTCTGAGCTTACAACTGGATTGGAGCCAACTGGATTTCCCGCCCTGCGAGACAGGCAATCACTTCTGTTTTGTTGCCGCCAATATGTGGCTGCAAACGAACCTCAATATTATTTGGTGCTTAAGCCTTGCATTTGCCATGCGCCGTTTATCCAAAATCCTGTATTATCGCGCCCAAGTCCATCACCCGTTTTAGCTTAGTCATTTATGCGTCTCGCCAAATACCTTGCCCAATGCGGCATTAGTTCACGCCGTGAAGCCTGCCGCTTGATTGAGGCCGGACGCATCAGCCTAAATGGCAAAATTGCTCTGCATACCGATGCCGTGCATTTCGATGCTGACGGCCAATGTCTTGATAGCCTCTGCTTAGATGAAAAGCCCATATCGGGCACCGAAGCGCTCAGCTATTGGCTCTTCAATAAAGCCGTAGGTACAGATTGCCGTTTGTTAGACGCCGATAAATCCAGTTTGCTGCATTTACTGCCAACTGCACCAAGACTCTACCCCGTTGGCAGATTAGATAAGGATTCCCGTGGCTTATTGCTGCTCACCAATGATGGCGAACTCACCCATAAACTGATGCACCCCAGTTTTGCCCACAGTAAAACCTACCATGTGCAGCTCGATAGGCCCTTCAACGATGCCTTTATGGAACAAATGGCTAGCGGCGTGCAATACAAAGAGGTGCGCACACTCCCCTGCCAAGTCACACGGTTAAGTGCAGACCGTTTTGAAATTGTGCTTACCCAAGGGTTAAATCGCCAGATTCGGCGCATGTCCAACGCCTTAGGTTATAAGGTGATTGACTTACAACGCGTCGCGTTAATGACATTAACGCTAGGCTCCTTAGCCGAAGGCGAAATGCGCCCACTCAGCCCAGAGGAAGTGACAGCGCTTAAAGCCGCTGTGGCAATTTAGTGGAGGACAAGTGGCGAATGCCCTCAAGTTGCTAGCCTCAATTTGAGGCAAATGCCTGCGCGAACAATATCTGCCAATAAACGCCAATGAAGATAGAAACGCCTGAGATGACTCAGGCGTTTTTGATGGAACGAAGATAGCCTTTCAAACTGATGAAATTGAGCTACTTTTTATCGGAACGAAGCACTAACTCCACTCTGCGATTCAACTTTTGTCCAGCGTCATTCGTATTGCTGGCCACAGGGCTGTATTCCCCATTACCGTGGGCGGTTAATTGGGTCGACGGAATTTGAAACCCATCACTCAACTGCTTAATCACTGCAGCGGCGCGGCGCTCCGACAGGCTTTGATTGTAACTCCGCTCGCCCTTGTCATCGGTATGTCCGACCACATAGAAACTCAACGCAGGGTTCTGCTTAAGATAACTCGCGAGGACCTCGAGTACAGGCTTAGACTCAGGCAACATACGCTCACTGTCATAATCAAACAACAATCCCTCTAACGTCGCCTTGCCTGTTTGGCTAATTGCATCGGTCAAGGCATCGAGGTCGATAGCCACACGATCATCCTTCAGAGTAGAGAGTTCCATGACCCTGAGCGTAGTATCGGCAGGCGTGCCATCGAAATATCCTTGGGAATAGATATCGAAGTAAACATCGCCCTTGGCGTGACTCAGCTTAAACAGCTGATACTCCTGCCATTCGTCTTCTTTATCGTCCTTGATTAATTTGATGGCATTGGTCAGGCTATCATCGTCACCGCAGGCCGTACCTTTACAGTGGAACACCCGTTCAGCCTGCAGCTTTTGTGCTGCTGCGGCATAATTGCTGTTGATTTCAAACAACGAGTAGCTTTCAGGCATCTGATAAGTTATTTGGGTAAGCTTGGCGTCCAGCGGTTTGGTTTGATAATCTGCGCCCGAGATCCCCACCAATACAGGCAGTTGAGTAAAGTTAGTTTGTTTGTAACTTGAAATATAACTGCCGGGCATGCGCCCCAATAAAGGATGGTCTGTCGCGCCTTGAACATCATCACTACGCCTATCTTTAATCTCAATGTCCTTCGGCGCCTGCTGTAAAAAGTCACCATTCGCTTGGATCAAATCCAGCGGCTCAGGGATAGCGTCGAGGATATCGACCTGCAGGTAGGTGTATCTATCCTCGCGATTGACGACATAGATACTGGTGTAAACCTCACCGCGAGGACCTTTTAGTTTTGCCGCCGCATAAGCACTGTGATAATCGGCATTCACGCTTTTAAGTGGCTTTAGCTGAGTTTGCATGGCTTGACCATCACCACAGGTGGCGGCCTGACAGCTAAATAACACTTCAGCATTCAGTTTTTTAAGCTGTGCCAAATAGTTATTGATCACATGTTCAGGACTATACCCCTCTGGCAACTCAACGCTTTGTCGAATCAATTTGCCCGATACAGGCAACAGAGTGAACTTGTCACCATTCACTGCGGTAATAAGCTCAAAGGGCGTATAGTGGATGCGCTTTTCTTCAGGCGATTTGGCGTCAGGGAAGGGAGTAAACAGCGATTCAGCATTCACCGCAAAAGTGGCGACACTGCTGGCCACAGTCAAAAATACAGCACTCGATAACGTTTTATGTCCCATAAAAAATCCTTTTCTGTAGGGAAAACTAAATAGATAAAAAAATAGTGACGGGATAATACGATAAAATTTTTTACCTAGGTATTAACTTGCTTAAAAGTAATACTTTTTATTGAAAAGGAAATACGGGAAATACTGAGATATCCTTCTTTAAATAGCGTGGAATAACCTCCATCTATACTTGATTAAGCATTGAACAAGGAGATTTATATGCCGCCAACGGTCACAGTTCATCTTACTAAAAGCTATTGCCCCAAAGCGAGATAAGTTTGTCGTCAGGTGTGTAGGATTAATTGTCATTGTTTCCCCAGTGACACGCCGTCCTTTTATTTTACAAGAAGTATCCCTATAGGCTCGACGGTGGCATCTGCAACACATGGAAGTGTAAATGCCGCGTTCACATGGATGTGAAAGAGCGGCCATGTCGCCAACGGTCACTGTTGCAACAATGGCAATTTTGACGGCCATTGCACTGTTCATTTGGCAAAAAAGCTAATGCCCCATTCCGTGTTTCGGCTCGTTAGCTCAATCGAGAATTCCCACTCCTGCTACCATACATATTCTTATCTATTTGCCTATGTTTGGCATTACCAGAAATCGTCTAACAATGTATGGGTATACAGTCGTATTTAAATTTAGGTGTTTTGGTCTGATTTTCATACAAAATCAGTACGCACTAATTCCATCAGAAATAAATAAAACTCTATAAAATCAGTTAAATATAGTAACTGAATTTTAGTTAATAGGTTTGAAAAACGCGCGTGCGCGTTTTTCCAGATGGTGTATTTGGCAGAATGCTGATAAGTTCTTTACATACAGATAGTTAATCGTGCGCGTTTTCACTGGTCCAACGAGGTAAACGCGCATGCGCACGAATAAAATGTTATGTGAAATGGAGGTAACATGGTAACTCGTGAAAGCATGAAGTCTTGGATAGTGGAGTGCCTTGAGTTAAGTGGTGGCTCAGGCTGGCCCAAAGATGTAGCGAAGTATGTATGGGAGTCTTATGAGTCCGATCTCCAGTCTTCAGGCGACATGCTTTATACATGGCAATATGACCTTCGTTGGGCAGCTCAGCAGTTACGAAATTCCGGGGTATTAAAGCCAGTACACCGTCGAACTGACTTACCATGGGAACTGGCATCTTTTACATCGGAATAGGCATTAGTATCTGTGTTGGCAAGAACTGAAGCTTCAAGGTTAGCCAATAGTATTTCACATAACAAAGCGTTTAAGAGGGACTCCCAACGCTCGGCGAATTGGGTTCAAAGTTCAGCTTAAGTGTTTATGGCACAGTATTTAAGTCTAGGTGTTATAGCGTTGTCGCCCCTTAACGCGGCGTTAAGTGTCCAAAATGAATAAGCATTGTTGCCAAGATATGCAGAGAGCAATCACTTTGGATTGCACCCAACACAAAGACATATATTCATGCCCGGATGTACTTGTTAGTTACATTCCAAAGTTCGACGAATATGGTTTGATTATTCATGACGGCGGTAGTGCATCGACTGAAATAAACTACTGCCCTTGGTGCGGTAAAAAGCTACCAGAGTCAAAACGCGATGAATGGTTCGAGGAACTTGAAAAACTTGGTTTTGATGAACCTTCCGAACAAGAAATTCCAGTGGAATTTAATAGTGATGCATGGTACCGCAACACTTAACCAGTTGCTCAAGTTTACTTCGCCAGCCAAGGCTGGCTCCGTGGGACTGGCGCGTGGCGCCAGCCCCTTAGCAAAGCGTTATGTTTCTGAGGAGAGTTCATCATTGTCAAATAGTTCAGAAAAGAAGATCAAGCGTATTAATCTTCTCCTTGCATATCTTGCGGTATTAACACCTGCGGGGTATCTGGTTGGCCTGAGCTTTTATCAAGGCCGACTGGCGGCATTTGGAGTAAGTGCAGATGCTTTTCCTTTAGCAATTCAGGATACATATGTTTCGGCATATTATGCTATTGGATATTTCTTGTTAGCGGTTAGTTCTGTCTTCACGGATTTCTTGAACACAATATTCTCCTGGCCTAAAGTGATTTACACATTGGGTGTCATTAGTAGCTTTATTGGATTGTGCTACTGGATGATTAAAAGGAAGAAAAGCCCTGATTCAAAAATCAAACAGTGGCTTAGAATACGAACGAAGGAATTAATTTCATACCTGCACTGGGAAAATAATGATTTCACTAAAGCAGTTGGTATAGCAGGTCTTGCATCTTATGGTGTCTTATCCATCTTATATGTCTTAGCTTTCTTGGCAATTTTTTGGTTTATGGTGCCTGCAATCGCTTATTACAGAGGCTTAGATAATGGTGAAGATATCCGATCCAAGTATTTGGAAAGCGGGTGCCATATAGCCGACGATGCTTACTGGGGAAATTGTCACAAACTCAATGACAAAGATGGAACGTTAATCTTAAAAGGGATTTTAGTTGTTCATACAAAAGAGCATGTTGCATTCTTTCATGACGGTGGTTCTATAGTAATGGGGATCCCACAAGGGTCTAGTATCACAAGAGATTTTCGCCAACAAAAAATAACAAGTAAATCCAGGTGACGCCTACGTCGCACCTGATTTAGGCGTTATGCATAAGAGAGTGGTGCTGAATGGAATATGATCGAGAGGCTGATCTTAGCCATCGCTTAAATACATTTTTATCTGAAAATTTTGGACTCCCGACCAAAGATTACTACTCACGGCTAGATGCCGAAGGGTTTATTTCTCTTAAATCAACGCTGTCTGATATAAATAATATTTTGACCCTAAAAGTCACGCTGTCTTTTGCCAACTGGTTATCGAAACACTACAACCTTGATGGCTCAGCCAAAGCAGAATTAGAACGTATTGTTCTCGAGGCTAAGCCTAATTCAAACGGTTATGATATATGGCTCGGTTATCCGATATCTTTTGTAGGTGAAGTTAAGTGCAACATCCCAATTAATAATGGTTCTATATATGGCTCAGCTCAAAGAGTCGGAATAGAAAAGGATATTAATGGTCTGTTAAAAGGTAAGCGAAAAGCATCAATAAATCCTGTAAAGTGCCCAAAGTTTTTAGCTTTTCTTGACTTGCCAGAGATTCGGAGTGCTAACAAACACTTATTAAGTGTCAGTGGTATCTGCAAAGAGCATCTCGTTTTTGCAGAAATGGGTCAAGAGTTAGATAGACTAGATGTAGTGTATGGCATATATGTTTCAATCAATGCATAACAAGTACATCAAAAACCGCTCCACTTCGTTGCGCTGGAACGTCGCTGACGCTCCGCCTTTTATGTGGGCGTTATCGTCATAGAAATTTAATCCGAAACTCAAAAATTAGAGTTCAAAATCTACCATGCTTTTGTCCCTTTGCTTTTTACGTACATACAGCAAATGGGTAGTTAAAATTGACATTGGGGCACCAGTGACCGTTGGCGACATGGATATCGCCGTCGAGCCTATAGGGATACTTCATGTTAAATAAAGAGGCGGCGCGTCACTGGGGAAACAATGATAATAAACTCCATAAATAGATAAAAAGATTAATCGCTTTTGTCCAAAAGCATGCTGTGTGTTTCTTTAAAACCTGCAAGCTACACCGATGCTAAAAGGGTGAGCCATGGTGATTAGCGAGACGACCGTCCTCCCCACGGACGGGGCGGTCGAGCATCCACGGATGGACTTGCTGCGCGTCGGCGAGTGAATACCATGGCTCCGCCTCCGCTATACGCTTACGTTAATGCAATGCTTTATCCATTAGTTCACTCGAAACGCTTTCAAACCTCCAAAAACAAAAAAGCGATAAACCCTTTGGGTTTATCGCTTTCTTCTTACCTTGCGGTCGCTACCTATATATCACCTAAATCATGCAACACAAGCATTAGGCAATGATACTTGCCGCACCTGTGCGGTGCGGTGATGGATTACTTAACGATTTCCATCTCGGCTAATAGGTTGTCGGCATTATCTAAATACTTCATCACCCACAGCATATAACGGCTATCGACTTGGATTGAGCGGTTGATATTGTCGTCGTACGCCCAGTCACCGATGATGCTTTCATACACGCCATCGAACAGTAAACCTACTAGTTCGGCGCGACCATTTAGGGTTGGAGAGCCTGAGTTACCGCCCGTTGTATCTAAGGTCGACAGGAAGTTTACTGGCACAGAATCGATGGCTTTCACATAGAAATCACCGTATTGCTTCTGCTTGATAAGCTCTAACTGTTTTTTCGGCGCATCGAATGGGTCAACACCCGTGTCTTTTTGCACTATGCCTTCGAGGCGAGTAAAGGGCTTAGCCACTAAACCATCTTTAGGCTCATAACCTTTAACATGGCCAACGGTCACGCGCAGGCTAGAGTTCGCATCGGCGTACACTGGCTTACCTTGCTCACGGTTATAGGCAATGATGGCATCCATATACTGTGGACGCACTTTCATCAGCTCGCCATCTAACTCTTTCTCTTTCTTCTCTTCGCTCATGTTGGTGTCATACATGGCCACAGCGAATTGAATAAAAGGATCCTTAGAAGCTTTGAAATCATCAACGGATTTTTCCATCCAAGCTAAACGCACATCTTTATTGCCCAGCTCGGTTTTGGCGTACATTTTATCTAAGGTTTTCGCCAGTTTAGCTTCGTTCACCTTTTTATCGATACCAAAGGCTTTATCCATTGCAGGTAAGCGCTGCGCCTCGGGTAATGCGGCATAACGTTTAAGCATATCCAAGAGTACGGCCTTATCGACACTTGGGGCATAACGGCGATCAATACGCTCCATGCTCGCCTTGAAACGCGTCATATCGCGGTCTTGGAAGCCGGGTTCGCGTTGCATATCAGGCAGTTGCTTCTCATGGGCCAAACGGTACAGATTGGTCGCCGTTGGCACCATAGTGGTGTTGCCAATGTAGCTTAAAATCATATCCCGTTCTTGATGGGCTTTGCTCTTAGCGATCAGCGCGTCTAATTCGCTTAAGGTTTTACCGTATTTGGTTTCGCGGCTGCTGTCTTTAGCAATCCATGCGGCGAGCTCGGCTTCACGGGCCTTGCGGTCGGCTAACATGGTGGATTTGCCATAAAACTCGATCATCGAAGTGAAGTTTTTAGCGTAGTTCGCTAAACCTGCAATTTGGCTCTCGTACTTAATGCGCTCGTCGCTGCCTTCTGGCGCAGTTTCTTTAATGATTTCAATAAAACGTTCGCGCAGCATCTTGCCTTCTGGGTAAGCCCATTCGAACTGATTTTGCACTTCGTTCGCGGTGCGGTATCTGTTGGTACGGCCGGGGTAACCCGCCACCATCACAAAATCCCCTTCACTCACACCTTTGGCCGAAACTTTTAAGAAACTCTTTGGCTCGTACGGCACGTTGTCGGCGCTAAATTCGGCAGGTTTGCCAGTTTTAGACACATAGGCGCGGTAGAAGGAAAAGTCGCCCGTGTGGCGCGGCCACATCCAGTTATCCACATCGCCGCCGTATTTACCGACGCTGCCCGCTGGGTTATAGACTAAACGTACGTCGCGGATTTCTAACTGTTTTACCAGATAGTATTCTAAGCCACCGTGGAAGCTATACACTTGGCAGCGGTAGCCTTCATCCTTTTCACACTCGGCAACGAGTGCTTTTTCTTGATTCTCAACGCCTTGATAAAACTCACGGCCCGTTTTGTTTTCAAGCCCAGCGTTGACGCGCTCAGTCACATTGGTCACCTCTTCGGTGACATAAACGCGAGAGCCAGGCGCCGCAGGTAATTCATCGGCAAAGGTCTTGGCTAAGAAACCGTCCTGTAACAGGTTTTTCTCTGGAGTCGAGTTATATTGAATCGAACCATAGGCGCAGTGGTGGTTTGTCACGACTAAGCCTTTTGGCGATACAAAAGATGCCGTACAGCCACCTAGGCTGATCACGGCATTCATGGGGAATTCGGTCAGTTTGGAAATCGATTTTGCATCAATCTCTAAGCCTTTCGCTTTCAGCTCATCGGCCATTGCGGGCAATTGGTGTGGCTGCCACATGCCTTCATCGGCATGGGAGGCAAAACTCGCCGCCACGGCAACTGAGAGTAACCATTTTTTCATTATCTTAAGTCCGTTTTAGGTGAAGAAAGCCGAGCGCTTGCGAGGCCATTTCTTATATTTATTGGGATAACATGCCGCTTTGATTAACGCTAAAAAGCAAAAAGTCAGGCACAGGGCCTGACTTTAGCATATCGCACGCACTCTATAACAGAGTTTGAAAAATTCGCTTACAAAGCAAATACATTCATCATAGATTATCGGTTTCACTCTGCCGTATCAGCGCGTTAAACAACCTTCAGTTACAGCGCGACAAATAGTTGAGCGCCGATAATCACCGCCCCTAGCAAACCCGCAATGCCGAGGGCAAATGTCCCGCCGGACACTTGGTATCCCTGCGGCGCGGCTTGGCGTTGACGCAGTGCCATCACTATCGGCAGGAAGATAATCATCACCACTAGCGGCACGGCGGCAAACCCTAATACGGCAACAAAACCTTCGGGGACATAGAGCGCACATAACAGCGGCGGTACAAAGGTTAACAGCCAAGTTTGAGCGCGGCCGAGGAAGGTCTTCTTCGCGCGGGTCAGTTCGGCCACAAAATCATACAGGCTTAAGGTTACCCCAAGGAAAGAGGTGATTAAGGCTAAATCCGCAAACAGCGAAATACATTTGCTGATCCAAGGCGTGTGGGCAATCTCTTGTAATGCACTGATAAGCGCAGGTAAAGAGCCATTAAAGCTGCTGATTTCGGTGCCCCCCACAGTGCCTAAGGTCACCAATAACCAGAAGATATAACAAGCGAGAGGAATGGTTGAACCGATTAGCAATACTTTGCGAAGTGAAACGGCATCGCCATCTAAATAACGCACTAAGGTCGCGATACACACGTGGAAACCGAAAGAAGTAAACACTACAGGAATCGCCGCCATCCAACTACTGGTCATGGATTCGGCCACTGCACTGGTTGCCATACTCGAGATACTGACTTCGGGTAACAGGAACAGCACGACCACAATCAGCAATAAAATCATCAGCGAAAACAAGAAACGCGAGGCTTTATCGACCCAAGCCACCCCTAAGGCCGCAAATCCACCCAGCACTAAGGTAAACAGCACGACCGCAAGCTGGTTGTCTAACACTAGGTCGAACATATTTTTGGCTTTAAGCACTAACAGCGATGAGCCGCCCGTCAAATACGCTGCTGTTAAAGCAAAGAGCAAACTGAGAAAGGAGGCGCCTTGCACCATTTGGCCTTTCTTGCCGAGGAGTTTGCCCGTGATGGCGTGGACGTTATCACCGACGCCGGAGCGTAGGTTAATCTCAAGCATTAACAATGAGGTATAGGCTGACAAGCCCCAAATCACCACCATTAACAAAATGGCTGGCACCATGCCTAAAGCGGCCGTGGCTAAGGGTAAGGCTAACATTCCCGCGCCAATGGCGGTCCCCGCGACAATGGCTATCGAGCCTAACATTTTTGAATTCACACAATTATCCTGTTCAAGTATTAATTATTATTTTTTAAGGTTTTTTGAGTAGATTTGAAGGATAAAGCCTTGCGCACTCTGTGATTAAGCCAACAGCAATCTCAAACGAAAAGCGTCACTAAACTTAAAGCATCCAATCCGATCTCAAAGAGCAGATCAATTGGCCCCAATAGCTTTTGAATATTTCAACCCAGTCGCCATTGAGGCTAACTAAATCGTTTGCAGAAAAGTGACATTAATTTCAACCGTGATTGCCTTAGCAAAGCAGCGACATCGCGCGTAATAGAAGATAGCTAGGGACATTAACAGAGCCTATCCCAGCGGGCAAGCCAGTTATAGACAAAGATGACGCCGCTTTAGCTATCCGAAGGGGAAATGTGAGTAAAAGATAAAAAATCGAGGCGGATCTGTTATCAAAACAATAAACCCTGCAACACCTGTGGCATTGCAGGGTTTATCTATTGGCTTTGCGATTCGCTCACGGGGATACGGGATTGCGCTAACGCGGATTAACACGACTCACAATCCCTCATTCCCCTGTTAACGGGTTACAGCTCAATCCAGGCCATAGCCCAAGAGCCGCCGACACCCGGTTCAAACCCTGTTGCCGTTGGCGACCATTGCATGCAATAACCACTGTAAGGCCAAGGTTTACATTGATAGATCTTGCCGGTTTTAGGTTGCAGCACTTTAGTACCCGCCACATAGTTTTTAATGCCCTCGGGGAAGACAAAGTCGGCATCGGGCGCTGTGGCTTGATCTTTTAAGAACAGATCGAAGTTTTGCTGGATAACCTCGCCTTGCTTAGGCTCGCCCTTCACCTGTAAGTGATAATGGCCCGCCTTTGGCGCAACGACATCAAGCACTAAACTCGCGCTGGTATTGTTGACCGCTTGCGTGACATACCCTGCTGCCGTGCCATCGTGGCTAAACAGGTAAGCCGAGACCTGCATATCGGTATTGGTGCTAACATCGAAACTGACCTGAGCGGCACCATCGACAATGGTGTAATCATCGGCCAGTGACGTGACATCGAGCTGATTGCCCGGCGCAGGCGCAATATCAAAGCTCACTTCCACTCGCTCTAGGCCCGAATTTGGCGCGGCATAAATCTCATTTTTACCATAAACGGGCGAGATCACCCCAGAGGCATTCTTCTGCCCCGCCTTAAGTTGTGTCTGCTGGGCATTAATCGCGCTGGCTAACAGGAATGGCCAATTTTGCTTGGCACCTTGAGTGGTGTCGGCAATGGTTATCTGGGTTTGCTTGGCAGCTTGCTCACCGTTGGCGTCAAACACCCGCGTCATCACCTTATCACCCGCCTTAAGATCGAGTGACGGATTGATATCACCAATGTCGGTCCACTCGCCCGGCACCACGGTGCCAGAGCTAAAGTTCACATCGATGGCATTGTAGAAACTGTTGGTGGTGTCCCCCACTTCCCACACGGCCAAAATCACGTGATAACCGCTTCTATCTTCAGGCACATAACAGTTATGCGTCACTAACTTAGGCGGCTGCACCATGCCACCATCGATCACACAGAAGGGCGCTAAGTCAAAACTTGCACGGCTCAACGCTTGGTTTTGATCCCAACCTTGGCGAGTTAAATAGTAACGCCAATTGCGGGTCACATGGTTAGCGGTGAACTGCCAAGAAAAGTCATTCCAACCCGACTTGATATCACGTTTGGACCAACGACTTGGACTCTGTTCATCCAAGGGAGAAAATGCCCCGTTGGCTGCGCTGGCAATTTTACCGTCGGCAGGGCCTGACTCCGGAAAACCTGATGGGCCTTCGACACTTTGCGGTTCCCACTGAACGGCGCCGCAGTTTAAATTGCTGCCGGTTTTACAGGCGTACGAGCGTGACTCAGGTGATACTACATAACCGTGGGCCGACGCCGTTTGGCTGACGATCGCACTCGTGGCGCTTAAAGCTAAGGCAATTAGGCTTAAGCGAGCCAGTTGCGGACGTTTGAGTTTAGCGTTTGTGATTGGTGAAAAAGCAGTTTGATGTTCCACTTTAATGTACTCCGTAGGGTGCCTTTCTCGACGAGATTGGCATAGGTATAAAAGTGGTATTTAGGCAAAACAGCATTAAGCAAAGCCGTTTATTTTTCAAAGAATTGAAAGCATTAAATCAATTCAGAGGCAACCCCGCTATCTTAGTTACAACATCCCTTTACAACCTTAGACCGGAGGCTTTGCGTCCTAATTTTTCAATTAGTTTGCCAAATACGGTGGTTCTCCATTCAAGTTAACAATATGTAACTTAAATTGAGACAGGGCTAACCTAGCAATAAAAGACAACGTTGTCAAAAATTAAAATGTTACAATTCAATGCATTACAAAACGTCGAGCGGTATTTTATTGGCGTTTGTCATATTATTTGCGCTTAAGCTTAATGACTTTACCCTTGAAACAGACTCTTACTTGGGTATAATGCCCTCCTAGCTTCGGGGGAGTAGCTAACTGGATTTCGAGCCGTCGATATTCAGGGTGAACATCAACATACTTGGCCGCATGCCATGGTGTTCACAGCAAATCATCGATTTGTCCTGCAAGACCTGAGCACAGTAACCGCACCTAGGGGTGGACGGTCTATTGTGCTTATGTCAAAAACCACCCCTAAAAGGATCACACTTGGAAGCGTTACTCGCCTCAACCTTTACGGTTGCCATCGCCGAGATTGGCGATAAAACCCAACTGCTTGCCCTATTGCTCGCTGCAAGATTTAAAAATAAAACCGCGATTATCTTGGGTATTTTACTCTCAACCCTATTTAACCATTTTGCCGCCGCTTGGCTTGGTCAATGGGCGATTAACTGGGTAAGCCCAGATGTAGCACGCTACTTGGTTGCCGCTTCCTTCTTTGCGATTGCGCTATGGGTGTTAATCCCCGATAAAGTGGACGCCGAAGAAAGCCGTTTCTATAAGATGGGGCCTTTTATCGCGACCTTTATTCTGTTCTTTATTGCCGAGATGGGCGACAAAACCCAAATCGCGACTGTCGTGTTAGCCGCTAAATACGATGCCTTAGCCATGGTGGTTGCAGGTACCACTTTGGGTATGTTGCTGGCAAACGTCCCAGTGGTTATTGCAGGGCATTTTAGTGCCGAAAAACTACCAATGAAGTGGATCCACCGAGGCTGCGCGATTTTATTCGCCCTATTAGGTGTCGCAACGCTAGTGCTTTAACCAATTGATTAAATTTAGATAAACAAAAAGGCCAGTGATAACATTGGCCTTTTTTATGGGTTAATTAAGCTTATAACCCGAGTGCAGTTTGGATCCGTTGACCGTAATCCGCATCGGCCTTGTGGAAATGTGCCAGCATACGTTGCTGTACCTCTAAACTCGCCTGACGCAGTGAGCCAGAAATCGTTTCCACTAAGCGCACTTTCTCAGCTTCGCTAAAGATGCGATACAAATTACCCGCTTGCGTGTAATCATCCTGATTGTAACGGCTGTAACGTGCCGCTTCGCCATCTAAACGCAGTGGTGGCTCGGCAAAGTTTGCCGGTTCCACTAAAGCTCCCGCAGTGCTGTTTGGACCATAGTTAGCTGCGGCATCGCCACCGGTTTGGCTACCGTGGTACGGGCATTGCGTTCCCGCCATGGCACCCGCACGTTGATGATGATTCGCTTTAGTCGCATGTGGGCAGTTTACTGGTAACTGGTTGTAGTTCGCCCCAATACGGTAACGCTGCGCATCGGCATAGGCGAATAAACGCGCCTGTAACATCTTGTCGGGCGATGCGCCCACACCAGGCACTAAGTTGCTCGGTGCTAATGCCACTTGCTCGACTTCGGCAAAGTAGTTTTGCGGTAAACGATTCAGCTCTAACACACCAATCTCAATTAACGGGTAATCGCCATGTGGCCACACCTTAGTTAAATCGAATGGGTTGATATGGTAAGTGTTGGCGTCGCTCTCAGGCATAATCTGTACGTTCACCGTCCAGCGTGGGAAGTTGCCATCGGTCACTGCCACCACCATATCGCGCTGGGATGAGTCAGGGTCGATACCCTTTAACTTATCGGCTTGCTCGTTGGTTAAGTTCACCACGCCTTGCTGCGATTTGAAGTGGAACTTCACCCAGAAACGCTCACCTTTAGCATTCCAGAACGAGAAAGTATGCGAACCATAACCATGCATTTGGCGATAGTTTGCCGGAATACCACGGTCAGACATCAGAATCGTTACTTGGTGCATGGCTTCAGGGTTTAATGACCAGAAGTCCCACATGGCTTGCGGATCTTTCAAATTCGTCAATGGGTTACGCTTTTGGGTATGGATAAAGTCTGGAAACTTAATCCCATCACGCAGGAAGAAGGTCGGCGTGTTGTTACCCACGATATCGTGATTACCACGAGCGGTATAAAAGCGCAGACCAAAACCACGGGGATCGCGCTCGGCATCAGCAGAACCCATTTCACCGCCCACGGTAGAGAAGCGTACGAAGGTTTCAGTTTGCTTACCAACACCGTTAAAGTGATCGGCAATGGTGTATTCGCTTAAGTCTTTGGTCAGGGTGAAAGTACCGTATACGCCAGTGCCTTTGGCATGCACAACACGCTCAGGAATACGCTCACGGTTAAAGTGGGCAAGCTTTTCAATTAAATGCCAATCTTGCAGTAGTAAAGGACCACGCTCGCCCGCTGACAATGAGTTTTGATCGTCAGCAATTGGAGAACCGCTTTGGCTTGTTAAATACTGTTGACTCATACCTTGCTCCTCATTCTTGATTGGTGTTAACCCAAGATTCAATTAAATCGTAAATTGTGGCCATGGCTTATCTCCTTGGCAGGGCGACGTTTTGTCGATGGAGTTAGAATAGACAAAGATACAGATTCAATAAAACGATTAATATAGATTCAAACAATCTACATTTCAGATTAACGAAGAATGCTTAGATCATTCAGGGAGTAAAGTTCACTCCCCGTATGCGATGAAATAGCCAGCGACAGAATAAAGAGTATGCCAGCCGTAACGCAAACCGACTTGGCAAAAATGAGAACTCGAGCTTAAGACAAACTTAAAAAATACTTCAATTGATTCAAAGTGCTACATATTACTCATTGACAGAGGCCGCCTGTTCACGATAGATGACGACTAAGTAATAGGCATCGATTATCACGATAAAAAAGTTAACCGCCGCCACTGGATAAGCTTGTATCGCCACCCCATAGGCAACGAATAATGCCGACCCCAGCAAGTTCCACCAGCGTAACTTTTTGATGTTAGACATCATCAAAGAGATGGCCACCACCACAGACGCTAAATAACCAACCCATTCCCACATCATTGCACTATCCATACCACGTCCTTATTTATCGATTGATACAACTACAACAGGTTGGTTGAGCCTTGTTAGCGTTTTACTACCGCCGCCGTCATCCGTGAAATACAGGTCAACTCCCCTGCACTATTATGGATTAAGATTTCCCACACCGAACTGCGTTTTCCCAAATGAACCGGTTTAGCCGTCGCGGTCAGTACGCCATTACGCGAAGCGCGTAAATGGTTGGCGTTAATCTCTTGTCCAACACAATAATATTGCTCGAAATCCACCGCAAAGTTTGCGGCATAGCTGGCAACCGTTTCGGCCAGCGCCACGTTAGCACCGCCATGAACAATGCCTAAGGGATTATGTACGGCTGGCGTGGCAGGCATAGTTGCCTTCATGTAGTCATCACCAATCTCACTGATCTCAATCCCTAGGGTCTGCATCAAGGTGCCTTTGCCCCCCATGCCAGCATCTAAACGCGCACAATCCTCTAAGGTGACAGGTCTAAACCAAATACTCATTTCAACATCCTAGTAAAGAAAACCAGCTAGCAGTTTACTAAGAAGTGACTGAAGTTCAACACATAAGCATTGGCTTAATCTGTGTAAAACGGCAAGGGGATGCTGCGCCTAAGTTAACCAATGCTTTGTGACAGCAAAACGACTAAACCAGACTAAGAACACTCCCCACAGGATCACCACACTCGGCATAATGAGGGCATCGCTGCCTAATACCGCAGCCGCCTGTTGAATACCAAATACATAGCCCATTTGCAGCAATACTGCGACTAAGGATGCAACTAACACTTTATAGGAAAAGGCTTTTTTAATAAGTAACAACAGACAACCTATAACACCAGAAACCACCGCAAAACCAAACACACAGTCAAGCCAGGCGGGTGTAGATTCATAGAGCTTTATTTGATCTGGGCTCATCTGCGCCATGGCTTCAGGCGTCATGGTCATTTGGATAACAAATGCCAATAAGCCCATGATGTTCCATAGCAAACTGACAAATGAGACAAAATAAAACCACAGTGGCGCTTTCGCTACGCCGATTGCATGGTAGGAGCCAGTCGCTGCCATTTCTGCTCTCCGAGTGTTCAAGGTACAAACTTTCACAACAACAGTGCCATAAAAAAGGGATGGTAAAACCATCCCTTAGCTCTGAGTTTAGCTCACAAACTCAGTTGTGAGCGTGCAATCACTCGATTAACGGCGACGGCGTTGTAGACCAAATAGAGATAGCAAGGCTAGACCTAAGTATCCTAACGCACCACCATCATCCTTTGGTTTTGGCTCAGGTTTTGGTGGCTCAACCGGCGCTGGGTAGCTAAGCGCCACAATCACTGGGTCATGATCAGAAGCTGAGAAAGCATTTTCAGATTTAGCCAGTTCGCCAGAGAATTTTTTGCCGTATTCGAACAGGTTAGATTCCACCGAGTTGATATGCCAATCTTCGATATCCACTAAACGCTTTGCAAGACTGGTGTTTGCTAAGGCATGGTCGAGGTTACCTAACTCACCGTTGTAGCTGTATGAGTAAGTACCAGCACCATGGGCCTGAGTATTGAGGTTAACCAGACCATAGCCCTTCTCAATCTTGCTACCTTGGCGCTCAAACACTTTGCCATCTAAAGTGGTCCATGAGGCGGTCATGATATCGCGCTCAGACTTGCTCGCATCGTAATCGGTCAATACGCGGATAGGATCTTCCATGCCGTAGGCATTCATATCACCAATCACCAGCAGATCGCCCTTAACGTCTTTTAAGGCTTCGCCGAGCACTTTCGCTGCCGATACGCGGAAGGCATTACACTTGCCCTGTTGATCAGCCGGATCGACTGACTCTTCGAAGTTGATCCAATCTTCTAAACAGCCTGAACCTTTTGATTTCAGATGGTTAACAACAACTGTTAAGTTCTGATCATGGATCTTAAAGGTTTGCGCTAAGCTGTGACGCTGGTAAGCATCGTTACCTGGATTAGTCTCAGTCTTGCCGTCTTTAATACGAGTCACACTGCCAGCGCTCGCGTGCTGCTCAGGGGTATCAATCGCACGAGCCGCACCCGCTAGGCTCACTTTACCCGCGCGGTAAAGCATACCCACAGTGATGGCATCGCTACCAAAATACTTACCGTCGTATTTATCTTCATCGGTGATTTCAACGAAACTATAAGCGTTTTCAGCAGTTTGCTTCTCGTTTAAGGCATCGACTAAGTTCTTAATCGCGCTCTTTTCACCAAAACCGTTGTTAGCGATTTCCATTAAACCGACGATATCGGCGTTCATGGCGGTAATCGCGCTGACGATTTTCGCACGTTGCAGCAGCATTTCTTCTTCGGTTAATGCGCCGCGGTTACTGCCCGATGGGTTAGTATCTCCGCCAACAACATCGTTAAAGAAGTTCAGCACGTTAAAGCTAGCAACACGGATATCGCCCTTAGTGGCCACACTTGGCGCGTCGGTTCTATCGTCACCGCGGATAAAGTCGCCAGCGGTAATAGTATTGGTTGCCACTAAACGGTAGGCGCCATAGCTGTAACCTATCACCCCTTCGAGGTTGGTCAGTTGGTCGCCCACACGGATATAACCGGTTTCGACGTTAAAGTCAGGGAAGTAAGGGATAACACCGTCGGCTGGCTTGTAGTCAGATTCGATAAACAGCTGATTTTCAAGGTTAGATTTAACTAACGCCGTTGCTTCTGCTGACAGTGCTGGATAGAGCTGAGTCGGCTTCATCAACGGTGCCTTGTAAGACACCAGCATGTTATTACGACGGCCCGCATAATCGTAACTGAAGGTACGGCTGATCTTCAGATCGCTACCCGCATCCAGTTTCACATTCATGCCTTCATAGCGCTCTAATGCTTGCGCTAAAGTTTCGCCGTCAGCCACGTAGAATGGTGTTGCAGCAGGGACTTCACCCTTAGCACCGACTTCAAATTTCTTATCGGCTTTAATATCGATTTGGGTTAGGCCGAAGTATTCCTTCACCTTCCCCTGAACGCAGACTTCAACGCCTGGTTGAATCGCTTCAGGTGGATTCTCACCTAAAAACACGAACACACCGTCGGAGGTGTATGGCGAGTTATCGCCTTTCACTTCTTGGAGGTAGAAACCTTTAAATAAGCTCTCGCCACGGGCGGTCACTACGCCGCGAACCGTCACTTCGGTTTCAGACTCGAATGCACCTTCAGGTACATAAGGGCTAGATTCACCCGCACCTTGGACTTGATAAATAGGGACGATTTTCGCGCCGCTGCAGCTAAAGACAGGCGTTTCAGGCTCAGTCGCAGCTTCTAGCGAACCTAAACCTGTGAAGGTGTCCTTAGGTAATTGTTCCCACTGGGCAGGATTAAAGACAGTGTTGGCAACTAATGAATCGAGTTTACGCTGCAGGGTGACATCGAGGCCCCATCCTGTCGGCGTGGGCACATCACCGATAATATCGACTACGGCACCATCTTTAACTAAGGCAACCGCATCACCACCGTTAAAACTTAACGTGCCCGAAAAACTATCGACACCTTGAGGCAGGGTAATGACTGCGCTTGAGTTTAAAATCACTTTTGTGGATTTTGGCGCAATACTTTGTCCATCTAATGCTTGCATATCTAAAGCATCAGTGGCGCCATCTTTATAACGAACGAGTTTATAACCCGCCAGATCAATTGCCGTATCACCGCTGTTATACAATTCGATAGCTTTGTTGTTCGAGCTACCTTCAACATATTCAGTGATCATCACATCAGCGCTTGCCATCATTGGCAAAGCTGCGGCCACAGCTAAAGAAATAGCCGTTAACTTATTAACATTATCCATATTATCAACCCCATTATTATAATATCGCCGCTAATTTTTATTAACGTGCGGGCGGATTATTCCAGAGTTGAAAAGCTAAAAAAAGAGGGGAAGATCCCACTATGCACGCATAAGATATTGATGGAAATGAAATTTTACAACTCAAACTGTCCTATATACAGAACAGTGCTATAACACAAAAGTATTAAGCAGTAAGAAAACAATAAGTAAGATAAAGACATCACAGTGATATATCAGAGTGAAAGCGAGCAAATAACAATCAAAAAATAAATGTGATATTTTGATGATATTTTTAAGAATGCCATACCGAATAAAATAGGCGTTTTCGATAATTTAAATTATGGCAATTTATTTAAAACTTAATTATTTGATCATTATTTTGAAATATTATTCGTCGTCAAAAGAATACGCCTTTTTCCGTCTTTTAAACGCTAGTTCGATTTAAAAAGCCTAGGTGTGGTCGTTTGCGAGATGCTGTAAAACGGTTAAACAAGTTGCCCCATGGTTTTATTTGTATCGCTTACAGCACTGCTTAGTCATTTCGAATGCAAAAAAATACCGCCCTAGGTAGGCGGTATTCTATGAGTGCAAAACTTAACCCGAGTTAAGTTGTTATCACTGCAAATTACTTTTTAGCAGGCTCAGCAGCAGGAGCCGCTTGTGCTTTCTCAATTGATTTCAGTTCAACTTCAAAAATCAGGGTTGAGTTTGGTGGAATAGTACCAGTATCACGGTCGCCGTAAGCTAAGTTTGCAGGGATCACAAACTTGTACTTAGCACCCACAGGCATTAATTGTACGCCTTCGGTCCAGCCTGGAATAACGCGGTTTAATGGGAACTTAGCCGTTTGACCACGCTTGTATGAGCTATCAAACTCAGTGCCGTCAAGCAAAGTACCTACGTAATCCACCTCTACAGTGTCTTCAGCCGCTGGCTTGTCACCAGAACCTGGTGTTAACACTTCGTATTGCAGACCCGATTCAGTGGTCACTACGCCAGGCTTAGCTTTGTTTTCCTCGAGGAACTTTTTACCGTCCTCGATGTTTTTCGCTGCAATGGCTTTAGCTTGTTCTGTGCGTTTGTCGTTTAACTTTTTGTCTAAACCTTGAAGAATGGTTTGCATTTCTTCTTCGGTTAATTTCAGTTGATCATTCAGACCGTTAGTAAAACCAGTCACGATCAGCGCACGGTCAACTGGCAGGCCTAATTCTTCTTGCTCTTTGATATGGCCAGACATATAACGACCGATTGAAGCGCCAACACTGTAGGCTTCTTTTTGTGCTTCAGTCGTTAATTCAACATTTGTGCTTGCATTTGTTGCTTTTTCTTCTTGATTACAAGCAGATAGGCCAATAACAGCCAATGCAACTAACGATAATTTATAAATCGATTTCATTAAAGCTTCCTCAGCATCCTCAAGCGGTTACAATAACCTAAGCGCGACAACTGTATACTAGTTATCTGGGTTATACCAACTAGATTCTGTTATGTGTTAACTGTGATTAATCTCACTCTACCGGACTAGAGACACCAACTTTAGGAGCAAGTTCATGAAGAAAACCCTACTGCTGGTATTTTGCACACTTTTTTTAGCGGCCTGTCAGCCCAAAGCCGATGATATTCGAGTGCTTTCACAGGAACCTTCGTACAGCGCGAGCCTCTCTAGCGACGGCAATATCGCCATTGTCGCCACCCAAAGCCAAGGGGTGCAATGTTGGGACTTAATCACCCATAGCCTCAAGTACCAATGGGTGCATGGCGACCTCAACACTGGCGTCACGGCCACCGCCATTTCCCCTAACGGCGAGTTCGCCGCCTCGTTAAGCCGCGATTCAGTTGCCCTATGGACAATAGCCGACGGCAAATCCCGAGGATGGTGGTCGCTGCCCGCCTCGGGAGAGAGTGTCGCTGTGGCTAACAATGGCGCCTTACTGATTGGTTTGAACGATGGCAGCGTGATGTCACTCAATGCCGCTAAAACCGCATTGATAAAATTCTTAGGGCATAAGGAAAGAGTGAATACGGTTGCGCTTTCCGCCGATGGACGCATTGCCCTGTCAGGCTCCAACGATATGCAGGCAATCCTGTGGCAGGCGCAAACTGGGCAGCCTATCCACACTTGGGATATAGGTAGCCGAGTAACTAAGGTGGCACTCAACGACAGCGGCACATTAAGCTTTACCAATGGCAGTACCAATGAGGCGAACATTTGGGACAACACTAATGGTAAGCTATTAAATCAATTAGAGATTAAACGTCGACAAATGACCTTCTCGGCGGTACGTTTCGCCAAGCAAGACACTCAGTTGCTCACAGGCACACCCGCGCGCGAAGTCATACTCTGGCAACGCCAAACGGGTAAACCTATTGCTAAGTGGCAAATTGCGCTGACTAAAAACAGCCAAAACCGAGGAGCCGTTGTATACTCTGTGGCAATTCGAGATACCAATAAAGTGGTTAGTATCAGTAGCCAAGGCCTAGTTGAGACTTGGCAGGAGTAGAGGTTAGTCATGCAAGGCGTACAAGAACAGATTGAAGAGCTGCAAATGAAATTGGCTTTTCAAGAGCTCACGGTCGAAGAGTTAAACCAAGAGGTCATTAAGCTGAACCAGCTCATCGCCAATCAGCAACATCAAATTCAGTTATTGATTGGCAAATTAAAGGCGATGGAACCCAGCAATATTGCGACCCAAGCCGAAGAAACGCCACCGCCCCATTATTAATGTGATAACGGATAATGGGTAACAAAATCCGCTAACAACACTATGGCCACTAAATATCCAGGGAATGCGATGTTTAAAGATGAGATGTTACAAGCGCCCAGTCAGCCACTGCCAATCGCTTTGGTGGGTGAAGCCATTTTAAAAGAGCACGCCATTGAAGTACGCGACTTCGATACGGCTTTGAGTCAATTAGCTGAGCAGATGGCGCTGAGCATGGTGGCCGCCAAGGGCGTTGGTATTGCCGCTCCACAAGTGCACAGTCCTCTAGCACTGTTTATCATGGCATCTCGGCCGAACGAGCGTTATCCCGATGCGCCGCTAATGGACCCAGTCGTGGTGGTCAATCCACAGATCTTGTCTGCCTCTGCGGAATTAGTTAGCGGTGAAGAAGGCTGCTTATCGGTTCCCGGCCAAAGGTTTAGCATTTGGCGCCACCAGACGATTGTCGTGCGCTATCAAGATCTTTCAGGGCACAGGCAACAGACTGAGTTAACAGGTTTTATTGCTCGTATTTTCCAACATGAGTTTGATCATCTACAAGGGATCACTTTGCTAGAGCGTTCACAAATGCCGGAGCAAACAGTAATGGCGCAAGCAGGTAATCATCAGGCATGAACAGCACCTTCATTCATTCTTTTATCAGACCCACAATCAGTACAGTAGTGTTCGCGGCCATTTTAAGCTCGAGCGGCTGTGCCTATAACAGTATTTTTATCAATTATCCGGCGCAAATTGCACCGATAAAACAAGAGCTCAATACCGCAACGCCCATGGCGGATATCGAGAAATTAGCCAGCAATATCCAAGGTAACGATGGCCTACTCTACGCCCAAGAAGCGGGACGAGTGGCGCAGGTCGCCGGAGATTTTGCCAGCAGCCGTAAGTACTATCAGCAAGCGGTAGATGCCTATACAGCCTTCGATGACAAAGCCAAGATCAGCGCCAGCGACATAGGGGCAACTGCTAGCAGCTTAGTGTTAAACGATAATGCCATCCCCTATCGCGGCCCAGGCTACGAGCGCATTATGCTGCACCAATATCAAGCATTGAATTACCTGTTCAGCGGTGACTATCAAGGTGCCTTGGTGGAAGTTCGCCGCAGTAATGAGCTACAAGGCTCTGAGCAGGAACGTTATCAAAAGTCGCAAAAATCCGTGCAGGCTATGGCCAATGGCACCATAGATGCTGAAGTGAATAAGCTCGGTCAAGCCGCTGGCACAGTAACTAGCTCCTTCCTCAACGCCTACAGCTACTACACTACGGGTCTGTTGCATGAGGTGTTAGGCGAGCCAAACGATGCCTTTATCGACTACCGTAAAGCGGCGCAAATCACTCCAGATAACACTTATCTGCAACAGGATTTAGTACGTCTTGCCAAACAGCTCGGCATGCCGCAATACGATGAGTTTAAAAAGCGCTGGGGCGATGCCCTGCTTCCCAAGGCGGGTGAAGGCCAAGTCATTCTCATGGTCGAAAAGGGATTTGTCCCCGAAAAACAAGCGCTCACAGTGCCCTTCACTATCCATGGCAACTGGCAAACTGTCTCTTTGGCAACCTATGGGCCAAACAATAACTTTGTTGCCGAGACCCAAGTGCAAGGCTTAGGCACAGTGCTTAAAACCGAGCCCATCGCCAATATCGATGCCTTAGCGATTAATGCGCTCAAGGAAGATTTGCCCGGCACCTTGGTTCGCCAAGTCGCGCGGGTATATGCCAAATCGGAAATGGCCTATCAGGTCGAAAAAAGCGGCAAACCCGGTAACAATGCCGCCGATATCGGCAGTATCGCGATGCAGATTTTTAACGTGGTCACCGAACAGGCGGACCGCCGCAGTTGGTTGACCCTGCCAAAACAAGCGCAAATTGGCAGACGTTATCTCAATCCGGGGGAATACACGCTGCAGTTAGACAAGGCACCACCGGCCAAAATTGACGTTGCCGCAGGCAAGACCACCTTGGTCTGGGCAATTGATACTGGTAATTACACCCGAATTTATTCAATAATCATTTAACCTAGCGGTGAATGTTTGAATAAAACGAGTGTCATTAAGTTTTTACAATCACAAAATGGAACTGACTATGAAACAATTTAAACTGATTTTTGTGCTGGCTGCCGTAATGGGCCTGGCTGCATGTCAATCGAAGGTAGAGTATGGCGATGCCACAGAAGTGGAAACCGTTAACGCAAACTTTGGCTCAACGGATCTGCAAGCCATCGCCGCTAAGATGGTCGATAGCATGATGACTTTCCCACCTATCGTAGCAATGACGGCGAACAACCGCCCAATTTTGTTTGTCGATAGCATCAAAAACAAAACCTCTGAGCATATCGATACTGAATCAGTAACCGACTCTATCAGCAACAAGTTGCTGCGCTCAGGCAAGTTCCGTTTTGTCGATATGACAAAAGTCGATTCAGTTCGTAAGCAACTCGATTACCAAAACAATACCGGTATGGTTGACCCATCAACCGCCATCAAGTTTGGCCGTCAAATCGGAGCCCAGTACATGCTGTATGGCAACCTGTCTAGCATCGTTAAGCAAGATGGCAGCACTAAAGACGTTTACTACAAGATGACTATGCGTCTGATGGACTTAGAAACAGGCCTTATCGAATGGTCTGACGAAAAAGAAATCCGTAAGACAAAGTCTAAGTCTTTCTTAGGTATGTAATCTCGTTCAGCCCCATGGGCTAAAGCCGAAATACTCAAAAAAAGCCAGCATTTTCGCTGGCTTTTTTTTACATTTTTAACATTGGTTATCCATGCTAAATAAGGTAGTGTACTCGGCCAAAATACCTAGCATGGGTGCCGCTTTTGAACGGGATAAGTTTGCCACTTCACAGTGCCTAAACTTACCAACCTGCGCCGCGTCCAAGCCACAAATAAAGTAAATCGTTGAAGGATTGAAGTCGTGAATTTGTTTAAAGCCAGCCTAGTCGCCCTCACCTGCTCGGCCCTGATGTCGTGCGCCGTCCAAAGTCCGTTAAATACGGGCCCAAGGGATGCCAGCCCCTATATCAGCCAATATCAGGCGAGCTTACGTTCACAGGTGATTTCGAATGTGCATTATGAGCTGGATTTTCAACTGACTGGCGACACTGAGTTTAGCGCCACCACTAAGGTCCATTTCAATCTTAGCGAAGTGCCTAAGCAATTGAGTCTCGATTTAAACAAGGCACAAATTAAGCGCTTTTTGATTAACGGCACCTCGGTTTACCCTAATTACAATGGCGCCTATATCAGTCTGAACACCCGTTTACTGTCGTCGGGCGACAACACGGTCGAAGTGCAATTTACTCGCGCCCACAGCACTAATGGGGAAGGCTTGCACCGTTTCCAAGACCCCGTCGATGGTAAGGTCTACCTGTATTCACACTTCGAACCTGCTGCGGCGCAGCAAATGTTTGCAGTGTTCGACCAACCCGATTTAAAAGCCAACTATAAAATCAGCGTGACCGCGCCGAAGGACTGGCAAGTGATCAGCACCATGCGCGAGTCTTCAGTTACACCTGCGGGAGCAATAAATCG
The DNA here is from genome assembly GCF_023475885.1 of Shewanella sp. 10B. NCBI lineage: Bacteria > Pseudomonadati > Pseudomonadota > Gammaproteobacteria > Alteromonadales > Shewanellaceae > Shewanella > Shewanella sp. 10B. Next base: position 428,728 of record NZ_JAMDJO010000002.1, read on the forward strand.
TTGGGAGTTTCCTGAAACACCTAAGTTAAGCCCGTATAACTTCTCGATGCACGCAGGACCATACCATATGTGGCAGGATAATTCTGGCCGCTACCCAATGCGCCTGTTCGCGCGCCAATCGGTGGCTAACCAAGTCACGCCAGAGGATTGGTTTACCTATACTAAACAAGGCTTAAACTTCTTTGATGCCTATTTTGGTATCCCTTACCCCTTTAAAAAGTACGATCAACTCTTAGTACCAGATTTCCTCTACGGTGCGATGGAAAATGCTGGCGCAGTGACCTTTGCCGAAGATCATTTCCTCCACAAAGCGGCAATGACCGCCGAGCAAAAACAAAGCTTAGCCGGCGTTATCATGCATGAGATGGCGCACCAATGGTTTGGCGATCTAGTCACCATGAAATGGTGGAATGGCCTGTGGTTAAACGAGAGTTTTGCTTCTTTTATGGGCACACTCGCCACCCAAGAAGCCACCGAATTTACCAACGCTTGGCGCAGTTTTTACGCCCAAGGCAAACAGCGCGCCTATGAGCAAGACAGCCTAGTGACCACCCATCCTATCGAAGTGCCCGTGGCGACCACCCAAAATGCCTTCGATAACATCGATGCCATCACCTATCAAAAGGGCGCCTCGACCCTCAAGCAGTTACGCCACTTACTCGGCGATCTGGTGTTCCAGCGCGGCGTGAGTAACTACTTAAAGCAATACAGCTATCAAAATGCCGAGCTGGACGACTTTATCAATAGCCTAGCCAAAGCTGCTGGCCGCGACTTAAGCGCCTGGACGAAGGACTGGCTCTACAGTGCGGGGGTCAACACCATTAAGGCCGAGTACCGCTGTGACGGCAACCGCATCAGCGAATTTAGCCTGTTGCAGTATCCTGCCAGCAGCGAACTGCCGACGCTCAGGGAGCAGAAAGTCCAAATCGCTCTGTTCACTAAGGGGCGCTTCGATTTAAGACATGAGACCACGGTACCAGTCACCTACAAGGGCGAACGCACTGAGGTGAAGCAATTGGTCGGAGAACGTTGTCCTGATTTGGTTTACCCCAACTACGATGACTGGGGCTTTGTGAAAGTACAACTCGATGACAAATCCTTCGACACCGCTAAGCAACAGTTAAGCCGTGTTACAGATCCTCTGCTGCGTTCTATGCTATGGCAAAGTCTGTGGGACAGTGTGCGTGAAGGCAACCTGAGCCTAGATCAATACTTAAGCACGGTATTCGTCAACGCCCCTGCAGAGAATGACTACACTGTGGTCGGCCAGATTATTTCGAGCTTGCTACGCAGTAAAGAATACCTCGCACAAATCGCGCCGATTCAGCAAAACTATGCTGAAAATGCGGTCAAAGGCTTAGCGCAAATGAGCCTTCGTAAGACCATGGAGAGCCGTGGCGACAATGACTTCCAGCGCCGCTGGTTCAATGCCTATATCCAGTTGGCTGGCGATCGCGACAGTCTGCGTCACTTAGCGCAATTGCTAGATGGCACGACCAAAATCAAGGGCTTAACTTTAGACCAAGATCTGCGCTGGGCCATCATCACTCAGCTGAATCGCTACGACTTCCCGAATGCGCAGCAACGTATTAGCCAGGAAGCCGCCCGCGATAACTCAGATTCGGGTGAAAAAGCCGCATTGGCCGCCCAAGTTATCCGCCCAGAAGCGGCCGCAAAACGTCGCTGGTTGAGTAAAGTCCATGCCGACGCCCTGCCGTTTGCCAAACAGCGCATCATTATGGAAAACCTCTATCCTGCGGAGCAAAAACTCTTAAGTGCCGCGACCGCCGAAGAGCGCCTCGCCAACTTAGGGGATATGGATAAAAAAGGCCCAGTATTTATGCGTAGCTACAGCCGTAACTTGATCCCAACCGACTGTAACTACACCAGTATTGCCGCCTTGGATAAAGTACTAGATAGCCAAACTGGATTATCGAATCTTGCCCGCCGTACCCTGTTAGAAACTCGCCAAGCCGAGCAGCGCTGTGTACTGATTAAGAATAAAATGACCCATTGATAAATCGGTTCATCATCCACAAAAAAAGAGGCTCATAGGGGCCTCTTTTTTGTGCGTCCATCTTACTTTTTATTGGATAAATTCTGGTAAAACGTCAGCAAATCCTCAAAGGCCAAAGGCTTCGCATAAAAATACCCTTGATGTTGATATACCCCTTTGGCGGCCAAATACTCTACCTGCGCTAGGGTTTCGACACCTTCGGCCACCATATCCATCTGTGACTCTCGGCCAAAGGCAATAATGGCATCGAGTACCGCGCCCTTTAAGTCCTGCGTGCCTATGGTATCGGTAAACATCTTATCGATTTTGATGCTGTTAATTCCTAGCCGCTGTAAATAACTAAAACCACCAAAGCCAGTACCAAAGTCGTCCAGTTTAAAGTCGTGGCACAGGGGGGTGACCGCCTTCATTTCGGCCAAGGCTAATTCGAATTGTGTGATGGGTTTACGCTCGGTCAACTCGAAGGAAATTCGCTTAGCCCTAGGATCGGGGTGAGACGAAAACCATTGGCTGAGTAAACCCAATTCTAAATGTTGGGCGACAATATTAACGCTGACCCAGCCCTTAAGCTGAGGCAAGTCCTGATATACCTGCTCCAAAATCAGATCGGTGATCGGCAGGATTAATCCCGAATCTTCGGCATAGGGAATAAACTGATTCGGCTGAACGAGTACACCATCGAACCTTCGCCAACGGACTAACATTTCCTGACCGACCACCTCGCCGCTGCGACAATCGATAATAGGTTGATAGTAAGGAATAAACTCTTTACGGCTAATGCCCTTTTGGATCAGCATCCCCATAGACACCCGAGCCGATTGCCAATTCCAATAAAAAATTACCGCTAAAAAGGCCACAATAAGCGCAGAGATAAACAATACAATCCCAACCCGAGAAGCCTCACGCCAATAAAGCTCATCCCCCGCTCTTAAGGTCAAAGTCACATCTAATACGCTGATATAACGAGAATCTTCGATAAAGGTTTGGGTTTGCAGTAAATCTTCAACGCCTCGCTCGAGGGAAGAAAGACCTTGGTAACCAATCATTAATTGGTAACAGCCATGGCACAGAGTAGATAGGGTTTCGTTATAGACAGAGCTATTAGTGAGCACCACTAACCTCTGCTCACCAAGATGAAAAATATAAGCGATGCTGCGGGCTCTATCGTTGGCGGCGACTGTGGTGGCAATATCCACCAATTGCGAATCGATAAATAGGCTGCGAAATCGGTCAAACTGATAATGCACTGGCGGGCCAATATTGGAGCATTGCCTACCATCGGCGAGTTCGAGTTGAATAAAGCGTACGATTGCGGGGCTCAGTGAGGGACTATTCAGTAGGGCAATATCCTCTGGATCACAACTAAAAGATAACTCGGCAAAAGCCTGTTCAACATTGCGCTGCTCAAAACCATCTAAACCACTCGCAAAATCGGTGGCAATATTATCGAGATCTTGGGTAAATCTTTTCTCCATGCTGTAAGAGGTTAACCAAGGTTGCAGTGCGCTCGCCAGCAGGATAGGCAAAATAAATAACAGGCTTGTATGTAGCCAAGGATTTAAGCACCAGCGCGGAAAATTCCATTTCATATAGGTCACTCATTGTATTAATCGGTGCTGTTTGCACTAACTGATCGTTCCCTCAGCGTATGCTCCATAACGACTAAAAGCTGTGCAATAAATCAAATTCGTCATGTTAGCGGTATAAACTCCTATAAAAGCAATTAGCTAACTCAATTGACTATTTGCCGAGATTACACTCACAGCGCCATGAATTCCAATTTCAACCGTCATAAAAAGAGTGGCTTATCTATTCATGCTTTCACACTTTCAGCCGCTATACTCTATTAACGTTAGACAGCTAACGGAATTTAAAGGAATTACATATGAGATCAACACTCAAAACCCGCTTACTCTTTAGTAGTCTCTTCGCCGTTCTCATTACTGTCGCAGTGCTGGTAAGCATTTCAAGTTACTTCATTAGAAATAATGCCTTAGAAAATACTCAACATGAAATTGATCAACTGGCGAACACCTTTGCCGAAGGGATTGGCCTGTGGATGCAAGATAGAAAAATGGCCATCACTAGTCTTAAAAAGACCATAGAGGCCGATCCCAGTGTGCAGATCACCCCTTATTTATTACAAGCCCATAATGGTATGGGATTCGCGCTGACCTATTTTGGAGATGAACAAGGCAACATGTATCGCCAAGATCCTGCGCTTAACGTCGCTAACTATGACCCCAGAATTCGTCCTTGGTATATGGATGCCAAAGCAGCCAATGCCATTGTGATGACCGCGCCCTATGTCAGCGCCACCTTAAAAAAACAAGTAGTGACCATTGCAGAACCTGTAACTGTCTCTGGTAGCCTGTTTGGGGTGGCGGCAGCAAACCTCACCATAGATCAACTCACAGATGCGGTGCAGCGCCTTCAAGTGCCAGGCAAAGGCTACACCATCATGGTGGACAAGACAGGGCTTATCATCAGCCATCCTAAAAGCCAGCTCAATAACGAACAACTCAATAAAATCGATAATAGTTTTACCCCGAGCTGGTTATCTCAACGTGCCAACGCCAATACCCTAGAAGAGCGCGAACTCGATGGCGAGACCCAACTTATTTATGTTGCGGCTGTGCCATCCACCGATTGGGAATTGGTTTTCGTAATGAATAAAGACGAAATCATGTCGCAGGCCACCACACTCGCTTGGTGGATGTCCGCCGTCGGTGCTGGTTTACTGGTGATTTTCGGCTTAGTCCTAGTCGCCATCTTCAAGATCCAATTTAAAGACTTAGAACGCGTTGCCTTGGCACTCAATGATATTGCCGAAGGGGATGGTGACCTAACGGTGAGAATTCACACCGCCAACAGCCACGACGAGATTGGCATCTTAGCCTCGGGCTTTAACCGCTTCGTCGAGCGTCTGCACGGCATGATCTCAAGAATGCACAAGATTGCAGGCCAACTGGAATATCAAGCCCAAGGCAGTAGCGCCTCGGCCACAGATAATAGCCAGCGCATCGCCGTACAGCAGGACGAAGTGACTATGGTTGCCACCGCCGTGACTGAAATGGCGAGCGCCACCGAAGAGATTGCCAGCAATGCCGAACACACAGCGCAAACGGCGCAGGATGCGGTTGGTCTGTCGAACCACGGCCAAAAACAAGTGATGCAGAGTCAGCAATCGATCCGCAACTTAGCCAACGAGGTCGAAACTGCGGGTCGTATTATCAGCGAGTTAAATGAACACTCGCAGAAAATTAATAGCATCCTGCTCACCATCAGTGGCATTGCCGAACAAACCAACTTACTGGCTCTGAACGCCGCCATTGAAGCCGCCCGCGCCGGAGAGCAAGGTCGTGGCTTTGCCGTCGTAGCCGACGAAGTGCGGGTGTTGTCGCAGCGCACTCACTCCTCGACCCAAGAAATTCAAGCCATGATCGAAACCTTACAGCAAACTGCGGGTAAGGCGGTTAAATCTATGACTCAAAGTCATGATATGGCTGAAACCAGTGTCGCCGACGCTAACTCGGCCAGTGAGAGCCTGCTACAGATCAGCAAAGCCATTAATGAGATCTCGGATATGGCGAGCCAAATTGCCACGGCCGCAGAGGAGCAAACCTCGGTCACCAGCGAAATTAACCGTAATACCGAATCGATTCGTGAGGTCTCTGAAAACCTCTCTATCGAAGCGCAAAGCTCTATGGTTCAGGCGCAGGAATTGGCTCACTTAGCCGCCTCGCTGCAACAGGAAGTCGGCCGCTTTAAGCTATAAGGACTGGCTAAATACTGCCGCAGTCATTCATCGAATCATCCATAAAAATCCCCGATAATCTTAAACTTATTGGGGATTTTTATTTATGCTAAAACTATCTCTTTTTACGTTTAGAGATGATGCGGGCTCAAGGATTCAAAATAGCTGGTCTTTAAGCCTTGATAGCCCATTTCAACCCGATTCCCCCCATTACGCTTCGCCTTATACATCGCCGAATCGGCGCAGGACAGCAGCTGTTTTTCATCCTTTCCATGTTCGGGATAAAGGGCAATGCCTATGCTGGGCAAAATATGGATCTGTTGATTGACTAATTCGAAGGGGTGATTAAGTACTTCAAGAATTTTTTGGGCAACGAGCAGGGTATTCTGCGCCGAATCGACACGCTCCAATAGGATCACAAACTCATCGCCACCAAAACGAGCAACCGTATCCGAGTTTCTAACGCAGCCCAAAATCCGCTGGGCAGTGATTTGCAGTAACAGGTCGCCTACACCATGGCCATAGGTATCATTCACCCATTTAAACTTGTCTAAGTCCAAATAGAGTAAGGAGAAATAGCTCGATTCACGATTCGCGCGTGATAGCGCCTTCTGGAATCTGTCATAAAACAACTCACGATTTGGCAAATGGGTGAGTTGGTCGTAAAGCGCAATATGCTCTAAACGCGCCAACATCTGCCGCCGCTCAATCGCGAAGGCGATTTGGGTCGACACAAATTCCACCAGCTCGCAATCTTGCTTAGTGTAGGCCCGAGAATCCGGAGTGCTATGCATGATCAGCGCGCCAATTATGCCCTTTTGTAGCTTTAGCGGGACCCCAAGCCAACTAATAGGTTGATTTTGAAAATCTTGCTCCTGAGCATGGGAAACGGGCATAGCAACCGGACAAATCAGCAGTGACTCGGCGCTTTGGATCACTTGTTCGGTAAACAGATCGAAGCTGGCACACTGCGCCCGATTCTGCTCGCCAACCCAAACTCGATAAGGAAAATCCAGATCATTAAGATCTTGATCATAAAGCGCAATGGCAAAATTCGCCGCCGGTAATAACTTGGCCATGATCTGATGAATATGCCGATACAGGGCTAAGAGATCTTCGGCCACATGCACGGCTTCTGAAATTTCATAGAGCGCGGCTTGGCGCCGCTCGGCAATTTTATTCTTAGTGATATCACGAGCCACGGCAATCCGCTGCTGACGGTCCTCGGACCAACGGGCGGACCAAAGAATATCGACGAGAGTACCGTCCTTTCGTACATAACGGTTTTCAAAGTCGAGCTTAAAACGCCCTTCCATTATGTCGTTGGCTGCGGCGAGAGTCCGTTCCCTGTCCGGTGGATAGACAAGATCTAACATCTGCATGCCGAGCATTTCGTCTGGGGTATAGCCAAAAATACGTTCGGCCCCCGCACTGACAAATTCAAAGTGCCCCGTTTTATCGACGACACAGATGGCATCCAATAGCAGATCAACAAATTGGCTTAGGGAAGTATAACCATCGTTTTTCACACAACTCTCCAACCATGCCTGCGGCTCATTTACATCTTCATACTGAGGCAATTTATCCCCAGTCGTTAAAGCTCTCACCACACAATAACATACTATTAGAGTAGGTTAATTATTATGACAGTTCCACGCAGGCTTAATCACTAAGCTAAGCACTGTAAGTTGAGGGTAAAAGCGATTTGACCTATATAAAGGGATTTGAGCACAATACTCACATAAAACGGCGATGATAAGCTCACAACGCTGATTTATCCATTGAATATCAGGCAATAAGTTTAACTAGGAGCATTTTTGGCGTCACTCAAGTCCCCTTCCCATAGCCCGCGGCATTTACGTCTCGGGCTTGCCATGTGGTCACATAACCACTGGCAAGAAAGTGTTTATGGTTCAAGCACTAAACAGGCTGACAGACTTGCTCGCTATGCCAGTATCTTCAACACAGTGGAAGGTAACACCAGCTTTTACGCGACGCCAAATGCGCAAACCGTGATGAATTGGCACAGTGCCACCCCAGTTGATTTTCGCTTTACCTTCAAACTGCCACAGACCATCACCCATCAAAGACAGTTGCAGGATTGTCAGCAGGAGTTACTGGCTTTCTTCCAAGTGATGTCACCCTTGGTCGAAAAAACCGGTTTGTGGAAAATTCAGCTCCCCGCCGCCTTCGGGCCAGAACAGTTGCCCGCATTAGCACGTTTTTTTGATCTGTTACCGCAAGGTTTAAGCTATGGCGTAGAGGTTCGCCATTTAGCCTTTTTTGCCAAGGGAGACGCCGAGCGCGCGCTAAATCGTCTGCTGATGGACAGACAAGTCAATCGCATTATAATGGACAGTCGGCCGCTATTTGCCCTGCCGCCCGCCAACGAGGCGATTATCGATGCCCATAAGAAAAAACCTCAGGTGCCCGTCCACGCTATCGCGACCGCCCATACGCCCGTGGTGCGCTTTATTGGCCAAACGGATGGCACGATTGAAGCCTTAGCGGCGAGCAACGATAGATTGCAGGTGAAGAATAACGATAGCTTTTTTAACAATTGGCTACGGCAACTCGCGCTGTGGATAAAAGAGGGTCGCGAGCCCTATCTGTTTATCCATACGCCCGATAACCAGACCGCGCCTGAATTAGCGGTACGTTTATACCAGCAGTTACAGCAACAACTGGCCGATGAGGTCAGCTTACCGACGATTCAGTTGCATAAGGCCTTGGTACAATCCACAGCGCAGATGCAACTGACCTGGTAAAGGGTATTGAGCTTAACCCCAGAGCACGTTAGCCAAGATAAACACCAAGGCCGATAAGAGCATGGTAATCGGCAGTGTCAGTACCCAAGCCAATAAAATCTGCTTAATGGTTTGGCTTTGTAAGCCTGAGCGATTAGCCACCATAGTGCCCGCCACCGCCGAAGACAGAATATGGGTGGTTGAAACCGGCATCCCCGTCACGCTAGCAATCCCAATCGATGCCGCCGCCGTCACCTGTGCCGCAATCCCTTGGCTGTAGGTCATCCCCGAGGAGCCTATCTTCTCGCCGACCGTATAAACAATGCGGCGCCAACCCACTAAGGTGCCACAGCCCAAAGCCGTCGCAATGGCCACTATCACCCACAAAGGCGCGTATTCGGTTGACTTAGTTAGGTCCTTACGCCATTTATTGAGTGATGTTAACTCCTTGGCGGGTAAGTCTAATTTTGCCACTTTGCGCGCAGTATCATCGATACACAGCAGCAGGCGACGCACTTCACGACGTTCTTCGACAGTCATCTCTTGAAAACTGCTGGCCTTATCTAAACGGCGATCGAGTAGCGACATGGCCGGTAACACGGTTTGTGCCGAGCAGTGGCTCAGTAAAGTGTCAGTCACATTCACTTGTGCTTTAACATCCACCAGATCGCTAATCACAGCTTGATTGCGACTGTAGATAGCCATAATACGGCGGTTAGCATCCTGTGTTCTTTCTAAATCATAGGATTGGCTACTCATGTCGAGGGCAAAATACGCTGGCGCCATACAGATCAGCACCAGCATCACTAAACCAATGCCTTTTTGGCCATCGTTAGAACCGTGGGCGAAGCTCACCCCCATGGCCGAGGCTATCAAACTGACGCGCGCCCAGAACGGCGGATGGCGTTTGCCATTAATCTGAAATTGTTCATCGGGGGTGCGGTGGATCTTGTGCTTTTGCCACACAAACTTCATTAGCAATAACAGTATCCCCGCCAGCACAAACCCCAGCGTGGGCGAAATGATCAACGACAGCATAATTTGCGTGGCTTTGGTGAGATTAATGCCGTGCAGTACAGGTTCATTGTGTATCCAAGCGAATGCGCCACCAACCCCCATAATCGAGCCAATCAGGGTATGGGAACTGGAGGCTGGAATGCCAAAATACCAGGTGCCTAAGTTCCAAATAATGGCCGAGAAGAGTAGCGAGAACACCATCAACAACCCTTGGGTGGAGTCCATTCCCAGTAAAGAATCGACGGGCAAGAGATGCACTATGGCATAGGCCACGCCAAGTCCACCGAGTAGCACTCCGGCAAAGTTGAACAGGGCTGAAGAAATCACCGCGAGGTTGGCAGGCATTGCCTTGGTGTAGATGACTGTGGCAACAGCATTGGCGGTATCGTGGAAACCATTGATAAATTCGTAGGCCAGCACAAATAACACCGCCAGCACTAAAGCTACCGACCAACCCAGGCCGATAGAAGTCAATATCTCAAACATGAATCGCTAACCTATAACGAGGACGCCACAGATTACGCCTTAGGTAGGCCTCTTTGACAGTGAAAAATTATTTAGATTTGCAAAAAGTGAATCAGTCCTCAATAACTCAGTTGCATGCTTGCAATTAGCACAGGCTTGATTTTATTCGGCCCTAATGAATATCTGGGCCGCAAAAAGATACAACGGACTGATTTAATGTAAGAAGTATCGATTAAATAGAGTGTTCGTCACCATAAATCGTCACAAGGTTATATCCCATGATCGCCTAATCGAAATCGCTGTGGCGTCACCCCAAAACGCTCCTTGAAGGCTTTGATATAGGATGAGTCATTTTGATAACCAATTTGGTGGGCCACATTCTGTATTGATAGGTCAGTAGCCAATAGTGATAGCGAATAGATCAGCCGCAAATGTTGACGCCATAATACGAAGGAAGAACCAAACTCCCTCACGAATAACCTCGACAATGTTCGCTCCGATGCCCCAACCATCTCACCCCATTTCACTAAAGATAAATCTAGAGCAGGCGTTTGAGTTAAGTGCTCAAAAATCAATTTTAGGCGCCTATCTTGTGGTATCAGTAGCTTAAAAGTCTGTTCCCCAGCACTATTAATTTGATCGTATAACACCTCAAGTAAACGCTGTATTGCCGCCAGCAGTATTGGATCAACATTCATTGGAGTGTTAAAAATACATTGTTTTCTGATCGTTAACACTAACTCCCTTAGGAAAGTACTCATAGCAACTGGTTTAATCGTGGCGCCATAATCTCGACCATACATAGGGTTCAGATAGACACCAATAAAGCAGGTATCAGTAATCGCAACAGACTCATGTATCACCCCTGCTGGCACAAAAAGCGCAGTGGTATGGGGAACTAGAAATAGTGACCCATTTGCCTCTGTCTGTAACAGGCCTTGAAGCGGAAAAATAAGCTGATGCCAACAGTGCTCGTGTAAAACATCCACATACCCTTTCTGCATCTCAATCGTTTTTACAAAGCAAGGCATATTAGGCGCTTGCTCAATAATAGCGTTAATCGAATCAGTTTGGCGGCTTAGCATCATTATTTGTCCATATGACTTTATTCAGCCAAATAAAAGGATTGTAGCATAGCGTTATCCCATAAAAGACACAGGAAAACTCAATGCAGATTCATTGCATTATTCATGAAAGCTATGAAGGTCTAGGATATTTTAGTGATTGGGCCGCCAGCAAAAACTACAAAATGAGCTTTAGCAGAGTCTATTTAGGTGAAGCCCTCCCCGAAGATACTGATGGTTTTGATCTGTTAATTATCCTCGGAGGCCCTCAGTCTCCCGCCACATGCCAAAGCGATTGTCCATATTTTGATAGTCAAGCAGAACAAAGACTTATCAGGCAAGCTATTCAAACAAATAAAGCCGTTGTGGGGGTTTGCCTTGGCGCACAATTAATTGGCGAAGCATTAGGCGCCCGTTATCAAAAGAGCCCACATACCGAGATTGGTTATTTCCCCATAGAGCTAACGGCAGCAGGTAAAAATGATATTAACCTTAAGACATTTTCGACAACCGAAATAGTCGGCCACTGGCATAACGACATGCCAGGCCTCACTCCCAATAGCGAAGTACTCGCCACCAGTGAAGCTTGCCCACGGCAAATTGTACGTTACACAAATTTAGTTTATGGATTCCAATGCCATCTTGAATTTATCAGTAGTCAATTGACGCCACTCATTGCCCAAGAACAGGCTTTTTCCAGTACGCAGACCATGGCATACATTCAAAGCCCTAAGTTCATCCAGGAGCAATCAACGACTCGGATGAATCAGTTGCTGGGGCATTTTTTAGATAATCTAGTCTTAGTCTATCAAACTGTATAAACCCCACACTGGGTAAAAAGTAGCTAAAGCCAAAACAAAAACGCCAGCACAGGGCTGGCGTTTTAAGATTTAAAACTGAGTCACGGCTTACTGCAGATGACCGGCGTTATGCAACTCACGCTCGTTCACTGGTGGTGGTGTCCATTGGTACATCCAAGTCTCAGTTAACGGTTGACCATCTACCTCTAAGTAAACTCTGAGGTTAATCGGCTCAACGCTGTCTTCTGGTGGCACTAGGTCAAACATAGCGCGGTAACCGTTGATCGCATGTTGTGGGCGAGCAGATTCAATTTCAACACGACCTTGAGAGGTCGAAATCACCGCTTTCACTTGGGTATCTTTACCCAGCATAGGTAATGAACCACCAGCAAAATCAATCACAAAGCGCTTGCTATAGTACTTACGCTTTTGACCAACCACACCACCAATACCGGTAAAGGTATCGACTACACGAGCACGGGGTGACTGCACGGGTGGAATACCGCCCCAGTACATGTTGTAGCTGTAGAGTAACTCTTGACCTGGCTGAATGGGCTCTGCCGGGTTCCAAAACGCCACGATATTGTCAAAGGTTTCATCCAGTGTTGGAATTTCCACTAACTGCACCGAACCTTTACCCCAGTTACCCGTTGGCTCAATCCACAGGCTTGGGCGCTTCTCGTAGAACACACCATCATCTTGATAATGGTCGAAATTACGGTCGCGCTGCATTAAACCAAAGCCCTTTGGATTCTCATCGCTATAGGCATTGAAACGCAGGTTGCTTGGGTTGCCCAGCGGACGCCAAATCCACTCACCGTTACCCGTGTGCATGGCAAGACCGTCTGAATCGTGGATCTCTTGGCGCCAGTCGTAACCGGTACGGCGATCGTTTTCACCCACCATGTACATACTGGTTAGTGGCGCAACGCCTAAACGTTCGATAGCCTTACGCGGGTAAATCGCCGCATCGACCTTCATTTTTAAACGTTCACCCGGCTCGATATCGAAACGGTAAGCCCCTGTTACACTTGGTGAATCTAACAGAGCGTACACAGTCGCAATATTAGAACCCGGTTGTGGTTTCTCTAACCAGAAGCGGGTAAACATAGGGAATTCTTCAGGTTTAGGCAGCGCAGTGTCTACCGCTAAACCACGGGCAGATAGACCATATTGCATTTCTTGACCTACGGCGCGGAAGTAGCTGGCACCTAAGAAGGCGACCACGTCACGCTGCCAGTCGGTGTTGAACTGCATTCTAAATCCAGCAAAGCCTAGGTCTTTCGGTAGCTGGCTACCCTTCACCTTGGATTTACCGTAATCGAACATGGAAGACGAATATTCGATAAGCTTTGCCTTACCATTTTCCAATTGGTAAATATGCACAGGCGTATCGAAGTACAGGCCTAAGTGGAATAACTCGGCGCGAAACTCCGAATCATCCTCACGCCACAGGGCGGCTTTTTTCTTGAAATGGAACTGCTGGTAATCATCCCAGCTCATGCCCTGTAAGCTTTTTGGCAACTCGCCCTTATGGCTCACATAGGACTCAGTCGCCAGCGTATGGGCATAGCCTTTCAACCAAGCGTAGCTAAACTCTTCTTCCTGCGGTGCGCTCGCCTTACCCGCTGCACAAGCAGATAAGCTTAACAACACGCTGCAAGTGAGTAGCACACTGCCCATCATGCGTTGTAAACGGCTACGGGTAGACTGAGCTTCCACCGACGGCATCACCATCGGCTCACGATTAAAATGTCTTTGTTCGGGAAATAAATTGGGTTGCATAAGCAGACTCTGATTTGGTGTAACTTCCTGACACTTCTCTGCAAAAGTAAGCAATATTGCAGTGACTGCCCTGTGGAGAACTGTTGATGACAGTGATAACCATACCTCTATCTCCATCAGTTCGCCAGAATCTAACATAATTTCGACGCAATGGAATATGTCACAGTGACAATATTCAATACTGACGCCAGTTTATGAAAATAGTATTAAAAAGGGCTGCAAAATGCAGCCCTTAGCAGTCACAAAACCAATGAGGTTAAGAGTTTGTATCCAGCACTGTTTTGCGTTTGTTATGGGCAATAATCAAGGCCACTAAACACACCACACCGACCGCAATCCCCACTGGTTGACTCAGTGACTGAGGTAAGCCTAAACCAATACCCGCCGTCATGATGTAAGAGATGGTCACACAGGTTCCGGCAATCGCTGGCAAGCTCACGATCCAATGGAAGCTGCCTCTATCGAACAGGTACTTAGTCGCCAACCACAGCACGCTTGTCGATAACAGCATGTTTGAGAAAGCGAAATAACGCCAGATCAAGGAGAAGTCGATCTTAGTCATAAAGTAAGCGATAGTCAGGATAGGCGCCGCCACCAGTAAACGGTTACGCATACTCTGTGGGATATTAAAGGCGTCGATAATAGTGAGACGTAGCGATCTAAACGCAGTATCACCCGATGTAATAGGGAATACAGCCACTGCAATAATCGCCATCACACCGCCTAATACGCCAAGATAGCTAGTCGCCACTTGGTTAACCACTAGGCCTGGACCACCTTGGTCGAGTAAGCTCTTAAGCTCAACATAACCACCAGGGAAGGCCGCAATCCCCGCAGTCGCCCACACACAAGCCACTACACCTTCAGCCACCATAGCGCCATAGTAAACGGGGCGAACGTATTTCTCGTTAGTCAGGCAGCGCGCCATGATAGGTGCTTGAGTCGAGTGGAAACCGCTGATAGCACCACAGGTAATAGTCACAAACAGCAATGGCCAAATCGGTAAACCGTCTGGGTTTGGCTCGAGTAACTCATTGTTGTAATGGCTGTGGTTGAAGTAAGCGAACACATCGCCCATCTCGGGTAACTGTGGCGCGCTGATAAGTAGAGCAACCGCAATCGAGGTGGTCATAACGATCATCAACAGACCAAAAGCAGGATATAGCTTAGTGATGATCTTATCGATTGGCAGCATAGTGGCTAAGAAGTAATAAGCCAAAATCACCAACACCCAGAAGGTGTTATTGCCAAAAATGGTGTCTTTAAAATAGTCGAGGTTACTTAACAGGCCCGCAGGGCTCATGATAAACACCACGCCCACGAAGAACAGTAACATCGCAGTAAATAGCAGCATCACGCCTTTAAAGTAGACATTAAAGTAATGACCGGCGATTTCTGGCAGGCTCTTACCATCTTCTTTAATGCTTAACACGCCAGAGAAATAGTCGTGTACCGCGCCGCCAATAATGTTACCTAACACAATCCAGAGTAAGGCCACTGGGCCATATAAAGCCCCTAGGATAGGACCAAAGATCGGCCCAACCCCGGCAACGTTTAAGAATTGGATCAAAAACGCTTTGGCTGGGTGAACGGGCACATAGTCCACGCCATCTTCGAATCTTGCTTGGGGTGTTTGCGCTTTAGGATCAATCCCCGCTTGGCGCTCAACAAACGGGCTATAAAACTTGTATGCCAGCACTAAGAGCGCAAGACATAAGAAGAAAATAAACATTATTTAATTATCCATACTTTAGTAGGAGGTGATTAAATGGAGAGTTTCATTGAGTTAGCCAATGAGGTCAAGCCATCAGGTACTAGACTAAAGTCGGGTTGATAAATCTAAATTTACGATAAAACACGTATATCTAAATAGATTTCTTAAATAATGTTCTCCTAAAAATAAACCAAAGCCACAGGAAAAGCGTTTTAAACTATTGGCTAGCGTGACTGTTTAGCATCAGGCCAGTACAAACTCAAACAAGGGCGCCGCATCATCCTCTTCTTGAATGAGTCTGTCCGTCTTTACAAATCCGTGGCGCAGTAACACCCGCTGGGACGCAAGATTATGCTGAGCCACATGGGCAAAGAGCGGCTTTGAGGTCACTAAAGGTAAAAACGCGCTTAAGGTTAGGGTTGCTACCCCACGTCCCCAAAATGCACGGTCAATCCAGTAGCCAATCATCGCCTGACCATCCATATGCCAATGGCCGATATTGCCAACGAGCAAGCCATCGACTTCTATCCCCCGTGCCAGCACCGATGCCTGCCCGAGGATATTTTGCTGCCAATGAAGGTAAAACGCCTCACGATCCCGCGAGGGAAACTGTGCCAGTTGGGATGCTATCGGATCCTGCTGATGGGTGAAGATCAACTCCAAATCGTCTTGTCCTATGGGTCTCAATGTCACATTCGATACCCGTGTTTGCTTGTCCATCCTATATCCCTATTCGATTTCGTTATCATTCTATTTTACATTCGCCGCCAGCTAAAAAAATGGGCGCATAACCCAGCAGAGGTTAGCGCCCTAAGAGGCAAAACAACATCATTTAAACAAACAAAATAGCAATAAGGTGGAGAGGATTAACGCAAACTCAGCACACCACTCTCGAACATTAACTGAAGATCACTGCAAATACGGGCGCGCCCAGCACCATGACAATCCCGATAAAAATCATGGTTAAACTGGCAATAACCCCCTCTTGCTGACCTAACTCACTGGCTTTAGCAGCGCCCGCACCGTGGGCCGAGGCACCCAAGGCTACGCCTTTACCTAAAGACGTACGAATGTGCATCAGCTTGAACAGCGGCTCGCACACTAACATGCCGATAATGCCGGTGATGAGCACCATCATGGCGGTCAGTTCTGGCACTCCGCCAAAGGCGCTTGTGGCCTCCATCGCAAAGGGCGTGGATACCGAACGCACCAACAAGCTCTTAGATAGCTCCACCGGCAGCGGCACAAATTTCACTAACAGCCAGCTGGAAATCATGCCCAGCAACAGTCCCGCTATCACCCCAAGGGCAATGGTCAACGGATATTGGCGAATAAGTTTACGCTCCCGATAAATCGGTAAAGCAAATGCGATCGTCGCTGGCGCTAACATCGCCATTAACCAATGGGTATATTCAAAATAAGTGGGCAGTGGAATATCGAGATTAAACACTAAGAGCGTTATCACCACAGGCGCGAGCACAATCGGCGCCAACCACCACACACGGTGGAGCCTGTATAAACGCTTGGCCGCAAAGTAACAGAACAGCGTTAATAACAAGCTGATAAGCGCCAATCCCGTCTGCGAAAACAGCAACTCAGAAACAGCCGAAGGGTTTAAGTTAAGGCTCGACATTAGGCGGCCTTAGCATGGCGACGTGCATGCTTTTTGATATTGAGTTGACGCTCGAAACGAAATACTCGGTCAACCACAAATCCTGTGCCCACCATCACGCACACACTGCCCATGACTAAGGTGAAGAGAATATTCACCCCATATTGTTCAAACAGGCCTTCGTACTTGATCACAGAGATCACTGGCGGGATAAAAAACAGCAGCAACTCACCTATCAGCCAAGCGGCACCAAGCTGCACAGCGTTTTCAGGGATTAACTTAGTCGCAAGTAAAATCAGTAAGATACCTAGACCCAGCACACTACCAGGCACAGGTGAATGCGCCCAAGTCGCAAACCAATGGCAGGCGAAAGACAATAAACAAAAGAGGCCAATTTGAGTTAACAATAAAGCCCCATGACGGCATCGACGTATTGCGGCTTGTAGGAAAGACATGCGGTTTCTCGATTTACACTAAAGTTGCTATGGGATTATTTTAGGCTTGCCTATTTGATAAAAAAAATGAATATTAAGAATGTAATCCATGAATTTTAAGAATGTATTATAGGGAAGATAATGGATCTTAAAGTGCTGCGTTATTTTATCGAGATCATCGATGCCGGCGGTTTTGGTAAGGCCAGCGAAAAAGTTCACCTCACCCAACCCGCCCTTTCCAAGGCGCTGCGCCAATTAGAGGAAGAACTCGATCTCGTGCTACTCGAGCGCGGCAAACGTGGCACGCAAGTTAAGCTCACCCAAGCGGGAGAAGTGGTCTATCGCCATGGCAAGGAGTTACTCGCTGGCCGACAACGCATGTTGGCCGAACTCAGTGCCCAGCGCAGTTTAACTGCAGGCGAATTAAAACTCGGTCTCGCGCCGCTTGGCAGTGCTGAGATTTTTGCTCCTATAATTGCCAAGTATCGCCAGCAATATCCGCAAATAGATATGCACCTGCTGGTGCGCGGTGGCGTCGAGCAAACACTAGCCATTCAAAAGGGTGAAATCGAACTGGCAACCGGGATTATCAACCTCGACGATGGTTACCACGGCATTCGGGTGTTTAACGATCCTATGGTGGTGGTGCTGCCCAAGGAGAATCCCCTCACCTCGCGGCCAATGCTGTCAATCCACGACTTAGTCGACGAGCCGCAAGTAATGTTTGAGTCCGAGTATACCTTGTATCAACTGGTGTTAACCGCTTGCCAGCACGCCGGATTTACCCCTAAAAACATCACTCGAGTCAGCCAAGCCGACTTCGGGATTGCCCTCGTGGCGGCGGGCACTGGCGTGATGATACTGCCGCGCTCTATCGCGCGGCGTTACAGTGTGTCTGGGGTGGTGAATATTCCATTGGCGAGCGATGAACTGCGCTGGGAGTTATCGCTGTTCTGGCGCAAAGAACAGGTATTGTCCTTTGCGGCAAAGGCAATGATTGCGTTAGTGGAGAAACACTTAACCCAAAAGTAATAACTACCAAGGCACGACTAAGCTAAAGCGCACTAAGGTATCGTTATCCCAAGGCAGAATGGGCAAGTAGTTAGGTGAGTGCACACTCTCCTTGGCATAGTGGTCTAGATTGTATTCGGTATGCTCCACATACAGTAACCACTGGCTGCCCTTCTCCCAATAATCCGTATCGTAACTCATGCTGAAGCGATATTGATTTTCAAGCCATTTATCACCGTCATTCCAGTTTTGCGCGGCAAAATTCATCTTTAACTTGGGCGTGATATCAAAACCAAAGCTGCCCATTAAGGTGTAAGCAAACGTGCCATTGCCAAAGTCACCCCGATCGTAACCACGGGTGCGAGGCACATCGTCATCGATTTCTAAATAGTAATAGCCCGCGCCCGCCTTTAACTGCGCCTGCGATTCTTGGCCTTGATAATTGGCGGTTAATCCAGGGAATAACTTGGCTTGCTTTTCGATAGAACTCACAGTGTTACGTTTACCCTGCAAGTCGACCTGCCAACCAAAAAAGAAGCGAGGATCGATATGGTAGAACTCACCCGAGGCCACATAGTCCGATTTAAACCACACGGGAATATGATCGGGGTCGAGATCGTCGGTATCGATGTCGATAAACATATCCAGCTTGGCGGACAGGTAAATATTCGATGCCGTGGTATGTTCAATCATGATGTTGCCGTTAAAGCCAAAGGTATGTGAACTCTCCTGTTCCACAATAAAATCGTGTATCCCCATGGTGTAATGCCACTGGGTAGATTCTTCTGCACTGACTGAAGTTACTAAACCTAAAAGGAGTGCCGCAGGTGCCAGAGTTAGGTATCTCACATTTCGCTCCATAAATTGCTATTTGTTCCTGCATTAAGATTAGATTAACGCGCATAATTTAATGAAGTTTTTACGATTTTTGTTGGAAATAGCTCATAAAATTTCATCGCCGCCTAAAAAATGAATAAAAGTTGCCGTCTTGTGCACAAGTTTACACCGCCAAATTGCTATCCACGGTCATCCTAAACAATTCGCTAACGCTTTAAAAACGTATTGATATCAACCCAGCCTAAGCCTGTAGCCATAAGCTTCCCCTTATAAATTACCCACTTCTTAAATTGAATTTTTAATCAAATTTAAAGCATAATTATTGACACCTATACTGCATATCCCTATAGTCGCCACATTGCGAGTCATTCAAAAGAGAGTCTTAAATGAAAAAATCCATGTTATTAGGCGGCCTAGCGCTGACTGCCACCTTGTTGTTAGCTGGATGTGGGAAAAGCAACGATGTTTTAGTCGTCGGTACCAATGCGGCATTCCCGCCCTTTGAATACGTAGGCGGACAAAGTGGCGACGAAATCAAAGGCTTCGACATTGAGCTTGCCAAGCAAATCGCTAAAGATGCCGGCAAGACGCTTAAAGTCGAAAACATGAAATTTGATTCACTGATCGTTGCGTTAAACTCTGGCAAGATTGATTTTATCGCCTCGGGCATGACCATCACCCCAGAGCGGCAGGCCAGTGTTAACTTTTCGGAGCCCTACTACGAGGCGACTCAAGTGCTGCTCGTGAATAAAGATAACGACACAATTCATACCCTTGATGACATTAAAGACAAACACTTTGCGGTGCAGCTCGGCTCAACCGCCGATATGATGTCTAAAAAGTACACCCAAAATGTCACGGCTTTTAATACAGGTTTTGAAGCCATCATGGAACTGAAGAATGGCAAAGTCGACTTAGTGCTATTCGACAGCGAGCCTGCGGCGAACTATCTGGCGAAAAACCCCGATCTCAAACTGATCAAGCTGGATTTTCCCCCTGAGTTTTATGGTTTTGCGGTGTCGAAGCAGCAACCAGAACTCCTCACCAGCATTAACAACACACTGAAAAACTTGAAAGCAAGCGGCCAGTATCAGGCACTCGTTTCAGCCCATATCAAGTGATCCCTATGTTAGAAGCAATCAATACTTCGTTGTTTAGCCCGATTGGCGACGACGGCATGATAGGCATACTGCTGATTTTAAATGGCTTAAAAGTCACCTTGATTGTGACCTTCTTCGCCATGTTATTAGGCGCAGTATTAGGCGTGGGTACCACACTGATGAAGATGTCATCTAAGTGGTATATCCGCTTCCCCGCTGAACTCTATGTTGGCGTCATCCGCGGCACGCCTGTGGTGGTGCAGTTAGTGATCCTTTACTTCATCGTGCTGGCAGCGCTCGATGTCGATAAAATTACTGCCGCCATTATCGCCTTTGGTTTAAACAGCGGCGCATATATCTCTGAGATTATTCGCGCAGGGATCCAAGCCGTTGATAAGGGTCAAACCGAAGCGGCACGCTCGCTCGGCCTGTCGCAGGCGATGACCATGAAGCTGATTATTCTGCCGCAGGCGATTAAGAATATTCTGCCCGCGTTAGGCAATGAGTTTATTGTGCTACTCAAAGAAACCGCGGTCATTGGCTTTATTGGCGGCGTGGATTTAATGCGGGCGGGCGAGATTATCCGTAGCCGCACCTTTGAAGACAGTATCCCACTCTTTACCTGTGCACTGATTTACCTGTTCCTGACCTACAGCTTCACATTTATGCTGTCGAAATTCGAAAAGAGGTTGAAGCAAAGTGATTAACATAACCAACCTACACAAAAGTTACGGCGATAATAAGGTCCTTAAGGGCATCAACGAACATATTCGCCAAGGCGAAGTGGTCAGTGTTATCGGCCCCAGCGGCAGCGGTAAAAGCACCTTTTTACGTTGCATCAATCTGTTAGAAAAACCCACCCAAGGGGATATTGAAATCGAAGGGCAATCCATTACCGCCAAGGATGCCTGTGTCGATAAATTGCGGCAAAAAGTGGGCATGGTGTTCCAAAACTTCAACCTATTCCCTCATAAAACCGTATTGCAAAACATTACCTTAGCACCAGTGAGCCTAAAGTTAATGACCCAAGCCGAAGCCGATAACAAGGCGCTGGCGCTGCTTACTCAAGTGGGTTTGCAGGATAAAGCCAATTCCTATCCTTCGAGTCTCTCGGGTGGACAAAAACAAAGGGTTGCCATTACCCGCGCGCTGGCGATGGAGCCGGATCTGATGCTATTCGATGAGCCCACCTCGGCACTCGATCCTGAAATGGTCGGCGATGTACTGGATGTAATGAAGGACTTAGCGCAAAAAGGCATGACCATGGTGATTGTGACCCACGAAATGGGCTTTGCACGCGATGTTTCCGACAGAGTCATCTTTATGGATGGCGGCTATGTGGTGGAGTCCAATGTCCCCGAGGAATTATTCACCCGCCCCAAAGAAGCCAGAACCCAAAGCTTTTTAAGTAAGGTGCTGAGGTAATAAAGACTTATAAAACATTGGAAGTTGAACAATGGTATTTGCTCGATGATACGCAGCATGCTTTGAGACAGAAGCGATTAATCTTTTTATCTATTTATGGAGTTTATTGTCATTGTTTCCCCAGTGACTCGCCGTGAATATATCCCTATAGGCTCGACGGCGACATCCATGTCGCCAACGGTCACTGGTGCCCCAATGCCAATTTTAACTACCCATTTGCGATATATACGTAAAAAGCAAAGGGACAAAAGAGAGTTAGATTCCTGACTATTATTTCCTAATTTCGGATTAAAACTTCTATTGAGATAACGCACACCTAAACGGGGAGCAACTTGTTGCGAGTCCAGCGGCCGCAATGTTTAAGGCGCTTGTTAGGGCTGCTTTGGCGCATAAATAAAAACGTAACTATGAATACCATTGCGTACAGTTTTGTTTCTTGGCGCTGGATAGATTTTAAAATCTTGGACTTTTAGCTCTGGCGTACCGGTGCTATTAACGGCACGTTGAGCTAACGGAATTGTTGTGGCCAATCCCTTTAAATTTATAGTATCCAGAGCTTCGATAAGCTTTTCATTCTGCGCGACTTCAATAACAAAATCTCGCCCGTTGTCCGAAATATAATATTTCGCTGTACTATCACTTAACCCAGCATCAAGCAGAATTTGACATTCTAGACTCATGTTTAACTCCTTAACCTTAGCGCGAGCAAAGGGCGCGTTTTTGATGGCGCTTGTTAGCCACCATTAAAAGTTAATTTATAGCGAGGTAAGCTAAACGATATACCAAGCAACAGCCATTATGGCCACACCAAACGCAAATCCATAAATAAAAGGCTTAAAACGAAAATCTGGTGAAGATTGCTTGTTTTCCATTTTAATGCTCCTTGATAAAAACAGTTCTTAATTCAAAACTAGGGCTAACGCCGCGTTAAGTGGTGAACAACGCCAACCACTAAACCTAAACCATTGTACCTTAAACACTAAATTTAACTTGAACTGAGATCGCCAAGCGTTGTGAATCCGCCTTAAACGCCTTGTTATGTTCGTAGCCTCGTATGCCACCTAGTTACTTCCGAGAATCTACTTTCATAGACCTTATTCACTGTTGCCACATGCGCTGTGCAGTCAAAATTAAACAACACTACACGTTTTTTAATGGTTTTTACTTTATCCGTATCTACTTCAACTGTTAAACAAGCTTTCAATAACTTTGATAAGTCGATATTTTCCTTTATAGATTCGCTTCTAAACCACGCTGATAGCTCATTGGAAATATACAGTTCTAGCTCACCAACAATCGAGTGGGAAACTGTTCCATCGAGTAAGTTAATACACAAGACACCATTGGGCAGCTCAGACAATGTTTCGAGGTCTTCACCCATCCGCCACCCGACAAACATTTTGGGTAGAACTTCAACGTAGTGATTAATCCTTTTTAATCCCATATTTCCTCTAGAACATAACGCCCGCATTTGCGGCTGGTTGGGAGCGCAGCGGAAAACCAGTGAGACAACATGCGCTTGTTAAATGCCAATCTGTGCTCGTGCAACGAAGCTCTGATCAACTTCGGTCACTCCCTCTAATTCATTGATACCTTTTAATGCCGCTAATGATTTATCTAAGTCGCCATCAAAAGATAGTATCTTTTCAAATTTAGAAGACACCTCAAGAGGAAGACCATATTCCTCCAGTGCAACAAGTGATGAATCATAAAAATAATTCTCAACCATAATAGAGTAAGCACTGTAATCACAAAAAAAACTAGCCCCTTTTGCTTGCTGGACACTATTTACAATTGATTCTATTGTTCGAAGTAACCGGGGGAAATGAAAATTGGCCCAGAGTCGTCTAAAATCCAATATTCTACTAATGACCGCGTCGACGTTTTCATCAGGGCGATATGCAAGCGCTTCATCGATCAGTAAATATATTGGTTTTCGCTCAGAAAGCTCACTAACTTTAAATGCAAGCTGAGAGGCTGAAAAAACACTTCGATTGCCTATCTTGGCACCATCAAAGCAATCCCAAATCAACGCACATAGAAATTTCAATTGGTCATAGCTAGGGTATCCTTTCCACAATAGTTGGGGAATCCAAGCTTCATAATTCTTGTTCAGCAATTTTGCGAAATTAATTTGTTGGCTTGGTTCAACCGTTTTGTTGCCTCTAATTGTACTTAAGGATAAATCAGTTTGATCTATGATTGGCTTAATTCGATCTCTAGATTGTGGAGTAAGATCAGTCTCATCCATATTTACCAGTAATGATTCTGGTGTGTCGGGCCCCTGAGTATAAACGGGTATATCTACATATGGTAACTGTTCAGTCGGTGGAGGGGCTAGCAAATACACATGACCAATAAAGTGCTTAAACATTCTGCCACTTCGACCGGCAATGTTGTTGAATGTAAAATAGTCAATATTAGTCCTATTGATTTTATTGTCGTAACACACGATATTTTTTGTAGCAGTATTTACACCTTCGATTAACGTTGACGTACATACCAAAAACTTGATCTTTCCGGCATTAAATAGATCAACTATATATTGAGATACACCTCGTGGAATTCTAGCGTGATGGATCCCAACTCCACATCTTAGAGCGTTTGTTAATATCCATTCTTCATGGTAATTGTCCGCTAGCCAGTCTGCTAGCTTAAGTGCATCTTCTTGCCCCTCAAAATCAACATTACTAGCAATTAGCTCGGCCGCAGAATTCGCCCTTGCAGGCGAGCTGCAAAAAACAATTGTTTGGCCACTTATTGACCCACATAAATCAACTAGAACATCCTCTTTTTCATCAGAAGTCAGGTCATGGAATTCAGTAACCACCGTGCTAAAGCTGAATTTAATAAACTCAAATCGTACATTTTCAATAAAATCGCCAGCTACACCTTGTATGTTTGGCCCCAACATATAAAAGTGTGAGCATTTTTTATACAAACGGTAAAATGCTTCATTTAACAATGAACACCTATTACCGCTATCTGCCCAAGGACTTAGTTTGTAAAATTCATCAATCACAAAAAAATCAACGTCACCAATGAAATCCACTTCTAAAACACGTTCTTGAGTTAAAACAAATATATTTTTATCTGCTTTAGACAGTAGGGAATGAGTAATGATTTTATATTCGGGGCTGAACTTAGCTAATCTTCTACGTGTCTCATCTATTAGCGATATTGTAGGGACAACTATCACAATATTTCTGAATTTTTCGCTGGCAATCAGTGCATCGACTATCAAGCTTTTACCAAAGCTAGTAGGAGCACTCAGCACTACACTCTGCCCAGTCAATAGTTTGTAATAAACTTCTGCTTGCGGACCGTGAAAATAGATTTCTTCATTACCAATGGAAGCCTTATGAGCCTCTACAGCGAGCAAATCTCGTAAATTTAGATTTTCCTTATTTAAGTATGGAAATAACCCAAGCTCTCTAATTAGAGAATCTATAATCGGTTTTGACTCACCAAAGTATTCGTATTTATCCATCGCTCTAAGCACTAGTTCTTGCGCCCTAGAAATGGATTGTGAATCCGAATTGTTATATATCGAGGCTAGCGCTTTAGCAATAAAAAATGATTCACGCTCAATAACCTCTGAATCTTTTAACTTGTTTTTCAGAAGACTTAATTCCATGCTTGGAGTTCCTCATGTAATTTCTTCTGAATATCTTCCTTAGACCTAAGAGGCAGCAATATCAATCTGATATTTATACAATCAGGTAGGTTCTTGCCTTTAAACTTCTCCCAATTATTTAGAACTTCACTCTTAAATTCAGCCTCAAATTCATCCGTTACTTTTGTATGACTATTAATTACGTCGCTATCATAAGTTAGCAAAACAGGTATACAGACAGAATCAAAAATATCATCAAGTGATGTATTTTCATCAAGCAACATTTTAAGCTTTTCTGAGTGAGGCCATGTTTCGTCAATCTTATTAGTGATTGCTACAAATTCGTCGCGCAAATAATCCCTTTCTGTATGCTCATAAAGTTCTTTAACAACATCTCTAATAGCAGATGTAATCTCCTTATAAAATTTTACTTCTCCAATCCATAGCTCTAACTGGGTTTCTTTTGCGACAACATGGACACAGTCAAAGCCTTTTACAGTGTCATTTCTAGAGTCTTTGTAGTGCATTTTACAAATCGCAGGGATAGTGCCAAATACTTGCCTGAGAATCATATGAAGAAAGAGCTCTCCAAATTCTCCCCGACTTTTAAATTTTTCTGTATTATAAAGAGCTTTGGCCGCTTTTCTGATGAGTTTTACAGCGTTCGAAGCACCAAGCGAACTCCATTCGCTATATTTAAGAGAGAATTCCGGCAACCATTCCATTGCATGCTCTATAAGCTGCTCTTCTCGCCACTCCCCATTTTCATAACCAGCACACATGGCTACCAGCCATGGTTCGGCTTCAAAGTCTGATACTCTTACTTTCAAAAGTGGAGCAGGATGCTTCATCATCTCATCCTTAGACATCTATTATTCCTTCTGTGGACATAGAGCGATTCTTGTTCTGGGCATTTAACATTTTATTCGTGCGCATGCGCGTTTACCTCGTTGGACCAGTAAAAACGCGCACGGTTAACTACCTGTATGCAAAGAACTTATCAGCTTTCTGACGAATACACCATCTGGGAAAACGCGCATGCGCGTTTTCCAAACCTATTAACTAAAATTCAGTTACTATATTCACCTGATTTTATAGAGTTTTATTTATTGCGGACGGAATTAGTGCGCACTGATTTTGTCTAAAAATCATACCGAAACACCTAAATTTTAATACGACTGTATACCCATACATTGTTAGCCGATTTCTGGTAAGGCCATACATAGGCAAATAGATAAGAATATTTATGACAGCAGGTGTGGAAATTTTCGGTTGAGTTAAAGAGCCGAAACAAGAAATGGGGCAAAAGCGCGTTCGCTAGAAGCCAACTCAAAATAGTAAGGGTCGCACGTAACCAGACTAGATAAATCTGAACCACTGTCACGTTTGAATATTGATAGGGTAACTCCAAATTAATACAGCAACAGATGACCAATGCTCTTTTATCACCAACTTATGGGTATAAAAGACTGTGCAAACATCTGTTTGTGACTTCTTTGGGACTGCACTTTCTAAAACGTTTTCTAGAACATAACCTCTATGAAATTACATTCCCGCAGGTTTCTCGCAGGTCTCATAGTTCTGTTGAGTACAAAAGGTCACTGGTGTGTAAATAATGTCGTCGTATTTTTGTTTCGTGACAATTTTATATAAGGTCAAAATGGCCTGCCTTCCCATTTCATAGGGACTTTGACCAATGTTGATATGGGCAAGGCGGTCTTTCAACATAGTTAATTGCTCTGGAGAGATGTCGGTAATAATAATGACGATGTCCTTGTTATCAATTTTATCTTGATAGGGAGCCATCATTTCACGGTAGAGGGTTGCATCATTTTGCGCCCAACCGCCTACGGCAACGAAGGAATTGGCCTTGACTGGCTTGCCTTTCATCACGGACTCCATTTGCTTAACCGCTTGACTAAGTTGGTCAAAATTAAACAAAGGCTCGCGTACTTCAGTCCAGCCCAAATCGTTATTGAGCAATTCACCTGGAGGGGTATTGTAGGTTTTGCCAGATAACGCGGAGCGCACGCCCATCAACCTTAAATTCAGATTTGGAGAATCGGGCCGGCCCGATTGCATGATGAGGCTTCCCCCATTGGGCCGTAACTTTTTAAGCTGCTCCCCTAACGACTGACCTAGTGCAAAATTGTCGGTGCCGATATAAGCCAAACGTAAATTTTTAGGATCTTCATCGATAGAAGCATCCAAGTCTGAGTCATAGGTAACAATGGGGATGCCGGCTTCCTTTGCCCTCTTTAAGCTATTTTCGGCAAGATACTTAGATTGCGTAACCGCAACGGCAATTCCATCCACACCTTCATCAATCAGCTGGTTTATCACTTGATCTTGCAATCTCACACTACTTGATTCGGGTCCCCGATAGATGCATTCAACCCCTTTAATTTGTGCGGCGGCGTCAACACAACCCGTTTTGCTTTGGTCAAAAAAAATACTATAGAATTTAGGCACTACTGCAAACTTAAGTTCCTTTGCGTAGCCACAAGACAGTGGTACTAGGCTAAAAGCAATCAGCAGCATCAATAATCTCGCCATACGTTCCCCTAAACAGTAAGCTCGACTTAATAAAATGTAGCAAAGGAATAGATTAAACCATACGAGCGACAACGGTATTTTGGAGGACTTTTGATCTCACTCAGTATTTTTGAGTTAGCTCATTTCTCTGCCCACAACAAAACAGTACTCAACAATTTGTTAGACGAGTCATAACGCCAATAGATGATTCTTGCTATTCACTGCAATTCACCAAAGCCGATAAGCATTCATTGCGTAAAACGGCTATTAATTTCAAAAATATTTTGAAACTGATAGCTGTTTTGATCACATTGTTTTTTGTCCAAACCAGCTTAAAATGCTGAGGTTGAATTTGTATTCCTAGATGATTTGGAGCCGTTACATGAGTGATTTAAGTTTTCTCGCTAAAAAGCGTTACACCACTAAGGCCTTTGATCCAACCAAGACGATTCCTGCCGACAAGATTGCCGAAATCAAGACCTTACTGCAATTCAGCCCATCATCGACCAACTCGCAGCCTTGGCACTTTGTATTGGCTGGCACGGCGGAAGGCAAAGCCTTGATCGCACAAGCGACCGAAAACTACGCCTTCAATACTCAAAAAATTCTCAACGCTTCCCATGTAGTCGTGCTGTGTACACGCACTCAACTCGATGAAGCCCATTTGCTGCAAGTGCTAGAGCAAGAAGCCAAAGATGGCCGTTTTGCCAGTGAAGAAGCCAAGCAAGGTCAACATAATGGCCGCTCTTTCTTCGCCAATATGCACAAATATGAGCTAAAAGACGCCCAGCATTGGATGGAGAAGCAAGTGTATTTAGCACTGGGTACCCTGATGTTGGGCGCAAGTGTGCTCGATATCGATGCCTGTCCTATCGAAGGTTTCGATGCGACTAAACTCAATCAAGTCTTAGGCCTGCGCGAAAAAGGCCTGTGCGCCTCTGTCGTGGTCGCTCTAGGTTACCGCTCCGAAGAAGATTTTAACGCTAAGTTACCTAAGTCGCGTTTAGCGCAAGAGGTTATCTTTACCGAGATCTAAACCTCGCCCCTTGAGCGAATTTGTATATGCCCTTGTTTGTTATTGACAAATAAGGGCATTTTTATTGCCTCTACTCCAGCATCAGCCAGATCCCATTGCCGCAGTTAAAACCAACCAAAGGCGGAGTGACCTTGGGGTAAATTGCTCTAGAATCCTTCTTTGCCTACACTTTTCCTCTATGGCATAGTGTATTCCAAGCTCAGTAACGACTCGCATCAATATAAGATAAAAACATTTAAAATCTTACAGATAGCGCAAAGTTACTTTTAATCACACTCGCTTGATAACAACTTAGGATGGGACAGTCAGTATGCTACTCGCTAAACCTTCACTCAGTGCAGAAGCTCAATCGGCAACGCTCTCGACCACTAAGGGCGATAACCCGTTAATCTGGCCCGTGTTATCCGTGTTACAAGCCTCTAATCAAAGTTGGAAAATCCATCATCTCGCCACCGAACTGCAAAATCGCGGGCTAATCCATCCGTTAGATGAAAACCCTGGTAATGATTTGTTTAAACGCAATTTTTTACTGATGAATGCCCTGTTTGAACTGCAAGAGATCCTGATGCCAAAGCAATGGCTGCAAGTCAAAGCCATGGAGATTCAAATTTTCCGCCTCGTCCCTTCCAACGTTAACCTATTGATAATGGAAGATACTTCCCTGCGGGAATACTATCTTGACTGGAATAACTACGACACCAGTGAAAACGTGGTGCGCGAATTATTAGAAGCCTTCTGGAGCAGTTATAAGAGCTATATTGGCTTGAATGTGAATTTGATGCATAAGGGCCATGCGTTGAGGGTATTCGAGTTGGATGAGAGCGCAACCCCAAGGGATATCCGTAAACAGTGGCGCCGTTTAGCGCTGAAATGGCATCCCGATAGACCTGAAGGCGACGCCGCGCGTTTCCGTGAGGTCTGTGAGGCTTGGCAATCCCTGCGGGATATTGCTTAAGTTTTCCCTTTTATAACTGTGATCCCCTTTGCAGTCCTGCAATTCTCACGGTGAAACTCCCGCGGGATCACAGATTTAGTCCGATATCCGCCCCCTAATTCAGCGATAATTAAGCCTTGCCATCTAACCTAAAACCATATTCACGCGGGTATAAGCCCTGCGTATTTTTCAGTTTGAAATCATCTCGCCAATTAAATTAATTGCGCATCTCAATCGATACGATGAATTCACGCTAACCGACTTTGAGGGAACTATGATCAAACCATTAGCCTTGGCTGTCGCCTTAATCGTTGCACCATTTAGCGCCTTTGCCGCGAATTATGTTGAAGGTACTCATTACACTCAAATCTCTGACAAAGCGCCGAGCAGCGAACCCAAACTGACTGAGTTTTTCTCCTTCTATTGCCATAACTGCTTCAATATGGAAACCAACTATCTGCCCGATATCAAAGCGAACCTAAACAAAGGCATTGCATTTGATACTAAGCATGTCGACTTTATGAATAGCGACATTGGCACCGAAGTGATGCGCTCGCTGGCAGTGATCCAAGAGTTAGATAATAAAGATGCCTTAACCCATGCGATGTTCGCCGCGATTCAAGGCGAAGCAGGCGCAAATGGCCACGACCACAGTGCGCCAGGCCATAAGCACGAGCCACAAATCAATAGCCGTGACGACATTAAACAAGTCTTCGCTAAGTTTGGTATCGATGCGGCCAAGTACGACAAACTGGCCGACAGCAAGAGTACAGATGAGAAGCTCGCCCTATGGCGTGCCCAGCAGAACCAATTCCGCGTTGAAAGCGTGCCTGCTTTTATCGTGAATGATAAATATGCGGTTAACTTAAGTAGCATCAGAACCTTAGATGAATTAATTGGCCTGATTAACTACCTAGCAGTCGAGAAAGATGCTCAAGCACCTAAGAGTTCTGGCGGTAGCCTAAACTGGCTATTTTTAGCCTTTGCCGCAGTAGTTGCTCTTGGCCGTCAAAAGCGTTTGAGCTAACACTCGACTGACGAGTTACCAATAAAAAACCAGCATCTCTGCTGGTTTTTTATTGTGTTTTATTCGCGAACTAACTCTACGGGACGTGACTCCTACGGGAAGTTACGCCTATGGGACATTAGGCCTACGGAAAGTTACGCTCAGCAACGCCATTAGCGGTAACTGTCACCCCAGTTTCTGCGGCATGGATAAAGAAAGGCGCTGCCACATCATCGGGATTGTTACTCACATCCGGATCATCATTTTGCGCTAAGCAGGTATAGCCTAAGCTGTAATCACCCGCGACCACAAAACCAAATTCATAATCGTGGCCGACGACTTGGCCGTTTGTGTCTGTGACATCATTCACCCGAGCGGCGGCGATAGGTGCGATTTCAGTCGCCGTGTCAGCTTCGGTTCTGAAATCTTTCATCTGCTCAAGCGTGGTATTGGCGGGATACAAATAAACCGCTGGCGAGAACTCAGAGCCACCCGCAGCGACTTCACAGCCTTCCATCACCGTCGCGCCCACTGTGCCTTTAATCGCACCCACTTCGGACTGATTAAATAATTGCACTGAAGTCGGTTTCAGCGTCCAGTAATCTTTGTTGCCATGGGGATCCTGCAGACCTTTGCTTAAATCAAACTCGGCGACAAAGCTGTTTACACCCGCCGCAATGGTGAATTTTTTATTAAAAAACAATCGGCCAGTGTCGCTTTCATCGGCGCCCACACCACCGCATGAGCCATTGCTGTTGGTCGTTAGCCCATACAGAGTGTCATCGAAGGTTTGTACGTGTGAGCTTTCGCTATTGGCCACAGTGCTGTTTTTCATATACAGGCACATTTGGTATTCACCGACTGGGATGGATTGACCACTCACCAGCGTTTCTACTGCACTGCCTTGAAACTCTAATAAATCGACAAATTTGAGCTCGCCATTTGGAGTGACATTAAATGAGTAGCTACCCGTGTCGTTCTTCAACACGACCTGCCTAAATGCGATAGTGACCGATTTTGCATCGGCGGGGTTGTCTGAAACCCCTAGGCTAAAGGTCGCCATTTGAGTGGCGGGCTCATTCGAATCAGAGCCACCGCAACCAAACAGTAACCCCGTCAACGCTATCGCTAGAGCACTTTTTTGAATATTCATAGGATACCTTCATTTGTTCCAAAAAATTCTCAGCATCGCCTACCTCAATCTTTGAGCACAATTCAGTAAAGCCAAAGCATGAAAACATCGGCTCAAACGGCTGGGTAGGCATGTAGAGATAAGTCTAGGGCTGAGTGTGCAGCTTGTCGATGAACGTACGCTGAACGGTGAAAACCTGTTCAATCGAGAATGAGGTAAACCTATAGTCGGAGGAGGCGCAAAGCGGGCCAAATCCTTGAGCTAACCTGACCGAGATAAAATGTTATTGGCGAATAAATTCAATGATATGTGTTGCTGCCAAGACCAAGTGAACGACTGAAAAACCAATAAAAAAATCAGCACAGACTTGATGATACCCGCGCCAAGTCATCGCGAGCGGAGTGCCTTGATAAATAAACCATATCGCGCCCGTCACGCCAGTGGCCACCAGCAGCAACATGCCAATGCCTTCAACCGTACTGAACAAGCCCTTACCACCCGCGACCGGTAGTTTGCCCTTAAACAGTCCTTTAATGTCCTGCGCTAGTTGCCCCCAATCTCCCACCAACCAGGCAAAATACTGATGCCATTTCCCTTGAAGAGTATTGCGCAGTAAAAATAAGATCCCGAGTACAGCACAGATTAATCCAAGATAAACATGCAGATAATCCCAAACGCTAGCATTAGCGCGCAGGCTTCTGCCGATAAAGATCCACGGGCTAGTACAGACGAGTAAAGTAGAAGACAGCACAATCCAAACGTGCAAACGTGCCAACAAAAAACCGAGAGCCTGCGTTAATTTTTCTGACATAGTTGAGTTACCTTTGCAGCAGACTTATCCCATTCGCCCATTTAGGCTTGATGGATCTGTTGGCCAAAATCATTCACTTTTTGCCAGTCAGTGTATTCCACATTAGTGACAGGATCCGTAGGCCCCTTAGTTAACCACATGATAAAGCGAATGATATTTCTATCTAACGCATTATAGCCTTGGTAATTTAAGTTACCGCCAAATACCTGTAACAGCTTAGGGCGCCATGTCGTTTTACTTAAAAACGCCTGCATATAGGGATTGGTTTCTGGGGTGTTTTTCTCTGGCTTACGCGCGACTAAACTGACGGA
Source organism: Shewanella sp. 10B (assembly GCF_023475885.1). Classification (NCBI taxonomy): domain Bacteria; kingdom Pseudomonadati; phylum Pseudomonadota; class Gammaproteobacteria; order Alteromonadales; family Shewanellaceae; genus Shewanella; species Shewanella sp. 10B. Next base: position 461,894 of record NZ_JAMDJO010000002.1, read on the forward strand.
GAAAAAGCCACTCACCTTTTGCGTGAGGATCTGTTGATGCTTCTGAATAAACTCATACAGCGCTGGGTTATGTTTCCCGTGGCGAATGCTGGCGCCAATAATGATCTTATCGAAGGATTCCATCGCAGGGACGGCCTTAATATCCGCAATCACCACAGAGTTGCCTAACTCTTTGAGTTGCTGCGCCAATTGATTGGTGATTTTACGAGTTTGACCATGAACACTAGAGAAGATGATCAGAATTTTTTTCACTTAAGCCTCGATTATCTCAACAAAAATAAGAAAAAGCGGCCAGAAAAAGACAAAGACGGCGGCTTTATGTTGACCTAAAAAAACGAATACATTCAGCCTCGATGACCCAATCAACCACTGCGCTTATTAAGCACCAGAAGGGCGCTTTTATGGTTCATCAGTCAAATAAGAAGCCGTTTAGGTTTATCACGCAAAAAGCAAACTGCCTATTACGATATTGCATACTAGGTGATTTAGTCATCAATTTACATGAAATAGATCACGGGCTTAGCGCCAAATGTGCCCTAGATATACGGTAATTCTAGCTTGCTCACAAAAACAAATATCCACTACCTTGGGATCAAAATGTTACAAAATCAGGAATGAGTACTATAGCTCTCGGGTGGCGAATAACAGGTAAAAGCATTAGCATTTGTTCACTTATCGCCTGAGTACCCCATCCATGAACGCAACTAAAACCCCAAATCCAAAGGCATTACTGCTATGGATGACCTTTGTTATGTCGCTGGTCTTCGCCGTCTGGCAAGCCCTGCTCAATAACTTCGTGATTGAAAAAGCGCAATTTACCGGCGCCGAAATCGGTATGCTGCAAAGCCTGCGGGAAATCCCCGGCTTCTTGGCCTTTACCGCTATTTTTGTATTGCTGTTAGTGCGCGAACAAGCCTTCGCTCTGCTCTCATTAGCCCTGCTCTGTATTGGCGTGGCGATTACTGGCTTTTTTCCGCAGGTGTTGGGGCTATATCTGACCACAATTCTGATGTCAGTTGGGTTCCATTATTTTGAAACCATTAACCAATCCCTCACCCTGCAATGGGTCGATAAACAAGACACTGCGGCGTTTATGGGTAAAGCCCTCGCATGGCGCTCGGCGGCGGCCTTAGTCGGTTATGGCAGTATTTGGCTAGTCATGACCTGGCTAAAGTTAGATTACTGGCATATGTACTTGATTATTGGTGTATTAGGTTTACTGATGGTGATCAGCATGAGCCTGTATTACCCCCAGTTCGACACCCATGAAGTGCAACATAAAAAGGTCATCCTGCGTAAACGCTACTGGTTGTATTACTTACTAACCTTCTTCTCCGGCGCCCGTAGGCAGATTTTTATGGTGTTTGCAGGCTTTATGATGGTCGAGAAATTCGGCTACAGCGTTAGCGAAATCACCGCCCTGTTCCTTATCAATTATGTGGTTAACCTGCTTTTCGCCCCAGCAATTGGCCGCTTTATCGGCCGTATTGGTGAACGTAATGCTCTCACAGTGGAATACATTGGGCTGTTTTTTGTGTTTGTCAGCTATGCCCTTGTCGAACAACCCCATATGGCCGCCGCGCTCTATGTGATTGACCATTTACTGTTTGCGATGGCGATAGCCATGAAAACCTATTTCCAAAAGATTGCCGACAGCAAAGATATTGCCGCCACTATGTCGGTCAGCTTTACCATTAACCATATCGCTGCGGTCGTTATCCCCGTACTCTTAGGTCTGTTGTGGCTAAGCGATCCCGCCCTCGTCTTCTATATAGGTGCAGGCTTTGCGGTGTGCTCACTCGTGTTGGCTCTCAATGTGCCGCGCCACCCATCCCCCGGAAATGAAACCTACTGGGCATGGCCAGCTAAAAGCATTGATAAACCGAGTCTCGACAGTTAAAACGGTAGGCTGCGCAATAAAAGCAATCCAGCGCAGAGACTTAAGGATTGCAATCGACTAAGCTGGTCACGCGGGATAAGCTAGTATCCCGCGTATCAACAGCGATTAAGCCACAGGATAAAGGCATGAAGGATTCAGATATTTTAATGCTTGCGGATGAAGCGGCTCCCGCAGCCGAGGTCTCGGCCCGTAAAAAAGCGCTGCTCCTTGGTCGCCAACTCGGGCTCGCCAGCGAGCAGGAATATCGCCCCGCCAATGCCTCTATTGCCGAACGTGCACAACATAGGGAGCGCAAACTCGCCAGCCAATATCAGGCCAATGTCGAAACCATTTTCGCCCTCGCCTTGAGCTACACGCCATCGGATGTGACGGGTGTCGATCTCGACCCCGACTGGAGTCATCAATTTTTCCTGATGGCGGAGCAAATCCACAACCGTAAAATGCAGGATCTGTGGGCCCGTATTCTCTCGAGTGAAATCGTCAACCCGGGTAACTTTAGCCTGCGCACCTTAGCGCTACTCAAACAACTTACCCACAGAGAAGCGCAAATCCTCGAAAAGGCCCTCGGTATGGCGGCCAAGGTCAATAATGAGCAGCGCTTAAAACTGATCAGCGGCTATCGACTCACCGGCGGACTCGGGCAGTATTTTCGCAAAAATAGCACTGTCACTCTTGGCCTATCCCAATTCGGTCTGCCCTACTCCAGCATTCTCACCTTAGTCGATGCAGGGATACTCCACAGCAGTGAGTTTGAAACCGGGTTACTCAACAGTAAAACCCCCATCCAACTGAGCATGCCCGGCATCCAAATGAAGCTCACCCCCAAGAGCGGAAACTTGCTGTTTAGCTACTATCGATTGACGCCGATTGGCGATGAACTGGCGCAGCTTGTGTTGCCCAAACAGGATCAAGAATACCTTAGGGCATTACAGGCGCTGTTTTCTAAGGATTTCAAAATCGAGTAATTGCTTAAAAAGACTTATATATCTGACCACAAAAATATTTTCTTGAATAAAGCCTAGCTGTCGCAAATACTTTGAGTATAAAAATTGCTCACTTCTAGGCTGAGTTAATAAGGATGCTTAGGCATCTCAAGGAAAGAGAATATGGTTAGTCAATCGCAAGAAATTGTTTTTTTAGATGAGCCCATAGCAAGCACAGCGGTAAAGGCTGCAAAAGCTGTCAAAATTCTCACAGTTGATGATGATATTAACTTCCAACGCTCTACCGCATTTGCACTGTCTACCCTGACCATTCTTGGCTCAAAATAGAATTAACCCAAGCATTTAGCTACGCAGAAGCCTGTCAAATCGTCGCCAATGAAGACGATTTTGCCATTGCCTTAGTCGATGTGGTGATGGAGACCGAAGATGCAGGACTGAGATTAGTTCGCGGCATTCGAGAAGTGCTCGGCAACGAGAAAATTCGCATTATTCTGCTCACCGGACAACCCGGCATGGCACCAGTTTTTAACGTGATGCGCGACTATGATATCAACGATTATTGGACTAAGTCGGAACTCTCCGCCGATCGCCTACAAACCATCTTGACCACTAACCTGCGCTCCTATCAACAGATCAGCAATATCGCCAACGCAAAACGCGGGCTGCAATTAATCGCCGAGTCCAGCGGCGCCCTGTATACCTCGCGCAATATCAAAGAACTCTCGAGCAAGATGCTGCAGCAACTGGCCATACTGCTGAATTTGCCTTCGGGCGGGATTGTCTGTGTCAAAGCCATTAATGATCTCAGCGAGTTTGGTCATATACATCAGATCATTGGTGCCTCGGGGGAATTTGAGTCTTACTATGGCAAAGCCTTACAACAACTCGAGCAGCAACATATTCGCATCCAGCTCGAATTATCACTCAGCAGTAAACAATCACGCATCGAGCCACAATACACTTGTCTGTTCTTCCCCGGCGAGCTGGCTGGCAATGACTATGCGGTTTACCTCGCCACTGGGCGACTCTTAGATGCGACCGAAACCGAGCTAATTCGCGTCTTTAGCATGAATATTTGCGGCGGCTTGCACAGCGTCTCCCTGATGAGTCAGTTGGATAAGATCGCCTTCGAAGATCCTTTACTTAAGATCCCAAATCGCAATGTACTCATTCGTACACTCGATGGCATTTTAAAGGAGGATGTTCGCGATAAATTTAATCTATTACTCATCGATATTGATAAGTTTTCAGACTTTAACCACGTATTTGGCTCTGAGCATGGCAACGATATGCTCAAACATGTGGCCAATAGCCTGAGGGAGCAGTTCGATGCGAGTGTGCTCGTCAGCCGCTTAAAGGATGATAAGTTTGCCATTTTAGGCCCTAAGCATTTAGTCACCGCCGCACTGATTGAGCAGCTGTTTGTCGCCCCCTATCAACAGGGTACCTCCTGTATTACCGTCAATATCAGCACTGTGACTCTCCCCCTTGAGCTCGCCGAAGGGGATGTGGTCGCCGCCATCACTCAGCTGAATATGGCACTCAAAAAGGCTAAGAGTCTGGGTATTCGTCAGCATGTAACCTATCAGCCCAACAACGATGATGTGACGTCACATTTTGAATTACTTCAGGCACTACAGTTAGGCATTACCCAAGGGGATATTCATATTGCCCTGCAGCCACAGGTGTCGTTACAAACAGGGGAAGTCGTTGGGGTCGAAGCGCTGGCGCGCTGGACTTTACCCAATGGTGATAAGGTGCCGCCCCTACGTTTTATCCCCATCGCCGAAGCGACGGGGCTGATCACTCAGTTGGGGGAACAACTGTTTGTGCAATCATGCCAAGCCATGCATGCACTCGCCGAGGCGGGTTATCAAAACTTACGTATTGGCGTTAACCTCTCCGCAATGCAATTTGAGCAGGAAAAAATCGTTAATCAACTGCATAGCCATATTGAGGCCGCACAGATTGCCAGCAAACATATCGAAATAGAAGTCACAGAATCCATTGCCATGCAAAATTTTGAGGTGATCAATAAACAACTCAAAGCCCTGCGCAATATGAATATCAAGGTCGCGATCGATGACTTTGGCACTGGATTTTCTTCCCTTGCCTACCTTAGCAAGCTGACCTTTGACAGGATTAAGATTGATAAATCCTTTATCGATAATATCACCACCGACGATGGCGCCGCGGCGATTGTCGACAGCATTATCCTGCTGGGTGAACGCTTCAAGATGAATGTGATTGCCGAAGGCGTTGAAACCCGCGAGCAAGCCCGCTGGCTTAAAGACCGCGGCTGCCATGATGCCCAAGGCTATTTTTACGCTAAACCTATGCCACTCCAAGAGTTATTAGTGTGGCTCGCCAACTATCAAAAAAGCATTCTGTAATGATTTTGAAACGCGTTATGAGCTCCCAGCAGTTATTTTGGCGATATTGGCTTAAGCTGATGTTACCTTGGCTGTTATTGGTGCCGCTACTCAGCCTGGTGCTCTACCAAAAGCGCCACGAAGATGCGATGACCCCCTTATATCGACAGGCCGATGCCGTGCTTGCCGATGCCAATCAAACCATAGCTTACTATCTCGGTAGCCTGAAACGAGACGCGCTGTTTCTCGCTAAATATCAACTTCTTCTCGATACCGCGTCGGGCAAAAATGCCGATCTGGCTGCTGTTGAGAACTTCTTTAAGGCCTTTAGCGACGCCTCGTTACAGTACGATCAAGTGCGCTGGCTAGATAACGACGCCATGGAAAAGGTGCGCATTAATCTTATCAACCATGAAGCACAAATTGTTCCGCAAGCAGAATTGCAGTCTAAACAAGGACGCTACTACATAGCGCCGAGTTTAGCGCTCGAACCCGATACGTTTTACTTTTCCCCCTTAGATTTAAATGTCGAAAACAAAGTCATTGAGACCCCTATCAAACCTATGCTGCGCATCACCACCCCAGTGTTTTTAGCCTCAGGGGAAAGACAAGGGTTTATTGCGCTGAATTTTCTCGCCCAAACCATGCTGGACGCCATCGCCAATACGGCTAAAGAGGGCGTCGAGCTGTCGATGTTAAACTCAGATGGCTACTGGCTTTTAGCCCCACAGCCACAAATGGCATGGGGATTTATGTATGGACGCGAAGAGGTAAACTTTAGCAAATTCAATCCCTCCGCTTGGCAAGAAATCCGCAAAAATACCGAGGTAGCCTTTACCACCCCAGATGGACTATGGGACTACGAAAATGTGCATGACATAGGTAATGCGGCCCTTCCTGAATGGCGACTCGTGACTCATATTTCCCACAGCGTATTGGTGAGTATCACCAAACAATGCATTGTCGAAGCATTGAGTATTGGTCTGTTGCTGTTGTTATTGGGCAGCGCCGTTTGCTGGCGTACGGCAAAATCAATGTGCGAGCGGGATAGGCTCCACGATGACTTAACCGAGCAGCAGCGACGGCTGGCAAATAGCAATAAAGCGCTGGCGCAGTCACTGCAACACCTGCACGATACTCAGCAGCAGCTGATTGAAACCGGTAAATTATCTTCTCTTGGGATGATGGTGGCGGGTGTCGCCCATGAACTCAATACCCCTGTGGGCGCCTCTTTAATGACCCTGTCGAGCATGAAGAATGAGTGCAGTAAATTGCAATCAGCCTTCGAAACTGGCCTTAAACGCTCCGATGTTGACAGTTACTTTGAGCACTTTAATGAAGGCGCCGAGATAGTCCAAGCAAACCTAGAACGCGCAGCCGCCTTAGTGAAAAGCTTCAAACGGTTAGCGGTCGACCGCACAGGTGAAGAACGTCGTGTCTTTAAACTCACTAGCCTAGTGCAAGATATGCTGCACACCTCATGGTTAAGAATGAAGAAGCAATTTCATGAACTGAACATCGACATCTCCCCCGAGATAGAACTCAATAGTTATCCTGGCGCCCTTGGGCAAGTACTCGAGAATTTAGTCTCAAATGCGCTCACCCATGCGTTCGAAGATGTCGGTAATGGGCAAATCAATATTACGGCCTACAGCCTCGAAGATGCCTTTGTCGCCATTACCGTCACAGACAATGGCGGCGGCATGGACGATGCGACCTTAAAGCAGATCTTCGATCCCTTCTTTACCACTCGAAGAGGTAAAGGCGGCACAGGTTTAGGATTACATTTAGCACATCAACTGGTGACCCAGTTATTAGGCGGGTATATCAAAGTGACGAGTGAACTGGGCAAAGGCACTTGTTTTACATTAACCATTCCAACAAATGCCCCTGAGTCCCATAAAATCAACTTAGGCTAATGCTTTAGCCTTATCGGGATTGATGACCCCAATCGCGGTTAAATAATCGATTAAAGCACGCACTTGCGAGGCTAAATCCCCTTTACTGGTATCAATCGTTAACTCCGCCGAGAGCGGCGCCTCGTAGGGTGATGAAATACCGGTAAAGTTACTGATTTCTCCGCGGCGAGCCTTAACATACAAGCCCTTAGGATCGCGCTGCTCACATATGCTAAGCGGCGTCGACACATGCACTTCGATAAATTGACCTTCTGGAAAACGTGCCCGTATGCTATCGCGCTCCTCGCGGGTCGGCGAAATAAAGGCTGATAGTACGACTAAACCCGCATCCACCATAAGTTTTGCCACTTCGCCAACACGGCGTAAGTTTTCATCCCTATCGGCGACGCTAAAACCCAGATCCTTACATAAACCATGGCGCACATTGTCACCATCGAGCAAATAAGTGTGAAAGCCCGCCTCAAACAGTGCGCGTTCAAGCGCCCCTGCTAAAGTCGACTTACCCGCACCAGACAACCCGGTAAACCAGAGTAATACTGGATTTTGGCCCTTAAGTTTGGCTCTGGCCGCTTGGTCGACACTATGTTGGTGCCACACAATATTGCTCATAAACACTCCTCAAATCTTAGGTTGAGTAACAACCTAAGACAAAAAATCATTAAAACGGAAAGATAACTGGCACCATAAAAATCACTATCAAGGAATAAAGCACAGATAGCGGTAGCCCTAAGCGCAAAAAGTCACTGAAACGATAGTTGCCCGCGTTAAACACCATCAAGTTGGTTTGATAGCCGTAGGGCGAAATAAAACTGGCACTGGCCCCAAACACTACCGCCATAATAAATGGCCTAGGATCGACGCCATAATTCAGCGCCACCGCATAGGCAATAGGAAAGGCCAAGGCCGCCGCGGCATTATTGGTAACGAGTTCAGTCAACAATAAGGTGACTAAATAGACACCCACAAAGGCGCCAAACACCCCATAACCATTGATGGTACCGAGCAAGCCTTGCGCTAACCCATCGGCAAGGCCAGTGCTCATCATCAGATTCGCCAACCCTAAGGCACTGCCAACTATCACCACTAATTCCAGTGGGAAGCGACGCTTAAGCTCCGACAAGGTCACGGCGCCAATGGCAAAGTAGCTCAGCAGTAATAGCACCAAGCCCTTGGCCAGCGGTAATACGCCAGTCAGACTAAGCACAATGGTGAGCACAAAACTGCTTAATACAAAACGGCTGCGGCGGCTGTCTAAGCGCACATTCAAATCGAGTCCGCTGACGGCGGCAAATTCAGTACTCAGCTTAGCATTGGTGCTAAAACCATCCCCCGGTGTCAGCAGTAACACATCGCCCGGTTGTAATACGATATCGCCCAAACCACCTTTTAGCGGATGATGACCGCGACGAATCGCCATTACAGCCGCATCAAACTGTTCGCGAAAGCGAGACTCCTTTAAGGTACTACCCACTAGGCTCGATGAAGGTGCTAACACGGCTTCGACTAGGTTTTGACCTTTTGCTTGATGTTTACCAAACCAATCCAGACCATCGAATTGATGCAACAGCTCCACCGACTCCACCGCGCCACTGAAACGCAGCACATCGTCCGCCTGTAACACTAACTGTGGCGGAACCGGACAAATACAAATACCACTGCGCTCAAGCTCGACTAAATAGAGCTTTTTCAGGGCTCTTAATTTGTTATCCACCACGCTGCGCCCAACTAAAGGCGAGCCTTTGGCCACGTGGGCTTCCAGCAGATAGGGCAGTGTCTCTTCGGTCGTATCCTCTCGCCTGTCGGGTAAGGTATTGGCCAATACAATCAGCAGCACTATGCCTAACAGCACAATCAGCGTGGCCACTGGCGTAAACTCAAAGAACCCCAGCGCAGGCAAGCCCGCGTTTTCGACAAACGAGTTGACGATAAGGTTAGTGGAAGTACCAATTAAGGTCAGCGTACCGCCCAGAATCGCCGCATAGTTAAGTGGTAACAATAACTTAGCCGGAGCGTGGGCCTGATTGCGGCGCACCACCCCAATCAAAGATGCGACGACGGCGGTATTATTGGTAAAAGAGGACAGCAGCGCCGTTGAAAATCCCAATTTTGCCATAGTCACCGCAAGCGAATTATTGCCAATCACTTGGCTTAACTTGCCCAGCAGTGAGGTTTTTTCCAGCGCCGTCGCCGCCAGCACCAATAACACCAATGTGACTAAACCTGTGTTGGTAAAGCTAGTGAGCGCCGTGTCGAGTGATACCATTCCTAGGAGGTAACAGAGTAAAAAAGCAAATAAAAACAACACAGCGGGATTAATGCGGCCGGCGATTAAGCCAGCCACTAATCCAAACAACACTATAGCTAATAGCCACAAGTCACTCACGTATTAGGCTCCAAGCTTTGAAATATCGATCGCTTGCCAATGCGGGAAGTGCTTACGCACCAGCGCATTAAACTCAATTTCAAAGGCGCTAAATTGTGAGGACGCTTGCTTGTTCACATGCTGTCCCGATACCACCATCACAGCCGCAACAGTAGCATTGGATAAACGGTCAATCAGGATCATGCCGCCAGTATCACGCACCAGAGAATAGGCGTCGAAGACGATATCTTCGGTCAGTTCTAAGGTCACGCGGGCGATGGCATTGAGCCCTAAAGTGTCGGCGCTGCTGCGCGCAAGCGTGTTCACATCAACCACATAGTCGATGGCCGTCACAGAGGCTTGAGTCTTTTTACCCGCAACTTTAATGTCGTATAACTGGCCGAGTTGTAATGGTTTTTCATCCATCCACACTAGGTCAGCCACGATTTGATTGGCAACCTGTGGCGCACTCTCTGGCAGTGCCAGCAAGTCACCGCGGGAAATATCGATTTCATCTTCTAAGGTGATAGTGACGGCTTGCCCAGCCGTTGCTTCGGCGAGATCGCCATCGAAGGTCACAATGCGTTCAACCTTGCTACGCTTACCCGAAGGCAGCGCAACCACCTCGTCACCCACCTTGATGACACCAGAGGCTAAAGTACCGGCAAAACCACGAAAATCGAGATTTGGACGCGACACATATTGCACTGGGAAGCGTACAGGCAAGGCGCTGAGTTCACGTTGAGTATCAATGGTTTCGAGTAGCTCCAGCAGTGTGCCGCCCTGATACCAAGGCGTATGCAGACTCGGCTCAACCACGTTATCGCCATTGAGCGCTGATAGGGGCACAAAGTGGATATCTAAGTCGCCAAAGTCTTTTACAAACTCACTGAAATCATTACGGATACGATTAAATACTTGCTCATCGAACCCGAGTAAATCCATCTTATTAACCGCGACCACAAAGTGACGAATACCCAGCAAAGAGGCAATAAAGGCATGACGCTTGGTTTGAGTCTGCACGCCGTAACGCGCATCCACTAAGATCACCGCTAAATCACAGGTTGAGGCGCCAGTCGCCATATTACGGGTGTACTGCTCATGGCCAGGGGTATCTGCGATGATAAACTTACGCTTGTCGCTTGAAAAATAACGATAAGCCACATCGATAGTAATGCCCTGCTCGCGCTCGGCTTGCAGACCATCGACCAACAAAGCCAAGTCGATGGCTTCGCCCGTTGTGCCCATCTTAGCGCTATCATTTTTTAAGCTGGCGAGTTGGTCTTCGTAAATCTGCGCGCTGTCATGCAGTAAACGGCCAATCAGGGTGCTCTTGCCATCGTCTACGCTGCCGCAGGTTAAAAAGCGCAACAAACCTTTATGTTGTTGCTGGGCTAGATATTCTTTTACCCCGTGCTGGCTGATTTCTGCCGCCATACGATTGGTTTTATTGACCGCTTTATCCATCTTTATCTCACTCTTATCTTGCTCAACTGTTCGTGAAGTCACTGGTACTCGATTGCTCTAAGAGCCTTCATCGGGACATTCACGAAATCGGTTTAATCTGTCTCTAACCTGCGCTCGAAATGCCTTGGTTTAGAAATAACCTTGGCGTTTCTTCTGCTCCATCGATGCACTCTGATCCGAGTCAATCAATCGCCCTTGGCGTTCGCTCGAGCGAGTTAGCAGCATTTCTTCGATGATTTTTTCGAGATTGTCTGCCTGCGAGTGCATCGCCGCCGTCAATGGATAACAACCTAAGGTTCTAAAACGCACCACCTCATGCTTGATGGTTTCACCTTCCTCGAGCTTCATGCGCTCATCGTCGGCCATAATTAACTGACCACCACGCTCAACCACAGGGCGCTCGGCAGCAAAATACAGTGGCACTAACTCAATGTTTTCTTGGTAGATATATTGCCAAATATCGAGTTCGGTCCAGTTAGATAAAGGGAAGACACGAATACTTTCGCCCTTATTCACCGCGCCGTTATAGGTGCGCCACAGTTCGGGACGCTGATTCTTGGGATCCCATCTGTGGTGACGGTCGCGGAACGAATACACCCGCTCCTTCGCGCGGGACTTTTCCTCATCGCGGCGCGCACCACCAAATGCGGCATCGAAACCATATTGGTTTAAGGCTTGTTTTAAGCCTTGGGTTTTCATGATGTCAGTGTGCTTGGCACTGCCATGGTCGAAGGGGTTAATCCCTTGGGCAACGCCTTCTGGGTTGGTGTGGGTTAATAATTCAAAACCAAACTTTTTCGCCTGCGCATCACGAAAGGCGATCATCTCTTTGAATTTCCAGCCCGTATCCACGTGCAACAAGGGGAATGGGATCTTGCCGGGATAAAAAGCTTTACGCGCAAGGTGTAACATCACCGAAGAATCTTTTCCGATGGAATACAACATTACTGGATTATCGAATTCGGCAGCGACTTCACGAATGATCTGAATGCTTTCGGCTTCCAGTTGTTGTAAGTGGCTTAATTCACGCCCGGCCATACTCTTCTCCGTTTACCTAAAATGGGCTGCAACAGGCAGCTGGATTTAACTTAACTATTAAAAATTAACTGATTTAACTAAATTTTTGCCACAATCTTGGTGGCATCTACGGTATCGAACGCTGACTCGCCTTCACCCTTAGGTTGGAACCAATTTAAGCTGTCTGCCAGTGCAACCACTTCACCAATAATCATCAGGGCGGGCATTTGCAATTGCGGATCGGCCGCAAGCTGTTCGAGTGAATCTAATTGGCCAATAAAACGCTGCTGCGACTGAGTGGTCGCCTTAGAGACAATCGCTACTGGGGTTTGTGGGCTACGGCCAGCATCGATTAATCCTTGACGAATAATGCCTGCATTTAAAATCCCCATATACACAACTAAGGTATTGTTTGGGTTAGCGTAACCCTGCCAGTCCATCGGACGGCTTTCGAGCTGACAATGGCCAGTGATAAAGGTCACCCCTTGGGCATAATCCCTGTGAGTTAATGGAATGCCCGCATAGGCCGAAGTGCCACTGGCGGCGGTAATGCCAGGAACCACTTCAAATTCGACGCCTGCTTCGACTAAGGTTTGTAACTCTTCACCACCGCGACCAAAAATAAAGGGATCGCCGCCCTTGAGGCGTACCACGTTTTTACGGGTATAGGCTTTTGTCACCAGTAACTGATTAATTTCATCTTGCGCAGCACTATGCTTACCGGCACGTTTACCAACGGCAATCTTCTCTGCATCCTTAGGGATCAAATCGAGGATATCTTGGCTGACGAGCGCATCGTATAGCACAGCGTCGGCGGACTTGAGAATGCGCCAGGCTTTGAGGGTTAAGAGTTCAACGTCTCCGGGGCCTGCGCCAACAAGCCAGACTTTGCCCTTCGCCCTTTGGCCCGGTAAAGATAAAATTTCCATCACATTCCCCGATATGAGATCAATGTGTAGCAATATAGCCCTAGTTATATTCCTTAATAAATATAAAATCATTAATTGTTATATCAAAAAGAAATAAAAAAAGCGCTTCGAATTAAGCCTGTTAACTATAAGTGAGGGTAACCAAAACGCCAATGGCCGAAAAATCGTTTAAGCAAATGAAATAATTGAATAAAACAGGATTTCATGCCGAATATATCGGCAATCAAAACTTGCATCAGCTCACATAACCGCACTATGTTATTGCAAAAAATTCTACTTAGTTGCTTCTTTAGACCACGAAAATAGGCTCCATCTCGCCAGAACGGAATAAGACACATGGCAGGATTTCTCATAATAAATCCACAAACTAATGTTAAGCTGGGTAAAGAACGAGAAAGCGTAAGGCAAACAGACACATCAAGGAGGGCCGATGTCCCGATTTAATAAAGGTATCGCATTAATTGGACTGTTAACTTGTACAGGGCTTCAGGCGGAAGAATCCCTCGTTAAAGGACGCGTGCAGGACGAGCTAGCCACCTCAGAACGTCCATTCGTGATCACGCCGCATAAAGTGAATTACATTTTACCCGCCACTTACAACCCCGATCCCAATATGGCGCCCTTCGCCCAAGATGCGGCCGAAAACGACTATACCCTGGACGAAATGGAAGCTAAGTTCCAGATAAGCTTTAAGTTCCCTATTTGGTACAACGTCTTTGGCGACAATGGCCACCTGTTTTTTGCCTACACTAACCAGTCCTACTGGCAGCTGTATAACAAGGATATTTCTTCCCCCTTCCGTGAGACTAACCACGAACCCGAAATCTTTATGCTGTTCAACAACGATTGGAAAATCGGCAGCGTGACTAACTCCTTCTGGGGCTTTGGCGCCGTGCATCAATCTAATGGTAAGTCAGGGTTATTATCCCGTAGCTGGAACCGTATCTATGGCACCATGATCTTCGATGCCGGCCCGCTGGCCTTTGCCACTAAGGTGTGGTGGCGTATTCCAGAGGACGAAAAAACCGATATCCATCAACCCCGCGGTGACGATAACCCCGATATTGATGAATACATAGGTAAAGCCGAGTTTGTAGGGGTTTACGGCATTGATGACCATAGATTCACCCTCACCCTAAAAACTAACTTTAAAGATATTGATCGAGGATCGGCAGAATTTACATGGAGCTATCCGATAATCGGTAATTTACGCCTTTATACTCAATACTTTAACGGCTATGGCGAGAGTCTTATCGACTACAACTACCATAACCAACGCATAGGTATCGGCCTATCACTCAACGATATTCTCTAACGCTACAACCGTGACAGAGCACAAAAAACAGCCATAATTCTATGCTGACTTGCAAAAACTGCTGCTAAATTGCTCAAATGGATACGAGCAAAAGGTGAGCAAAGACGATTTTTATTGCCAAAATAGGCATTTACATCGATAGTCGCACACCTTTTTAGCCGTAAAAGTAAGTGGTCATGGAGGAATATGAATTTTAGCTATCGCACTGTCGTGACTTTACTGGGCGTGATCATTTGCGCGAGCCTTATCAGGCTCGCGTTTTTCGCTATTCCTGAAAAAGCACAACCCACGCTAACGACCAAAGATATTCGCCAAGATCTCTATATTCTGTTCGACCAAATTGAGCAACACTCGGCATTTTACGCACTAGATCCACAAGCTAATGAGCAGCAACTCAAACGACTGGCAGGATTAATCACAGAACAATATCAAGATGTTGTGCCAAAAGAGCGCTTCGCCGCCGAACTCACTAAGCTACTTAATACCTTAAAAGACCCAGGGACACAGGTTGCGAAAGTCGAAAATAGCAGCGGTGAACTGCCCTTAACACTCAGGCCTGTCAACGAGCAATGGCTCGCCTTGGACAGCAAAAATAACCCCATCAGCGCCGATTTTCCCTTTATCACTCATATAGATGGCATTCCCTTAAGCAAATGGATTTCGGCCAGCCAAGCCTACTTATCAGAGCCAGCGAAAAACAGCCAAGAGATGCAGCTGATTTGGCTAAAGCGACTCAATTTATTGCGGGAGGACTTAGGCTTAAGCATCAAACCCCATGTGCTTATCAGCTTGATTAATGATGATTTGCAGACCACGCAAGTGACTATCGCCCTGCCGCAGCCGTCAAAAACCATCGTCAAACCGATTGAAGATGAGACTGAGCTGAGTCTTGAAAGCCTGATCACCCAACTCGATAATTTGGCCCCAACTGCGCCAATCAGGCCTGATTATTCATTGGAGCAGATCAATCCGGCGACAGCACGGCTCAAGATTGATGACCTCTATGCCTTTGAACTCGATAAGAGGCAACAAGACGCCCTACGCCAAGGCATGGAGCAACCATTGTTGATTGTCGATTTAAGGCAAGCGAGGGGCTTTAGCCCTAAATTATTGACTATGTTGTCGCGTTATCAAGATGTCCCTCAAAATGCGACTCCCTATGCCTCAGCCATGACACAAATTATGGGCTTTGCCCATTATCGCCGCTCGCCAGAACTCAGAAATGATTATTTAAGGCCCCTAAATTTTAGGCCGCTCGAGGCACTGGAACTCAGCTCGCCTCGGCTTAAGGTGCTAACGAGGCGTCTGCCAAGCATAGATGAAAGTCGATTTAGCCCTTGGTTTGTCCGCACAAAACCCGAAGTTGTAGCCGAAGGCAATAATCGCCTTGCGCTGCTTGTCAGCCCTTTGTGTAAACAGGAATGCGAGTGGATAGCCTACCGCACTAAAGCTTGGTCGAGGGTGAATCTGATTGGGGAGAAAACCTCGGGGGATTTTGCCAGACAATACCAACTCACCTTACCTAACAGTGATTTAGATGTTCGGTTTAGCAGCTCACTCACCTATGACGCCGCGGGCGAGCTGCTTTCAGGAAAAGGCACAGAGCCGGATATTTGGCTGCCACAGAACAGCGATATTGAATGGCAAGGATTGGTCAGTTTAGTGCGTGCCGCGAAACCGAAATCCATAGACACGCCCCTCGGTTCTCAACCTAAGTTAGCACAAGCCAATTAACAAAAAAGCCAGCAATCAGCTGGCTTTTCGATTAACACTCTAAGGCATCACGCTTACTTCTTCTCGCTCGCTTTTGAGTTCATCACAGAACCAAACACTATGCCCTGTTTGTTCACATCGAAGCTCATTTGCACGCGCATATTGTAATCTTTCAGCATTTGCAGCTCTTCAGGAATCGGCTCGCCAGTCAATTCTAACAGGGTCAGCACAGGGGTAAACATCTTACCGTAATCAGCCGACATGCTGTAAAGCCCATTGGCCGATGGCTTTTCGCCAGCCAGTTTATTGGCTAACGCTAAGCCCTTATCGCCAGAGTAAACCACTAAGTGTTGTCCCTTAATCGCCAGCATCGGCTTGATGTTCATCTCAGGCGGCAACATTAACAGTGGTGATAAGTCGGTAGGCTCGCCATTATCCGCAACTTGCAGTTCAGCTAGCATTGGAGCAAAAGGTTTCACCATATTGAATAGCATTGAAGGATTATCAGCCGTTAAGCTCACTAAGGCATCTAAGCTTTCAAGCTTAGGCTCTTGGTCCTGTGTGCTCATCTTATAATCGAGCAATGACAGGCTCACACCTTTAACGCCGTTAGCCATACCAGTAAACATACCTAACATCGCAGGGCTCTGTTGGCTTAACTCGGCTTGCAACTCGGCAAGCGGTGCGCAGGTTAACTGCGGCTTTTGCAGGTCATCCCAAATCGCCGTCAGAGAAGGCGCAACTTCGTTAACGTCAATCCCCAGCCCCATAGAGAAGATAGTGCTGTTAATATCGGCTAAGTGGGTTGGAATGTAGCCGCGCATTTTTTGCAATGCGGTTAAGATTGCCTGGTTTTTGCTTTCAACCACAAAAGAGGCTGCCATATGGCTTTCTTTTTCGGTCGAGCTAAATGCGGTTAACCCCGCCACTGTACGTGGCCAGTTAGCGGCAATAGCGGTTAGCTCAGCTTTACATTCAGGGGTACGGATCTCTGCAAAAGGATCTTCACCTTGGCTTTCTTCTGCCATGAACTTCGTCAGCTGTTTGCCTAGCATATTGCCATCGGGAGAGGTAATCGCTTTCACAATCTCAACATGGTTGATAAAGCTGATGCTATCTTCCATAAAACCATGGGTTTTGATGATGTCTTTCAGCATGCCTGAAGCGGCTAAGGATTGAGTCGGTTTCTTTAATCCAAAGGCCATTTCTAAGATTTCGGGCTCAATCGTTGTGCCAGACAAGGTCACAGTTAAGATGCCATCTTTATGGGCAAATAACAGGTCAACCTTCTCAGTAGAACCTTCTTCGGCCAGTGAATAAGCGCGATAATCAACGCCCGCTAAGGTGCGCTTTTCATGGGTGAAGCCGCTGTCTTGCTCGGCTTTATCCAAGACAGCCCAGAATGCATCGATTTGATCCACATTGGTTTTAAGTACGGGGATCACGCCCAAGGTATAGAAAAAAGGCTCGACTTCATTTGGTAAACCAAAGGTCTTAAGCAATTGGGTTGGATTTTTTATCCCATCCATATACTGCGTATAGATGCTGACAAAAAACTTGGCCATAGGGCTATCTAATTCGCCTAACTCGGCCAGAGAATCCGTAGAGTATTGCTGGTAATTGCCAGAAATAGATTGCAGGTAGTTTTTCAGTGGGAAAGGTTTTAACTGACCTGAAAATACTGGGGTGTCGGCAGGGATATAATCAAGCAAAGGATTGGCCGAAGCACTCGAGCTAGTTCCATGCTGAGTGTACCAATAAGCACCTGCTCCCGCTGCAATAATTGCCGCAGCAATAACAATCTTCTTCATCTAAAACTCCATTTAATAACCGTCAAAGTGACAAAAATAATACCGAAAGCACTCACCTCCGGTATTTAAATACTGACCTGTTGTCATTCCTTTTTACACGCGTCATGGCAAACCAATATCCGACACAAGCTAAAAATTAGCGAGGGGAATAGCCAAAGGACTGAGTGTATTTGAAGGGGAAATTCGTGCGCTAATTTATCATTAATTAACCTAGGATGCGAATCAAGCTGCGCAATTAAGACAAATTCGCTTGGCAAACTAAATGAAATTTACATTCAGAGCCTAATTCATCTTGAGGATAAAGTTCATATTAACGATAAAGCGCATGACATATTAATAAGACGAAAGTTATCGCCTTATTTACCCGTTAATCGGCCTGATGAACACGGTTAAGTGTCACTTCCCCTAACTGGCGCATTTGCTTACGGATCCAAGCGGAGCGCTGCTCAACATAAGGTGAAGGCGGCGAGACTTTATATCGCCAAGGATTAGGCAATACCGCCGCTAATAATGACGCCTCATAACGGGTTAATTTGGCGGCACTCTTAGCAAAATAATGTTTCGATGCCGCTTCGGCACCATATATTCCGGGGCCAAATTCGACGATATTCAGATACACTTCGAGAATCCGCGACTTATCCCAAATCAATTCCATTAACAGGGTAAACCAGGCCTCAATTCCCTTGCGGATAAAGCTGCGGCTCGACCACATAAACAGGTTTTTCGCCGCTTGCTGACTTAAGGTACTCGCACCACGAACCTTGTTGCCCTTTTGGTTGTATTCAATGGCCGAACTTATCGCGGCTATATCAAATCCCGTGTGGCTGGCAAATTTTTGATCCTCAGCGGCAATCACGGCTAATTGTAATTCAGGGGAAATTTGCTCGAGTGAGCGCCATTGATGCCTAACCTCAGTAATCGGCGCGGGCGGGAATAATGCCCGTTCAATCCGCCAAGTCCACATTGGCGGGTCAATAAAACGCAGTAGCACCACACTTAAAATGGAGGCGAGTAACAAGCCTAAGATGAGTTTCACGAGCCAAGCGACTATTCGCTTAAGGCCGCGTGCTTTGGGCTTTTGTGCAGGGCGATTGGATTTATTCCCTTGAGGACGATTGACATGATCGCGCATGGCATACATAGGGGCGGTCATCCAGTAATCCTCATCAATAATTCCATCAAAGGGGCCGTTTGCGGCAGCATTAGCCACTCAGCATAAAATAACACAGTGTAAGTTTATGATAATATTGTCATAAACAGCGCCAAAAACCGAGCTGAATTGATGAATTAGCGAAATAAACGATGTTAACTATGTTGGCTCAACCTCGGCAGCTTTGACCACAGCTGACCGAGGTGAAATGGGCAGATTAACGAGGGCTAGCAAGTCAATCAAACTGCTTGATACTCGCGGCGGCGAGCAAGGTCTTTTGGAAGTGCAACTGTTTTCCGTCTCGTTATATCGTTACACAGCAAACTAAGCCCATAAATAACGATATTCA
The DNA here is from genome assembly GCF_023475885.1 of Shewanella sp. 10B. NCBI lineage: Bacteria > Pseudomonadati > Pseudomonadota > Gammaproteobacteria > Alteromonadales > Shewanellaceae > Shewanella > Shewanella sp. 10B. The sequence goes on from NZ_JAMDJO010000002.1 coordinate 481,142, forward strand.
ACAACTTAACTTGGCAAAATACCGACTAGGGCATATCTGCGCAGTAAACTCCCTCAAAACCATCTACGGGAACTTTGTAATATAGCTCAGAACATTCTAATGTGCATAACTCTGTGAGTAAAAATGTACAAAAATTTATTTTCTGGTGAACAAGCCTTAACTAACTCTATGAAAATAAACTTTATCTGACTTTAATGACGCCAGAATGACACTTAAAATACTTTAACGGTCAAACCGCTGTAAAATTAAGCAAAGCATTCTTTGGGCGGCATAAAATAAAAAATGCCACAGGGAATACTGTGGCATTTTTCTATTAAATCAGATAGATGGTTATATTTCGTAATGCAAACCGCATTCGCGTTTTAAGCCATTAAAGCGGGTTTCTTCTTCAGTCATCCCTAATTCTAAGGGTTTACTCGAATGGGTATCCCCAACAGAAACATAACCTTGCTCCCATAGAGGATGGTAAGGCAAGTCAAATTGCGTCAGATATAGGTGCACATCTTTGTTCGACCACTCGATAATCGGCAGCAGCTTAAAGCGAGTACCGTGGATAGCCAATATCGGTAACTCTTCGCGTGTGCTCGACTGGCTGCGACGTAGTCCCGCGAACCAAGTACCGACTTCAAGTTCCGCCAAGGCACGTTGCATCGGCTCCACTTTATTCAGTCGATTATAACGCTCGAGCCCATCTAAGCCCTGCTCCCACAACTTGCCGAAACGCGCCTCCTGCCATGCCGAGGTCATCGGCGCTTGGTAAACCTTGAGGTTTAAGGATAAACGCTCGGTAAGCTGGTCAATAAACTGATATGTCTCAGGAAAGAGATAGCCAGTATCCGTTAAGATCACCGGAATATCCGATTGCACCTGACTCACCATATGCAGCATCACCGCCGCTTGGATCCCAAAACTGGATGACAGCGCGTGATTACCCGGCAGATAGGCTAAGCCCCAGAGCACTCGCTCTTGAGCCGTCAATCCGGCCAAGAAGCGATTAATGCGCTCTAGTTCTGCTTGCTGCACATCCTTAGGCGCCGTTAGCAGCGCTTTAAGTTCGCTGTGACTTACCACGCTCTGCAACGCGTTCGGCAAGCCAGAACCCGTTACCCCAGAATCAAGATCAGCCATGGAAATCCTTAGCGGCATCGATTACCGCCTTCACTACGCCCGTGCGGACGGTGAAGTTACCAAAGGTTTCGCCTGCATTACGCTCAACCGCGTAGCGGGCAAATAATGCATCCAATTCAGCAAGGATCTCAGCCTCTTGGATATTCTCTCTGTACATCTTATTCAGACGAGTACCTTCGAAGTTCGCCCCGAGATACAAGTTGTAGCGACCTGGCGCCTTACCCACTAAGCCTATTTCTGCGGCAAATGGGCGGGCGCAACCGTTTGGACAGCCGGTCATACGCACCACGATGGCTTGATCGCTAATGCCATTTTTAGCCTGCAGCGCATCGATATGGTCGATAAACTCAGGGAAATAACGCTCAGCTTCCGCCATCGCCAATGGACAGGTTGGCAAGGCCACACAGGCAATCGAATGACCGCGGGTTTGGGTCAGCACTTGGCCGAGTAAACCGTGTTTACGGGCAAGGCCTTCGATGGTCGCTTTATCCTCTGGGGCCACACCAGCAATAATCATATTCTGGTTTGAAGTCATGCGGAAATCGCCCTTGTGGATCTTCGCGATTTCACGCATGCCGGTTTGTAAACTCTTACCGGGCACATCTTTAATGCGGCCACTTTCGATAAACAGGGTTAAATGCCACTTACCATCGACACCTTCGACCCAGCCGTAACGATCGCCGCGATCGCCAATCACTACATCGCGCTTGGGCTCAAATTTGACGCCAGCTCTTGCTTCCACTTCGGCCTTAAACTTCTCATAGCCATGGTCGACGATAGTGTACTTAAGGCGTGAACGTTTACGGTTGGTACGATTACCCCAGTCACGCTGCACTGTCATCACAGCTTCGGCAAACTTCATCACATCTTCAGTTTTGATAAAACCAAAGTCATCGGCCAAGCGCGGGAAGGTTTCGACTTCACCGTGGGTCGAGCCCATGCCGCCACCTGCTGTCAGGTTAAAACCGACTAATTCGCCATTTTCAGCCACCGCAATAAAGCCTAAGTCGTTGGTGTAGACGTCAACATCGTTATCCGGTGGTACGGCAACGGCCATCTTAAACTTACGTGGCAAGTAGGTTTTGCCATACACAGGTTCAACGGTTTCGTCTTCTGTGGTCAGTAACTTCTCTTCATCTAACCAAATCTCGGCGTAGGCGCGAGTGTGGGGCAGCAGGTGATCAGACAGCTTCTTCGCGACTTCATAGGCCTGCGCATGCAGCTTAGATTCCACCGGATTCGGGTTACACATCACGTTACGGTTAACGTCACCACAGGCGGCAATAGAATCGAGTGCCTCACGGTCCAAGCCTTGAATAATGGTCTTAAGATTACGCTTTGGAATGCCGTGGTATTGGAACGTCTGGCGCGTCGTTAAACGAATGCTGTTAGAGCTAGTAAGCGTCGAGGCAATTTCATCCACACCTAACCATTGCTTAGGTGTACACACACCACCTGGCACGCGGGCACGTAACATAAAGCTATATAAAGGCTCGAGTTTTTGTTCTTTACGCTCGTTACGTAAATCGCGGTCATCCTGCTGATAGAAGCCGTGGAACTTGATCAATTGCTGATCGCCGTCGCTAAAACTGCCCGTCACCGAGGAGTCTAATCCCTCTTTAATAGTGCCACGCAGATAATCACTGTCGGTCTTTAGATATTCGTTTAATGCTAACTTTTGCTCACTCATGGCAACTGCCTCTTAAAATTCGTTCGGCGGCAGTATCTCAGTGGATACTGCTCTATCTTTGGGATCGATTAATTAGTACACGTCTTTTTGGTAACGTTTATGACTGCGCAGAGTCTCGAAATATTCTTCCGCCGCCTCGCTCGACAGTCCGCCAAACTCCACCGCAACCGCTAGTAAGGCTTGGTGTACGTCTTTGGCCATACGCTCGGCATCACCACAAATATAGAGATGCGCGCCATTTTGCAGCCATTGCCACAGGGTTTGTCCCTGTTCTTTAATGCGGTGCTGCACGTAAATCTTATGGGCCTGATCCCGCGAAAATGCCACATCGATACGGGTTAAATCGCCGTTTTTCAGATACTGTTGCCATTCTGTTTGATACAGGAAGTCCTGCTCAAAGTGAGGATTGCCGAAGAATAACCAGCTATCGCCCTCAGCGCCTTGCGCCACGCGCTCCTGCATAAAGGCGCGAAACGGCGCAACACCAGTACCTGGACCAATCATGATGACTGGCGTTTGTGGATCTTCAGGTAAACGGAAATGCTTGTTCGGTTCAACATACACTTTTACTTCGGCGCCTTCCTGTGCCGAGGCTAAGAAATGCGATGCGCCGCCAAAACGGGCTTGCCCTTGGTGCTCATCCTCCACCAAGGCCACGGTGAGATGCACTTCGGTATCGACTTCACTCTGGCTCGAAGCGATGGAGTAGAGTCTTGGCGTTAATGGGCGTAATAGCTCCACTAACTTGTTTGCATCAAGATTAGCATCGGCCTTGAGCTGATAGTTTGCCACTAAGTCTGCAAATTGATGATGTAAGATAAATTGGCGAACCTGTTCTTTATCTTCACTCAGGGCAAGCAGCTCAGGGCTTGCGGACAACTCGGCCCAGGCTTTGACTAAACCGGGATATAACTGTGTCAGCTCTTTCTTCTCGATTAAGGCTTGTTTGAGGCTGATTGACTCATTACCGACGGTCACAGTGGTATCGGCCGCTAACCCTAAGCCCGCTAAAATCTCATCGACCAAAGTTTCATTGTTGCTAAACCACACCCCAAGGGCATCACCCACTTCGTAACGCAGTCCTGACTCACCTAAATCGATTTCAACGTGGCGTACGTCTCGGTCTGAACCGCGTCCGGTGATCTTCTGGCTCACCAACACCTCAGCACTGTAAGGGTTTTGCTTAGTAAATTCGCTTTCGCTGGCAACTTGTGCCGAGCCGGTATCATTGAGCGCCACCACGTTAGCCGTGGTTTGAATGAGTGGCTTCACGGCGGTGAGCACATCGGCGTGCCACTGTCCGGCCGCAGCCTCATAGTCCACATCACACTCAACCAGAGGCAGCAACGCTTTGGCGCCTAATGCCGACAGACGGGCATCGAAGTCTTTACCGGTTTGGCAGAAAAACTCATAGCTCGAATCGCCCAGTGCCAACACTGAGTAATGTAAGTTGTTTAATTGAGGAGCACGTTTCGATGCTAAAAACTTATGTAATTCAATCGCATCATCCGGCGCTTCACCTTCACCATGGGTACTGACCACCAGCAGTAGCAAGGTTTCTTGCTTGAGCTGGCGCACATTGTATTCACCCATAGAGGCGAGATTCACGCCATAGCCCTGTGCTTTCGCCTTCTCGGCCAAAGCTTTGGCAATACCACGGCCATTGCCGGTTTGGCTGCCATAGAGAATGGTCACTGTCTGCGCCGCCTGTGCGTCGGACACGGGCGCGAGCTGGGCCTGATTGCCCGCATTGGCCGTTGCGGCTAAATAACCGCTCACCCAAGCAAGTTGCACCGCGTTTAATTCAGCGGTGAGTTGTTTCAGCTTTTCGACCTGCGGTTGCGACAGGGGTGAAGCCAGTGATGAAAGTTCTTTTAACAACATGAGACGGCCCTATGACAGTGTAATGTCCAGCAGATTAACGTGGTTTTAGAAAAGCAAAAAAGAATAATATTTGATTTTTAATTCCATTTTGGAATATACAAAGTGCAAAATTTAAGCTACAAAAGTGTGCACTGGTTAAAAGTTTTTGATACGACCAGTTCAGAAACGACCAGCTTGAGCAATATGCGCTTGTGTCAAACCAAAGTATTGCCACAATGGTGACGAGCCTGCTGTACAGTGACCTCTGTTGCTCGCAAAGAAGTTTGTTTTCAAGCACAAATTTCATACCAAGATTGAATGCGCTAACTGTCACAACTGAATAAACGAGTCCATTCTTACCGCGGCCTAGCCCTACCTAGGTTTAGCTCAGGGGAAGCACTCAGGCGGAACGATTATATAAACCACCAGGGAGTAATCATGCAGATTGGAATACCGAGAGAGAGTCTCGCCGGTGAGACTCGGGTCGCCGCGACCCCTGTCACCGTCGAACAACTTAAAAAGCTCGGCTTTGAAGTTGTTGTTGAGGCCAATGCTGGCTTACTGTCTAGCTTTGACGATGCCGCTTTTGAAGCCGCTGGGGCGAAGATCACGGCAGAGGTTTGGCAAGCGGATCTGATTTTTAAAGTCAATGCACCGACCGATGCTGAAATTGCGCAAATTAAAGAAGGCGCGACCTTAATCAGCTTTATCTGGCCCGCTCAAAATCCAGAGTTGGTCGAGAAACTGTCTAAACGCAACATCAATGTGATGGCGATGGACATGGTGCCACGTATTTCCCGTGCCCAATCCCTCGATGCTCTCTCCTCTATGGCCAATATCGGCGGTTATCGCGCCGTTGTTGAAGCCGCGCACCACTTTGGCCGTTTCTTTACCGGACAAATTACCGCCGCGGGTAAGGTTCCTCCGGCAAAAGTGTTGGTGATTGGTGCCGGTGTGGCGGGTCTTGCCGCCATTGGTACCGCAGGTTCGTTAGGTGCTATCGTTCGAGCCTTCGACACACGTTTAGAAGTGGCCGAACAAATCGAATCCATGGGTGGCCAGTTCCTCAAGCTAGACTTCACCAATGAAGATGGCAGCTCATCGGATGGTTACGCCAAAACCATGTCAGACGAGTTTATCGCCGCCGAAATGGCACTGTTTGCCGAGCAAGCCAAAGAAGTCGATATCATCATTACCACAGCGCTGATCCCAGGCCGCCCAGCACCTAAGCTCATCACCAAGGCTATGGTCGACAGCATGAAGCCCGGCTCTGTGATTGTCGATATGGCCGCACAAGCGGGCGGTAACTGTGAATACACTCAGCCAAGCGAGCTGTTTGTGACCGAGAATGGCGTTAAAGTCATCGGCTTTACCGATCTTCCCGGCCGCCTGCCTGCGCAGTCTTCACAGCTTTACGGAACTAACTTAGTCAACCTGATGAAGTTAATGTGTAAAGAGAAAAACGGCGTCGCCAGCATCAACTTCGATGATGTGGTCATGCGCAATATGACAGTGGTCAAAGCTGGCGAAGTGACCTTCCCGCCACCGGCGATTTCGGTGTCGGCCGCGCCCGCCAAACCTGCGGCTAAGGTCGAAGCCAAAGCGGCTGAGGCCAAAAAGCCATCCAAGCTTAAGTATATTCTCGCCGCCCTTGGGGCTGCGGGTTTTGCCGCAGTTGCCTCGGTTGCGCCAGCCGAGTTCTTATCCCACTTTACGGTTTTTGTCCTGTCCTGCGTGGTGGGCTATTACGTGGTGTGGAACGTATCCCACTCACTACATACGCCTTTAATGTCAGTGACTAACGCGATTTCGGGCATTATCGTGGTCGGCGCCTTGCTGCAAATTGGACAAGGTTCAACCTTGGTCACTGTGCTGGCGTTTATCGCCGTGCTGATCGCCAGTATTAACATCTTCGGCGGCTTTACCGTCACTCAGCGCATGCTGAAGATGTTCCGTAAAGATTAAGGGGGTATAACGTGTCTCAAGGACTGGTAACAGCAGCTTACATTATTGCCGCCGTGCTCTTTATCTTCAGTCTCGCAGGATTGTCGAAGCAAGAAACGGCCAAACACGGCAATTTATTTGGTATCACAGGTATGGCCATTGCCCTACTGGCGACCATTTTTAATCCTGACACCAGCGGTGTCGCCTGGATTATTGTCGCCATGGTGATTGGTGGTGCCATCGGCGTGCGTTTAGCACTTAAAGTCGAAATGACGGAAATGCCCGAACTGGTCGCAGTACTCCACAGCTTTGTGGGTATGGCGGCGGTATTAGTGGGCTTTAACAGCTTTATCGACCTACACCCAGAGCAAGTATCCCAAGTGGTTGTGGCCGTTGGCGGAGATATCAACTCCACCTTAGCCGCAGTGCAGGATGCGCTAAGCGAAGCGGCCAAAGCCGCCGAGAAAGCCCATTTAACTGGCGCAATGCTCAACATTCACTTAGTGGAAGTGTTCCTCGGGATCTTTATCGGTGCGGTGACCTTCACGGGTTCTATCGTAGCCTTCGGTAAGTTACGTGGATTAATTTCCTCAAAACCTTTGATGTTGCCACATCGCCATAAACTGAATCTCGCAGCGGTATTGGTATCGCTTGGCCTGTTGGTGTACTTCGTGCAAACCGGTGGCACTATGCCAGCCCTACTGTTGATGACGCTTATCGCCTTCGCCTTTGGCTGGCATTTAGTGGCTTCAATCGGCGGTGCGGACATGCCAGTTGTGGTCTCAATGCTGAACTCCTACTCAGGTTGGGCGGCAGCGGCAGCGGGCTTTATGCTGTCAAACGATCTGCTGATCGTGACAGGTGCGCTCGTGGGCTCATCGGGTGCGATTCTGTCTTACATCATGTGTAAGGCGATGAACCGCTCGTTCATTTCTGTTATCGCAGGTGGATTTGGCACCGATGGTGTGGCCTCATCTGGCGATGAAGAAATGGGCGAATACCGTGAAACCAACGCCGAAGATGTGGCTGACATGCTGAAAAATGCAACTTCTGTCATCATCACCCCAGGCTATGGTATGGCAGTGGCACAGGCGCAATATCCTGTGGCTGAAATCACTCAAAAACTGCGTGATCGGGGCGTGAAGGTACGCTTTGGTATTCACCCCGTGGCGGGTCGCTTGCCTGGCCATATGAACGTGCTCTTGGCCGAAGCCAAAGTGCCCTACGATATCGTGCTCGAAATGGACGAAATCAACGAGGACTTTAGCGATACCGACGTAGTGCTCGTCATTGGTGCCAACGATACGGTGAACCCTGCTGCGATGGAAGATCCGGGCAGCCCAATTGCGGGCATGCCAGTGCTCGAAGTGTGGAAAGCGCAAAACGTGATTGGCTTTAAACGCTCGATGAACACAGGTTATGCGGGTGTACAAAACCCACTGTTCTTTAAAGATAATACTCAAATGCTGTTCGGCGATGCGAAGGCCAGCGTTGAGGCGATTTTAAAAGCGCTGTAATGCTTAAGTTTGCTTGTTAATCATAAAGGGAGCCACTTGGCTCCCTTTATCTTTTCCCCTGTTTAGGGATGTGTTTTCACACGTTTTTAAGCCAGTTCAGCTAGTCTCAGCGCAACTTGCTTGTGGTCATCCCATGTATTGAAAGGATAGCTTGATGCTGCTTGGATTATTTATGCTGTCGGCAATTTTGATTAAAACCTCGCTGCTGGGGCTCGGTTGGATATCGATTGGCATTGGCCTCGCTGGTTATCTATTTTGCCGCTATTACCGCATCAATCTCGCCGCTCGCTTGGTGCAAAAGTTTAAGCGCCTCTTTATCACAGGGGCGATATTGCACTTACTCTTGTACCTTGGGCTTATCGTTAAACTCTTCCTTATCGACAGCATTGAGGATATTCCAGCCTTCTTTATCAGCCATTTGGTGTTCCATCACGCGCTTTGCGCCTTAATCGCCGCGGCGCTGACCTTTATGGCAATCGGCATCTATCTTACCCAACAAAAGTTAAAACAAGCGCAGCTGTCTCCCCCATTGCAGCTTAACTAACTGCAGCTTAAATAACTTAAGGGTGTGTAAAATCTCTGACGCCACGGCGGATAAAACCAACTGCTATTCGCCAAACCATAGAAACAAAAAAGGAGCCTAAGGCTCCTTTTTTGTGGTGAAGCTTAAGATTATGCCGCTTTGGCAACATCAAAATTAGACAGCAGCATGACCGCAGTACGGCCTAATAGGTGATTGATAGTACGATCGCCGACCAATCCTAATTCAGCAATGGCTTGCTGACGTGCTGTGCTGACCGCTCTGAAGAGGGTGATTTCATTATTCGCGCCACCACAGAGGCTGAAGAATAATCTTAACACTGCGCGGTAATGCTCTTCTTGCATCGCTTTCATCCAAGAGGCTTCTAAGGCTTCTTGGCTAGAAAAGTCGAGCGCGGCAACAAATAAATTGCCAATACGACTATCTAAACGGATTAAGAAGTCGTTTTTACGCGGAAAGTGATGACTAATACCGGTGCGGCTAATCCCCGTTGCTTCAGATAACGTGGTATAAGACATAGTCTCAAAGCCAATAGTCAAAATTTGTCTTAACGCTTCATCCATAATCTGATTTATGGTCTGCTCAGTCTGTACTCGCGAGCGCTTAGCCATAGTAAAGTCTCCCGTTGTTCTTTTTCTGGGGTAGAGCTTACCAAAGCCTTTCAGGGATTACTGCTGTTTGGAAACGCCAAACAAGTGTATTTCGCTTTTGTTCAGCTAGGGTTCAGTTTGAAACAGGGAGATTTATCGATTCCGTTCACATATTCACAACATTGAATTTTGTACTAACCAGTCGTGTGCTTTTGCCTCCCCCATCAGCAGTGTCAGTGTCGGGGTAAGATAATACCCAAGATCCGGCTTGCGCCAAGATAGGTATGCTGGCAGGGGTTGCAGCACGGTCTCGCCAAAAGTCCGCTGCATTAAACTCGAATATTCACGTAATATCTGTGGCTCAATTTGTATTATTTTAGGATAAAAATCGGCGACAAAATCACGATATTGACTGTAATGAGCAATCTGACCCACTTGATACTTTCTTAACACTTGTATCATCATCGGGCTGGTCCAGTGAGACATATACTGCGAACTTGTTAACGCCGCAAGGTTACGTCTGTGATATTGCTGCCAAGCTAAATCAAGATTGCCTTTGGCCTTAGCGACACGCCAAACAAGGTAGAGATCCGCCAACCACTCATGCTGATAAGCTGTTAATTCTTTAGGTAATAAACTGCCCTGCAAGGCAAGATTTTCAAGGTGTCCTAGCTCATGCCATAGGGTTAATAATGCCTGTTCTTTGAGGTCATATTGATAGGTTATTCCATCGATATTGAGCAGTTGAAACTCTGGTGTTTCTCGCTCATTTACCAGGATTAAACCGGAGAAATGACTATTTTCGACGGGTAACACCATGGCACTGCGAAGCCCAAGTTCAGTTTGAAACTGGGCTTCACTGCGAGGGAGTTGTTCACGAACCTGAGTTGGAAAGTTTGCCAGACACTGACTCAATTGCGCTAAGGGGCAAATTAACGCCTGCTTGTCGCCGATGGGCACCCAAGTCAGGCTAGAGATCAGCGTCAGGGCAATGAGACTCACTGTTTTGCCATGATATTTTGGATAATGGCCGTAGTTGATATCCCGTCTTCAAACCCTAACACTTGGACTTGGCCACCCGCGGCGATCACCTCGGCGCCCCCGGCGATATCCTCAACCTTATAATCACCGCCTTTGACGAGAAGATCGGGGAGCAATCTGGCGATAATCCGCTGTGGCGTATCTTCACTAAAAGGCACAACCCAATCGACGGCGGCTAATCCCGCTAATACCGCCATACGTCTATCCACTTGATTGACAGGGCGACCTTCACCTTTTAAGCGTTTGACCGAGGCGTCGTCATTCACGGCCACAATCAATCTGTCGCCTAAGGCTCTGGCTTGCTTGAGGTAACTGACGTGCCCCGCGTGCAGAATATCGAAGCAACCGTTAGTCATCACCACTCGCTCGCCGCGCAATTTGGCTTGCTCTAGGGCATAGGCAAGTTGATCTTCACTCACTACCCCAAAACCCGACTCACCATGGTGCAGTGCTAAGGCTTCAATCAGCTCGATACGAGACACGGTTGAAGTACCTAATTTACCCACTACAACCCCTGCGGCGGTATTGGCAATGGCGCACGCCTGCGGCAGTTCTGCGCCCGCGGCGAGTGAGGTCGCCAGAGCTGAAATCACAGTATCACCGGCGCCTGTCACGTCATACACCTCACGGGCCACTGTAGGAATGTGTAACTCTGGGGCATTGGCCGTCACTAAGGTCATGCCCTTTTCGGAGCGAGTGACTAAGATAGCGTCGAACTGATGTTTGTTGAGTAAGCCACGGGCCTTTTCGAGCAGATCCGCCTCAGAGGTTACCGCGCCAACCACGGCTTCAAATTCACTCATATTGGGTGTGATGAGTGAAGCGCCATGGTAACGGCTAAAATCGGAACCCTTTGGATCGACAAGCACTTTCACGCCTTTAGCGCGAGCCAGCGCAATAAAATCCTGCGGCTTATCGATAGCGCCCTTCGCATAATCCGACAGCACCACTACATCGACCGAATCGAGTAAGGCTTCAGACTGTTTAAGCAAACGCGCACTATCCTGCTTATCGAAGGATTCTTCAAAATCGAGGCGAATGAGCTGCTGGTTACGCGACAGTACCCGCAGTTTGGTAATGGTCGGTTTATCGGCAATATTCAACCACTGTGGCTCAACACCCAGCGCTTGCACGCCAAGGGTTAACGCCTTAGCGGTATCATCCTCACCGACTAACCCCGCCAATTGCACTTGGCCGCCTAGGGTCGCGATATTTAGCGCCACGTTGGCCGCACCGCCCGGTCTGTCTTCGACTTGGTTAATCTTCACCACAGGCACAGGCGCTTCGGGCGAGATACGTCCCGTTGGCCCAACCCAGTAGCGATCTAACATCACATCGCCGACAACTAACACTTTGGCTTTTTCAAATGCTGGCAGAGAAACCTTCATAGCGCTCTTATCTATTGCAGAAATTAAACCGTGATTGTACCTAATTTTCGGCAAAATATGAGTTAGAATAAGCAGTAATTTTCAAAAGTAGTGAGTATTTTTGTGGTCGAGAAAGCTGAGTTTTCATCATCCTTATATCATCCGAAGCACTGGCCCATGTGGTTTGGGGTGTTAGTGATGCGGATTACCCAAGTGTTACCTCTCTCGTGGCAGATGAAGTTAGGTAAAGGATTAGGCCGATTAGTTAAGACTATTGCAGGCAGCCGTACCCATACCGCGCGCCGCAATTTAACTCTCTGCTTCCCCGACATGCCCGAGTCAGAGCGCGAAGCCCTGCTGACCCGTAACTTTGAAGAAACGGGTAAAGCGATTTTCGATACCATCAATGCCTGGTGGTGGACCGATGAAAAAATCCAACAACATATGCAGATCACCGGCAAAGAATACGTGCAAGACACCTTGAATGCCGGCCATGGGGTGATTCTGTTTGCCGTGCACTGTTTACCACTAGAAATGGGCGCGCGTATTTTTGGTCAATTCCAACCCGGTGTTGGGGTGTATCGTCCACACAACAATCCGGTGATGGAATATCTACAGGTAAAAGGCCGCTTACGCTCAAACAAAGCCTTAGTGCCGAAACGCGATCTACGCCAAATGGTGCGTTGTTTACGCAATCCCGATGTGATTTGGTATACCGCCGATCAGGATTTTGGGCGTTCGAGTGCGGTGTTTATTCCCTTCTATGCCGTGCCCGATGCAGCGACCATTACCGGTGCCACCACACTGGCAAAACTCGGTAAGGCCAAAGTGCTGCCCTTCTTTGTGGAGCGCACCGAAGGCGATAAGGGTTACCATATTGAGATTATGCCGCCGCTCGATAACTTCCCCGGTGAAGATGAGCTAGCCGATGCCATTCGCGGTAACAAAATTATCGAAGGGATTATCGATAGAAATCGCGCCCAATATATGTGGCTCCACCGCCGCTTTAAGACTCGCCCAGATCCAACAGACAAGTCCTTATATAAATAAGCTTTCGTTCAGAGTGTTCGAGATAAGTGCTTAAAAGCGAATACAAAAATGCCAAGCAATTGCTTGGTATTTTTTATGTTAGATCTTTTGTTTAAGGCATTTTGAAAGGCTTGAAATACCAAGAACCATATCCGGTGAAGCCCAGCATTGCAGGCACTTCAATACAGCTTCACTTAAGCCTCTGCCGGTAAGCGAATACCCACATTGGTGACTTTGCCTTCATTGAGTCCTGCAACTACCCAATGCAGTGACTGCCATAGGAACTGATCCCCAAGTACCGGATGTGAGCCTAATTCTGCCGCCACTAAATCTGCGACCGTCATGTCACCAGTTGCTTCATCTAACTCCAGACCATAAATCGGCGCCAGATCCAGCAGCTTAACTTCTGTATCGATAAAGAAGTCACCGAAGAAACGCGGCACTTCCTTGGTTTCGGGTGCCTGACTAAAGAGGTTACTCAGTGCCTCTAGGCTCTTCTCTTGCCCAAGTACGCACAAAATGTCCCCCGCTTCGAGGCAGGTACTGCCCGATGGGTGCAACAGCGTATTATGGCGAAATACCGCCGCAATCCGCGTACCATCTGGCATAGAGAGGCGTTTAAGTGGCTCGCCGATACACCATTTGTTTTCACTCAGATGGTACACAAACACTTCCCACTCGCTGCTCGGGTATATTTCGACCCCAGAGCGTGAAATCGGCAACGGCTTAGGCGGTAACTCCACCTTAGCTAAACGCGCCGCCGTGGTGAGTGACGCCCCCTGCACAAGCAGTGACACTAACACTACGAAGAATGCCAAGTTAAAGTACAGCTGAGCGCCCGGTAATCCCGCCATCATAGGGAATACCGCTAAAATAATCGGCACGGCGCCACGCAGTCCGACCCAAGAAATAAACCAGCGGTCACGGCTGCTAAAGCTCTTAAAGGGCAGCAAGCTGAGCCATACGGCTAACGGTCTGGCAAACAGGATCATTCCAAAGGCTAACGCTAAGCCCGGTAGCCAAATATCCAACAAATCAGACGGTGTGAGCAGCAGCCCTAATACGAGGAACATACCGATTTGGCTGACCCAAGTCATGCCATCCAATACGTTTAGGATTGAATGACGACCACGGGTAGGCTTGTTGCCGAGGAAGAGACCGACGAGATAAATCGACAGAATGCCGCTGCCGCCAAGTTTGTTCGAGGCGGCATAAATCATCAGGCCGCCACTGAGCACTAAAATCGAATACAAGCCTTCGGCAAGCTTGCTTAAATTCACCAACTTCCACAGCAGCCAACCGCCGCCAAGACCGAGGAAAATCCCCAAGCCAAACTGCTTGATAAAGCTTATCAGCATAAAGCTTACGGATAACTCGGCGTCCACATTAGCGAGGATGGCAATCAGGGTCACGGTTAAAAACACCGCCATTGGGTCGTTACTGCCCGATTCGATTTCCAGCGTCGCGCCAACACGCTCGTTAAGGCTACGTCCCTTTAATAGTGAGAATACCGCCGCCGCATCGGTGGAACCGACAATTGCCCCCACCAGCAAGCCTTGCAACCAGTGTAAGTCAAATAACCATGCGGCCATCACGCCCGTGATACTGGTGGTAATAGCAACCCCAAAGGTCGCCAGCGACAATGCCGGCCACAACGCCACCCTAAAGCTTGCAACCCGCGTGCGCATACCGCCATCGAGCAAGATAATGGCTAAGGCTAAGTTACTGACAAGATAAGCGGTTGAGTAGTCGTCAAACAGAATACCGCCGGGACCATCCTCCCCGGCTAAAATCCCTACAGCGAGGAAAATTAATAAGATAGGGATACCCAAGCGCGAAGACACGGGACTTAACAAAACACTCACAGCGGCAAGCAAGGCACCGATCAGAAAAAAACTATTGATGGAATCTGCATCCACACATGCCTCCTTAAATACAAGAGTGTTTAGTTAAACGATAAAGAAATCACCTAGATTAAAAATGACTCAATTGAAAATTTTTGTGTTTCTATACTAGCATAAAAAATGCAAATTAATGGAGTTTTAAATATTAAATTTCAAACATCTACATCCAAATCCTCAGTAAAAGGCCATTTTGACTAACTTTTACATAAAAACCAGTACAACCACAAACGCCTATCGAACATGAACCCAAGCTCATAAACAAGATAAAATCTTTATTTATCAATATATTTAAAAATAGCATTCCATATAAACTCACTGTATACCGCCAAAATCGCGAGGATAACTATATAAAAATATGCTGTATTCGCTAAAAGTCGGCTTAAGTCCAGTTAAACTCTGCAATAACTTGAAAGCATAGATAAAATCACCTTTTCCATTGTGTTATCGACATACAAGCCTCTAAAGCTGTCATAAAGACAATCACTGTCATATCAACAATCAATATTCAGTATCAAAAAGACAATCAAGCATAGAGCAAAATTTATATTCTTCTTTATTTTCAACAACAAAAAGGTTTGGCACGTATTACGCAATAGCAGGTGAAACGTATCAAAATGACGTTGCATCAAGGAGACTTATGAGCAAACAAAAACTCACCGCTATCGCACTGTTAGTTGTGCTGATTGCTTCATTCACTGTGTTGCTGAGCATCGGCAGTGAAATTTATCGGGAAAAACCGCCGATCCCCACTGCATTTACCGATGTAAATGGTCAGGTTGTGTTTAGCGAAAATGATATCGAACAAGGCCAATTGGTCTGGCGCTCCATGGGCGGCCATCAACTGGGGTCGGTTTGGGGACATGGCTCTTATGTTGCCCCGGATTGGACCGCCGACTGGTTACACAGAGAAGCCGAAGCTTGGCTCGATATTCGCGCAGAGCAGCAATATCAAACACCGTTTGCCCAATTAAGCGCCCAACAAAAAGCTGGCCTTGAACAAGCCTTAAGGGAAGATTTACGCCATAACAGCGTCGAGCCACAGGCCGATGGCACTGTGCTTATTCGCTTGTCCGACACTCGTATCGAGGCGATAAATAAGGTCGAGCAGCATTATTTATCCCTGTTTGGGAGCGATCCGGAGCTTAGCAAGCTTCGTGAACAATACGCCATGAAAGAAGGCACTGTGCCCGATCTTACCCGCCGCGAACAACTCAATGCGTTCCTCTTTTGGGGAGCCTGGGCGGCAATCACTGAACGCCCCGATGCCCCCTATACCTACACCAATAACTGGCCCTTCGATCCCCAATTAGGCAATACACCGACCTCGGATAATATCGTCTGGTCAATACTCAGTATTGTGAC
Source organism: Shewanella sp. 10B (assembly GCF_023475885.1). Lineage (NCBI taxonomy): Bacteria > Pseudomonadati > Pseudomonadota > Gammaproteobacteria > Alteromonadales > Shewanellaceae > Shewanella > Shewanella sp. 10B. The sequence goes on from NZ_JAMDJO010000002.1 coordinate 497,118, forward strand.
CTTAATTGCGGGGATTGGCGGATTGATCTGGCACCATGCGAGCGGCAAGCATGAAAGTCTGCCCAAGCCTTCGGAGCAAGATCCGCTGTTTTTCACTAAACCCACCGCCTCACAAAAAGCCGTCGGCAAATACTTCATCACGGCAATTGGTCTGTTTTTACTGCAAATTTTACTCGGCGGGATCACGGCCCACTATGCGGTTGAAGGCCAAGAGTTTTACGGTTTACCGATTTCGGAAATACTCCCCTACTCAGTGACTCGTACCTGGCACACCCAGTTAGCGGTATTTTGGATAGCCACGGCCTGGTTAGGCACTGGGCTGTATATTGCTCCCGCCTTATCGGGTTATGAGCCTAAATATCAGCGTCTCGGCGTTAACGTACTCTGGGTAGCCTTAGTCGTCGTGGTGCTTGGCTCAATGGCGGGCGAATGGATTGGGGTGCAGCAGTATTTTGACCTCGACATGAACTTCCTCTTTGGACACCAAGGATATGAGTACATAGATCTTGGCCGAGTATGGCAAATCTTACTCCTCGTCGGATTATTGATTTGGCTGGCCCTAGTCACCGCCGCCATTAAACCCGCCCTTAAAGTGCAAGGCGAGATGCGCCCTGTAATTTGGGTACTCTATGCCTCCTGCGTGGCGATTGGCTTGTTCTATGGCGCCGGCCTCTTTATGGGTAAACACGCCAATTTAGCAATTGCAGAATACTGGCGTTGGTGGGTTGTACACCTGTGGGTTGAGGGCTTCTTCGAAACCTTTGCCACCGCCGTTATCGCCTTAATGTTAGTACGTTTAGGTTTAATCCGCGGTCGCAGTGCCAACGGTGCGGTGTTATTCACGACAGTGATCTTCCTAACCGGTGGTTTGATTGGCACCCTACACCACCTCTACTTTACTGGCACCCCGACCTCAGTGATCGCCTGGGGCGCCATCTTCTCCGCCTTAGAAGTCGTTCCCCTCGCCATAATTGGTTTTGAAGCGATGGAAACCTACCGTCTGCGCAAAGCCAGTGGCTGGATGCAACGTTATCATTGGGCGATTATGTTCTTTGTGGCGACCGCGTTTTGGAACTTAGTCGGTGCAGGTATGCTGGGCTTTTTAATCAATCCACCTATCTCGCTCTATTACATTCAAGGATTAAACACCACGGCCACCCACGGTCACGCCGCCTTTATGGGCGTGTACGGTATGCTGGGCATGGGCTTGATGCTCTTCTGTCTGCGGGGTCTCACCGACAATATGCAGTGGAATGACAAAATGCTTAAGGGCGCCTTCTGGAGCCTCAACATTGGCCTAGCGGCTATGGTGTTCATGTCGTTATTACCCGTGGGGATTACGCAGTTTTTTGCCGTCATCGACCATGGATATTGGTTCGCCCGCTCGCCAGAAGTGATCCATAGTCCGCTGGTTGAAAAGCTGGTTTGGATGCGTATGTTTGGGGATGTCATCTTCAGTATCGGCGGTCTCTTAATGGGCGCCTTCTTGCTCGATTTGATTAGAAAAGCCCAGAATAAACCAGCCAAAGTGCAACAGGAAGTCTTACAAACAAATCACTAACCACAGCGATAAATCCGTTCTGACCAAGGTGTCGTTTAGGCACCTTGGTTGCTTAGTTTGATGGCCTGTGCCGTTTATCGTTTACCACGCTTTTATAGCCTTACCGCAATAACGGTTAGCAGTGTCTAAATAACCTGTGTCAATATAACAATCAATGCTATAAATCAGGGGAACCTCGCTGCAGGAGTTTTTATGGCCCTTAGTCAAACCGACCTTACCCGTATCGCACTGGACATTACCTCAGGTTTAGCCCACAGAGACCGCTTCTCACGCTTGCTCGATACGGTGAGAGCTAACCTGCACTGTGACGCGGCAGCGCTACTCACCTTCCATGGACACTATTTTACCCCGCTTGCCATCGACGGTTTGAACGAGGATGTGCTCGGCAGACGCTTTATCCTGAATGAACATCCAAGGCTTGAGGCCATTGCCCGGGCGGGGGATATAGTGCGCTTTCCAGCCGACAGTGAACTTGCCGATCCCTACGATGGCTTGATCCCCAATCAAACCGGGGCATTGAAGGTCCATGCCTGTATCGGACTGCCCTTATTTGCCGACGAACAGCTTATCGGTGCCGTGACTATCGATGCCTTCAATCCCCTGCAGTTCGACCAATTCAGCAATACTGAGCTTCGCAGCTTAAGTGCGATTGCCGCCGCATCCTTAAGCAACGCCCTGCTGGTTGAAAAGTTGGAGCGCATGGCACTCAATAGCCACTCGACCCATGTGCAGGAAAAAAGCCCCAACCTTAACCACGATGCCGAGATCATAGGTAACTCGCCCCAGATGCAAAGCTTGAATCGAGAGATAGAAGTTGTTGCCCATAGCGACCTTAACGTACTGATTTTAGGCGAGACTGGAACAGGCAAAGAGTTAGTTGCACAGGCAATACACCAAAAGTCCGCGAGACAGCACAAACCCTTGGTTTATCTCAATTGCGCGGCGCTTCCTGAATCGGTTGCCGAAAGCGAACTCTTTGGCCATATCAAAGGCGCGTTTACCGGCGCCATCAGCCATCGCAGTGGCAAGTTTGAAATGGCCGATAAGGGCACACTCTTTCTCGATGAGATTGGCGAGCTGCCGCTCACGCTTCAGGCCAAGTTGCTGCGGGTACTACAATATGGCGATATTCAAAAAGTGGGCGATGATCGCAGTCTAAAAGTCGATGTGCGTATCATTGCCGCCACCAATAAAGATCTTAAAACAGAAGTGCTGGCTGGCCGTTTTAGGGCCGATCTTTACCATAGGTTGAGCGTGTTTCCCCTGCTGGTGCCGCCACTGCGCGAGCGCGAGCAGGACATCACCTTGTTGAGCGGATTCTTTGCCGAGCGATATAGGCAAAAGCTTGGGATGAAACAGCTTAATTTCAGCCCCAGTAGCTTAATCTTGCTCAATCAATATACCTGGCCGGGCAATGTGCGCGAGCTCGAGCACGCCATTCACAGGGCAACCGTACTGGCGCGAGTCTCGGCACAGGATGGCTGCTGCACCATAGCGCCACAACATTTTGATTTACCGTTTAAACAAAGTCATTCAGAAACAAGCGCATCGACAAGTTTAAGCGTAAACGAAACACAGCTTCGCCCGTTAGAAGGTGCCAGTTTAGCCCAAGCGACCGATGCCTTTCAGCGTGACTTCATCAAACAAGTACTCAGTGTACATAGCGGCAATTGGGCCGCCTCGGCCAGAGCCTTAGGACTCGATCCTGGCAATCTGCATCGCCTCGCAAAACGCTTAAGGCTAAAATAAGTGATAAATACGCTGTACGGATCATATTTCAGTTGAAATAATGGCCAAAATAAGGAAGGATGCGAGCTTCGCGCGCCAGTGCACTTTGCCAGACAATTTGCCGCCCTGTTTTGGGGAGAAAAGCCGCGTAAAACAGGTTATTTTATTAACAGGAATCGTAGTATCCGCTTATGAGTATGCTTCGCACCACAGCTTTATTATTGACTCTGGTTTTTCCGAGTCTTTCCGCTTTAGCAACGGAATACCCTTTACCGTCTTCGAAGAGTCGGTTAGTTGGCGAGAACCTGTATTACACAGTGCCAGAGGGTAAACACACCCTCGAAGATGTTGCCGCTAAATTCCAACTCGGTCTAAGCAACTTGCTGGAAGCAAACCCTGGCGTGGATCCTTTCCTACCTACTCCAGGCAGCAAGCTATTAATTCCTCAACAGCTCATTCTGCCCAATGCGCCGCGTGAAGGCATTGTTATCAACGTTGCCGAAATGCGCCTGTATTACTATCCAAAAGGTAAGAACACCGTTGAAGTGCTGCCAATCGGTATTGGTCAGATTGGTAAAGATACCCCTGAAAACTGGGTCACCAGTGTTCAACGTAAACGCGCTAACCCAACTTGGACACCAACCCCACGTATTCGTAAAGAATATGCGGCAAGGGGCGAAATTCTGCCTGCGGTATGGCCAGCCGGCCCCGATAACCCAATGGGACTCTACGCGCTCTACATAGGTAACTTGTATGCCATCCATGGTACCAACGCCAGCTTCGGTATTGGTTTACGTGTCAGCCAAGGCTGTGTACGTTTACGCCACGATGACATTGAACACTTATTCAAAACGGTTCCAGTGGGTACCCGAGTACAATTTGTGAACCAACCGATTAAAGCAACCGAAGAGCCAGACGGTAAGCGCTACTTAGCCGTGCACCAACCACTGTCACGCACCATTGCCGAGTTTGAATCAGAAGAGCCTGTCTCTCTGACCTTACCGAAAGACATCGCTAAGTTTATTGCCAAGGCCGATACCGATTCAGCAGTGATTAAAAAGCTGCTCGATGAGCGTACAGGCGTGCCAACGATTATTAATCAATAATCGGCAAAGTAATAGATTGCAGCGGTTGATGCCGCTGCGCCCATAAAAATACCCGCCTAGGCGGGTATTTTTGTTTCAATCGAAATGAAATTATCGGCTCAATCGCATAATGGTGCGCAAAGGGCCAAGAAATGAGTCATTGCCGCGCTATTTGCCAAGATGCGTTGGTCGAAGTTTTGCAGTGCAGGGGTTTCGGTACAGGCACCGACACGCGCGCCGCTACGCACTAAACACGCCTCAAATGAGGTATCGAAGTGATTGAAAATCAAGCCATCTTTAACAGGGCAACCATCAATTTCACCGTCAGCAGCGATAGGGAAATAGCCCCCTAAGGTATCGCGTAAATCGAGACTAAAACGTCCCGGCACTTGGCTTGGCTCGAAGGAATACACATAAGCCTCACGGCTCAGCACGTCCTCATGGCAGGTTAAAATACCGTCACGGCTCGCCGCGATGAGTAATTGCGCATGATCTAACAGCAGCTTACCTTCCACCGAGGTGCTCTCATTGGCCTTAGGTTTACCGTTTTCAAACACGAAGCCACGGTTAGGGTTTTCACCAAACTTGTTAAATCTGTGGCCACGCTTAAAGCCAGTTGGGTTCACCAGAGGCAGAATGCTCAAATTCACCCGTTCAAATAAATCGGCTGATGCCTCACTTAAAAAGTGCAGTAAGCCCCAAGGGCCTGCCGATTCTTCACCGTGAAACCCTGCGCTGATCAATAACGAAGGTAAGCCAGATTTGGCGGCGGGAGATTGATACAGACTGACGCAGTATTTGCCGACTTCACCGAGTTTTTTCTCAACCATCCCCAAACGGGACATTTCCTGCTCAAGCTGTAGATAAAAATTATCGATATCAGTGCTTTCACAGTTAAAAATATCGCTTTTCCACTGAAAGGATTCGAACGGAGATCTGCTTACCATATCTTGTACTTATGCCAGAAAAAGAACTGTGCCATCATAGCAGTTCTTTTCAAAAACTGAATGCTATTCAACTGATTTAGATGAAATCAGACGAGTGGGCTAAGCTGCTCACACAAGCACACAGATGAAAGCCTTCAGCGGGTAATTTAGATAGGATGCTAAATGAGACCATACCTTAGCGGTTATTTCGGCCTAGTTATCGCGTTGCTTAGCCCTTCGCTTAAGGCGCAGTGCCTGATAACGGGCGCCGAGCAACTGTATCAACTCGAGTCGCACATTGAGACTTACACTTTAGCCAATGGCCTCACAGTGCACCTCTTGCCACAAGCGGATAAGCATACTTTGACCATTGCCAGCCAATTTAATGTCGGCGCGCGCAATGAGGCCAAGGGCCAAACTGGCTACGCGCACTTATTCGAGCACATGCTCTTCAAGGGCAGTGAGCAGGCACCCGGCGACAGCTATGCCCAACAGTTAAGTGCCCTTGGGGCGCGTTTTAATGCCAGCACTCACTTCGATTACACCAATTATTACGTCACTCTGCCCAGCCAAGCTCTAAGCTTGGGGTTGTTCCTCGAGGCCGATCGTTTTATTCGCCCCGATTTGAACGAGACTACGGTAAAAAATCAGCAGGAAACCGTGCTCCAAGAAATGGCGCAAACCATAGATAACCAGCCCTATGTGCGCAGTGCGATGGAGTTTCTGCTAGAGCAAGTTAAAGATACGCCCTACGGCCACAGTATTATTGGCAGTCGTGAGGATATTACCGAGGCGAGTCCCGAGCGTTTAATCGCCTTTCACCGCGCCCATTATCGTCCCGATGCGATGCAGTTATCTCTGGTCGGCAAACTACCCTCCGACATCAAGTCGCTTATAGCACAACACTTTAATGCTTGGCCCACACCTAGTCAGCCCATAACCGAATTTGATGAACTAAAAATCACGCCTAAGCCCGTACATGCAGAGCTTATCGATGAGCGTGGTCCTTGGCCCGGCTTACTGCTCGCCTGGCATACTGTGGGTAAAAATCATCCCGACGCTGCCGCCATTCGCCTGCTCGAAGGCTATTTATTCCAAAATACCCGCAGCGCCATAGCGCAAATCAGCCAGCACGATCCGGCGCAAATGTTGAGTTATTCACTGCCCTTTGAGCTGGAAAATCATGGCATAACCAATCTGATCTTAGTACCTAGGGCCAAAACCTCCCTCGATGACTTAACGGAAAAGGTTTTAGGCGTGGTTGCCAAAGTGCATCAGACGCCATTGAGTGACGCTGAACTGTGCCAACTGAAACAAACTTGGCTGAACAATCAGTTAGCGCAGCTCGATAACACTCAATCGCTCGCCACTCTACTATCCGCCACGGCGAAACAAGACCAAAGGCATCCCTTAACGGCCCAATGGCAACGGATTAACTCTGTAACGACAGAAGATCTTCAACGGGTTGCCACGCTCTACTTTACCAACAATATGGTCAGGGTTGACCTCTTGCCGCCTTGGTATATCCGCGTTGGCAAGACGTTGCTGGAGTGGCTGCCATCGGGTGTGAGCGATAGCCTTGAGGACGCGGTACTATGATAAAAATGATTCCATTCAGTAGATTGGCAATAGCGCCAACTCTCCTTAAAGGCCTAAAAGCCATGAGCCTTGGTCTTTTCGGTATCACGCTAATGGCTTGCCAACAGACCCAGCTGAACTTTACCGCCACCCAAGCGCCCAGTTTGGCAAGCTTCGATATCCCAACTCAACTACCGGAGGAGGGGCTGATCCGCCTGCCCACTGAACCGGCTTTTATCGATATAATTCCCGATGGCCTAACACTCCCCTACCAGCTCCACACAGCACACAGCAGCCAAGGACTGAGTAATAGGGTGAGCCTTGTAGCCATTAGCCCCAGCATGCCCTTCGAAAATCCGGATATTTTACAGTTCGCCCTGCAGGAGAAAGCCCGTAGTCTGGCGCTCAACCAACCCGATGCCTGCCTTGAAACCTTCGAGACTCGCGTTACCCTGCACAGTATCAATCTAAGCCTAGCCTGCCCCATGCCGGTTAATCATCTCTACCAGCTATTGATACAGTTTTGGCAAGCCGATGCGTTTAGCGAACATGCCATGGCAGCGGTCGATATCGACAATATCCGCCGCCAATTGAAACTCAATAAGCACTTAAATGCCTTTAGTGGCGCCGAAATTGATAAAGTCTGGCGCGATAAACTCCTCGGGGCGGCGCATCCCTATAATCAGAGCATCAATAATCAGGCACTGTACGACTCACTCACCTTAAGTGAACTGTCGCAATTGCAGCAGCGCACGTTTGCCCAAGCACAGTGGCACCTATTTTTAGAAGGCACAGAGGCTGAAGAAGCCGAGTTTGATCTCAAGCAAAGCCTCGCCCTGTGGCCGAGTGGCACAGACTTAAGCTTACCCACGGCATCAACTAAACCAAAGCCGCTTAATCGAGCGACTTCGTCGATAAAGCAGTCCCACACTATCTATCTGATTGATGCGCCGGGCAGCGTGCAAACTCAGGTACGAATCGGTTATGCCCTCGACTATAAACACTTGTCTGCTCAGGATATACCGCTCGCTTGCCGCAGTTTGGCCGCCATCTTGGGGCGCAGTTTTTCGGGCCGACTCTATTATGACTTGCGTGAACAGCGCGGCTTAACCTATGGCATTTACGGCCAATGCGCTAATGCGCCGCTCGCCACCAGCATCAAGTTTTATGGCAGTACGGCGATAGAGCACACGGGCGCCTTTGTGGTGGGGATCTTAGATCATCTCAACCTGCTGGCCTCGACGCCCGCGAGCGAAGGGGAAATTGCCGCCCTTAAAACCTATCTGATTGGTGAAGCGCTGTTAACGCAAGACAATCCCAGCCAGCGTGAAACTCAGTTTATTCATCAACTCGTGTTGGGATTAGATCCCCAGTCGAGCCAAGCGATGAACGCTAAACTGCAGGATCTGACGCCCGCTCAGTTGCAGCAGTTAACTCAGCAAGCCTTTAGCGGCGAACCTTTGGTGATTTTACGGGGGGATGTCGATAGGATAACGGCCGATCTCACCCACAAGCTGCCGGGCTGGCAGCTAGAGGTGGTCAAAGTAAACGATTAATTTTTTTAGAGTTTACCGCTAGGTACATCGCTCGCCGTGCCCTGTTGTAACATCTGGGCATGGCCTTGCTCCATTTGCGCTAAGTCTTCCATGGCGGCGCCAGACTCCATATTAGGATGCCCTTCGCTTGGGTGTTCTGGATTGCTGCCATCGTGGCTATCCAATGCCATGGCTGAAGCCGTTTGCGTGTCGTTATCGCTTGCTACAGGGCTATCATTGGCGAGCGAGTCATCTTTCACGGGGGATTGCAGCAGAGTTTCACTATTCAGGGCATCGCCCTGCGCAGTATTTGCTGTAATGGCCGCTGGTTGACCAAAGGTGCTTAGCCAAGTAATTAACTTTGCAGGTGTTATGACACTGACCAGCACAATAACGGCGGCGGCCGCGGCGCCATAGGGTAACCATTTGCGCACACCCGGCTGATTATCCCGAGCATACAAGGCGTTGGACTGAGCGGTGTTGGTATTTTTGGCTGCGGCCTCTGGCGCTAAGGCTTGCAATAGCTCGGGTAGATGTTCCAGCTCTTGGCCGATGATGCGCTGACCGATAAACTGCCCGCCCTCATAAATTTCTAATTGGTGGCTAAGCACTTCGCCCTCGACCGTGCCAGAGCTGACAATCACTAATTTATTGCAACGCACCTTGCCGCGAAAAACTCCGCAGGCTTTCAATTCATCACAGCTGAGTTCACCCGAGACTTCGCCACCAAGCTCGATCTTAATCTGTCCGGCGCAGCGGATATTCCCCGCTAATTTCCCCGCAACTAATGCCGTGCCCGCCAGTTGCATCTCGCCCTCAATGGAGGTCGAGGCACTGATAAAAGTGACACCATTACCTTTGCTACCCATAGGTTTAATTCCATCTCATTATTTTTGTGAAAAAGATGTTAAGTGAAAATACCTAAAGAATAAAGCATTGGATTCCTTTGATATTTGACTTGAGTCGGTTTTAGGTAAGATTTTAGTCCGCTGATTAACTGTGTTAGGCTGGCAAGGTTTTTCAGCAGATTTAGGCTTAACACCTCACACGTAATAAGCCCAAGCTTGCCGCCGCAAAGGGATAACACTGACTCAATTGATGACAAATTCCATGGTCTTAAACCCGCTCACAACTGCAACAGCCACCCTATCACCTCTGGCCATTTATCAGGCCAAAATCGGCGCCGAGCTGATTGAGGATCCCGCACAGGCACAGGCGGTACTCGCCTTAGATAAGCTGTATCAGCTGATTATTAGTCGAACAGACGCTCAGCCAATCAAAGGCTTATATCTGTGGGGTGATGTCGGCCGGGGTAAAACCTTTCTTATGGATTTGTTCTTCGATGCCCTGCCACCACAGGGAAAGCTTAGATTGCACTTTCATCGCTTTATGGCGCGGGTGCACCAAGCCTTAAAGGAACATGCGGGGCAGCGCGATCCCCTAAAGCTAATCGCAAAAAATTTAGCGCAGGAGTGCAAGGTACTCTGTTTCGATGAGTTTTTTGTCTCAGACATAGGGGATGCCATGATCCTCGCCGGTTTGTTTGAAACCTTGTTTGCCCAAGGGGTGGTGCTAGTCGCCACATCCAACATTCCCATCGAACGCTTATATGAGAATGGTCTTGCCAGACACAGATTTTTACCCTGCATTGCCCTGCTCCAAGCCCATACCCAAATGCTGCATTTGAATGGCGAGCAAGACCACAGGTTGCATGCCTTGAATCACGAGCCGTCGGCAGAGGCCATTGCCGCCACCTCAAAGAATATAAGCCTGACTGGCACACTGGATTTCGAGGCCATTTTTAAGGCGCTGACGCATGGCGCCCCCATGATTGAAACCAGCACGCTGCGCATCTGTCAGCGGGATATTCCTGTCCTGCGCGCCACTACTGAAGGCCATCTGCCATCGGTCGCCTGGTTTGATTTTCATGCCCTGTGCGATGGCCCGCGCTCGCAACTCGACTATATTGAAATTGCGAGCCGATTTAAGGTGTTAATGCTGAGCAATGTGCCCAGACTCGGGGGCGAAGTAAAAGGTTGGATCCGCGCCCGCGGCACTGAAGATGGCACAGGCAACAATCAAGCGGCCGCTACGGGAGAGCGGCAACTGTCCTATGCCGCTAACGATGACCCAGCGCGGCGTTTTATCAGCCTTATCGATGAGTTATACGATCAAGGGGTGAGCTTATATTTAAGCTGCGAAGTGCCACTGAGCGAACTTTACCAAGGCGGCGCCCTCAGTTTTGAGTTTCGCCGCACCTATAGTCGGCTCATTGAGATGAGCCAGCAAAGAGTAGAATGAGTCGTCCCCACATGGTCACGATTAACATCAGCAAGAAAGCGATATCAAGATGAATATTGGTGAATTATCCCAAAAGACTGGACTTGCGGCGTCGCGGATCCGATTCTACGAACGCATTGGTTTACTCAAAGCGGTGAAACGTAAAGCGAATGGTTATCGCAGTTATCCCCCTGAGGCCGTGATGGCGCTCGAGATGATCACTACGGGACAACAGGCGGGATTTAGCCTCGATGAACTGCGGTTATTACTGCCAGCCGATCTGGCCAACTGGGATCATCAACATTTACTCACTACGCTACGACAAAAGGTCAACGATCTCGAAGAAATCGAGCGAAAAATCGCACTCAACAAAGCCAAGTTATTGAAGATCTTAACCGAAATTGAAGCTAAACCCCAAGATATGGACTGCCAAACCAATGCGCTGCGGGTGATGTCTCAATTCGGTTGGGATATTTTACCCACTCAATCGCAGCCAAAGTCCAAATAACCCGATCACTGAAAGGACTCATATCGAAAACAATAACGGCACCCTCTTTTTGGCCACCACTTTGCTGGCTGTGGATTTAGCCTAAATGAGTCACCACATCCCAACTACTTTCTTTATTCTTATGGCATCACTTGGTGCAGTTTAAGCTCAAGCGAATAAATCCCAAGATAGGCTATTGACCTTAAACTTAGCTTTAACCTTAGGATAGTGGCAAACGAGTCATCCCTTTGGAGAAAACATGAGACAAACCATACTCGGAGCCAACGGTCAAATCGGCAGAGAACTAGCCCTTAGCCTTAACCGCGAGTTTGACTGCGACATTCGCCTTGTTAGCCGTAAACCGCAAAAAGTGAATGCCACGGACGAGTTAAAGAGCGCCAACCTGCTCGACTTAGCACAAACCCTTGCCGCGGTGGAAGGCTCTGAAATCGTTTATCTCACGGCGGGACTGCCAATGGATACTCAGCTTTGGGTCGAGCAATGGCCTGTTATCATGGGTAATGTTATTCAGGCCTGTAAGACTCACGGCGCCAAGCTGGTGTATTTCGATAATACCTATATGTATCCGCAAACGGCGACGCCGCAGCGCGAGGATACGGCCTTTGCGCCCAATGGTACCAAAGGCCACGTGAGGGACGACATCACCCAAATGTTACTCGATGAAATCTGTGCAGGGCGACTCGAGGCGATGATCTGCCGCGCGCCAGAATTTTACGGCCCAGGCCAAACCCAGAGCATCACCAATACGACGGTTATCGACAATCTCGCCCAAGGGAAAAAGGCCAAAGTGTTTTTACGTGACAATACGAAACGCAGTTTGATTTACACCCCTGATGCCAGCCGCGCCATGGCCTTACTCGGGAATACGCCCGATGCCTATGGCCAAACATGGCACTTACCCTGTGATGACAATATATTGACCTATAAGGAATTTATTACTCTTGCCGCCGACATTTTTAAAGTATCGGCGCGATATACTGTGGTCAAAGAATGGCAACTGTGGCTCGCGGGTAAATTCAACCCCACCATACGTGATGCGGGAGAATTGCTGCCCCGTTATCGCTGCGACAATCTGTTTATTTCCGATAAATTTAAAGCCCATTTCCCTGATTTTAAGGTCACTCACTTTGAACAAGGGCTGGCTGAAATCGCCAAGGAACGCAAGTTAATCTAAGAGTATGCTCGATGGCGTCGTGGATAAGTGTAACGCCATCTCATGCATTCACTAACTGGCAGAGAGTAAGAGGCAGACGCTTAGGTTATCAGTCGCTAATAGCGACTTTTCCGGCAAGACCGACCAGTAACACGCCGGAAACGCCCTCAAGTCCGCGAGCGTAACGCTGTGAATCGGCTCGATTAAATAGCCAACTGCCACAGGCGGCATATAGCAGGTTAACCAAAGTTGCTAGGCCACTGAAGAGTAAACCTAAGATTAACAGTTGCGTGGCAACCTCGCCCGAGGTCGGGTCGATAAATTGCGGTAAAAATGATAGGAAAAACAGCGCTACCTTAGGATTTAACACACTCACCACCATGCCCTGTAAAAACACATTGGTGTTTGACGTGACGTTGTCGCCAATCACTATTCTGCTCTGGCCCTGCAAGCAGGATATCAGAGCTTTTACACCTAAATACAATAAGTAAGCCGCACCGAGCCATTTCACTATATTAAAGGCCAAGGCCGAACTTAAGATAATGGCGGAGAGCCCTAAGCAAGCGGCCAAGGTATGCACAAAATAACCCGCGCCTAATCCTAACGCCGCTTTAAGACCGCTGGCCATCTTACCCTTCATAGTGTTCGAAACGATGTAGACCACATCTGGCCCGGGGATCAGATTGATTGAGAGGCACGCAATCACAAACATCAGCAACGAATCTAGCTCCATTTATTTTCCTCTGAACATCTGCACCGACATTTTTAGCCTAAACTACCCTATCCTCACTGCCGCGCCAAGATAAGTATCATCCATTGAATCGCTGGCTTAACTGCTGAATATCCGCGGCAACCCATTCAGGTTCAATACAGTCGGCAAGTTGGCTCGCCATAAACGACACCAACTGCATGGCAGCATAGGGTAAGCGCCTATCCCTGCGTCCCACCAGATACCAGTTACTCTCCAGTGGAAATCCGTTCACCGACAATATTGCAGGTTTTTCACGCCCTTCCTGCAACGTGTGGGCCGAAATCACCGATAAGCCTAAGCCCGACGCCACGCTCAACCGAATCGCCTCGTTACTCTCAATTTGCATAGTGTCGCTCAAGGCAATGCCTTGGGCGCTACACCAAGACTCAAACATTAGCCGTGTGGCAGAGCCCGGCTCGCGCATGATAAAGCGCTCTTGTTTCAACTCATTAAAGTTGAGGTGTTGGCGCTCAACCGCCCAATGGTTCTTAGGGGCTATTAGTTGCAGCGGATTTTTAATGATCCGCGCCGATAACACATGCTCACCACTGGGTGGATGACTAAAGAGATATAAATCATCTTCTTGGCGCTCGAATCGCCCCAAAATATGTGCACGGTTGCCAATATTTAAGGTGACTTTAACCTGCGGAAATTGGCGATAGAAGGCCCCTAGAATCCGAGGCATCACGTATTTTGCCGTGGTCACTAGACCAATATTGATATGACCCACACTGCCGCCCCTCGCCTGTTGGATAAAGGCATCGAAGTCTTCAAAACGACTCAAGGTATCGCAGGCAACCCGATAGAGCTCTTGCCCGACTAAGGTTGGCTGCATTCGCCCCTCTGCGCTTACCAATAGAGGCTCACCCAAAATATCCGCCAATTTTTTCAGTTGTAGCGAGACCGTCGGCTGAGTGAGATGCAAGGCGCGCGCGGCGGCTGAGATATTGCCAAGCCTGACAACCTGCACATACACCTCGAGCAAACGAAAGCTTAAGTGCCGAAGCTTAAGTTGGCCTTGGGAAGACTTATCCATAGATGATTATCTATACCTAATCTGTAAACAATTTATTTTTCAATATAACGAATTGGGTTCAGAATCTCCAGCCATCGATGCCCGTGGAACTTTCTCGGCGCATTATTCTGTTGATGTCGTTATTAATGAGATACTTATGCCAGATATTGTCATTGCGTTTTTCGCCTTAGGTTTACTCGCCGGTTTAGTTAAATCCGATCTTAAGGTTCCCCCCGCCATCTACGAAACCCTCTCGATTTTGTTAATGCTGACCTTAGGGCTTAAGGGCGGTATGGCGCTGCACGGTCATACCCAAAACCTAGTGATCACCGAATTGGTTGCTGTGGTCGCCTTAGGTTTACTCATCCCCTTAGCGCTTTACCCTGTGCTGACCCGCTTAGTGCAACTCGGTCGAACCGATGCCATTAGTATCGCCGCCCATTATGGTTCGGTCAGTGCGGGCACCTTTGCGGTGGTGCTCGCCATGGTGGAAAAATCAGGGATGACATTAAGACCCGAAACCACCCTATACCTAGTGCTACTCGAACTGCCCGCGATTGTAGTTATGCTCTGGCTGCACAGATACTTAAGCTCAAAACAGGCGGAGCAAGATGCCGCGCCAACGGCCCATAAATCCAGTGTGTTACACGAGGCGCTAACCAGCCGTGGCGTCGTGCTACTGGTAGGTGGTGTCGTGATAGGTTGGCTCTATGGCCCGACGGGACTAGCCCCTCTCACACCTGTGCTGCTCGGTGGCTTTAAAACCCTACTGGCACTGTTTTTACTGGAGATGGGCTTAGTCACGGCGAAAGTCTGTTTACCGCTGCCACTGCAACAATGGCGCCTGTTAGTGTTTGCCGCCGTGACGCCATTTATCTTGGCATGGTGTGGTATCGGTGTCGGTTTATGGTTGGAATTGCCCGAAGGTAGCATCTTAGTGCTTGCGGCCTTAAGTGCCAGCGCCTCCTATATTGCAGCGCCTGCCGCCATCCGCGCCGCCATTCCCGAGGCCAATATCGGTTTGGCTATGCTAGCGTCACTGGGGATTACCTTCCCGGTAAATGTGTTAATCGGTTTGCCCTTGTATCAGCACTGGGTGTTACAAATTACCGCTTAAACTTCCCTCGCAAAAGGGAGACTACAGTCTCCCTTTTTATCTTATAAATCTGTTTATCACTGAGTCAGCGACTCGATTAACTAAGGCTTATCCGAGTGATGCACCGCTTTATCTCGATACATGGCTCGATCGGCCGCATCGAGTAGATCATCCAGATTCATATCGGATGCTGGTGACCAATGGGCTATGCCTATGCTGGTTTCGAGGGAATGCTCTGAATGTTGTTGATTATACTCGGCAAGTAACAGCTTAAAGCGCTCAATCGCAAAGTTCACTGTATCGCGCTCGATAAAACTTAATAGCACCACAAACTCATCGCCGCCTAGCCGTGCAATCACATCGGACTCCCTAAAAGCCGCCATCAAAATATGGGCAAAGTCATAGAGCAGTTGGTCGCCCTTGCGATGGCCAAAACTATCATTTACCTCCTTAAAAAAGTCGAGGTCGAAAAAGACTAAGGCAGCCTCGGCATCGGTACGACGACAACTCGCCAGCGCTTGATAGGCGAGCAACTCAAACCCTCGGCGATTGGAGATCATGGTCAGTGGATCTAAGGTATTTTGCGCGATGGACAAGAGCTCGGCTTCCACCATTTGCCCGAGATCCGTTAAGGTTTCGGCATCTTCTTCGGTAAAATCGCGCGGTTCATTACCGATTAAGCACAGAGTACCGACCCGATATTCCCCTTGGATGGTAAGAGGGTAACCCACATAAAAACGAATATGGGGCGGCTCAGTGACTAAAGGATTATCACAAAAGCGTGGATCCTTTAGCGCATCATGCACAACGAAAATCCCATCATGATTAATCGCATGGGCGCAAAAGGAAATATCCCTAGGGGTTTGCTCCACTTCTATCCCTTGGCGAGATTTAAACCACTGGCGATTCGCGTCCACTAGGGTCACTAAACAAATGGGCAGGGCAAAGATCCGCCGAGTCAATCGAGTGATCCTATCGAATCTTTCTTCGACATCGGTATCGAGTACATTCAGCGCTCTTAGAGTAGCTAAACGCTGCAACTCGTTTTCAGGAACTGGAGGTAATTGCATAGTACGCTCCGCTAACGGCTCTTAATCAAGCTTAGTCTAAGCCCAAGGAGTGGAACAGCAAGGAATGGCGTTAACCGCCCTGCTATTCCTCCGTGGCTTTAGCTATTCGAGTATATTTCGATAAATATTCATCACCCTTTCAGCATGTTCTTCCACATCGGCGTAGGCTAACTTACCGGCTTTTTGTTGCAGGGTGAGGCGATGATTTTCATCCCTTAGCCAGCAATAACTCTGGGTTAAGTGCTGCGCGCTCATTAGCGGCAAAAGCTCAAGCTCGGCCAACACCCCAAAAATACGCACGTTATCAGACCAAATCGACAACTCGGGATACTCATGGGCATGAGCGAGCACTAAATATTGGGCGATAAACTCAATATCCGTGATCCCGCCGGGGCTCTGTTTCAGATCGAATTCACCTTCACTGACCTTGAGTAAATGGTCGCGCATCTTCTGGCGCATCTCACGCACGGCCTTTTTCAGCTCGTCCTTTTCCCTTGGTTGCTCAAGCACCGATGCGCGGATCTGGCTAAATTTAGCGGCTAAACTATTATCGCCAAACACAAAACGTGAACGCACTAAGGCTTGATGCTCCCAAGTCCAGGCCTCCTGCGTTTGATACTCGCCAAAGCGCGCAATCTCACTCACCATTAAGCCCGATGAGCCAGACGGACGCAGGCGCATATCCACTTCATACAACTCACCCGAGGTGGTTCTGGTCGAGAATAAGTGCAGAATACGTTGAGCCAGTTTCAAATAAAAATGGCCCACTTCTATCGGTCTATCGCCATTGGTGAGGCTATTGGCCATGTTTTCGGGCGCTTCGTAGAGGAAGACTAAATCCAGATCCGAACCGTAACCCAGTTCGATACCACCTAACTTGCCATAACCTATGACCGCAAAGCCGGTGTCGTTGCCTTCCTCAAGATAACAGGGCACACCATGGCGAACCGCTACTTGCTGCCATGCCTGCATCACCACTTGCTCGATAATGGCTTCGGCCAAGAAGGTTAAGTGGTCGCTCACCTGCATCACAGGCAAAACGCCAGTCACATCGGCGGCAGCAATTTTCAGCTGCTGTGACAACTTAAACTGGCGCAGCGCCTCCATTTGCTGCTCCATATCATCCTCAGGCACCCGCAGCAGATACTGGCGCAATTCACTGGGATAATCATCGAGCGATGTCGTATCGTACAGATGCGCAGGGTCGATAAGCTCATCGAGCAACATCGGGAATTTAGCGAGCTGCGCCGCAATCCAAGGGCTGGCGCAGCACAGGCTCACTAGCTGCTGACGGGCGCCGGGATTTTCGCATAGCAACTCGAGATAGGTCGTGCGCGTCAGAATTTGCTCCAGCACCTTTGAGACAGGCTCGAAGGCCGCTGAAGGGCTGGGCTGATTGAGTAACTCGTCGAGCAACCTTGGCATTAATTTATCGAGGGTCTCACGGCCACGAGGACCAATCGATCGTTTCGTCACAGTGTCGCGCCAACTGCTAAGCAGCGGCCAGAGTTTATCGTCGTCAATCTGCTGCTCGGCTAGGAGATTAACTGCGTGGTCGTCCTGCTGCACATTCCACAGCTGCGCAGTCCAATGCTCGGCTTTTTCCTCACCTTCTTCACCGCCCACGGTGGCTTTAAAATGACGATGAATTTTCGCCATCGCCGCCTCGATATGAGTGCGAAGATCGGTTTCGTTGGTCATATCCAGCACTGCGCAAAGTCTTGCCCAATCGAGGGGACTATTTGGCAGAGTCTGGGTTTGCTTATCATCAATCGCCTGTAACAGGTTCTCGACTCGGCGCAGTAATAAGTAGCTGTGTTTTAGCTCATCGACCGCCAAGTACTCGAATTGCCCTAGGCTGTAAAGGGTGTCCATGGCTCCAAATAGGCTCTGCTGGCGCAGGGCGGGTTCACGACCGCCGCGGATCAGCTGGAAGCTTTGCACCACGAACTCCACTTCACGTATCCCGCCGGCACCGAGTTTAATATTGTCGGTTAACTGACGGCGACGCACTTCTTGGGCAATGAGTTGTTTCATTTTGCGCAGGGACTCAATCGCCGAGAAGTCGATATAGCGGCGATAGACAAAGGGGCGCAGCAAGCTGTGTAATTCGTCGGAAAAATGGTTCCAAGGCCCAAGCGAGCGGGCTTTGACCATGGCATAGCGTTCCCAGTCTCGCCCTTGCTCTTGGTAATAATCCTCAAGACCGCTAAAGCTCACCACCAATGGACCGCTCTCGCCGTAGGGACGCAGGCGCATATCGACGCGGAACACAAACCCATCGACGGTAATTTGGTCGAGTAAATTAACTAGCCGCTGCCCCATACGGATGAAAAACTGTTGGTTATCGAGGCTTCGGCGCCCACCCACGGTTTCGCCATGTTCGGGGAAGGTAAAAATCAGGTCGATATCGGAGGAGAAGTTAAGCTCACGCCCACCGAGCTTGCCCATGCCCAAAATAAGCAATGGCTGCGGATTGCCCGCCTTATCCATTGGCGTGCCATATTGGGCACACATTTCTTTATAGAGCCAATCCCTTGCCCCTATCACTAACGCTTCGGCGAGTGCCGAGAGGTCTAACAGTGACTCTTCTAAGCTGGCGTAATCTAAAAAATCTCGCCAGGCTAAACGCACCATTTGATAGTTACGGAATCGGCGTAATTGACGTTTTGCGAGATCTTCAGTCGTCGCACTACTTAACTGATCGTGTAACTGGGCATCAAAGGTCTGCCGCTCCACTTGCTGCAAATCGCCCGCGAATAAAGTGTTAATCCACTCGGGTGACCGAATTAATTGCGCTGCGATATAATCGCTTAATCCTAAAACGTTTTTCAGTTCCTGCTGCTGCGCAGGCGTTAAATTTGCCAGTCCTTCTGACCATACTTCGGCGAGGCGTGCCCAATGCCGCTCAGCGGCTTGATTGATGAGGGGAGACAATGACTTATTACTGTCTTTTTGTACGGCCATAATAATCCCTAACAAATTTAAACGTCGACATATTATGTCGTAAATGATATAGAATGAAGCCACATCAGGTTTGATGCCATTGCCATGCCTCAAGGCAAATTTCCCTCCATGGCAAATGCAAGCTCAGCCCAACAGAAAGTGGCCCCCTCTTTCTTGGCTGTTTAGGGTACTATAACCTGTGAGGCAAACATATTGGGCAACTAGATTATTATTGTCCGCCCATATTTGAGTTTTATTTCAGCACTTTTGGAGAAAACATGGCAGGAATGCTAATGCGGGTTCTCACGTCGATACTCATTTTGGCCGCGACCTTATCGCTTACGGGTTGTGGCGATGACAGGCCAGAGAAAATTGAGAAGTATCAACAACTCACTCAGCAGCGCCTCTCGACACTCAATACCATGCTCGAGGACGGCCAAGTACGTAACGCCAATCTGCTCAAGCAATATAGCAGTTTGCTCAAACAGCAAAAGCCCGATTTCGCGCCACTCTTGGATGAATTAGCCAAGGACTCGACCGCCGAAGGGCCAATGTATACCTCGCTAAAGCGCCGCTTAGACGATGCCAAAAACTCGGCTAACTTTACCGATCTCGACCAGCAACTCGCCGAGGTTGAGAACCTTTATCAAGCGGCCGATCCCAGCCTGTATAACGACATGCTTTCCGATCCCGTCAACGTGATTGCCGATATGTCGGAGGGCAAGCTTGCCCGTGTGAATGCGATTAGCCGTGAAGCGGCGGCCCTTGCCAATAATGCCGAAGATTTTGGTCCAGGAAGCCAATTGGTGGGTAACCCGGCTTACGGCAGTTGGCAGACAGACTCAAGCGGCATGTCCTTCTGGGCTTGGTACGGCATGTACTCGATGTTTTCGAATATCTTCCACCGCCCCATTTATTACGATCGCTGGTCGGGTAACCGTGGCTACAGTTATTACAACGACGTAGGTCGCTATCGCTATACTTCGCCAAAACAAGCACAGGCGCAGGAAAAAACCTTCGAGCAGACCAAAAAACGTTTCGATTCTCAAGGAAAACGCTTCGACAGCCCCTATTCAAAATCGCGCACGGGTGCCACGGCTCTCTCCCGTGAGAGCAGCAGCGCGCCTAAAACCAATACCACTGCGAATAAGTCGAGCGCGCAGTCGGGCAGTAAATTTCGCTCAAATTATTCTAAAGACAGCAGTTTCCGTAATTCCAGCAACCGCACGACCCGCAGTGTGCGCCGAGGCAAGTAAACTAAAGGATCTCCCATGACATTATTTCAGGATTTCGGTATCACACCAGAGCTAGTCACTATACTGGCAATTGACCTCACTATTGCGGTTATCTTATTGACATTAATGCGTTATTTGCAGGGCTGGAGCGTCAGAGTCAACAGCAGTAAAGAACTGGCTGAACGCGATAACTTTGCCTTTGGGATCAGCACCGCCGGTGCCGTTGCCGCGCTAGGCATAGTGCTGACTGGTGCAATTACTGGCGCCGCTGCGCCCTCGTATTTAACCGAAGCCATTGGCATGAGCGCCTACGGATTATTTGGTTTAGTGCTGATTAAGCTCGGGCGCTTTTTACACGACAAAATCGCGCTAAACGAGTTAGATAAGAATCAGCAAATCCTTAAAGGTAATGTGTCAGTCGCCATTGTGGATGCAAGCGCGGCCATCGCTACCGCGATCATTATTCGCGCCGTACTGTTATGGGCCGAGGATTTAACACTCGATACCTTTATCGCCATCTTCAGCGCCTTTGCGATTTCGCAGTTGATGCTAGTGCTACTCACCCGCCTACGCGAAAAACGCTTCGCGAGTCGTAATCAAGACTCTTCCATGCAACAGGCGCTCGCCCAAGGCCACACGGCGTTAGCCATTCGCCACGCAGGCTTTATGATCGCCATGGCACTAAGCTTTAATGCCGCGAGTCATTTTATCCTGTTCAACCCAACGGCCTATGTGACTAACATCATCGGCTGGTTAGTGTTCTCCATCATCATGCTGGTCGTACTGACACTGCTGCTGTTTGTGATCAAAAAGCTGGTATTGGCACGAATCGATTTAGCGGATGAGGTTGAAAGACAGCACAACATTGGTATCGCTGCCGTAGAAATGGCCATCAGTATTGCTATCGCACTTATTCTCACGGCCCTAATGGCATAATCCAATGCACGAATCCCAAATAACCGGTTCGGCGACTCAAGCGGTAAAAACGAGTCGCCTAAGCTGGTTCGATGATGTCCTGCTGTTGGGCATTATGGCCGTACTCGCTGGGTGCGGCCTGATCTACGAATACCTGTTGTCCCACTACGCAGGCCGGATCTTAGGCGCGTTAGAAGCCGCCATTTACACTATGATCGGCCTGATGATCGTCTCCATGGGTCTTGGCGCCTTTGCCGCTCGCAAAATTAAAGATGCCTTTACAGGCTTTGTGGTACTGGAACTCACGGTCGCGCTCTGTGGCTCGCTGGCGATTTTAATTACCGCAGCCGTTATAGGTTTTGGTCAGCAACTGCCGATGCTTATCGCCTCCACCTTAGGTTTACCACCAGATCAACTGCCAGAAGGTGGCATGATTGGCTCGCTGCAAAAGCTGAGCGAACATCTGCCCTATGTCTGGGGCGTGCTACTCGGCTTGATGATCGGGATGGAAATTCCGCTGATCGCGAGGGTGAGACAATCCCTGTCTGATGAACACTTACTGCATAATGCCGGTACTATTTATGGCGCCGACTATATTGGCGCAGGGATTGGTGCGGCCATTTGGGTCGGCTTTATGCTGGCCATCGATATTCAACTCGCCGCCGCGCTGACCGCTAGCTTTAACTTGCTCGCCGGCTTTGTGTTTATCTGGCGTTTTTGGCCCAAGATCCAAAGGGCGAAATTATTGCTCGCGGGGCATTTTGTGGTCACGGGCGTATTATTATTGCTCGCCATTCAAGGGCCGAGTTGGGAGCAACAGTTCAACAATCTGCTCTATAAAGACAAAGTGGTTTACGCTAAGGCCACGCGCTTTCAACAACTCACCTTTACCGAACGCTTACGCGGCAATGGCCTCTCCCCCATATACTCTTTGTATATCAATGGCCGACTACAGTTTTCGAGTATCGATGAACACATCTACCATGCGTTTTTAGTTCACCCAACGCTTGCAGCCAGCGCTCGCCACAACAATGTATTAATCATTGGCGGTGGTGATGGGTTGGGCCTAAAGCAAGTGCTGCGTTGGGAGCCTGAGCAAGTGACCTTACTCGATCTTGATGCCGCATTGGTGCAACTCTTTAAAACGCCCGATACGGATATGCCTAAGCGCCTAAGCCAAGCCCTGTTAGCTCTCAATGGCAATGCCTTTAACGATCCTCGCGTTAACGTGATCCACGACGACGCCTTTAATGGTGTCGATAAACTGATTGCCGCAGGGGATAAATACGATGCCATTATTGTGGATCTGCCCGATCCTAGCCACCCCGATTTAAATAAGCTCTATTCGGATTATTTCTATCGCAAGCTCAAGGAACTAATGAGCAGTGACGGCGCTCTGACTGTACAGTCAACCTCGCCCTATCACGCGCAAAAGGCCTTTATCTCGGTAGCCAAAACCTTGGCCTTAGCGGGGTTTGACGTAAAACAGTATCACCATAACGTCCCAAGCTTTGGAGAATGGGGCTGGAGCATTGCCACCCTATCGGGAAAGGATGCTCAGCATCGCCTTGGCGAGCTGACAGCACTACCGATAGCGGATGACTGGTTAACCTTAGGTTTAGTCAAAGGCGCCTTTGAATTTCCTGCCAATTTTTATCAGGACGCCGCCAGTATTAAGCCTAACGAACTCGGTTCGTTACAGTTGTACCATTATCATCAACAGGCATGGTCCGAAACCCAAGGACTGGATCTTTTTTAACGGATAAAGATAGTGCTTGACATATTATGTCTCGGTGCTATCTTTGAACACAGACATAATATGTCAATAAGGACAAATATGAATATCCATACTCTTGCTAATCACCTCAACAGCCTTGGCAATAACAGCCAGACCGGCTTCCAATTCGATTGTTATCCAATTGATGGTGAAGTCGAAGTGTTGCAAGTGAATGTGGTCGGCCGTGAAGAAATCCCGGTATTCGTATCGGTGACGGACAACCAAATTCTCTGCATCAGCTACCTGTGGGGCGAGAACGAAGTAAACCAAGAACGTCGCAGCGAAATGTTTGAAACCATGCTCGAATTAAACATTCCAATGCCATTGTCAGCCTTTGCCAAAATCGATGACAAATACGTGGTTTACGGCGCACTGTCTCTGCAATCTAGCATGCTCGAAATCGAGCAAGAGTTAGCAGTCTTATCCGATAACTGCTTAGAAGTTATCGATGAAATGGTCGACTATCTGAAATAAGGAGCCACAATCATGGGCATTCTGAACAAAATTTTAACAGCGTTTCGCGGTGGTGCCACCGAAGTTGGCCAAAGCATCGTAGACGCAAACTCGACTCGTATTTTCGAACAGGAAATCCGTGATGCCGAGAAACACTTAACCAACGCCAAGCGCGAACTGACCGATGTGATGGCGAAAGAAATGCAAGCCAGCCGTGAAGTTGACCGCTTAAAGCGCTCAATTGCCGAACATGAAGGCTATGCAACGCAAGCTTTAGATAAAGGCAATGAAGCCTTAGCCATTGAAGTGGCTGAAAAAATTGCTCAATTAGAGCAAGAGTTAGCTGAGCAGCAAACTGCTAATGATAGCTTCAGCGCCCATGCAGTACGCTTGAAAGATTTAGTGAAGAAGACCGAGCGTCAACTGTCTGATTATCAACGTCAGTTAAGCATGGTTAAAACCACTGAAAGCGTACAAAAGGCGACGGCGACCATTACCGACTCTTTTGCCTCAAGCAACTCTAAGCTGCTGAATGCCAAAGATTCATTAGAGCGTATCAAGGCGCGTCAACAACAGTTTGACGACAGATTGAAAGCCGCTGAAACCTTAGCCGAAGAAGGCAGCGATAAATCATTGCAGGCCAAATTAGCCGAAGCAGGCATTGGTGAGCAAAAATCGAATGCCAACGCCGTGCTCGAACGTATCAAGGCACGTAAAAGCTAATTCATGATTGACCAAACGCCGAGCACCGATGGGACCATCACCCCCTATTGTGCTCGGCTTTTTTGTTTTTTGTTTTAGACACGCGAATATGTCCAATCACCCATAGCGTGAGCTTTGGCATTGTGCGCACTGTTTAGGAGCGAATATGGGATTTTTTAACAGTATTTTTGGTAAAAAGGCGCCGCCAGCGCGTGAACTCAATCATCCCTCTGCGCTCAAGATCGGCGATATGATCTCCATCGACAATAGTTTTGCTCTGCCGCCACAATTGCGCGGTCAACAACTGAAAGTCGAAGCGGTGAATACCTATGAGTTTGAACGCAATCAGCAAACCGAGTGGGTGCTAAAAGGGCATGGTAGCGAGACGCTATTTTTGAGTCTTGAAGAAGACGATGAAACTTACCTCGCCTTCTCCCTTAAAATTACCCGCGCACAGGTGGAACAGTTATTCGATTTAGAGCAATTCAGCACTCTGTTCGATGAACCAGGCCACGCCGAACTCACCACCCAAGAGTTATCGCCACAGCTAGCCGAGCAGCTCGAACAATGGCTGGGTAAGCAATATCATCAAGTAACCTTTGCGCTGTTTGGCTATTTTCACCGTGAAGACTACCGCGGCCTAAAACCACCGCAGGATGCCAATGGTGCAACCGGCGAGCCCTTCGAATATTATTTACTGCTCGATGATGACGAAAGCCGCGCGGTAGAAGTCGAAGTGTACGAGGGAGGCGATACCGATGTAGTACTGACCTTATACCGCCCCTTGTCGGACATTCGCGACTACTGGCCCGGTCAGTAAGCTTTAGCATACGATAAAGTGCGCGACTCGCACTTTATCGCTTAAGCCATTACAATCCCAATAAATTCGCTCGAAATGTACGGTTGATAGCAACAGGTAACGCCTAATGAGTAAAACGAAACACCCTCTCCCAGAGCAATGGCAAAAGAACCAGCAAGCCGCAAAAGCGACGCAAGTGGCCTTCGATCTCGATGAAAAGTTTCAATATTCTATTCGTAAAGCCGCGCTCGATGCGGGTGTCAGCCCTTCCGATCAGATCCGTACCATTTTGGGCTTAAGTGTTTCAAAACGTCCGACGCGTCCCCGCTTAACCGTCTCACTCAACGCCGAAGATTATGTACAACTCGCTGAAAAATACGGCCTTAGCGCCGATTCTCAGCTCGAGATTAAACGCCGCGTACTCGAAGACTTAGTACGCTTTGTCGCCGAAGATTAATTGTGGTTACGCCTCTAAGCATTTAAGCGCCCGATAAACCTAAGTCGGGCAATTTATCACAAAGTTAATTTACTCATAGCGTAAACTCTTTTACCTTAGACATTCGCCTTAAAACACAGGGATCATGTTAGGCATGACAGATAAAACCCCTTGGTCGCTCCGCTCTTTGGGTAATCCATCTCCCTTCGAATTCGCCATGATGCTGTTGTCGCTGCTCTCGGTCATCATAGTGTTAGTGATGACCTTTGGCCGACTCGACAAAGAAACCTACCGATTACTGTTTTTTATCGATACCACGATTTGCATGATTTTTATGGTCAACTTTTTCGTTGGCCTGTTTCGCGCACGCGATAAAGTTTTTTATCTGCGCCATCATTGGATCGATTTTATCGCCAGTATTCCCGCCATCGAGGCACTACGCATCGCGAGGGTGTTCCAAATTTTGCGGGTAATTCGTTTAATCCGCATGAGTCGCTCTTACCTTATTCCCTTGATAAAGCAGCGTAAACAAGCCACCCTCGCCAGTTTACTGGTCGCGATGGTGACCATTTTAACCTTCGCTTCTATCATCATTCTGATTGTCGAAAGTGGTACCGAAGGTGCCAATATCCAAACCGCCGAGCAGGCCATTTGGTGGGCCTTAGTGACGATTTCGACCGTGGGTTATGGCGATTTTTATCCCGTCAGCACCGCAGGGCATATTGTGGGCGGCATAGTAATTGTCAGTGGCGTCAGTTTTTTCGGGGTGATTTCGGGTTATATGGCCTCGGTATTTGTCGCCCCCGATGAAAGTGAGCGCCAAGAACGCCAGAACGCGCATAAGGCAGAAATTAAAAGCGAACTCGAAATGGCTCTTGCCAGAATGGAAGAAAACCAGCGGCAGATGGAGCAGAATCAGGCGCAAATGTTGGCCAAAATTGCCGAGTTAAAACAAGCATTAGAAGCCCAAAAGAATTAGGAAGGCATTGCCTTCCTAAGCCTTATTCAAAGTGGTGTCGACCAATCGGCTACCAATAGGTTGTTTGCGTCATCGCGTTTTGTCTCGACGCCTCCATCGCAAAGAGTAAGCTTTGCTGCTTAGCCTCAAGCCAGTCGCTTAAGTCGATGCCAAGGGTTTGCGCCGCCAGCGTTAATTGCTGATAACAGGCCAAGGTTCTAATCCCTAACACTAAATCCTGCCAAGGTGCCCTGAAAGCATCGCGAGATTTTGCCTCATACAAAAGCCCATAGGCTTGCCCGACTTGAATGCTCTCATCGAGTAACGCTGCACACTGCAAATAATCCTCGGCTGTCATGGTCTTATCGCTTGGCATCGCAGCCAAAACCGCCTGCCATGAGGCTTCCTGCGCATGATCAGCATGCTGGGACAACCCAAGCTCTGCGGGCAGCTCGAGTTTACCCGCGCTGAGCGCCAATAGGATCTCGACAATTGCTAACTGCAATTGACCGTATTCAAGACTTTGCCAAAGTGAGTTTAACCGCCCAGAGATATCCGTGGCCTCAAATTGCAGCTGTAGTTGTTGCATCAAGGCTTGACGGGCGTCGTGCCGAGTGAATAAGCCTTTTTGACTACCGAGCAAAGCTGCTAGGGCCTGTGCCTCCTCAATGAACACCTGCTGGGATTCAATCAGAGTAAAGTGCCGCATCAAAGTAGCATTAGCGAGGCCAAACTGGCTCAGCGTCATCCGTAATAAACGGATACAGGCGCGCATCCGCCACCACAGGGCAATGACGGCTTCGTTATCTTGTTCTTCTGTAATCATGGCTTCGAGCAACTGCCAACGCTCGAGCGCGGTTTCCAATAGCACTTGGCAAGTAGCGGTTAAGTCCTGTTGGTGAGGCTGATGAAGATTGAGATCCTCAGGCACAGGCAACAGTAAAAACTCGAGTGCACTCAAGGTTAACGGTTTAGATTGCCCCGCGAGTCGATAGCCGCGCTGCGCCTTACTGGCTTTACCTAAACGAACAGGAACGCTGTCGGCCACTTGTGTCGCCAAGGTTAATAAGGCACTGGCATCCCCCGACAATAGCTCAAATTCGAGTTCGCAGAGGGCTTCATGCTGACCATTAGCGGTAATGTCCCCAGTATCCAAGGCAACCTCAATAAGGCTCTCTCCGAGACTCACATGCCAAGCTCGGCGATAAAAATCGGTGTGAAATACGCAGCCCAGCGCCGCTTGCACTGAGGCTAAATCGGCATTCGCGGGCCAGATACCGGCGGGAAAGAGGCTTAAATTTGGGCTGTCGGCTTCAATGGTGACGTTATATTCGGGACGCGAATGGATCCCGCCAACCACTTGCCCCGCCGTCTTAATGGTTTGCTCTTTGTGACCATCGAACCCGCGCACCCTTAACCCCATGTCCCATTGGCGTAATTGTAATCCGGGTGTATCAAAGTAACCGTTGCTTAAGCGGCGCTTTCCCTGCGGAGTGGCGTTTGGCAGGCTATCTAACTTATTTATCAAGGATTCTTGAAACTTAGGGAGGAAAAACAGTTTTAATTCTATCTCTGCATTCATTGCGGCACCGCTCATTTTGTCATCAAAGATTCATTGATGCGTCACTTTTAGTTCATAATGTCACAAATGTGTCATAAAAATCCCGTAGGATTTGGTTTTGAAGTTGGTATATAACCCGTTAGAATAAAGCTGTGATTTTTTCTCAAAAAACACAGTTTCAATACGCGGACGCATAGGGTAACATGCGCCCGCTTTTTCCAATCATGGAACAATCTAAATAGGTAAACGGCAATGCCAGTAAACTCTATTTTGGGCGTGTTTGCAAAATCGCCAATCAAGCCTCTTCAAGAGCACATGGACAAAGTCTACGATTGCGCATCGTTACTGGTCCCCTTTTTCGAAGCCACCATCACAGGTAACTGGGATGGCGCAGTTCAACTACGCAAGCAAATCAGTTTAGCGGAAAAGCAAGGTGACTCACTCAAGCGTGAAATTCGCCTCACTCTGCCAAGCGGTTTGTTTATGCCAGTTGAGCGTACAGATCTATTGGAACTACTGACTCAACAAGACAAAATCGCTAACAAAGCAAAAGATATCTCTGGTCGTGTTATCGGCCGTCAATTATTAATCCCTCAGGTCATGCAAGTGCCCTTTATTGCGTATCTACAACGTTGTATCGACGCAGTAGGTCTTGCAAAACAAGTCATTAACGAACTCGAAGATTTGCTCGAAGCAGGTTTCCGCGGTCGTGAAGTCGACTTAGTGGCTAAAATGATCAACGAACTCGATATCATCGAAGAAGATACTGACGATCTGCAAATTCAATTGCGTCGTCAACTATTTGCATTGGAATCAGAATTGAATCCTGTCGATGTGATGTTCCTCTATAAAACGATTGAATGGGTCGGCGGTCTTGCAGATCTTGCCGAACGAGTCGGTTCGCGTCTTGAGCTTATGCTGGCTCGCGTTTAATAAATAAGGTTATCAAGGTATCAATATGGTTGATGCAGGTATGGAGGTGGCTAACGTCTTAGCCACTAATGGGCCGTGGCTTATTGCCATTGCGGCCGCGTTTGGTTTTCTAATGGCGTGGGGTATTGGTGCGAACGACGTGGCCAATGCAATGGGAACCTCTGTGGGTTCCAACGCGATTACTATTAAACAAGCGATTATTATCGCAATGATCTTCGAATTTGCTGGTGCTTACTTAGCCGGCGGCGAAGTAACCAGTACGATCCGTAACGGTATTATTGATTCAAGCTACTTTACCCAAACCCCTGAATTGCTGGTATACGGCATGATTGGCTCGCTGTTAGCCGCAGGGATTTGGTTAGTTGTCGCATCAGCCTTAGGCTGGCCAGTATCGACCACTCACTCAATCGTGGGTGCGATTATCGGCTTCGCGGCTGTGGGTGTTGGCACTGATTCAGTCGCTTGGGAAAAAGTCGGTGGTATCGTTGGCTCTTGGGTCATCACCCCTGCAATCTCTGGCTTTATGGCTTTCATTCTGTTCCAAAGCACGCAAAAACTGATTTTCAACACAGATAACCCACTCGCTAACGCGAAACGCTATGTGCCTTTCTACATGGCATTTGCGGGCTTTATCATGTCGTTAGTCACCATCCTTAAGGGTTTATCACACGTTGGTATTCACTTAAAAGGTGCCGAAGCGTACATGTTAGCCGGCGTGATTGCGCTGATCGTGGGTATCGTGGGTAAAGTGGTAATTTCTCGTTTAAAAATGGATGAGAAAGCCACCCACAAAACCATGTACGCTAACGTTGAAAAAGTGTTTGCTATCCTGATGGTGCTCACTGCCTGTTGTATGGCGTTTGCCCACGGTTCAAACGACGTAGCTAACGCGATTGGCCCATTAGCGGCGGTTGTCTCTGTGGTAAACAGTGGCGGTCAAATTGCGTCTAAGTCTCCGTTAGTTTGGTGGATCCTGCCTTTAGGTGCCGTTGGTATCGTGATGGGTCTGGCAATCTTCGGTAAGCGCGTGATGCAAACCATTGGTAAAAACATCACTCACTTAACGCCAAGCCGTGG
Source organism: Shewanella sp. 10B (assembly GCF_023475885.1). Taxonomy (NCBI): domain Bacteria; kingdom Pseudomonadati; phylum Pseudomonadota; class Gammaproteobacteria; order Alteromonadales; family Shewanellaceae; genus Shewanella; species Shewanella sp. 10B. The sequence continues at coordinate 527,196 of NZ_JAMDJO010000002.1, forward strand.
TTTTGCTGCCGAATTAGCCGCAGCCTCGACTGTCGTTATTGCTTCTGGTACTGGTTTACCTATCTCTACCACACAAACCTTAGTGGGTGCGGTATTAGGTGTGGGTATGGCCCGTGGTATTGCTGCAATCAATATCGGCGTAGTGCGTAATATCGTTGTGTCTTGGGTGGTCACCTTACCTGCGGGTGCGGGTCTGTCGATCATCTTCTTCTTTATGATTAAAGGTATCTTTAACTAAGAAGCCCAAGGTGACTATGGCAAGCTTGCCTTAGAAACGCACAAACACACAGGAATCGCTAGCATGGATGCGGCAAAGTTGAGGGAAGTCTATGACTTCCCTCTTGCATTGCAGGCCTCAAATCCCTAGCATGTGGTCACTATTTCGTTGATGAGAATACAAAAGTGTTAAGAATGCTGACTCTGGTGGGAATGATGTTACTCTCCCCCAACCTGCTGGCCGAAGGCCAACCCCGCTATATCTCGGACAACGTGTTTCTTTATATTCTCAATGGTCCGAGTACAGACTACCGTATCTTAGGCTCAATTGAAGCGGGTCAACCAATTACCTTATTAGGCGAAACTCAAGGCGATTACTCCAAAATTGTCGACCACAAGGGCCGTGAAGGTTGGATACCGACTAACATGATTAGCTCGGCACCCAGTTTCCGCGAGCAAGTATCGTCACTCACCAGTGAACTGGCTGAAGCCAAAGCTAAACTGGACGAAGTGATGAGCTCAACCGATAACCATGCCGATGAAGTGGCCGAGCTTAAAGCCAAGCTGACCGAAGCCGAAACTATGCTCAGCAAAACTACTCAAGAGCGTGATAGTTTGAAAGTGGCCGTGGATCGCAGCGCTCAGGAAGCTCAATTTGCCCTATGGCGTGAAGGTGGACTGATCGCCGCCGCCGGTTTAGTGGTCGGGGTGATTTTGGTTTATCTGCCAAGACCGCAACGCCGTAATAAAAAGCGTTGGATGTAAATTTTTACGCGAATCCACTGAAAGTAAAATCAAAAGCCAGTGTTTTCAAACACTGGCTTTTTTGTCAATTGAGCGTTACATCTGGTGCGTAACAAGCTAATCAAACAATCTTCACATTCTTTCACGCTATAGTGTTGTCCGTCACATTTTGGTTGTATAATCTGCGCGCGCAAAGCTTCATATTGTATACAAAATATCAAATGCGTTTCGCGCCCCCCATTTTTGTTTCAACAATAGAGCCCAAAACAACTGGCCAAGATGGAAGCGATTACTATGTTCAAAGCGAGTGAAGTGCTGGCAGGCCGCTACGATTCTGCCAATCTCGACGAACTGTTCAAAGCCGTCACCGACAACTACATTGTCGATGAAGAACAATACTTGTCAGAGCTAATCAAACTAGTGCCCTCCAGTGATGAAGCCATCGAGCGCGTCACTCGTCGTGCCCACGAACTGGTCAACAAAGTTCGTCAATTCGATAAGAAAGGTTTAATGGTTGGCATCGACGCCTTCCTGCAGCAATACAGCTTAGAAACACAGGAAGGGATTATCCTGATGTGTTTAGCCGAAGCCCTGCTGCGTATTCCCGATGCGGCCACTGCCGATGCTTTAATTGAAGATAAACTCTCAGGCGCGAAATGGGATGAACACTTAAGCAAGAGCGATTCGGTACTGGTTAACGCCTCCACTTGGGGCTTAATGCTCACTGGCAAAATCGTCAAACTCGATAAAAAAATCGATGGCACGCCAAGCAACCTGTTAAGCCGTTTAGTGAATCGCTTAGGTGAACCAGTGATCCGCCAAGCCATGATGGCAGCGATGAAGATCATGGGTAAGCAGTTCGTTCTCGGTCGCACCATGAAAGAAGCGCTCAAGAACAGCGAAGACAAGCGTAAATTAGGTTACACCCACTCCTACGACATGCTGGGTGAAGCCGCACTGACGCGTAAAGATGCCGAAAAATACTTTAACGATTATGCCAATGCGATTACCGAGTTAGGCGCGCAAAGCTATAACGAAAACGAATCTCCACGCCCAACCATTTCTATCAAGCTGTCGGCACTGCACCCACGTTACGAAGTCGCTAACGAAGACCGTGTACTGACCGAGCTGTATGACACAGTTATTCGCCTGATTAAGTTAGCCCGTGGCTTAAATATCGGTATTTCTATCGACGCCGAAGAAGTTGACCGCCTCGAACTGTCGCTCAAACTGTTCCAAAAACTGTTTAATTCTGACGCCACTCAGGGTTGGGGCTTACTCGGTATCGTAGTGCAAGCTTACTCTAAGCGCGCTCTGCCGGTGCTGGTATGGTTAACCCGCCTAGCGAAAGAACAAGGTGACGAAATTCCAGTTCGCTTAGTGAAAGGCGCCTACTGGGATAGCGAGCTGAAATGGGCACAACAAGCTGGCGAAGCTGCTTACCCACTCTACACCCGCAAAGCCGGTACCGACGTGTCTTACTTAGCCTGTGCGCGTTACCTGTTATCCGACGCCACCCGCGGCGCGATTTACCCACAATTTGCCAGCCACAACGCGCAAACGGTTGCGGCAATTTCCGATATGGCGGGCGATCGTAACCACGAATTCCAACGTCTACACGGCATGGGACAAGAGCTGTACGACACCATTCTGTCGGAAGCTGGCGCGAAAGCGGTACGTATCTACGCCCCTATCGGTGCCCATAAAGATCTGCTGCCCTACTTAGTGCGTCGCCTGCTGGAAAACGGTGCGAACACCTCGTTCGTACACAAGCTGGTCGACCCGAAAACCCCTATCGAGTCTTTAGTGGTTCACCCACTGAAAACCCTGACAGGCTACAAAACCCTGGCTAACAACAAAATCGTTTTACCTACCGACATCTTCGGTAGCGATCGCAAAAATTCCAAGGGACTCAATATGAACATCATTTCAGAAGCAGAGCCATTCTTCGCGGCCTTAGACAAATTCAAATCGACGCAGTGGCAAGCGGGCCCTCTAGTTAATGGTCAAACCTTAACTGGCGAGCACAAAACCGTGGTGAGCCCATTCGATACTACTCAAACCGTGGGTCAAGTGGCCTTTGCCGACAAAGCGGCTATCGAACAAGCTGTCGCCTCTGCCGATGCGGCGTTTGCAACTTGGACTCGTACTCCGGTTGAAGTGCGCGCCTCTGCCCTGCAAAAGCTTGCTGATCTGTTAGAAGAAAACCGCGAAGAACTGATTGCTCTGTGTACCCGTGAAGCGGGCAAGAGCATTCAAGACGGTATCGACGAAGTGCGTGAAGCCGTAGACTTCTGCCGCTACTACGCGGTGCAAGCTAAGAAGTTGATGTCAAAGCCTGAACTGCTCCCAGGCCCAACGGGTGAGTTAAACGAACTCTTCCTCCAAGGTCGCGGTGTCTTCGTGTGTATCAGCCCATGGAACTTCCCACTCGCTATCTTCTTAGGCCAAGTATCAGCAGCCCTAGCAGCGGGTAACACTGTAGTAGCTAAACCTGCAGAGCAAACCTCTATCATTGGTTACCGCGCAGTGCAGCTTGCACACCAAGCGGGTATTCCAACGGACGTGCTGCAATATCTACCCGGCACAGGCGCTACCGTAGGTAACGCACTGACGGCAGATGAGCGCATCGGCGGCGTATGTTTTACCGGTTCAACGGGCACAGCCAAACTCATCAACCGCACACTGGCCAACCGTGAAGGCGCAATTATTCCATTAATCGCCGAAACCGGTGGTCAAAACGCTATGGTGGTTGACTCTACTTCTCAGCCAGAACAAGTGGTTAACGATGTAGTGTCTTCATCCTTCACCAGTGCGGGTCAACGCTGCTCGGCGCTGCGTGTACTCTTCCTACAGGAAGATATTGCAGACCGCGTTATCGATGTACTCCAAGGTGCGATGGATGAGCTAGTGATTGGCAATCCAAGTTCAGTGAAAACTGACGTAGGCCCAGTTATCGATGCGACCGCGAAGGCTAACCTTGACGCCCATATCGACCACATCAAGCAAGTCGGTAAGTTGATCAAGCAAATGTCACTGCCAGCGGGTACCGAGAATGGTCACTTTGTGTCACCAACCGCCGTTGAAATTGATTCAATCAAAGTGCTTGAAAAAGAACACTTTGGTCCAATCCTGCACGTGATCCGTTACAAGGCATCTGAACTTGCCCATGTGATCGATGAAATCAACAGCACAGGCTTTGGCTTAACCTTAGGTATCCACAGCCGTAACGAAGGCCACGCCCTCGAAGTAGCTGACAAGGTTAACGTAGGTAACGTGTACATCAACCGTAACCAAATCGGCGCAGTCGTTGGCGTACAGCCTTTCGGCGGTCAAGGTCTGTCAGGCACAGGTCCAAAAGCCGGTGGTCCACACTACTTAACTCGCTTCGTGACTGAAAAGACGCGCACTAACAACATCACCGCTATCGGTGGTAACGCGACATTGCTGTCACTGGGTGATAGCGAAGCCTAAGTCCTAATGACTTATTGATAAACGAAAGCCAGACTCAGTCTGGCTTTTTTATTGCTTATTACATATCACTGACTAAAACAGGTTGGCCAAACTCCTTTAAATGAGCATTAGATGCCTCGAAGTATTGTTGCCAAAACTGTTTCAGCGGGATCATGACCTGACTACCTCTAAATCCTTTTGACGTAGCAGGAACCCAACCAGCCCCTAATACGTAAACATCAGCTTGCTTAAAATCGCTTAACGTTTCCGTTTTTTGGACTCTCTGCATTTCTTGTTCTGGTATTATGACTTTCACTGCACTCTTACTGTAAAAACTCGTGATATCTGAATTTTCAACCATATCAGAAACCAACAGAAGTACCCGCCGCTCGCCTTGGTTTGCTGCTATTTGCGGTGCAATAACTTGGGATAAATTGGTGAGTATTTCTGTTTTAGGTACATCAGAATCATTGGGTTTAAAAGCATGCTTTATATGAGCATCTACTTTAGCCCTAACAAACTGAGCCTGTTTAACCATACAACTATCAAAGGTCATCAAGCTCTTTTTAGAAACATCATCCCTTTGTTCTATATCAGTGTCTAATCTTCCACTAAATAAAACATCAGTATAAAAATCTTTTACATAGGCACTGAAGCTAATGATGGTGATTTTATCACCAGGCTGCAAAAAGCGATGCACTTTTTCATGCACCAACTTTTTAATATTTATATCTGGTGAAAACGTACCATCAATAGCAACAAATAAATGTCTACCAGAAACAACCTTAGCTGTTGATGGCTCGATTTTCGCAAAATCGTAACAACTTATAATATCATTTCTTTCACCCGCAATAACAGGCAAGCACCCTGATACTATGGCAATCGTACCAAACAAGCCACGAAGTACATACTTAGAGAGTTTTGTTATTCGAGGCATCAGCTTAATTCTCCAAGCAGTTCTTTTCGTAAGCGCTCTCGCATTTGTTCTTCAGTTTCAGCCACCTTTTTTTGCTGAGCGATTTCAGCCAGTAACTCCTGCCGAATACGTTGTTCTACCTGCTCAGGAGTCTCTATTTTCGCGGCTTTTTTAGCATTAATCTCTGCAAGAATTTCGGCTTGTAATCTTGCCTCCATTGACTCTGGTGTTTCTAGATTAGCCACTTTGTTAGCTGTAACAACTGTTGGACGAATTGTTTCTTGCGGGTTATGGATTCCTTGATGTTCACGTAAACGTGCGGATTGTGTATATTTATTCTCAGCATTACCTAAGTCATCCATATAAGTAAGAAATGAACGACGTCCGCACCCCTCAAGCATCTCTAACACCTTTGGATCTTGACAATTTACTTCGGCTTTTTGGTTCATTCGTTGTTGCAAATTAGTTAGGCGTTTCTGCGCTACACGTGCAACCTGCTGCTTTAAACGAGAATAATGAGTTTTAAACTCACGTTCACTCTTAAAGTTACCAATTTCTTTACGAGCATCTTTCGAATGCTTGCCTGCAAAACCTGTTTTAAAGCCAATTAAAATTCCAAAAATTTGCAGAAGAATAAATAAGAATGCTAAAAATATAAATGTCCCCCAGCCTCCTTTTTGCTCACGCTCCCAAACATCATCACCAGCTTTATCAACTGCATTTTTTGCTTCTTGAACCAATATAGCGGGAGGAGCTTCAGCATAAGGGTCTTGCTCTTGAAAAACTACACCAGACTGTTTGATATTCACTTCATCTATATGCATTTTTTCTAAAACTTGACCACGTACATAAGTCGCTAATACTGCTATCACTATAATCGCAATCACGGTGATTGTTGTAATCAAATAGCGTGGTTTTACTTCTGCATTAGTTGAAATTCGACTGATGAGTTGTTTGTACTGAGGTTCATCATCATCTTCAAAGGTTTTATCTAAATTAATTCGGGTATTGGGAGCTAGTTCAGATGTAGTTTTATCTCGATTTTTCGCATTTTTCCACCATACTTTAGCTTTTATTATTAACGAATTAGCGTGTAATTCATGCCCAGTAAAATGCGTTAAACCAACAAGTAAAACTGAAATAATAAAAGCTATACCAATAGCACCTTGCTGTTGTAGCTTTTCAGAAGCCCCTGGAATAGTAAAACCAGAAAGAACATAACTAAACCCCATTGCTTCAACGAAGACTAAAGCAGCAATCAGTATCCAACCCAATATATGGAGATTATTACGTCCATTTTCAGTCACTTTACCTAAGTAATCCTGACTCTTACTAAAAAGCTCTTCATCTTTATTGACTTTTTCATAGTGAGCAGCAAAATCGGCACATAATGCGACCTCACTATTAAGCCACTCTTTATCATGATTTTTAACCTGAGTTTCATAATCTTTAGCTAAGCGACTTTCCTTACCGATTAACGGAAATGCATACCAAGTATTAAGCCACCAAAAACTTACTTGCTCCCACCAAACCGTAATAATCACGATTAACGCCATCATAGAAAGTAGCAACACGACAAGTGTACGATACTCGTTCAACAGCATTGATATAAAATCCATTTTCTACTCCTAAGCGTATTTTTTATAATAATTTAGGTTCAAAACCTGCTTCATATATGGTCTTATTTTTTTCATAATATAACTTACCTGTGATTGCTGTAGTAGACCTGTCAATCGGCATTACTACATCCATACAACGCACAGGAGACTCTTTATCTGTAGTAAAAATCCGGTATAGCAACCCTCTATCTCCATAGTAAGTCTCAACATGGCTTGATAACTGATAACTAGGTAATTCTTTGCTCGCTCCCTTATAGTTTTTCCAAATATTTACTGTTGGAGCAGAAACTGCCGTGCCGCTATCTTTAATGACAGCAACAGGGGCTAAACCAATATAATGACCATTTACTTTATTAACCCAAACAGTGCCGTTCATTCCTGGTAGATAATCAGCAGTATTGTAATCTTGACGATTATACCTTTCTCCAGTGGCTAAGCTCTTTACTTCACCATCCACTCTTGGTCCTTCAACAGCACAGTTGAGACTCGATATTTCTGATGCGTATGCATTACTAAATAATGCAAAACCACTCTCTTTTTTTACCCCGACCAATTGAACAAAATTGGTTGAAGGATCTGTCATTTTCTCACCACCAAAATCAACTAAAGCCTTTTGTTGATGTGATGGTTTAACTAATTTCCCTATCTCAGATTGGGTCATCATTATCTGTGAGTTGTCTTCGCTTACAACTACTGGAGATTTAGGAGAGGTTTCACTCGGTTTAACCGTAGCAACCTTATCCTGAGAACGACGTGATAAATAACTAAGGTTGGTTTTCTGTTTATTAGAATAAGCCAACAACTGATCTGGCTTACCATCAATCTCCACAATTTCTACTCGGCGATTTTTAGCCTTACCCTCTTCTAATGTATTGGCCGCGACAGGTTGCGATTCCCCCGCACCTTGGAAAAATAATCTTTCTGTTGGGATACCCGCCTGATGAAAAAGGGTAGCAACATAACGAGCCCTCGCCTCACTTAGCGCCTGATTTAATGATTCACTCCCACTTGAATCAGTGTGACCAGTAATCAGGATATTCTGCTGAGAATCTTTATAAATTGCTGCCAGTTTTTGCAATTTTTGCCTTGCTTTGGTTGTCGCCTCAGCAGAGCCAGAGTTAAACATCATTTCATCTGTACTAGAAATAGTTGCAGCCATACCCACAACTTGATAATCAGCATATTTTTCCTGTTCCTCCTTAGACATAGTTGTGTTGTTAGCACTAATCAATAGATTTTTTTGTTGATTATCAGCATTAACTGATGTGCTGATTGAAGTAAATTGAATATCAAGATTTTCAGTTTTAGCTAATGCTTCCAGTGCTTCACGTTTCTTTTGAAAATCGTAACCAACTGTGCACCCAATTGCAGCCCCTGCGGCTGCACCATAAGCCATCCCCTTCTTACCACCTAAGTAGTTACCAATTAATGCACCTAAACCAGTACCAATCGCACAACCAATGACTGTTTCTTTATTATTTTCGACTGATTGTGTAACAGCACAACTACTAAGTAACAATGCAGAAGCGACTGCAACTGCGATAGGCTTGAAATTAGATGTCATAGTCATCCCTAACTCTTTAAAAGATAAAATTTAAGTTGATATGTAAGAATTAACCTAGAAATTAGAAGGAATTGCTATTTGAATGTCAATCTAAAGTTTGCACAAATGAGAACAACGTGTTGTAAGAAAATTGCAAATGAGAGATTTGTAACGCCGTAGGTTAAGCTCTTTAGAGCTAAAGGTCATGATGATGACTAACACGCACACATAACTATAATTGTGAACAGGTAATCATTATTTTAAAAAATATCTTCAGAATTTATCTCTAAGTTGCCTTCAGTATTTCTCTCCACGCATAATCTATAATCTGTTCCTAAACAGGCTGTAATTTAACTTGTTCAACAACGAACTAAGGCAACTATGACATTCTCGCTACTAGATATTTCTGCATTGACGTGGTTTATCGTTTCTTGGGCTGGCTATACCGCCTTTGCCCGACGTAAGGCGAAGGATACCGACTGTATTGCCCGTGGCCTGCATAAACATCGAATTTACTGGATGCTCGAGCTGATGACTCGAGGTGTGCGCGTCGGTGATGCGGCGTTATTAGCGAACCTTGAGCGTAATATTGCCTTTTTTGCCTCGACCACACTGTTCGTGCTCGCGGGGGTATTAACCTTATTTGCCCAGGTTGAACGCCTCGAGGCCGTGATAGCCACAATTCCCTATGCTACGCCGCCGAACCACTCCTTAGTCCAAGTGAAGTTGGCGCTATTGGTGGTTATCTTCGTGATGGCATTTTTCCAATTTACCTGGTCGATGCGCCAATATGGCTTTGTAAACGTGATGATTGGCGCAGGCCCCATGGATAGCGAAGGCGCCAACGACAACCTCAAAGCCTACGCGCGGCAAATGGCGACGGTGCAAGACCAAGCCGCCCATTCCTATAACTATGGCCTGCGGGCTTACTACTTTTCGATGGCCGTGCTCTGCTGGTTCGTGCACCCGATACTGTTTATTTTGGCCAGCCTGTTTGTGGTGGTCACCCTCTATCGCCGCGAATTTAAATCCCGCGCCGTGATGGCCATTACCGCCGCCAAGGCACATTTAGGCAGCGAATATCAAGCGCGAGAAGCCCAGCGCCAATCCAAGTAGTTGCCAGCCAACCCCAGACTGCGCCCGCCAAAGCGCAGTCTTATTCTTGTTCTATACTCATTGGGTTAATCACCAATCAATAAGTGGGAGTGAGCCATGAGTGATAATCTGTTAACTGTGGATGAAGTGTGCAAGTTGCTGGATAAGAGTCCAGCAACGATTAAACGCTATGCGCGGGAAAACCTGCTCAGCAGCGTGAAAGACGGTGAAGAATTGCGATTCCCCGAAGAAGAGGTCAAACGTTACTTAGCCTTTTCGCAGCGCTTAGGAAGATAAGCCGCCGCACCTTGTATCGATTCATCCCCAAATGGATTTGGGATGCCTCGCTTATCCTTGTATAGCCATCTGTAACTGCCTGTAAGATAAGAATTCCCGTTGTGATTCCTCTAGCCCAAGCTCAGCGGCTAAGGCGAGGAGCTGCGCCTCATAGATTGGCAACTTAGCTTCATCATTAGTCATGATTGCAAGCTCGGCAAAATCACCTAAGCCTTCGAGCCAATCAAGCGTTAAGTGAAATTCCCCGAGAAAATACACGCTGCGGCGTTTTTTAATCTCAAGCACACATTGATAACCTAAAGTCCGTAGCATACTTTTGGCTTTGTCTGCATCCGTAATATTGACCGCCTCACAGCGGTCTTTCTCGGGCCCTTTCACAATCCACAGCATGATGCCGGAGGGCTGCATCTCGCGAATACACAGGCTTTTATGCTCAGCCGCTAAAGAGGCTATAGGTGAATCAAAATAGCAGTCATGCTCAAGATTATCCTCAAGCATCCCCTCAGGAGATTTAGCGCTTAGACGTTCCCAAAAGGCCTCGCGGTCTGTGAGTCGATACTTAAGCTCAACCTCAAACTTGCCATTAAAATGGGCGTTAATTTGCGGGGCTAATTCTTTTGGTGCTGGATCTGCTTGCATAGGGTTATTCATCTAACGGCTTTACTCCTGCTGCACATATTTCTCACCCAGTCGACATCCTGACTCAAGCTAAACGACGATAGAGCGCCTGATAGGCGGGACAAGTTTGCAGTAACTGCTGATGATCGCCCGATGCCGCAATTTGCCCCTCGGCGAGGAGGTGAATTTGGTCCATCTTGGCCATCGCCGTTAATCTGTGGCTGATCATTAGCAAGGTTTTATCCTTTGCAAATTCAAATAGTAAACTTAAGATTTCCCGCTCGGTGCGCTTATCTAAGCCCTCGGTTGGCTCATCTAACAATAACAAAGGCGCATCACGTAGCAGTGCCCTCGCCACGCCGATACGGCGCTGCTCGCCGCCCGATAACTGCCGGCCACCCTCACCAATCCACATATCGAGAGGCTTGTCGCCTTTAAGTAATTCGCCTAAACCAACCTGCTGTAAGACTTGGATAAAACGCTCGTCATTGGCGGTGCGCTTTTGCCCTTCTGGCACAGGCAAGGCAATGGCAAGGTTCTCCCGCAGCGTGCCCGCGTACAGGTAAATCCTCTGGCTTACCACAGTCATCGCCGATCTTAAGGCGGCCTCGCTATAGTCCGTCAGCGGCTGACCATCGAGGCAAATTTCGCCACGCTGCGCCTGCCATTCCCGGGTGATTAAGGACAATAAACTGGATTTGCCGCAGCCCGTGGCGCCCAATAATGCCACCTTTTGCCCAGGCTCTACCGTTAAGGATAAGCCCTGTAGTACGCTCTGGTTGTCGTGATAGCCAAAGTGGATATCCGTCATCTGCAGCCCGCCCGATGTCGCCTTGAGCGTTGAATCTTCGCTAAAACGAATATCGCTTTCCTGCTCGGTGATTTCGTGAATACGGGTCGCCGCCAGCACACAGCCCGACAAATGTTGGAAAGCGCCGGCGATTGGCATCATCATTTCGACACAGGCCATAGTGGCAAACACCATCAAGGCGAACATCGGGCCGGGAGGCACGGCATCGCCCACGCCATTGGCGGCTAAAAACAGCATCATGATGAGTGCCGAGCCCGTCGCGAGGATCAGCATGGCTTGGCTTAAGGCGGTGATATTCGCCATCGCCCCTTGGCTGGCAAATAACGCCTGCTCGGCTTCATCGAGCTTGTGTCTGTATCTCGCGTTCGCACCAAATAAACTCAGTTCTGCTTGGCCCTGCAGCATCTCAAGCAACTGCACCCGATATTGGCGTTTGGTCTCCAGCATATTGCGACTTGGCTCGTGCCCAAGCCGATAAAACAGCAGTGGTAGCAACAGCCAAACCACCACTAAAAACAGGCATAAACTTAGGGCCAGCTTGGCATCAAACCATGCGAGGAACAGATACAACAACGCCGTCATCAGCAAGGAAGCCGCCATCGGCGTCAACAACCGTAAATACAGATGGTCGAGTGTATCTATATCCGCCACAAGGCGGTTGAGCATATCCGCGCGGCGCAGCCCCTGCAGATTTTTAGCGCTGAGTGGGAAGAGTTTTCGCCACGCCCAAACTCTGAGTTCTGTCAGTAATTTAAAGGTCGCCTCATGGGTGGCGAGACGCTCACCGTAACGACTGGCCGTTCGCGCGATAGAAAGAAAACGCACGCCACCCGCGGGAGTAAAAAAGTTAAAGGATTGGGAGCCGATAACCGTTAATCCCGCCACCGCCGTCGCCGATAAAAACCAACCCGACAGCGACAATAAACCAATCCCCGCCATGAGTGTGGTTAGGGTGAGTACAAGCCCAACGGCCATCATCAACCATTGGTGGGAGAACAACCGAATAAAGGGAAGGAGTATTTTCATTGTGCGGCTCCTTCGGTTGTCCCTAACGCAATATCGCTGTGGGTATCAGGCATGGGCGATTCCAGCCCAATATCGGCTACTGACTCAGTATTTTCATGCAACATGATTTGGAATAACCCCGCCTCAGTAGACAGCGTCGCAAAATCCCCCCGCTGGACTATCTTGCCTTTATCGAGCACCAGGATGGACGACATATGATCCAGCTGTTCGACCCTGTGGGTCACCATAATGCCCATCTTACCCACCATCGCCGCTTGTAAGGTGCGGCTGACGAGTTGTTCGCTGACACTGTCTAAACTCGCCGTCGGTTCATCGAGAATAAAGACCTGCGCCGCCTGCCCCAATGCCCGCGCGAGCGCAATACGTTGCGCCTGTCCGACCGATAAGGTCGATGACTGCTCGCCTATCGGCGTGGCTAAACCAAGGGGTTGGCTGCGGACAAACTCATGGATATTGGCCTGCTCCAGCAATTGCCATATCTGCTCATCCGTCATTTCGGGATTGGCTAAGGCGACGTTTTCCCGCACTGTGCCATGGAATAACTGCGGTTCTTGCCCAAGCCATGCTAATTGCTGTCGCCAATGGGCAAGGTCGAGGCTTGCGAGCTCAACACCATCGATTAGCAGTTTGCCTTTATATGGCAAAAATCCTAATAAGGCATTGAGTAAACTGGTTTTACCTGCGCCACTTGGACCAACCAGAGCCAAGTGTTCCCCCTGCTTCAACTCAAAGCTAATAGGGCCGAGCAAACGACAGCCATCGGTACTAAAGACCTCCAAATCTTTTACGCTAAGGTGAGTCAGCTTATCGAGTCGCGTTTGCTGCCCTAGCTTGTCCTGCGAAAAACTCGACTCGGGCTCAGGATGTTCCAGCAGTGTCATCAATGCTTGGGCGGCGCCAATCGCCTGCGCTTTTGCGTGGTAGTGAGTGCCCATATCCCTAAGAGGCTGATAAAACTCAGGCGCCAAGATTAAGATAAATAAGCCGACAAACAGGCTAAAAGGTAAACCTTCATTCGCATTAGGCCCAAGCTGAGCATGCGCGCCATAGTAACCAAAATCGAGGTGCCCTAAATAACTGAAACCAAAGTAAACCGCTAATACGGCAATCGATACTGCGGCAAAAAACTCTAGCACCGCCGAGCTTAAAAAGGCCATGCGCAACACAGACATTGTACGGCTACGGAACTCCTCCGAGGCTTTTTCGATAACCTTAAGTTCAGCATCCCCCCTATGGAACAGTTTTAAGGTCGCAAGCCCTTTTAATCTATCCATAAAATGGCCGCTTAATCTAGCTAACGCATTGAAGTTTTTACGGTTAGCATCGGCCGCCCCCATACCAACGAGGATCATAAACAGCGGGATAAGTGGTGCCGTTAACAGCAAAATCAGCCCCGCCGCCCAGTTGATGGGAAACACAGCGATGAGGATCAATAAGGGGATCACGCCGGCAAGGGTCATTTGCGGTAGATAACGGGCATAAAAATCTTGTAAATCTTCCACTTGCTCTAAGACTATGCTCGCCCAACTGCCTGCGGGTTTACCTTTAATAAACGCGGGACCGAGCCGAGTTAACTTATCCATTACCGCACCGCGGATCTGTTGGCGTAAGCGCTTACCCGCTTCAAAACTGGCGCGCTCGCGGCCATAGGCGAGTAAGGCTCGCAGCAACATTAACCCAATCAAGGCCATAAAATGTGGCAGATAATCGCTCGCACCCACAGCAGACTGGATTGGCGTGCTATTCCCTCCCTCAGTAAAAGCCTGTAATGCATTGCCAACAATGACGCCATCGAGGAGTGTGGCTATCAGATAAGCCTGTGCTATCAATGCAATAGCACTTAACATTCCACACCATACGGAGAGCTTAACAAACCAGCCACAGGCTTTTTTTTGCGACTTGAGCCAAACGAGAAGGGACTTTTCTAACGACTTATCCATGGTGCTCCAACAAAACCAACACTGCAGTAAATTGTAGAAATCGATCTAACGCTTACCAATCCATGCCAAGAACTTGCAATAAGCGAAAAGGTTCGATAGGGACGCAGTATCGCAGGCATCCCCAACAGATGAAACCTTGGACGTACCTTTTGCCAAAAGATTCATAAAAATGCGATAACGATCAATAAATTCAGATTTAGCTCACACAGATAAACACTGCACGCCTATAAACACGTATTCGCACTCTCACATATCATCAAACTTAACAGTCTTTGTTGATTGCGGATAACCCTATTTAGCAAGGATAAAGACTAAAATCTTAGCTAACTGGTCATTAGCGAAATAGTTAGCTAAGATAGGAATATTTTTCAAGGAGTTAGATAGCAATGACAAACAAGCATTCCGGTTTCACGTTAATAGAACTTGTTGTTGTGATTATTATTTTGGGCATTTTAGCCGTAGTGGCCGTCCCCAAATTTGTGAATTTACAGTCTGATGCGTACAAAAGTCAGTTGTCTGGTGCATTGGCATCAATGAAGTCTGCCGTCACCTTATTCAAGGCAAAATCAGAAATCGCCAACACAGGTACCACTAATCGTGTAGTTTTTGATGGCATTCGGGGTGAGAATTACCAACCTTGGGCCGCAAGTAGCAGTGGCACAGTACCTAGTGCGGGCTACACAACACCACCTGAAATTTTTAATGCAGCAGGCTTAAACGTTAATGATTGGTCCTACCGTATTTATACATCCAACGGCACCTATCAAGTTATAGCAACCCCAAAGCAAAAGTTAAATCTGGCGACACCGACTCAAGCGGAGGTATCAGCAACTAATTGTTATATAGACTATAAATGGGAGACAACTGGTGTTCCAACTTATACGAAGGTTGACACAGGTTGCTAATCATACAGACGTGTTGACGTTTTGGGCGCTATCAAAACGTCAACAATGCGCAAGTCGCCATATTGAGTGGCCCTATTTCTGCGCTAAGGCTGAGTACCACCATATTTAACTAACACATGCCAGAGTAGCTTGAGTTCGTGTGCCACCTGAGCGCGGTTCCCCCGATCACGCCAATGTTGGGGCGAATGGTATAAATCCCGCGCTGCCACGCCAATCGCATAGGCGTCAACACGTTCATCAATTGCAATACGACTTGCCAAAGATGGCATTGTCGGCCCACGAAAATCACTGGGGATCTGCGCCGTGTGCAAGCTAAAGCCATTATGGTAATGCAGCTCAATATCATAACGATCACAGAGCTTACTTAAGGTGGTGCCGATTTCAGTCCCTTTAAAACTTGGATCGGCCACCAGCATGGCAATGTCTTCATCGAGGGATACATCACCGTGGATTTGCGCTTCGATATAATGATCGAGATTCGTCGACATCGGCCGTTCAAACCGCGACAGCATGGAGGCGTTAAGCTGATGCGCCAAATACTGGATCACGTTTAACGGTTTAAAATCCACTTTACCCAAGGCATAGTGGCGCTCAAAACTCTCGGTGAGCAGCGCCGCTAATACATCATCAAAACAGGATAACGTGCCCTTTTCCTTTGGATTACGGTAGGAATCTAAATAAGTGAACGTCGAGCGCGTAAGCAACTGCGAATGAGTTAGCAAATAACAGCTGCCAAAACGTGGGGCAGGACCATCCTGCCACATCCCTAAATCCAAGGCGCCATACTTAGGCCGAGACTTAGTCCCCTTGTAAGCATCGCCAAAGAGTTGATTTTCCCAGTGATCCCTTGGCCCACCTAACTCAGGAGATAACTGCCCATTGGAGATATGGGTTTCGAATTGACTACGGTATTGACCATCACGTAATAACCCCTCGGCCACAGTGAGACCACGGCTATCGATTCTGTCCGGATGAAAATGCAATGCCACTCGGCCACAGTACAACAATTGCTTCAGTGCCGCTTGCATCTCCTGCATCGGAATGTTGGACATCTGCTGCACGTTTCGAATAACTGCCACAGCCTGTTCACTTCGACTACGCGCTAGGCGCTCAATATGCTGTATTGCTGTCATAATCCACCTGCCATGGAGCGTCAATATTCCTAAGAGAACCCATCCTAAGAATTCAATGGTGCAGAGTTCAAGCTGCAAAGGGAAAATTCCCCGATTACCTTTACCAATCCGATTTACAACAACGCCATACTAATGTCTTTGCAACCTATTGAGGAAGTTTGTTAATTTTACTCCAAGTTAGCTTACTTAGAAGCAATGAAATTAACACAAGCGTGATCTTTCCCTAAATACTGAACAAGATACTGATAGGTCGATAAATTAGCCACTCCTGAATAGGCTTTTGCGCCAGATAAACAACAAACGACTTTCAAACATGGCGATCTAGCGCCTGTTCATGTAAGCTGCACGCCCGCCAATTTGGCCATACTACTGCTGCGAACTTTTGCCGCCACAAGAGACCCATTAATGAGTTTTTCCTCCCTAGGTTTATCTGCTCCAATCCAAAAAGCCGTGACTGAACAAGGTTATGACACACCCTCTCCCATTCAAGCACAGGCGATTCCCGCCGTTCTGATGGGTAAAGACGTGATGGCTGCAGCCCAAACGGGGACGGGGAAAACCGCAGGCTTTACCCTGCCGCTGCTCGAATTACTCTCTAAAGGCCATAAAGCGAAGGCGGGGCAAATTCGCGCCTTAGTACTAACCCCCACGCGCGAGTTAGCGGCTCAGGTCAGCGAAAGTGTTGAAACCTATGGTAAATATCTGCCATTACGCTCAGCGGTTGTCTTTGGTGGCGTGCCGATTAATCCCCAAATTCAAAAACTACGCCACGGGGTAGATGTACTGGTCGCCACGCCAGGCCGCTTATTAGATCTTGAGCAGCAAAAGGCGGTGAAGTTTAATCAACTCGAAGTCTTAGTGCTGGATGAAGCGGATCGCATGCTTGACATGGGCTTTATCCGCGATATCAAAAAAATCCTCGCCATGTTGCCCACTCAGCGACAAAACCTGATGTTTTCGGCGACCTTCTCCGATGAAATCCGCGAGCTTGCCAAAGGCCTAGTGAATCAACCAGTAGAAATTTCAGTTACGCCACGTAACGCTGCGGCAAACACAGTCAAACAATGGATTTGTCCCGTCGATAAGAATCAAAAATCGGCGCTGCTTATTCAGCTCATCAAGCAGGAAAACTGGCAGCAAGTCTTAGTGTTTTCACGCACTAAACACGGCGCCAACAGACTGGCTAAGAGTCTTATTCAAGCCGAGATCAGTGCCGCCGCTATCCACGGCAACAAGAGCCAAGGCGCACGTACTAAAGCCTTAGCCGACTTTAAGAGTGGTGAAGTACGAGTACTTGTGGCGACCGACATTGCGGCACGCGGGCTCGATATCGACCAATTGCCACAAGTGGTGAACTTCGATCTGCCCAATGTGCCCGAAGATTACGTGCACCGTATTGGCCGTACAGGGCGCGCGGGCGCCTTAGGCCAAGCCGTTTCCTTAGTCAGTAACGAAGAAACTAAGCTACTCAGGGACATTGAGCGTTTGATCAATCGCGTGCTTGAAAGGCAGGAAGTTGAAGGCTTCAGCCCTGCTCATGCGCTCCCCGAATCGACCTTAAATGCCCATGGTAAAGAGAACAAAATCAAAGCCGTGGCGAGCCAACGTAAGCATCGCAGCGCAGGTAAACCAACGCCAAGATCGGGTACGGGCCGCGATGGTCGTAAAACGTCTGAGAATAGTAGCAACCCCGCTACTCAGCAAAAGAGCGCAAAAACGCAACCAAACCAAGGGCAGCGCAATACGCAACACCAGCGCACTCAGCCCCCAGAGCAACAAAATCAGCAAGGTGAGCATAAGCGTCCCCAAGCTGCAAAAAACGCTGAGCATAAAAACTCGCACTCAAGTACCGAACAAGGCCGCTCACCAAAACCGCAGCATAAACATTCGCAACGCGGTAAAAGCGCAGCTAGCTCAACCAACGGCGAACACAAACCCGCTAAATCTCGTCCACAACAGACGGATAATGCTAAAGCTAGGCATCAAGATCGTCGCCAGCCGAGCGCAAAACCCACCCGCAATGCGCCAAAAAAAGAATTGTCTTCAGTAAGCAATAAGGTGACGTAATAGAGTGTAAGGATTGAGATATCGCTGCAAACTTCAGTGCTAAACCACATCCGCTCTTGCACTTTGTTCATATAAAATGCCCAAACTATATAGGTTGGGCATTTTTATTATGTGAGTAAAAGCAAAGTATTAACCTGCTCTAACCTTGAACTGATGCATTGCTTCACGTAACGCATTGGCTTGCTGAGATAGCGATTCACTGGCCTTTGTTGTCTCGAAGGCACTATTGAGAACAGACTCACCTGAATCACGAATGGTATTAATCCGCTCGCTAATATCCTCAGCAGTTACTGCTTGTTCCTCACTCGCAGTAGCAACCTGCGTATTTGCCTGAGACAATTGAGTTAAGGCGTCTGATATATCAAATAAATTTTGTTTTATTTGATTAACGAGTAAAGATGACTCATTGATTTGTTGCTCATTTTTACCAAATGAGTCGACGGCCGACTGAGCGTCGAGCACTAAGGTTTGAATAAGCTGACTGATTTCCTGGGTGGCGGTTTGGCTGCGCGTCGCGAGGGCGCGCACCTCGTCGGCAACGACGGCAAAACCCCGTCCCTGATCGCCCGCCCTAGCCGCCTCAATGGAGGCGTTTAACGCCAGTAAATTTGTCTGCCCCGCAATGGCATCCACCACGGAAACAAAGTTTAAAATTTTGCCTGTGCTGGCTTGGAGTTGCTGGATAAGTTGGCTCGATTGCTGGGCACTCTCCACTAGTTGCTGAGTGATCCGCTCGCTGGCCTCCACAACGGCGCAGCTGTCCTTGGCTCGGCCTTCCGCTTGGCCCGCCGAAAAAGATGCCGTCTCGGCGCTGCTAGCAACCTCGGTAATGGTCGCCGCCATTTGTGTCATCGAGGCGGCGACTTGGTCAGTATCTTCCTGTTGGCTGAGTATTGCCCTGCGATTATTTTCTGCCACCGCATTGAGCTCTGTCACCATAGAGGCGATTTCTTCGCTGCGCCCAATCACATGCCCCACGGTTTGGCTCAGGGTCAAGGCCATTTGATTCATGCTTAGGGTTAACTCGCCAAGCTCATCCTTAGATTCTGCTTGCAGCACTCGGCTAAAGTTGCCTGACTCCATCATGGCGGCAGCATTACGCAAACGCGTAATAGACCGCACTATGTACTGACTAAATAACATGCCTATACCTAATCCCAAGATGAGGGCGACCGACGAAATCACCATCAGGCCGTAAATCGCGCTTTTCTCCTCATCCTCGGTGATGGATACCGCGGTTTGGGTCATTTGCTCTAAACGCTGCGCAAATTGGCTGAGCTGGGTATTGAATTGGGATTGAGTTCGCTCAAGGTCGCTCACCTGCTGCACCAACGCCGTGGCCTGAGTATGTTGCTGTATCGCATTCACCACAGTCGCTAGCTGGGCATCATAGTCGCGATAAACGCGAATGATGTCGGTGACCTCTTGGATCAATTGTTGGGTTTTATCACGTAGTTCAGGCGGTTGAGGGAGGGTTAACGCCTCATTTAGCATGGTCTGTGTGGAGAGTAACTCGCCGTTAATGCGCTCTTTATGTTGGATCACTTCCCCGATAAAACCTTCGATTAATCGCTCCTGGGCTGAGACTGGGATCTCTGAAGCGCGAAAAGCCTTTTCAAGGCTAATCGAACTCTCGAGCTGCAAAATAGTGACCTCACTCGATAACTTCACTAGGGGGAGGTTTTCGGCGGTAATAGTGTGGATTTCATCCGTTACCCGCTTCATCTTTAGTAGGCTAAAAGATGCTAATAACAACATGAGTAGCAGCATGATGCCGATAAGGCTGCCCATCTTATATTTGATCCGTAAATCTTTTAAAAAACCAAGCATAAGCTGTGAACTCCAACCACCAAGGATCCCTTTGTCTGTATTTAGCATAGTTGGAGTTTTACGCTTTGCCGCTTAGGCTAAGCGCTTATAAACGAAAAATAAAACCTTTAGCATCCCCTATTCACCTAATCCAAGTAGGCAACTGAGGGTCAATCCCTTACCGGCCCTAGCGTCCCCTCGCAAACCACACGCCTCCAACCGATGAAAACTTGCATTCAGGTGAGAGATAACCGAAGATCCAAAAGCCTTTTTATTGCGTTAAGCCCCAGATGACACACTCAGCCTCGACCGACACAACATTGCCCGATAGCCATAGCCAAATCCGCTCGCAATTTCCAACCCTCTCGCAAATGTTGGGCGACTATCCCCTGTGTTATCTCGATACTGCGGCCACCAGCCAAAAGCCACAATCAGTGTTAGATGCCATGGCGCAGTATTACCTGAACGACAATGCCAATGTGCACCGTGCAGCGCACCAGTTATCGGCGCGCGCGACCTCTAGCTACGAGAAGGTCCGCGATGAGTTACAAGGATTTATTAATGCAATGCGCCGTGAAGAAATCATCTTCACCCACGGTACCACTGAGTCGATCAATCTAGTCGCCTATGGCTTAACGCCACAGATTGCAGCGGGCGATCTGATTTTGATCGATACCGCCGCCCACCACGCCAACATAGTGCCGTGGCAAGAATTGGCAAAACGCACGGGCGCGATCATTAAACCTATCCCTCTCGATCAAGATGGCAGGCTCGATCGCCATGCCTATCAAGCACTGCTCGCCCTCAAGCCCAAGGTAGTTGCCCTGTGCCATGTGTCGAACGCCTTAGGCACAGTGAATCCAGTTGTCGAGTTAGTGCAGCAAGCCAAGGCTCAAGGTGCGATCACCTTAGTCGATGGGGCGCAGGCGGTTGCACACTTAAGCTTAGATATGGCCGCCATCGATTGTGATTTTTATGTGTTTTCAGGCCATAAGATGTATGGCCCAACCGGCATTGGTGTGCTTTACGGCCGCTTCGATAAGTTAGATACGCTCACCCCGCTGTTAACGGGCGGTGAGATGATTAAACGAGTAAGTTTCGATGGCACCGAATTTGGCAGTTTGCCTAATCGCTTAGAGGCAGGCACACCACCCATCAGTGAAGTCATCGGCCTAGGCGCCGCTATCCGCTTTTTGCAACAACACTTAACGCCAGCGGTTCAGGCCCACGAGGCAGAACTACTGCAGTATTTACAGCAGCAGCTACGCGCCCTCGGAGATGTGCATCTCTATGCTGCCCATAGTGATAATCTCGGTGCAGTCGCCTTTAATCTGGGCGATGAACACCATCAAGATGTCGGGATTTTATTAGACCAACAAGGCGTTGCCGTGCGCTGTGGTCATCACTGTGCCATGCCCTTGATGCAAAGCCTTAACCTGAAGGGTTGCTGCCGCGCATCGATTGGGATCTACACCAATAAAGCCGATATCGACCGCTTTATTGCCGCCTTAGCCTCAGTCAAAGAGTTGCTGCTCTAATCCGCTCGCTAAGGGTTAATATCATTGCGCCATCAGGCAACACGCTTAAGAAGAGGACATTTTCCCCATGACATTGTCAATCATGCCCGCTGCCACCGAGTTTGATTACTCCGTTGAGGATTCATCAAGCCTGTTAGCCCGTTTTGAGCAAGCGCCAAACTGGCAAGAAAGATATCGCCAAATCATGTTATTAGGTAAAACCTTACCGAGTTTAGCGGATGAGTTTCGCCTTGAGGCCGCCCAAGTCAAAGGCTGCGAGAGCGATGCTTGGCTGTACCATATTGAGCAAGACGCTAAGCATTATTTTCTGGCCGATAGCGATGCACGCATCGTGAAGGGGTTAATCGG
Source organism: Shewanella sp. 10B (assembly GCF_023475885.1). NCBI lineage: Bacteria > Pseudomonadati > Pseudomonadota > Gammaproteobacteria > Alteromonadales > Shewanellaceae > Shewanella > Shewanella sp. 10B. The sequence continues at coordinate 549,274 of NZ_JAMDJO010000002.1, forward strand.
TTTACTGCTGATTGCCTGTCACGGCAAACAGAGCGACGAGATACTCGCCTTCGACCCTTCTACCTATTTCAAACAATTAGGGCTAGAGGGCCAATTAAGTCCCTCGCGCACCAATGGCTTACATGCCTTAGCCAAGGCGATGATTGATGCGGTAAAACCCTAAATCAATCTGCGGGTTAAATCGGTAAAAGAGGGATTTAATCAAAGACTTCTACACCTTAACAGGGTATAAAGAAGTAAAAATTAGCTTTATCTGAAGGAGAGCGCACGCCCATGAAGGCTGTCAATCAAGATCGTCGAACGCTGTTAAAAGGGATTGGCGCCGCCACGCTACTTTGTCCCTTTGCCAGTTTCTCCAGCCTTGCTGCGCCGCGCTCTCGGCGCTTATATATCGATGGTTTATCCTTTTTGCCCGATGACTTAGCCGATGTTCCGGCATCGGGGCTCGATGCCTTTCTATGTGATATCTCTGCCATCGAAACCATTGAACAAGCCGACGGCACCTTAAACTACAAACGCACCTACAAAGCCTGTATGGAAAGCATCCAGCAAGCCGCGAAACGCGTCAGCGAGCACCCTGATATTCTCCTGCAAGGCTTAACTGGACGCGATATCCAATTGGCGCGGGAGAGCAATCGCACTGCGGTTTTCTTCCAAATCCAAGGCGCAGATTGCGTTGAAGAAGACAGCGAGGCCAACCAATGGGCCCGCGTCGATGAGTTTCACCGTCAAGGTCTGCGAGCACTGCAACTTACCCACCATTACGGCAATACCTTTGCGGGCGGCGCCCTCGATAACGATGCCAATGGCGGACTCAATAAACCTCTTACCGCCCATGGCCGTGGACTGATTGAAAAACTCAACCATGCCAATATCTTAGTCGATGTCAGCCACTCGAGTGCCCAAACCGCGTTAGATGTAGCTAAACTCAGCCGCGCGCCCATAGTCCAAAGCCATGGTGCCGCGCGCGGTATTGTCAAACATGCCCGTTGTAGCCCCGATGAAGTGATCCGCGCCATTGCTGACTCAGGCGGCGTATTCGGGGTCTTTATGATGAGCTTTTGGCTCACTAATAATGCCGTTCCAACTGTCGATGACTATATCCGCCAGTTAGAATATGTCGCCCGAGTCGGCGGGGTCGATTGTGTTGCCATCGCCAATGATTATCCGCTCAGAGGCCAAGAAAATCTGTTAGCCCTGAATAACGACAATGCCCAGGGCGTGAAGGAATATAAGGAATGGTGGTACAGCCTAAGGGCTAAAAAAGTGTTAGGTTTTGATGCAGAGCCAAGACATGTGGTCATTCCCGAACTAAACCATATCGAGCGTATGAGCCGTATCGACGATGCCTTAGCTAAGGCCCGTTTTAAGTCGACCGATCGCGACCGCTTTATGGGCGGAAACTGGCAAAGAGTGCTCAATCAGGTACTCATCTAAGCCCGCGCTAACTCAGTCAGGGTTAAATTGCGAAAAATTACTCGAGAAAACGGACCGTCATGCTGACCACCCTAGCCATCTCTAACTATCGTACCTTGCGGGAGATAGTCTTACCCCTTGGGCGCTTAAACTTAGTGACCGGCGCTAACGGGAGTGGCAAATCCAATTTATACAAAGCATTACGACTACTCGCTCAAACAGCGCAGGGTGGCGTTGTTAATGCTTTGGCGCAGGAGGGCGGCTTAGACTCCTGTTTTTGGGCAGGACCAGAAAATCTCACCAAGGGCATGTTAGCGGGCGATACGCCAATTGAAGCTACAGTCAGACAAGCGCCAAAACGCCTAAAACTCGGATTTGCGGGCGAAGATTTTAGTTATCTGATCGAGCTTGGCCTCCCCAAACCCGACTCCACCACCCTATTTGGATTAGATCCGCAAATTAAACGCGAAGCGATTTGGAATGGCCCCAAATATCGCTCCGCCAGCGTGTTGGTGGAGCGGCGCGGTCCTATGGTGAAGAGTCGCAGCCCAGAGGGACAAGGTTGGCTCACCTTGAGCGCCCATCTGCAAAGCGGTGACAGTATTTTTACCGAACTTGCCGATCCTGAACGTAGCCCTGAAGTATTAACGCTAAGGGACAGCATTCGCGCCTGGCGCTTTTACGATCATTTTCGAACCGATGCCGAAGCCCCGGCGCGTCGTCCACAGCTCGGGACCGCCACGCCCGTATTGCACCATGACGGTCGAGATCTCCCCTCTGCCATACAAACTATTTTTGAGATTGGCGATAAAGCGGCATTTGATCATGCGGTGACCGATGCTTTTCCGGGGGCCAAGGTGCGTATCACGCCCCAAGCGGGCGGGATACTCCAACTCGAATTCCACCAGCAGGGCTTATTAAGGCCACTACATGCCAGTGAACTCTCCGACGGCACCCTGAGGTATTTATTGCTTATTGCCGCATTACTCACCCCTAGGCCACCCGAGCTAATGGTATTAAACGAGCCCGAAACCAGCCTGCACCCCGATTTATTGCCTGCTTTAGCTCGGCTTATCGCTAAGGCTTCCGAGGTGTGTCAGCTTTGGGTCGTGTCCCACGCTAACCGTTTGATTAATGCCTTGAGCCAGTTTGAGCACTGCAATACTTTGGCACTGGATAAAAATCTAGGGCAAACCCAAATCGTGGGGCAGGATTTACTCAATACGCCGAGCTGGCAATGGCAACTCAAATAGCCGCCAAGATATAGCGTCTTTGCATCATACCGTTTCAGCATCGTAAAATACTGCCAGCCATAGGGTTTCGCCCTCTGAACTGGTCGAAGCGACTCTGTGCTTTTGATGCGGCGCTAGGGTGAGATAATCCCCAGGTTTAAGGGTAACTAACTGAGCATCTTCGAATTCGAGCTGCGCCTCCCCTTTGAGCAACATCACCCACTCATATTGAGATTGATCGTACCACTCCCCCACTGGCGTCGAATGGCCTTGCGAGATAATACGCTCTATCTTCACCTTGCCATTGCCAGCAAGGGTTTCGAACACTTCTTTTGATAAATCATCGGGGAGTGACTGATAAAAATTTTGTAGCATCTTGAATCCTTATCATGGCTCGAGTGCAAGATAATCTATTGAGAAACCAAAGTATAAACCGTTATCATAGGCGCTCTTAGGGCTAAGAGCCTTATGAGATGACAAGATAAGACAGTTGTATCATATGGATATGGAGAAGTTGACCTATGTCGTTGTTTCGCGCGTTTAAAGCTAAATTATTTAATACCAAAGAAAAAAGCTGCGCCCATCAAGACATACCTCTTCAAACCTCACCCAATCCCACTCCACTCCCATCCAGTACCTTCAAACCCTATTTTAGTCTTGCCATTCAAGCGACTCCGGCGCAAGCCTCTCATTCAGAAACCCACGAAAAATTTACCCGCCACGACTTCGACAGCCCGCAAACGATCGAGCTGCTCGGTTGGGAGCGAGAGCATGAATCCTGCACCTTTCACGAGACCCAATTTGACCGCATCGAGATACACGGCCCTGTGCAAGATTTTTATCTCGGTCAGGATAAGACCTGTAGCCTAGCGCAGGATTCTGATGCAGCGACAACTCAAGCCCGCTGGCAAGTGGCACTGGTAAACCCGAATGAATTAGTGATCTGCCGTTTTTATATCGATGCAGAGTATAGAGTACAAGGCGATATGCAGGACTTCGGCAGTCTCACTGGCAAACTGCAACGGACATTCCATCAGATTGAGACAGAGCAAGGTCAGAATCTACTCAGAATCGTCACCCAATCCCCCAACCTCACTCAGGCCGTCGATTGCAATTACTTTGGTGAGCGCAACGGCATCACTCGCCAATTCAATGCCTTAGGTGTATTGCAGTTCGAAGGGCATTTTATTGAGGAGCAACAGCTCGGACGCCAGACTTGGTATGACAATGAGGGCAAAATCAATCAAGTCGAGGAGCGCCACGCCGAGGGAATGTTACTGACCCGCTACTATAGCAATGGTCAGATAAAAGAAACCGCCGAAAAGGATAGCGAAGATAATTATATCAATCAGTTAACTCGCTATTATGAATCAGGCGCCCTGTGGCTAATACGCCCCATGCAGGCGGGAAAAATCCATGGCACAGAGCATATCTACTATGAAGATGGCAAGCTGCAGGCCGAGCTAACCTATGACATGGGGGAGTTGGTTAAAGAGCTTTGGTATCATACCAACGGCAATCTTAAGCAAGAAGTCCATCTTGATGCCGCGGGAAAAAGCCTCGAAACCTATTACGAAGATGGCCAACTCGCCTGGCGAGAACACCTCAATCCACAGGGGTTAAATTGCGGTCTACGTCAGGAATGGCACCCCAATGGCGTGCTGGCAAATAAACTCAATTTTGTTGATGGCGTTGCCCATGGCAACAGCGAGAAATGGTATCCGAACGGACAGCTTGAACAATGCATCCCCTTTGAAAATGGCCATGAGCAGGGGCTTGCCACTTGGTACCATGAAAATGGTCAACTCTCCCTTGAGATTTACCTTGAAAAGGGCCTAAGAGAAGGCCTTTTCCGCAGCTATTATGCAAGCGGCGTATTGTCAGCCGAGGGCCAATATCAGCGTAACCTCTCCGTCGCGCCCTTTATCGAATACTATGAAAACCAGCAAATTCAAATGTATCTGCCCCACACTCAAGGCAATCGCGATGGCACGGCCCGCTGGTTTTATGAAGACGGTACTATCAAGACGATTGCTGAATATTTTGTCCGCGACGGCCAAGGTTACCTTAAGGAAAGCTCCTCCTATAACAAGCAAGGGGTTCTCGAATCCTTTGAGAGCCACTCCAGCACCCGTTGTGGCTATCAACTTGAGGATAATCAACGGGAATATTATCAAACGGGCCACCCTGATACTCGCATCGAATACTATGAGGATGGAGCTATCCGTTGGCTGCTCACTCGCCTAGACGAGAACCTATTCAGCTCAAAAGCCTTTTCAAAACAAGGCGAATTGCTCGAATCTGGCTTTGTGAAAGTGATAGATAACGATTATCAGGATGTCGGCCACTGGCAACGTTTTACACCGCAAGGCCAACTGCAGCGGGAAGCCTGGCTCAGTGACGATGGCAAGCTCAATGAAACCCGTCACTATTTTGATGCCACCGAGCAGCAACAGACGATGGCAGCGGAAACTAAGGTCGATGACAATAACATTGTCGAAGCAATGGCTAAGTCTAACGATACTAAGGAGCCCCAAACGTCGGCGCCTATCCTTAGTTACCATTTGAAATTTGACCCAGATAGCCAACTCTATGCCATGAAACGCTATCATCCGAATCGTCAAATCGCCGAAGAAGGCAACTTACATTTTCGGGGACAAGAGCATTTTTGGGTGGGGATCCACAATCAGTACGATCAACAAGGCCGACTCGAATTATCCGAAACCTATACGATGAATGGTGAACCGATAGAACACACAACAGAGTCAAATACCATTCGTTTAAATTAACTAGTTTTACAGAAAACTAAGGATGACTAAATGTGCAATCATATGGGCACCAATTGCACACTCTAAACCTCGCTTCCAATACAGGTAGCCAGCGATCAAGCCAAAGCCAGCATTACCAAAAATAATATACAAAACTAAGGCTAAATTAACCTCAGAACTAAGCGCAAAGGCAACGGGTAAGTGACCAACTCCGAACAGAAAAGCAGATAACACTATTGCGAATAGATAATTATGAGATTGAATAACAGAGTCTTTTGCTTGGGTTAATCGATAGCAACACCAAGTGATGAACGACATTAATCCCCATCGAATTAATATCTCTTCAGTTATTCCACCATAGATAACTTTCGAATACCAAGGAGGGGTAAGTTTCTCTGCTGCACGAATAAAATCTTCAGGTAGATAGCCAACCAAAACAGCCATAAACCCCAAAACAAACAGTCCCCCTAATACTCCGCCGATCACGGCTGGAATCACCTGCGATTGCAGAATACTGTAGGGCTCCTTTCCCTCTGCATAAGCAGCAATAACGGGTGCATGCAAGCCAACTTTGGATGAGAAAACAGAACCGATTAACATCATCAGTACTAACATCAACGATGACTGTATTACCGTTAGTAAAACCAATAGAAAAACGGGAATTGCTAACTGAGTAGAATGTGTTTCGAGTAGTTTCGAAACAAAAGGGATAATTGAAATTATCCCTAAAAAACCAAAGCTAAATAATAGCTTATTAAAACGCCATGTTTTTACATCCATGTATCTTATTCAAACCTCTTAGAAGTTAGAGCGCGAACGTCGCTATGGTCTTTTGGATCCCCACCACATCGGTGCCGCGTTTGAGCTCTTTGACCAGAGGCTCACTTTGGCCAGAGATCCAGATCCTAAGCTCGGCATCCATATCGAAATGGCCTGTGGTTTCCACTTCGAAATGGGTGATGGATTTATAGGGCACTGAGTGATAGCTGGTTTTCTTGCCCGTCAGTCCTTGCTTATCGATTAAAATCAAGCGTTTGTTGGTAAATACAAACAGATCGCGGATCACTTTATAGGCCAGTTTTAATTCTTCCTGAATCCCCATAATTGGGCGCAACTCTTCGGCCAGTTCCTGTAAATCAACCTCAGACGCATTCCCCAGTAACCCATCTAACAATCCCATGCTGACATCCTTTTTTATTGAAATTTTTCAATAAAATATCCTGTAGTTAACCAAGTGGCAACATAGAGAGCGGCAACGGCGCTAAAAACAAAAAGGGAGCATTGAATACTCAATGCTCCCTTGATAGCCATTCAAGCTGAATTAAACGGCTTTTTGACCGCGAACCTGACGGTTTTCACCGACGACCATCATCTCGCATTTTGGACAGTCGAAGACCAACTTCAACACATCGTTACCTATCTCAAGCACCATAGGATCCGCCTTAATGCCCGGCACTTCCTTAGGACAGAGATTGAAGTTAAATCGCAGGCAATGCTTAGTGATCATTAACGGCACATCTTCGGTCACGCCGTTTTTCTCGTAGGTGTCCTGAATTTCAATCACGCCATGGCGTTGATAAAAGTCCTTCGCCTTTTCGTTTGCCACGTTACCTAAATAACTTAAGTGTTTGAAGGGATAAACGGCATCTTGGTTATATTTCCAAGGTTTGGGACGCTGGTAGCCTTCAACACGGGCAAGTTCTAATGCTGCTACCGCATCACGGCGCAGACCGTTGAGCACAGATGCAGGCAGGAACCAAGGCTGAGCGGTTTCGATACTAATCTGGCGCGCCGTAAAATCGGTACTGCCAAGTTTCGACAATTGAGTACGAATAGTCTGCAAGGTTTTTTCAGCGTCGGTGGCGGGCGTCTTTTCGACTGCAAGCTCAACGGTCGCACTCAGGCCGTACACATCCGTCATCGTTAACGCCACGCCCGTAGCGGTATCAGTTAAACGCATATCGACGCCGATAATACGCTTGGCAGACTCCTTAGAAAGTAAAGTCTCGAAGGCTTGGTTATGGTTACGATACAGCGTCATACCAACACGCAGATCGCGCGGCACCTGCAATACATGCAGCTTATGGCCTTCGGCACGGTTAACACGCAGTCCCTGCAATTTGTCATCGGACTGTTTGGCCATCGCATAGTTTGGTGGGAAATAGGCTAAACCATCACCGTTATTAAATTCGTGGGTTGAACTGACTTGAATAAAGTCTTTGCCGATGGCGACCACTTTACCCACATCTTGACCGATATATTTTGGCGAGCGGAAATCTTTAATCCCTTGGCTACGCTCATTCACAAAGTAATCAGTGCTGCCACGGTTAAAGGTTTTTTCGGGATCCGGAGTAAAAGTATGTTCAGTACGGCCGTGGGATGACGCCACGAACTCAGGGCGACGCACCATAATGGCATCAAGCTTTTGGCGATAATGGGCAGTAACGTTTTTAACGTAACTTAAGTCCTTTAAACGCCCCTCAATTTTGAAGGAGCGTACGCCGGCATCAATCAAGGCTTCGAGGTTATCGGTTTGGTTATTGTCTTTTAATGAGAGTAAATGCTCGTTTTGCGCCAACACATCCCCTTGGCGGGTCTTAAGATTGCCCGGCAGACGACACATTTGCGAACATTCACCGCGGTTTGCACTTCGATTACTAAAGGCATGACTTAAGTTACATAATCCACTGTAGGCCACACACAGTGCGCCGTGGATAAAGAACTCAATCTGCATATTGGTATGAGCTGCAACCTCACGGATTTGGCTTAAGCCTAACTCGCGCGCCAATACCACTTGTGAAAAACCCACTTGCTCTAAGAAGGCGACTTTCTCGGGATTACGGTTATCCATTTGCGTACTAGCGTGCAACGCAATAGGTGGTAGGTTAAGTTGCAATACGCCCATGTCCTGCACAATCAGTGCATCGGCGCCTGCGTTATATACATCCCAAATCAGCTTTTCAGCGGTTTCGAGCTCATCGTCCATCAGAATAGTGTTAATGGCCACAAACACTTGCGCATGATACTTATGAGCAAAAGTACACAGACGGGCGATATCTTCCACACTGTTACCCGCGGTCGCACGTGCTCCAAATGCGGGACCACCGATATAAACCGCGTCGGCACCATGGCGAATGGCTTCAATGCCATAATCGGCATTTTTTGCAGGCGCCAATAACTCTAAGCGGTTATTAACGTGAGAAAGTGTCTCAGGTGTGTAAATCTCTGGCTGGCTCATACTTCACAGGCTCAAAATGAACAATCACGAAAAAGGTGACGAGTATAACAAAAACTCAAATCCAGCTCTATCTGCAAATCATTTTTCGCTGGATTAAAGCGAGGCGAGATAAAGAGGAGAGACAACAAACTTGCGCCCTAGAGCCGAGCAGAGTATCTTTGCCGCGCATTGTTTAATAGGCGCGATTATGACTGATTTTATTTACCAACCACCGACAACTCCCTGGCTCGATGTGCTTTACCAAGATAAAGATATTATCGTGGTCAACAAGCCATCTGGATTATTGTCCGTGCCCGGTCGCGATCCTGCCCATTACGACAGTGTGTATGCCCGAGTCAAAGCCGAGCATCCCCATTGCCAAATCGTCCATCGCCTCGATATGGCAACCTCGGGTGTCATGGTGGTTGCGCTCATTCGTAGCGCCGAGCGCGAGCTAAAACGTCAATTCCACGATAGAGAAACCAGCAAAACTTATCTTGCCAGAGTCGCGGGACACGTTAAAAATGCGACGGGTAGCGTGGATTATCCGCTGATCTGCGACTGGCCCAATCGCCCAAAACAGAAAGTTGACCACGAAATAGGTAAACCCTCTTTAACCCACTTTGAAGTGTTAAGCCGCGCCAAACGCTCGACGCTGGTAAAGCTAAAGCCGATTACAGGGCGCTCACACCAACTCAGGGTACATATGATGGCGCTGGGGCATCCGATCCTCGGCGACGGTTTTTATGCCGATCCTTTAGCAAAATCCTTAGCACCGCGATTATTACTCCACGCCGCAGAGCTCACCATTAAACACCCGTACACGGGTGAGAGCATGACGTTCAGTGCCGATGCCCCCTTTTGTGAGCCTGAAGGTGAGCAATGATCACTAAAAACAATAAAAACACCTAAAAGCAGTAGCCATTCACCATAAAAGAACGTAACTTTATGACAATTCATTATGTTATAGAGAGTTTATTTATGGAAACCGCATTTCAGCGCGATCAGCTTGATAACCATATCCTCGAAGCCTTAATGCAAGACGCACGCACCCCGTTTGCCGAGCTTGCCAAACGTTTCGGCGTGAGTGCGGGGACTATCCATGTGCGTGTCGAGAAAATGAAACAAGCAGGGATTATCACGGGTGCCCAGATCACCATCAATCCCAAGGCTCTCGGGTACGATGTCTGCTGTTTTATCGGAATTAATCTCAAAAGTGCCGGCGACTACCCCGCCGCCATCGCCAAGCTAAACGCCTTAGAAGAAGTGGTAGAAGCCTACTACACCACAGGCAACTACAGTATTTTTGTCAAAGTCATGTGCCAATCCATTGATGGCCTTCAACACGTGCTAATTAACCGCATCCAATCCATCGACGAAATTCAATCAACTGAAACCCTTATCAGCCTGCAAAACCCTATCACAAGAGCGGTAAAGCCTTAGTTACTACTCTCACAAAAAAGCCTTCAAACAGAATGCTATATCGCAAAAAGATGACTTAAGTCTTTTTTCTGACAAAAGTGTTAACCGAACGATATTTTTGTGTTACAACCTCATTGCTAGCCATCAAAATGCGCAGCATAACAATAACAATTTAGCTACATGGTGCAATCGCAAGTACCAAAAGCATTAATTGACAAGGAATGAAGTTGTGAAGACAAAATTATCTATCGCTATCTCGGCAGCACTATTATCAGGGGCAGCCGTTGCAGGTACACCAGCTCAGTACAATACAACCAACCAAACAACTGATAAATATGCAGGTTTAAGCGTTACCAAAAATGATAGCAACGAGCAAAAACAAGCTGTAGCTTGGATGGTAAAACTAAAGTCACCTTCTCTTGCAGAACAAAGCCAATCAAAGGGATTTAATCGACAGTCGGTCATGAGCCAAATTGAAAGCTCTCAAACCAAAGTCAAAAATGCGATTAACAGCATGGATGCTGATTTAAAAATCGTTGCAACAACATCAAAATTAGTAAACTCGATTGTTGTGGAAGGTAATCATAAGCAAATTGCATCCCTACTTAACAACGCTGAAGTAGCTGCTATTCTGCCAATCTATGACTACAAATTAGATGTTGCCGCAAGCGCTGAATACATCAAAGCCAAAGCAGTGATTGATGCAGGTATCGCCTCAGGTAAAGGTCAACGAGTTGCCGTACTCGATACAGGTGTTGACTACACTCATAAAGCACTTGGTGGTTCAGGCCTAGTGGCTGACTATCAAGCTGCAGTTGCTGCCAAAAGCGAAATGCCAAACTGGCCACAAGGCAAAGTGATTGGAGGTTGGGACTTTGTAAATAATGATCCAAACCCAATTGATGTTACAACCAATCATGGTACGCATGTAAGCCATTCAGTTGTTGGAACAGCTCCAGATGTTGAGCTGCTAGTATATTCAGTATGTAACTCTGGCTGTTCTGGTATCGCTCAATTAAACGCGCTTGAAGCCTCTATGGATCCAAACGGTGATGGAGACATCAGCGATCGCGTCGACACTGTTAACATGTCGTTAGGCGGTGATTTTGGTGATGTTGAGGATGGCGCCGTTCAAGCCATGATCAATGAAATGGTCAAACTAGGTGTAAACCTTGTGATCTCAGCTGGTAACGATGGTCCAACACCTTTCGTTGTTGGCGGCCCAAGTACAACAAACAGTGCACTTTCTGTTGGTGCAATGACTCACCCAACAACCAAAGTTGGTAAAGTGGAAGCATCCATTGCGGGTAATACAGTCACAGCAATTGGTGCCGGATTTAACAAATCTAATGCCTATAGCTTTACAAATACCGTTGCACCAATTGTTTATCCTGCCGCCAATAAAAATGGCTGTGCGGCTTACACTGAAGATTTAACAGGCAAAACAGTTCTAATTGACCGCGGAACCTGTGGATTCGTTGTTAAAGTACTGAATGCTCAGTTAAAAGGAGCGTCATTTGTTATTGTTGCCAACAACGCAGCCAATGCTGGTGCAATTGTTATGGGCGGAACTGATGACAATATCACCATCCCATCAGTGATGGTTTCTAAAGAGGATGGTGATGCAATTAAAGCTGCACTCGCATCTGGCGATGTTCCATTTAGTATTACATCAACAGAAGTCACTACCGCAGGTGCCATTGCAACCTTTACGTCGAGAGGGCCATCAATCGGCGGAACCTTAAAACCTGAGATCACAGCACCTGGTACTGATATCCTCACGGCACACCCAGGATTAGGTGAAGGATTAACGCCGATCAGTGGAACATCATTCTCTAGCCCAATTACTGCAGGTGCCGTCAGTATTATTCGTGAAGCATTACCGCATCGCAATGCGTTTGAGGTTAAAGCAACGATAATGAACGCGGCAAACCTTGACGTAACGCTGGAACCTAAAGAAATCAACCCAGATACAGAGCTTGCACCTATCAGCTATATCGGTTCAGGTTTAGTTGACGTAGAAAAAGCCGTTAATCTTCCTGTGGCTGCTTGGAACAAAGATACCAAGCAAGCAGCATTAGCATTTGGTTTATTGGCACTTAACAAAATTACATCAATCACAAAAACCGTTACAGTTAAAAACTTCTCTACGGCTGAAAAAACGTATACGTTAAAAGTCGAACAACGTTTTCAAAACGATATCGACTCTGGTGCCTTAAGCTTTGCGTTACCAGCTAGTATCACAATCCCAGCCGGACAAACCGTTGATTTTAATGTTACTGCGACAATTGATCCGACTAAGTTACCAGAATGGACTCTAACCTCATCATATGAGCTTGACGGAACAGCTGCAGATGCATCAGCAGCCCTGACGCTATCAGAATATGATGGTGCTATTGAGTTCATGGATGGTGAATCAAAAGCACTCCACTTGGTATACCACGTGTTACCTAAAGCAGCGGCGGCAATTTCAGTCGAAACTGAAGTCACTGAAGACGGCTTAGTTCGTACACTAACCAACGTTGGTGCAACCTCAATCACCGATCCATTTACAGCTCCATTGATCGCAACAAGCCCTGTCGACGAATCTAAACGCCATGACTTGTTAAATGCATCAAGTGAACTGTTGCTTAGTAGCTCATGTGATACTGGCATTGCCATCTATAACACCTTACAAATGCGCGATCCTATCGTTCATGCGTTAGTGGCCAGTTATGACGTAGACTATGACCTAAACAATGACGGTGTTTGGGACTATACAGCAGCAACCGCAAACCTAAACTGGTTTAATGATGCCTATCCAAGATCCATCTATGGTTTAGTGGCTAAATACGGCACCTCATCAGGGACTTTAGAACCTGTTTTCCACGTTACAGGTAATGATTTCCTAACCAGCAAAGTGTGTTTTGAAGACATTGGTTTAACTGAAGCTGACTTAGGTAAAACCATTAAAGTTCGCTACCGTGTCGAAGACAGTGATTGGGCTCCGACACCTTCTGGTGATGAAGATAGTGTTGTTGCATCGCTTGTTCTGGATGGATCAGGTACATCGGCAATGCTAGTTGATGCTGATGGCAAAGAAGTCACGGAGCTCAAACCAGGTGAAAGTGCGATTTTAGAAGCGCAAGTTGGTGATAACGCTAAAGGCTTTATGTTACTGTCGGACTCAGGCTCCATGTCTGTTGTGGCCAATACTACTGATGAAGGCAACTCAGCCCCAACCGTAGCAAACGTCACCCTATCAGTGAATAAAGGCACTGCCGGCGGCACTGTATTAGGACAGATTGAAGCCACAGATCCAGATATGCTGACCAGTCCGTTCTCTGAGTTTGTAACAACTAACTCTAACAGCAGTATGGTACTCGTTGAGAAAGATGGAACTGTTCGTCTAAGTGACGATGCTGTGATTAATCAACAAAGTAAAACCATGGAAGTTGAAGTTATTGCTCTAGATACGATGGGAAATGCCTCTGCACCAGCCAAAGTGACAGTGTTGATTAATAACACTAAACCAACTGTTGCCCCGACAAACATAGTTATTACTGAGAATACAGCAACTTCAATCAAGGCAAATGGCGTAGATGCCGATAATGACGTATTAACCTATAACTGGGTGCAAACAAGTGGTACGCCAGTATCGTTCACAAATGGTGGAAACCAAATTACCTTTACTACACCAAATGGACCTCAAGAGTTAACCTTCTCTGTAATTGCAACGGATGGAAAGCTTGAGAGTGACATTGGAACTGTAAAAGTGACAGTTTTAGATAACCCATCCGGCGGTGCACTGGGTTGGTTAAGTGCATTGTTATTACCTCTGGCGGCAATGCGTCGTCGTATGAAATAAGCAGTTCATCAATAATCAAAAGGGAGTCTATATGACTCCCTTTTTTATTGTGATGTGTGGGATCTCGATGATATCAACGAAAACCGAATTACGAGCGCAGCCCTATGCCTCTGGATATCAGGTAATACGCAACGCCCCAAAGCACTACACAAAAGCCCACCATAATGCTAATAGAAAGTGGAATGCTGATATCGGCAAAACCTAAGAAACCGTAACGGAAGACGTTGATCATATAGACCACAGGGTTCAGTGCCGACACACCTTGCCAAAAGGATGGCAGCAACGACAGAGAATAAAATACGCCACCAAGATAAGTTAATGGCGTGAGCACAAACGTCGGGATGATGCTGATATCATCGAAACTCTTGGCAAATACCGCGTTAATTAATCCCCCTAAGGAGAACAGCACTGAGGTTAAAAATACCGTCATCACCACAAGGCCTGCATGGTGCAAGCTGATGTCGACAAAGAACATGGCGACTAACGTCACGATTAACCCAACGCACAAGCCCCGCGCGACACCGCCACCCACGTAGCCTGCGATCATCACGTAGTGAGGTACGGGCGCGACCATTAACTCCTCGAGATTGCGCTGAAATTTGGCGCTATAGAAAGAGCTCGCCACATTCGAATAGGAGTTAGTAATCACCGACATCATGATTAGACCTGGCGCGATAAACTCCATATAAGATACGCCCCCCATATCGCCAATACGGCTACCGACCAAGTTACCAAAAATCAAAAAATACAAGGTCATAGTGATTGCAGGTGGGACTAAGGTCTGGATCCAGATCCGGGTAAAACGATTAATTTCCTTAGTTAATATGCTTTTGAAGGCGATAAAATACAGCTGTTTCATGCCTTAGCTCCTTGGGTTTTCTTTACTAATTCGACGAAGAGTTCTTCTAAGCGATTGGATTTATTACGCATCGACAGAACCTCCACCTTAGCGGCGGTTAACTGCGTAAATACATCATTGAGGTTGTGGTCCTTCGCCACATCCACCTCTAAGGTATGCGGATCGGTTAAACGGCACACCATGCCCTCGAGAGTAGGGGCGACATCAATATCGCGTCGCAGGTCAAGGATAAAAGTTTCTAAGTTCAGCTTGCTCAGCAGGGCCTTCATGCTAGTGCACTCCACCAGCACGCCCTTATCGATAATGCCAATATTGCGACACAGCATTTCTGCTTCTTCAAGGTAGTGGGTGGTTAGAATGATAGTCACGCCCTGCTGGTTGATTTGCTTGAGGAATTCCCACATTGAGCGGCGCAGCTCAATATCGACCCCTGCCGTTGGTTCGTCTAAGATCAATAACTTAGGTTCGTGCATCAGGGCGCGGGCAATCATTAATCGCCGCTTCATTCCCCCTGAGAGTGTGCGAGATTGGCTGTTACGCTTATCCCACAAATCCAGCTGGCTTAAGTATTTTTGGGCTCGCTCAAGAGCCACAGCCTTAGGCACACCATAATAACCTGCCTGATTCAAGACGATTTGCAACACCGTTTCAAACTGGTTGAAGTTAAACTCCTGTGGTACTAAACCGATGCACAGCTTGGCTTCCTCAAGCTGCTTATCGATATCAAAATCAAACACCTGCACAGAGCCTGAGGTTTTCTGCACCAAGGAGCTGATAATACCAATGGTAGTCGACTTACCCGCGCCGTTCGGGCCGAGTAGAGCAAAAAAGTCTCCCTGTTCAACGGTAAGGCTAATCCCCTTTACCGCCTCAACGCCGCCTTTGTAGGTTTTTTTAAGCCCCTCGATTACGAGAGCATGGGCATGATTGGCCATAGTGCTACCTGATCCTGAAAGAATGAACAAAACAATAAGATGGTGTCGAAAACATCAAATGCAATACGCCAAGCTGTATAAAAACGAAGTATGACTCTAGTTGATTGAATCGATAAAGATTAATTCATTAAATATAACTAATAGATCACCAAACGCGGTTAAGTGACCCCAAACAACATTTGCGTCGCCAACTTACAGCACAAAAACAAAACTCCCGCCTAGGCGGGAGTTTGAGTCATAACACATCGGGCTTATTCGAGCGGTACCACTTTGGCGATATAAGGCAAATTGCGGTATTGCTCAGCATAATCGATGCCGTAACCCACAATAAACTCGTCTGGAATGGTAAAACCGATAAAGTCGACTTTAACATCTACTTCACGGCGCTCGGGTTTATCCAAAAGAGTGCACAGGGCTAAGCTCTTTGGCTCACGCAATAACAGCATTTCGCGCACTTTGTTTAAGGTGTTACCTGAGTCAATTAAGTCTTCCACAATCAGCACGTCGCGGCCTGCGATATCCGATTGCACATCCTTCAGCACTTTCACATCCCGTGAGCTGGTCATGGCATTGCCATAGCTCGAAACCGACATAAAATCGATTTCAACATGGCCTTTAATACGGCGGCACAGATCAGCCATAAATACGACTGAACCTTTTAACAATCCCACCATCAGCAAACGCTCGCTGTTGGCATAGTGGGCATTGATTTGCTCGGCCATTTGATCCAATTTTTGGCTGATCTCTTCGGCGGAGATCATCACTTCGGTGGTGTGTTTCATATCAGTCTCAATTGTCGATGTCATTGGGGGAGTGTTTGTCATAGCCCCAGCGACTCGTTAATGCATGGTCAACGCCCAAATGATCGAGGATTCGAGCGACCATGAAGTCTACCAGATCTTCTACGGATTTGGGATTATGATAAAAGCCCGGCGCCGCAGGCATAATAGTAACGCCTAAGCGCGATAGGGTTAGCATATGTTCTAAGTGTATGGCATTAAACGGAGTTTCACGCGGAACTAGGATCAGCTGACCGCGCTCTTTTAATACCACGTCCGCCGCCCGTTCGAGCAAATTATTGCTCATGCCGGTGGCAACAGCCGCGAGAGTCCCGGTCGAACAAGGGCAAATCACCATTTGTTTAGGTGCGGCACTGCCCGAAGCTGGCGGCGAAAACCACTCATCCTTGCCTAATACCACTAACTCGCCAGATAAGGTTATCTGCTTCTTTGCTAGCACATCGAGCAATTGTGCCTTAGCTTTATCGCTATTAGCACTGAGCTGCAGGCCATGTTCAGTGGCCAGCACCACACGTGCGGCGCTCGAGATCATTAGAAATACTTGATAGCCAGAGACCAGCAAACATTCTAATAATTTCAAGCCATAGGGCGCGCCCGAGGCTCCCGTCCAGGCTAAGCTAATGGCTTTCTCTGATTTGGCGTAGGCCATATTAGTCCGCCTGCTGAACAAACTGAGGGCTAACTTCGAGCGCTGCCAACAGTTTCTTATGTAAGCCGCCAAAGCCGCCGTTACTCATCACCACGATAGTGTCACCCGCTTTTGCCGAGGCAGAGACTTTAGCCACAACATCATCAATCTGATGCAGGACAGTCACAGGGATCACCGCCGCTTCCATCGCCTCTTTCATATTCCAATCGATAGTATCGGCTTGATATAAAAAGGCTTCGTCCGCTTGCAGCATAGAATGAGCCAGAGTGTCTTTGTGCACACCACTCTTCATGGTGTTCGAGCGCGGCTCTAATACGATAGTGATTTTGCTTTGACCGACCTTGGCACGCATGCCTTTGATGGTGGTCGCAATCGCTGTTGGATGGTGGGCAAAATCATCGTATACGCTCACGCCGTGGACAGTACCCAACAGCTCCAGACGACGTTTCGGCGGCACAAAGCGAGTTAATGCCGCGATAGCGGCACTCGGTTTAACCCCAACATGGCGCGCGGCCGCGATGGCCATTAGCGCGTTTTCAATATTGTGCTGACCAATCAGCGCCCATTCGAGCACACCTTGGGATTCACCGTCGAAGAAGACTTCAAACTCGTGGCAATCATCACTTAAGGCTTTTGCATGCCAGCCCTTAGTGACTTCAGCGGTGTGGAAAGTCTCTTGCTCGCTCCAGCAGCCCATCTCAATGGTTTGTTTTACCGCGTGGGAATAGGCAGGCCAAATCACTTTGCCTTGCCCTGGCACAGTACGGATCAGATGATGGAACTGTTTTTGGATCGCCGCTAAATCGGCAAAAATATCGGCATGGTCAAATTCGAGGTTATTGATCACCAGCGTACGGGGATGATAATGCACAAATTTAGAACGCTTATCGAAGAAGGCGCTGTCGTACTCATCGGCTTCGACCACAAAAAACGCCGATTCCCCTAAACGGGCCGACACGCCAAAGTTTTGTGGCACACCACCAATCAAGAAACCAGGTTGATAACCACAATCCTCTAAGATCCACGCCAGCATGCTTGAGGTGGACGTTTTTCCATGGGTACCAGATACGGCTAACACCCAACGCTCAGGCAGAATATGATCGGCTAAAAACTGTGGTCCAGAGGTGTAAGGGATCCCAAGGTTTAATACCGCTTCGACGCAAGGATTACCTCGGCTCATGGCATTACCAATCACCACGAGATCGGGATAACTGCCCGCTTCACCTAACTGGCTTGGATCAAAACCTTGAATGAGTTCAATACCTTGCTCTTCAAGCTGCGTACTCATCGGTGGATAGACGTTGGCATCCGAGCCTGTCACTCTGTGCCCTTTTGCCCTAGCCAAGAGTGCTAGACCACCCATGAAGGTTCCACAAATTCCTAAAATATGTACGTGCATACCGCTCGCTCTGATGTTTTTGAATTCAAGGCTATTCTAATCCATAGCACCGCAGATTGGCAGGTTAGGATCTCGGAAAAGCCACTTGTTTGGCAAAGATACTGATAGAGAAAGGGATTTTTACAATTGAGTGAAGTTTAGCTAACAGAATTGTGCCACTCAGCTCACTTATCCGCGCAAGCTGGCATAGAGCTTTGGATATTGACTGCGGTGACGATTAAAGAGGAACTGACGCAGGGCTTCTCGCTCTTCGGCTTCGGCCTGAAACCTGACAATCGCCAGTCCCTCTTCATGGCGAATAGGCTCGATTTTAACCCGCATGGTTTCACCATCGGGCAACTGTAATTGCAGTTCTTGACTATCGACTAAGCGCTCAAACTGTTGTGGTGATTTAGCACGGATCGCCATGCCAGAACTCGATAAAGATACCACAGACCATTGTTCACCCCGATCTTGGTCGAAGATCCACACATCTTCTGGCTGAGTCAAACGCCAACTTCGCTCCGCGCCAGTCGCATCAAACACTTCAGGCACCCCTAAGGTCGGCTGCAATTGGCCAAAATCATCGAGGCGCATCTCTAAGGGAAACCAGAGTTTATAGGGGCCGACTTCGGCCAGTAGGGTCAACTTGGCCTTACCCAATAGCGAAGCCAGCGCTTGCGGCACATCGGTTTTGACCGTTAATACATGGTTAACCAAGGGCTCAGGATGAGCATCCTCGGCGTTATGGGTTATGCGATTAGGAGAAAATAGCTCTCTAAAATAAGCCAATTCCTCTAAGGTTAAATGCGGCTCATCGACCATACTGCAACCTACTCAGATGAATCCCTTGTACAAAAAATTACCACCAAAGCATGGTGCTGTACATTTTTTCATCTGTAAATTTGCAAAAAAAGAAAAGTAGGCTAGCAAGGCTAAGGTCTGACTCCTATTAGCCATTTGCACTATTTAATGAAGAGCGAATCACTCGTTAAGGGCTACAGCTCGCGTATTGAGCTAAATCACTTATCCTTTTGCTGACTGGCAGGGGGCGCGAAGAGGATTTTACAGCGCTCCGAGAATGTCAGCCACCGCGTCGTCACCTCGCTGAACATATCGTGCCATTCGCTAAAGGTCACTTTGAGTGGATTAAAACTGTTGACGGGTTTAGTGATCCCGTAAATCACTGTTTCCTCTTCGGGTACAAAGGTACCAAATAGTTTGTCCCAGATGATTAAAATACCAGCATAATTTTTATCAATATATTGTGGATTACGCCCATGGTGCACTCTGTGATGTGATGGCGTATTAAACAGCCATTCTAATGGGCCTAGTTTTTTCACCGCTTGGGTATGCACAAAAAACTGTAACCCTAAGTTCAGCAGTACCACAAAAACCACCCAATTAGGGTCGAAGCCTAAGATCACCAGCGGCAACCAAAACACCCACATACCAGCAAAGGGATACATCAAACTCTGGCGAAACGCAGTGCTAAAATTCATATTCTCCGAGCTATGGTGCACCACATGAGCCGCCCACATCCAACGCACTCTATGGCTCGCACGATGGAACCAGTAATAGCAAAAATCTTGGGCAATCATCAGCAGTACAAAGCTGAGTGGCCCCATTTGAATATCGAATAATTTCCAACCAAATACCGCCAGATACAACTTAGCGATCAGCAAACCCGTGAGGATATCCGCGCCTTGGTGCATGGCGGCGAGACTAAAATTACACAGCACTTCCTTGGTGTGGTAACGGGCACTCACTGGCAGTTTTTGTCTTCTGTCGCCGAAATACCACTCCAGCAAAATGCAGACAAAAAACAGTGGAGCCAATACCAGCAGCAACACCTCGGGATGATTGATTAACGCGGCGATATCCATATACCTTTATCCTATTGTTATTATTCTATTAAAGCGTAAATCGCCTACCAGCGGGCGTAATGGTCCTCGGTCAATCCCAACACATTGTTGAGTTGGAATTTACGTCCCTGATGGTCAATGATAAAACCGCTAAAAAGCCCCAGATATTGACGGAAGTTACTCTTCAGCAAGATAAAATTGCGTTTCTCACTGCGGCAATTTCGCGCCGTAAACTCTAAATCGACGCAGCCATCGTGACTATGTATACGCCAGAGATCTGTGCCCTGCTGGCCATGACGGTCAAATTCAAATTGCACCGGCCCGAGTAAATGCCGCTCGCCGTTGATCCAAAACACGTTTTCATTGGCACCGGTTTCATTAACGCCCGCCGCAAGATTTAATCCGATCACCCCTTCATCTATTTGGGCATTGATAGATGCCCAGCGCCAGCTGGTATCACGGCGCATAAAGCCCGCGGAAAAATCATAGCCTGCGAGGGCAAAATTTAATGGTTGCGGTTCATGGTCTATGGTGAGTTGTCCTTTGACCGATAAACCATTGTGCTTTTGGGTATAGGTCCAG
Source organism: Shewanella sp. 10B (assembly GCF_023475885.1). NCBI lineage: Bacteria > Pseudomonadati > Pseudomonadota > Gammaproteobacteria > Alteromonadales > Shewanellaceae > Shewanella > Shewanella sp. 10B. Next base: position 570,244 of record NZ_JAMDJO010000002.1, read on the forward strand.
CCGTTGTATCCCGAGGGGCTACACATGGCCATAGGTAAACTTAAGGGTAAGGCATGCAGGGTTAAATCGGCTTGAATGCTTTTAGTATCAATCACTAGATGCCAATTCCCCTCTTGGATCTCAAAGGTCACGCTAGCACCTTTGCCGCCGATAGCGGCTGTGCCGTTCGCGGGAGAAGGCGTCATCCGATAACCAAACCCAAAGGGTTTTAACCAGTCCTGCTGAGTTAACCTATTGTTTTTAATGTCATATAAATAACAGAAACCACTGCCCAGATAGGCGATATCCGCCAGTGCGATGCCAAGGATATAGCGCGGCGTGATAATCGAAATAAACTGGAACTGCTTAAAATCAAACCGTTTTGCCCAAGCCGATGCGGGCTTATCCATGGTATCGAAATAGGCAAAATCCGCTAAACCTAAGCTACCCACTATGCCGTCGAAATGGCCGAAATGTGGCTGACCTTTGGCATTGATTAAACTGTCGGGGGCGATTTGGGTAATAATCCTAGACATAAACTCGCCTTTGCTTGTGCAATCGAAGGAGCATTTATGCTCTCTTATTTAATGTTGAATTTTTACTCTAACCTGTCGCCCATTGCATTAAAAGAGTGCAAGCTCAAATTGTTGTGATTTTGTTGCCGACTGGAATTCGGTTTAATCCCACTGCGGATCATAAAAAAGCGCCCGAAGGCGCTTAATCGACACAGACTCACCCGCTAAATGGTAGTGAATAACTCAGTAAACCTGATTCCGTAAACCTAATTCCGCAAACCTAAGTCGTTAGAAACGATAACTCATGCCAAAGTTTACCCCTTGTAGTTCGAGTTCTTTCATTGGCACATATTGGTATTCAAGGTTTAGCCCAAAGCCCGACTGAAACCGATATTGCCAACCGACCGCGCCGTAAAAGCCTACATCGTCCGAATCCATCTCTTGCTTATCCATTTCATAACTCACTTGGGTGTAAGCCGCGCCGAGTTTGGCGTACAGACTATTACCACGGGAGAGCGCATATTCGCCGTAGGCGGTAGCTCTAACACCTTGGAAGCGTAAATTTTTTATCTCGCTGAATGTACTAACGAGCGCACTTGCCACACCACCAGAGCCCGTTAAATACCCAGCTTCAACGCCAAAGTTGTCGTTAAGCATATAGCGATAATATAAGTCGCTGGTGAAGGTATCTCCCGCGTCATATTTGCCGCTCTTAGTTTCAAACTCTTGAGTGCCGTAGCCTAAGCTGCCACCCAACACATGGGGAGAATCGCCGGCATGCGCCTTGCCCACGACAGACCCCGCCAACAGTGCAAACGACAACAGCCAAGTATTAATTGTTAAGTATTTCATATTGTTTAAATTCAGTATCCAGATGTAGGCACATCATAACCTTTGCACCTGTATCGGTACTGAACCCGAGTGCATTGTGGTAACGGGGGGGATTTCTGGTATGCTGTAGCCACTTTTTACTTGCATGAGATCCCCCATGAAAAAGTTATTATTGACGCTGACTTTCCCCCTGCTCTTCGTGGGCTGCGCGAGCCAAAATCCAACTCATATGGCATTTAGCCCTCAGGTTCCCGATATTAGCCAACAGACCACCAGACCCGTACAGATCTCATTGGATACCATTGATACCCGTAACGTTGAGTACGTGGCGCGTTTTATCGAAGAAGGCACTAAGACTCGCCTCGTCGGCCCGAGTGAGCCACCTAAATTATTGCTCGATGAAGTTTTCCGTAACGGTTTTACCCAAGCGGGCTACCAGATTGACCCAAGCGCGACCAACTCAGTGCAAGTTCAGTTAGAAGAGCTGCAAATGGATGTCACCAAAAAGACCTTCGGTTATGAGGCCAAACACAGCGTGCTGATTGCCGTGCAAGCCCGTAATTCAAGTCAAGAATTGGTCAAACGCTATAAAGCCAAGGGCACTTTAAAAGGCCCATTAACGCCAGACTTTGCCACTCTAGAGCTGGATATGAACAAGTTACTCGGCCAACTCACAGGGGAAATTTTGAATGACCCTGAGTTAAACCAGTTCCTGCAACAATAATAGTGCTAATCGATAATTAATAAGGAAATCATAATGTTTCGTTGGATATCTGCACTCTTAGTTCTGTGTGCCAGCTATAGCAGCTGGGCGGCAATCGACATTCAACCCGATACCTTGTATCCCCAAGTCGAGTTTGATACCAGCCTAGGTAAGATTGTGGTCGAACTCGATAGAACCCGCGCACCGATTACCGTCGATAACTTCCTGACCTATGTGGTCAAAGGCGAGTACAACAACACGATTTTCCACCGTATTATCAGTGACTTTGTCGTTCAAGGCGGCGGGCTAAACCCACAATTAGAAGAGTTACCCGCGGGTAAGCCTATCGTTAACGAGTCTGGCAACGGCCTATCCAACAGTATGGGCACGATTGCGATGGCGCGCGACAACGATCCCCACTCTGCTACTCGCCAGTTTTACTTCAATGTGGCGGATAACACTAAGCTGGATCCATCCAAACGTCGTTGGGGTTATGCGGTATTTGGCGAAGTGATTGAGGGTAAACAAGTGCTGGAAGCCATGGCCGTGGTCGAGACCACCACCAATGCGAAACTCAATTGGCCCGATGTGCCCGTGACACCTATCATATTGAAAACAGCTAAATTACTGCCGAAAAAATAATCGAAAATAATTTGAGCAAAAGCCCTAATCCTCTGTCTATACTCAAAAGGCAACAGAAAGGAGGCAAGGGTGACGATTGAAGAATTTATCGATAATAAAGCGCCCCAGCTTGCTATGTATGGCAAAGCATTTTTGAGTGACGAGCTCGATTTCCATGAAGTCCAGCTCTATCTTTGGGACACACTCGAGGAATGGCAATTACTCATTCCAAGTAGTGAAGCGCAAACAGAAACAGAAACCGTGTTTTGGCATTTGCTCCATAGTTTTAACAAGTGGCCAGACTGGATGATCCGCGGCAATCAGTATCTGTGTCAGCAGTTGCATGCGTGCTGTGACTTCCTTAGTTTGGGAGGCCAAATGCCCTCGGGGTGCATTGGTGTTCGACCTTGAGCAATACACTCGCTAAAGACTCAGCTTGCTGGGTCTTTTTTATTTTCAGTCCTTTCGGACAGAAACCCAGCGAGCATCAAAAGGATACGCATTAATCCTTGAATCCCACCGCATCTTCCCCGTAAGCTAGGCGGATTCGACTCCTCGGCCCATGCTTATGTTCGTAATCGGTTTAAATCGACGCATCTTAGAATTCTTCAGCGTTTACTACCATAAGCGCGTGTTGATTCTGTTGTTACTCGGCTTTTCTGCCGGCCTGCCATTAATGCTGGTCTTTTCAACCTTGTCTTTTTGGCTACGGGAAGCGGGAGTCGACCGCACTTCTATCGGGTATTTCAGTTGGATAGCCCTGGCCTATGCCTTCAAATGGGCCTGGTCACCCTTAGTGGACAGATTATCTCTGCCCATACTGACGCGCTTTTTAGGCAGGCGACGCAGTTGGATGCTGTTCGCTCAGCTGTTGCTAGTCGGCGCCATTTTGGGTATGTCCTTTAGCGACCCACTGCAAGATCTCGAACGCTTGGCCGTATTTGCCCTCATGGTCGCCTTTGCATCCGCCACCCAAGATATTGTGATTGACGCCTTTCGTATCGAATCTGCCCCCGAAAAAATGCAGGCCGCGCTTGCCGCCGCCTATCAGGTGGGCTATCGCAGCGCTATGATTGTGGCGACGGCTGGAGCCTTGAGCATCGCCGCTTGGGTTGAGCCCGGCAATACCGAATATAACCTACTCGCTTGGCAAACATCCTATTTGGTGATGGCAGGACTGATGTTTGTCGGGGTGTTAACAACGCTTTTTAGCCGCGAGCCACAGGTTGATACTCGCGCCGCCGATGAAACCGAATTAGCGGTAAAACAACGCTTGAGCGAGCGTTACCCCAAGCCGCTTGCGGCGAGCCTCTCATGGATTTATACCGCCAGCATACTGCCCTTTATCGACTTTTTTAAACGCTATGGTCGCAGCGCCATTTTGATTCTATTGCTGATTTCCTGCTATCGCATTTCGGATATCGTAATGGGGATTATGGCCAACGTGTTCTACGTGGACATGGGATTTAGCAAAGAAGAAATTGCTTATCTGAGTAAGATCTACGGTCTTATCATGACCTTAGTTGGCGCAGCCTTCGGCGGTATCCTATTAGCCCGCTTCGGCACCATGAAGATTTTATTCCTTGGCGCCCTCTTGGTCGCTGTCACCAATTTGCTATTTGCTTGGCAGGCGATGATTGGTTACAACGTCCAATTTTTAACCTTTGCGATCTCGGTCGATAACTTTAGCGCCGGTATTGCCACCGCCGCCTTTATCGCCTATCTCTCGAGCCTCACCAGCAGCGGCTATAGCGCGACCCAATATGCACTGCTCTCCTCAATTATGTTGCTCTTCCCAAAATTTATTGCTGGCTTCTCGGGCGCCTATGTTGATGCCTATGGCTATGTGAACTTCTTTGTCGCCGCCAGTGTAATTGGTTTTCCCGTGTTGCTGCTTATTCATTTAGTGAATAAATACGTACCCCATAACAGCAAGGGCGACGCCGAATCCTAAGTAATAAAAAAGCCCCTCGCCTTTGATAGCAAGGGGCTTTTAAGTGTCTATCAACACATCGACTCAAAGTGAATCAAATGCTGGATAGGCTTTTCGATTAATCGCGGAAGTTATTGAACTGGAAAGGCTGACCCAGATCCGCTTGACGCACTAACGCCATCACAGCTTGTAAATCATCGCGGGCTTTACCCGTCACACGCACTGTGTCGCCTTGGATCTGAGATTGCACTTTAATCTTGCTATCTTTGACCATCTTAACGATTTTCTTGGCAATATCCGTCTCGATACCCTGCTTAAAGCGCACTTTCAGGGAGAAGGTCTTGCCGCTGTGAACCGACTTTTCGTCGACATCCATAGTCGAAGGCTCAACATTACGTTTGCTCAATTGGGTACGCAGAATATCGACCAACTGTTTGCATTGGAAATCATCTTCCGCGGTGAGAGTCACCACATGATCTTTATATTCGATGCTGGCCTCTTTACCACGAAAATCGAATCGGCTGCTGAGTTCACGGCGGGAGTTTTCGACCGCGTTACGTAATTCAACCTCATCCACTTCAGACACAATATCAAATGAAGGCATAGTTGCCGCCCCTTAGGTGATTGTAAATGCCCATAGTTTACCGACTCCCTCCCCCAAGTTGAAGGTTAACTTTACCCAAGCAAGATAAAACTCGGGTTATGGATGACTTTGGCGGCACATTTTCCTATTATGGCGTCACACTAAGATAATCAAATTGTATTTGTGATAACTAAAAACACCCTATTCAAATTGGCTTTAGCCGTAGCCTTTGTCGTGATCAGTTATCTGGTGTTTTCCAGACCAACCTATTCGCAAAGTATCCCCAATATCGATAAGGTAGGACATCTTGGGAGCTTCTTCTGCCTCTCTTATCTGACCTTTCTCGCCTTTCGCCCCAAGTGGTATTGGCTCTCGCTGGTGCTTGCCGCATACGCGATTTTGATTGAGCTAGTGCAATCGCGTTTACCCTACCGCAGCGCCTCTGTGGGCGACGTGTTAGCGGACTTTGCGGGTATCGCTTTGTTTTACTTCTGTCTTTGGGCCTATCGAAAATACTTTAGCGCCGCCCAACTCAAGGAAGAATAATGTTCGGCCAAGGTGCGTCATCGACTGTAGAGTCTCAAGTCACCGATATCGCGATTTTAGGTGCTGGCGCCGTGGGACAATTGATTTGTCATCAACTGCATTCGGCGGGGTTAGCCGTAGGCTTGATAGCGCGTGAGACCTCTGCATCCACCTCTGAGGCGACGGATTGGCAAGACCTCGTGTTTTGCCCTCTGCCATCAACGGATGCTGATACCGACTCAGTGTCATACCGAGTGCCTACATTTAGTCTAGACGGCACAAGCTTACTGCAGATCAGGCTGCTAATTGTGTGCGTTAAGGCTTATCAAGTCATTGATGCCATTAGCCCTTTACTCGACAAACTCTCGCCCCAGTGTCATATCCTGTTACTGCATAATGGCATGGGTCCACACTTGGCACTGGCGCCCAAATTACAGGGTCGTGGCTTAAGCCTTGGTACTACCTCCCAAGGCGTGATGCGCCAGTCCCGCTGGCAAATCAAACAAACTGGCCAAGGCTTAACCCAGTTTGGCCACTTTATCGGCCCCGCATTACCGCAAGCACTGCGTGACGGGCTGCTCAACGCTATCCCCAACAGTGAATGGGTTGAGGCAATTATCCCTAGTCTTTGGCAAAAGCTCGCGGTAAACGCTGCAATTAATCCCCTGACGGCCCTGCATCAATGTCCCAATGGCACATTGGCTCAGGCGCAATTTACCCAGACCATAACCAGTATCTTAGATGAGCTGGTCGAGGTGGCCGCCCACGATGGCATAGCACTGGATAGACAAATGCTTGAAGAGCGCGTGTACCGGGTGATTGAACTCACGGCCGCGAATTTCTCGTCGATGCACCAAGATGTAGCACACCATAGGCCAACCGAGATTGAACAAATTAATGGTTATATTTGTGACCGCGCCAGCGCGCACGGTTTAAGTGCAGCCACCAATGCCCAAATGTGCCAAGCCATTAAACAGTTGTCGGCAATAACACCACAAGCTTAATCAATATACTCAATTGATTTTAAATGGATTTAACCCTAATCAATCGTGCTAAATCAAACTCGGTGATATTCCAGCATCTTTAAATGCACTCGAATTGGCATTTTGATGCTAAATGCACCATCAAAGCGCACCAAATCAGGGCGTAATCATCTGTTTTTGCACTCTTTTGCAGCAAAAACTCGGTCTATTTGAGTGCGTCACATTGTTAAGATAATGATAATAAAAACATTATTGTTATGGCCTGATTCCTGCTTTGTTCATCCCACTTACGCCTGAAGTTCGTTGGAGAATAAAGTTGAAACTCATCACCGCTATTATTAAACCCTTCAAAATTGATGATGTACGTGAAGCGCTGACGCAACTTGGCATCCACGGTATGACAGTGACCGAAGTGCGTGGCTTTGGTCGCCAGAAGGGACATACAGAGCTGTATCGCGGTGCCGAATATGCGGTCGACTTTCTCCCCAAAATGAAGCTCGAAATCGCCATCCATTCCGAGCAGGAAGATGCGGTCATCGAAGCCATTGTTGCCGCCGCCCACACGGGTAAAGTTGGCGACGGCAAGATATTCGTCACCCCACTCGAACAAGTGATCCGTGTACGCACCTCGGAAGAAGGGAGTGATGCGATATGAGCCAACAGACAGCCGCACTTAACGCTAAGTTCGCTCTGCCAAACACCCGTTATTCAACATTGGGTTATCAGGCATTATTGGCTCTGCTCGCCAGCGGCTTTGCGGGCTCGGCTTTGGCCGATGAGGCGCAGCTCAGCGGCGCCAATACAGCATGGATTTTAAGCTCATCAGCTCTCGTCTTATTGATGACACTTCCAGGACTGGCACTGTTTTACGGCGGTCTGGTGCGCAGTAAAAACGTACTCTCGATTTTAATGCAGTGTTTTTCTATAGCTGCTATCGCCTCTGTACTGTGGTTTGTGGTGGGTTACTCCATCGCCTTCGATACCGGCAACGGTTTTATCGGTGGGCTGGGCAAAGCTTTTCTAGCCAGCATTGGTCGCGACAGTGTCAGCGGGGATATTCCTGAACCTCTATTTATGCTATTCCAAATGACCTTCGCCATTATCACGCCAGCGCTGATCATCGGTGGCTTTGCCGAGCGGATGAAGTTCTCCGCCGTACTGATGTTTTCAAGCGCTTGGTTACTGTTAGTCTATGCACCCATCACTCACTGGGTGTGGGGCGGCGGCTGGTTGGCCGAGCTTGGATTGTATGACTTTGCTGGCGGTACAGTAGTACACATTACCGCTGGGGTGGCGGCACTGGTGGCAGCAAAAGTGTTAGGGCCGCGTAAGGGATTCTTAAACTCGGCCATTATGCCCCATAACTTGACCATGACAGTGACAGGCGCGGGCATGCTGTGGGTGGGCTGGTTTGGCTTTAATGGCGGCAGCGCCTTAGGCGCCAATGGCACTGCGGCAATGGCGATACTCGCGACCCATTTAGCCGCGTCGATGGGCGCCATTACTTGGGCGGGTATCGAGTGGTATAAATTTGGTAAGGCCAGTGCACTCGGTATCGTCACCGGTATGGTGGCAGGCCTTGGCACTATCACGCCGGCATCAGGCTATGTTGGCCCTGCTGGCGCGTTAGTGATCGGTTTTCTTGGCGGTGTGGTTTGCTTCTTTTCAACTGTCTACATTAAACAAAAACTCAAGATTGACGACTCGCTCGATGTGTTCCCAGTACACGGTGTCGGCGGTATTCTCGGTACTTTGCTGGCAGGAGTGTTTAGTTCGACTCAGCTTGGGATCTTCAGCGGTTATGGTTTTGCCAGTGTTAACCCCACTATGCTCGACCAACTCGGGGCGCAGGCCATTGGGGTTATTGCCACCTTGAGTTACACCGCTGTGGTGTCTTGGTTGTTGTTTGTGGTCATTGGTAAAATCCTCGGCGGACTTCGTGTCAGCACAGAGCAGGAAGTGAATGGCCTCGATCTTTCCGAACATGAAGAAACAGGCTATAGCCTCTAATACTCGCCTAGCAAAACTGACCCGTCAGTGGCATGTCTGCCCTGACGGTTATTAACTAGTTATGCTCCTTAAGCCACAGTTCCAGTTCATTTAATTTCATCGGCTTAGCGTATAAATAGCCCTGCAAAAAATGCACATCACGACTGATTAAATAGTCCGCCTGCTCTTGGGTCTCCACCCCTTCTGCCACAGCCACATAATTCATCTTATGGCAGAGTTCGATGATGGTATCCAGCACATGGGAGGTCACCGAATCTTGGCCTATGGTATCGATAAAGCATTTATCGATTTTCAGGTAATCCAGCGTAAAGGTTTGCAGCAGCGACAAGGTTGTCTGCCCAGTGCCGAAATCATCAATCGCCACCAGAATGCCCAGCTCACGCAGCGCCGCGATTCGCTCACACATATCCACCGTTAATAGTTGCCGCTCGGTGATTTCGATCAGCGGCTGCACGCCGATTTCAGCAAACGCATCCCTAAGGTAACGAAACTTAGCCTCGATATCGCTTTGGATAAAATGCTCGGGCGCCACGTTAAAGCCAATCCTAAAATCTGTGGTTAACTGCAATTGGCTAAAATCCGCCAAGGCGCGCTCAAAAATATAATTGGTCAAAGGAACTATTAATTGGCTTTCTTCGGCGATGGGAATAAACAAATCGGGACGAACTAAGCCCATTTGCGGATGCTGCCAGCGCACCAATGCCTCGACACCTTTGGCCTTACCGTCTTCACTGCTTACAACAGGTTGGTATACCAAGAAAAACTCTTGGTTCTCGATACCACTTTTTATGTCATCGGCTAGCGAGTGACGCCCATTACGCTTCCACAACAGTAGGCTAGATAAAACGAACAAGGTGAAAATCAGTGGCAATAACAGGCCAAAGGCAATCCAATAAAAGTGCCAAAACAGCGCCTTAGAGATCTCCAGCAGGATGACGAAATCTTGGTGGACCTCAAATTTATCCCCTGCAAACACAGTAATCACTTCATTACCGCTAAACTGTGGCGCCGCGGGCAAGGTCGCACCATGCAAACCTAAGACAACGGTTTTTACCGCGCGGGGAAATACATCGGGTTGAATAAAGCTATCAATCAGATATTGACCTTCGAATATCACAACCGCGCCGTATTGCGTTTGTTCATTCTTAAAGGTGGTGATAATGGCTGGCACGCCCGGTCGCGCTGGCGTTTCCGGCACTATATGTTGCGAACCATCTTTGAGTCTATCGACGGGCAATAGAGTATTCAGGGGTAAATTGAGGTTCCCGGTTGTCGAGGAACAGTAAAATGACTTGTCATTGAAGAGTAACACGCCCCGAAAATAAGGCCGAAAACGCATGTATTCAGTTAACTTGCCACAATCCTCTTCGGTTAGGTTCATGGCATATTCACCTATCTGATCCGACAGCTTTAAGATGGCCTCTAAACGCTCTAGGTTGAACTCGCCAATCTCAGTCGCCTTGTTATGTGCCAGATAAGCCGCGATAAAATAGCTAAAAACAAAAGCGAATACGACGGGTAACAGCAGTAAGAACAACCACTTTTTTAAAAGTAATTCGAAGAGAGAGGCAAAGTTACGCATCGACGCTTGGATAAGATTTGAACGGTTTGGCATAGTAACAAATCCCTTTCGAGTAAATTGTTAATTTTTGCATCAAGAATATTTAGCATAGATAAGGAGAGTGAGATATAAACTATAGGGCATTTCTGTGAGCTATGTTTTTGATAATTAAAAACATAAGCCTTTATGACTAATCTCATTGATAGCAAACACGGTCAATAATGAGCCTTACTCCCACATCACGAGTATTGCCGCGAGCGCGATCAAGACGAGGCCAAGCAGCTCTTTTATTTTTACTTTTTCCTTAAGCCAGAATGCCGAAATCAACATCATAAAGAAGATTTCCACTTGGCCTAGGGTTTTAACATAGGGCACGCCCTGCAAAGACATAGCACTAAACCAACCAATAGAGCCAAAGCAACTGGCGCTGCTCGTCAGCAAGGTTAACTTAGGACGTTGAATTAAAGCGCTGAGAGTGGCTTTATCCTTCAAGACTAAATAACCGACTAACACTAAGGTTTGTAGACATATCACCAAAAGCAATACCCAAGCGGCGCTATGTGGAAAACCGACATTTAATCTTAGGCTTGCTTCCCTCACCCATAAAGAGGTCAGTGCAAAGGCGCTGCCGCTAGCTATGCCGAGGAGCACAGTGCTTAAGGACAGCTGCCTAAGCCCTTGCTTGGCGCTCAGTAAAAACACGGCAACGCCACCTACAATCACCCCAATCCAACCGAGTAACGATAAATGGGTGCCAAAAAAGAAGGTGCCTAATATCGCGGCGACGATGGCCTCACTCTTGGCAAGCCCGGCACCGATGGCAAAATTTTGTTGTTGAAACAATTTAACCATCAAGCCAGTCGCGAGGATCTGCATCATGGAGGCACCGACAATAAAGCCGATAAACTCCGCCGTAAAATGCGGCCAGCCCACATTGTCCCAAAGATATAACAACCCAAGATACAAAGCCGCAATCGGGCCTGCCCAAAGAAACCGCGCTAAGGTGACGCCCGCCACCTTAACCTCTTTACTCAATTGGCTCTGAAAGGCATTACGCCACGCCTGCATAAACGCGGCTAATAAGGTAAAGAAAATCCACATCCGAGCCATCCTGTCACTGCCAGACTGCACTCTGACATGGGTTATGCGCTAATTAGAGCCAACATCATAAACACAAGGTATTGATATCGCTATGGAGAAAATTTCACCCAATAAAAAGCCCCGAGCAATTCGGGGCTTTTTAGTTGATAAGGTAAAACCAAGCTTACTTGCTGGTATCAATCGGGTCGAAGGATTTCACTAAATCATCAATAGCCTTCATCTGCTTCAGATAGTTTTCTAACTGATGCAGTGGCAGCGCACATGGGCCATCACACTTAGCGTTATCTGGATCTGGGTGAGCCTCAATAAACAGACCCGCTAAGCCTAACGCCATGCCACTACGGGCTAATTCAGTCGCTTGAGCACGACGGCCGCCCGCCGAATCGGCACGACCACCAGGACGTTGTAATGCGTGGGTAGCGTCGAAAATCACCGGATAACCGGATTGCTTCATCTCGTCCATACCCAGCATATCGACTACTAGGTTGTTGTAACCGAAGCACGAACCACGTTCACACAGGATAATCTCGTCGTTACCGGCTTCGTTAAACTTAGTGATGATATGGCGCATTTCGTGTGGTGCTAAAAACTGCGGCTTTTTCACGTTGATAATAGCGCCCGTTTTCGCCATGGCGACTACGAGGTCTGTTTGGCGCGCTAAGAAAGCAGGCAACTGAATAATATCAACCACTTCAGCGACAGGCGCACATTGGTAAGTCTCATGCACATCGGTGATTAATGGCAGATTGAAAGTCTTTTTGATTTCTTCAAAAATCTTTAAGCCTTCTTCCATGCCAGGACCACGGTAAGAGTTAACAGAAGAGCGGTTAGCCTTGTCGAACGACGCCTTGAAAACATAGGGAATACCCAGTTTTTGCGTCACTTCGGCATAGGTTTCAGCAATCGACATAGCGAGATCGCGAGACTCAAGCACGTTCATGCCACCAAACAACACGAAAGGTTTATCGTTAGCGATCTCGATTGAACCTAGGTTTATGATTTTATTACTCATCGCAACTTCTCTCTAAAATGCTGGAACCTTACCAGCGCTGAACAGGAGCTAAGGCAACTATACCGCGACGGCTTGCAGTAACTGACCGCAGAGCCACGCCATATAAGTGCCTAGCGCATAACCAAATACGGCTAACAATACCCCTACAGGGGCTAAAGCGGGGTGGAACGCCGCTGCCACAACTGGCGCCGATGCAGCCCCACCTACGTTTGCCTGACTGCCCACGGCCATATAAAACAATGGAGCCTTAATTAATTTAGCAATCAATAACATAAAGCCAGCGTGCACTATCATCCAAATAATGCCCACTAAAAAATATAGTGGTGTATCAAGGACCTTGCTTATATCCATATGTAAACCAATGGTCGCCACCAAAATATACAAGAACGCCGACGCTACCTTAGAAGCCCCCGCCGCCTCTAAATGGCGCATAGGGCTAAAGGACATGGCTAAACCTATGGTGGTCACAATCACCACTAACCAGAAGAACTTAGAGGTTAAGCTGTAATCCTCAGTCCAAGGATAGTTGGCCTCAAAATAAGGACCGAGGAAATCGGCGGCAATATGGGCCACGCCCGTGATCCCAAATCCGACAGCCACAATCAGCATCAGATCACGCAGGCTTGGAATACGCGCATTTTCAGCGTGATACTGCTCAACCTTGTTCTTTAAGGTCTCAATCGCCGAGGTGTCAGCACCTGTCTTGGCATCGATTTCCTTGGCTTTTGACGCCATAAACAACAATACCGCCATCCAAATATTGGCCACAATCACATCGACTGTCACCATCACGGAGAAGATATTGCCACCCACTTCATAAATTTCTTTCATCGCGGCTTGGTTCGCACCGCCGCCAATCCAACTGCCTGCGAGGGTCGTCATGCCGCGCCACACCGCATCAGGGCTATCGACACCAATTAATGAGGGCTCGATAAAGGACACCACGAGCAGTGCAATCGGCCCGCCAATCACAATACCGACTGTCCCAGTTAAAAACATGATCACTGCCTTAGGCCCAAGTCCTAAGATGGCTTTTAAATCCACACTTAAAATCAATAACACCAAACAGGCGGGCAATAGGTAGCGCGAGGCAACATAGTAAAGCTGTGATGTACCACCATCGATCACCCCAAAGGTATTCAACAACGATGGCAAGAAATAGCAGAGTAATAACGCTGGGATAAAACGGTAAAACTTTTGCCAAAATGGATGACTACTACTGCTGGTATAAAACACAAATCCCAGAATAGTTGCCAATATTCCCAGCGCCACCGCGTCATTGGTGACTAATGCCGTGCTTGCCATGTGTATTCTCCCTGTTTGGTACAGTTGTTATTGTATTTATGCTAAAAACTGCCGTTTGCAGTTAGTGGGCAAACTTCCCATTCGCCCCATTTATTGTTGTTTTTTAGAAAAACAAGGAGAGCCTGTTAGGCTCTCCTTTAAGATTTAGTGATAGATTTCAGCGTGTTCGCTGAGCTCTTTGAGCTGCATTTTGACGATTTCGATAACAGGATCATGCGGGCTGTTATCGACAAAGTGTTGCAGATCGGCCGCCGCGACATTGATACAACCCAGTTGCTGGGCGATAAAAGCGCGCTCCCGATTTAAGTGCACATCATCTGGGTGCCACTGTAGCAGCAAGTTGCAACATTCCATCGCCGCCTCAAATTGATGCGACACGATACACCCCGCCTTAAGCTCATGCAGCATGCGCGAAATCAGCTTCTTCACCGACGCCGCCTTTAAGTAGCTTGGCTTAAGCTCGGCCGCGTTACCCAGTTCACCGCGCACTAACACATGGAGCTGGTGTTTCGTCAGCTCTTTGCCCGTCAGCGGATCGTGATAACGCACAACACCAGCAACGTTACTGCGAAGCACGGTATTACCCGGTAAGAGTAAGGCTTCGAGCTCTAAATCGAGCTGTTTGGCCAGTAGCATCAATACCGTCGCCAGTGTGGTGCTATTACCCTGTTTAGTGATAAGGCAAGTGCCTAAGTCCGCCGCTTCGGTACTGAAGTAATTGTCGCGGACACAAAAACCCAAGTCCTGATAAAACCAATGCAGCAACGCATTTAAGCGTTGCTGTTGATCCACTAGGTAATGACTTAATACGGCTCCCGCCAATTCAAACCAAGCCCATTTCGCCGCTTCGAGGTTTGAAAATCCAAGGTGAGCACCTACATCCAATGCCGACTCGGGCAAAGAAATGCCATCTTGCAGATTGTATTTTCCCATTAACCCAATAATACCGCTTGTTTAAAATGCGCCAATTTGGCCGCGTAAACTAACCAACCTAATGCACCTAAAAAGGCAAAAACTTTGAACAATTTGTTTCTGTTCGCTTTTATCGCAATCACACCCAAGGCAATATACGCGAGCACGGCGCCAATTTTTTCGGTCAACCAAGGGTCCACAAAGGGATATTGCTTGATCATAAAGCACAGGGTTAAGCCCGACAGCAGTAAAAAAGTGTCGATAACATGGGGCGCGATTTTGAATACTTTCTTGCCCATCAGTGCTGACTGACGTAAGTGCAACACAAAACGAACGACAAAAAACAGCACACTCACGGCAATTAAGGTTAAATGCAGGTGCTTAACAGCAGGATAAAGACTGTAAAAAGTTTCCATTGTGATACTTATGGCCAGTGACAAAGGCGCTAGTTTACCCTAATCATAACGCCAGACCAATGCCTAACGCGCGAGATTCGCAGACGAAACCCCGTCCCTCAGTTTGTAGGAAACCACAATGAATTTAATGATAATTGACGATGAGTCCGCCGAATTTGCCGATGCGGTAAAGCAAAAAATCGTCGAATTTAATCAGCTGCACTGGCAAACGCTAAAGCGTCAAAACCTAGGATTAAAATTACAGGATGAGGACGGCAACTTACTCGCGGGCTTAAGCGGTAAAACCTTTGGCAATTGGCTATTGATTGACTACCTTTGGGTCGATGCCGCATTGCGCCAGCAAAACATCGGCTCACGCTTATTACTCGAGGCCGAAAGCAAGGCCAAACAACGTGGCTGCCAATTTGTCCTACTCGATACCTTAGATTTTCAAGCCAAGCCTTTCTATGAGCGCCACGGATACCGCGTGCAGTGGGTACAACAAGCCTATCCCGAAACCGGCAGTAAATTCTTTATGGTCAAAGTGCTATAGCTTGAGCCTAAGCTTAAAGCTGATTTTAAAGATATTGAGTCGGATACTTGTCAAAGCTAACCATTTCAACCAATACACAAATAAAAACGCCATTGATAAATAACCAATGGCGTTGTTAAGTACTTAGCGGGATTGGATTAAATATTAAATTCCAATCAATCCCATCCACTTACCCATGGTGCATCTGTCGTTGCTACCAAAATCCCGCACGGTTGCGACATTTTGATAACCTAGCTCGGTCAGTTTTTCTCTGAGCTTTACCGCCTGCTCAAAACCATGTTCGAGCAGAATATAACCGTTGGGCTTCAAATAATCCCGAGCGGTTTTTGCGATGTAGTAAAGATCAGCAAAGCCCTCATCGGCGGCGGTGAGCGCACTTTGCGGCTCGAAGCGCACATCCCCTTGATGTAAATGCTCATCGGCCTCATCGATGTAAGGCGGATTTGAGACAATTAAATCAAAGTCATGAGCCTTGATCGCGCTAAACCAGTCACTTTGGAGGATCTCCACCTGCTCTAACTTAAGGTTAGTCCGGTTCGCTTTGGCCAATGCCACCGCATCTTCCACCTTATCGACGGCAGTAATTTGCCAAGTAGCCCGCTCAGAAGCCAGCGCCAGCGCAATCGCACCTGTCCCAGTCCCTAAATCCAGCACCTTAGCATCACTCTCAAGCGGCAAGTTTAAGGCGGTTTCGACTAGGATTTCGGTATCTGGGCGAGGGATTAACGTGGTGTCATTCACGATAAAAGGCAGCGACCAAAACTCACGCTCACCCACAATATGTGCCACGGGTACGCCCTGCTGGCGACGTTGCACCATTTGCTGGAAACGTTTCCACTGCTCCACCGTCAAGGCTTTTTCGGGCCAAGTGTAGAGAAATGCACGGTTTTTATTGAGGCAATACAGCAGGAAAACCTCTGCATCCAAATGAGCGGATTCAGAGGTAGGCGCTAACTGAACATAGGCCCATTGCAGGGCCTCGGCGATACTCGATTGATCAGCCAAAATTACCCCTGCTCATCAGCCAGAGCGGCTAATAGGTCGGCCTGATGCTCTTGCATCAGCGGTCCTAAAATCGCATCTAAGTCGCCTTCCATCACTTCGTTTAAGCGATACAAGGTTAAGTTGATACGGTGTTCACTCACGCGGCCTTGTGGGAAGTTATAGGTACGCACACGCTCGGAGCGGTCACCACTGGCCACCAGACTACGGCGAGTCGACTCTTCGGCGCTGCGGCGCTTTTCGTCTTCAACGGCTTGGATACGCGCCGCTAACACGCTCATCGCTTGCGCGCGGTTTTTATGCTGTGAACGTTGGTCCTGACATTCCACCACAATCCCGGTTGGAATGTGGGTAATACGAATGGCAGAATCGGTTTTGTTAACGTGCTGACCACCAGCGCCCGATGAACGGAAGGTATCAACCTTCAGATCCGCAGGGTTGATTGAAATCGCTTCCGCTTCAGGCACTTCGTGCATGACTACTACAGTTACAGCAGAGGTGTGTACACGGCCTTGGGATTCAGTTTCAGGCACACGTTGAACACGGTGACCACCGGATTCAAACTTGAGTTTACCGTAGGCGCCTTCACCACTGACTTTAACGATGATTTCTTTAAAGCCACCGTGCTCACCTTCGTTCGAGCTCATGATTTCGAGCTGCCAACGGTTGGCTTCGGCATAACGACTATACATACGGAACAGATCACCCGCGAAGATTGCGGCTTCGTCGCCACCCGCACCGGCACGAATTTCGATAAAGGCGTTGGTGTCGTCGTTAGGATCTTTTGGTAATAATAGAATTTGCAGCTCGGCTTCGAGACGCTCGAGTTCGGCTTTAGCTGCCTTGATTTCTTCCTGCGCCATTTCGCGCATTTCAGTATCATCTTCTTCCAGCATTTCCTTGGCAGACTCGAGATCCGCCTGTGCTTGCTGGTAAGCTTTAAAGCCTGCAACCACTTCTTCTAACTGAGAATATTCTTTGGATAACGCGCGAAAACGCTCCTGATCGGCGATAACGGATGCATCACCAAGCAAGGCTAAGACTTCTTCATTGCGCTCGAGCAAGCCTTCCAGCTTGCGGATAACGGATTCCTTCATTTAACTCGCTAACCTTAGTTTTTATCTAATCCGAGCGCTGTTCTTAACTGACCTAAGGTATTCAAATCACCCTGACGACTCGCCACTGTGAGGGCTTGGGTTGGTGCGTGAATGAGTCTATTCGTCAGGCGATTGGCTAGTTCAATCAATACCTGCTCAGTGTCGCCCCCCTGCGCTAATTTATTCAGGGCGCGTTCCACTAACTCATCCTTTATCGCCATGCTTTGGCTGCGATACTCGCGAATACTGTCGACCGACTCTAAAGAACGCACCCAATCCATAAAGAGGTAGGATTGTTCTTCAGTAATTAATTCAGCTTGCTCGGCGGCCTCCTTACGGGAAGCCTTATTCTGTTCAATAATGCTATGCAGGTCGTCCACTGTATACAGAAACGCATCGTCCAAATCGGCGACTTCCGGCTCAATATCCCGGGGAACTGCTATATCAACCAATAACATAGGTTGATGGCGACGCTGCTTTAGCGCTTTTTCTACCATGCCTTTACCAAGGATTGGTAGCGGGCTGGCGGTAGAGGATATCACGATATCGGCTTTAGGGAGAAAATCTGGTATCTGTGCCAACGTAATTGCCGTGGCATTAAACTCTTCACACATACTTTGGGCACGTTCGAGAGTACGGTTTGCCACCACCATAGAAGCAACGCCGTTATCCTTAAGATGTTTAGCCACCAGCTCAATGGTTTCACCGGCGCCAATTAACAGCACCTTAGTGGTCGATAGCGAAGAGAAGATATGTTTTGCCATGCTCACGGCGGCAAAGGCCACCGAGACAGCCGCGGCACCGATTTCGGTTTCGGTACGCACTTTTTTCGCCACGGAGAAGGTATTTTGGAACAAGCGGTCGATGGTCAGCGCAACGGTACCCGCTTCTTTAGCTTTGACAAAAGCCTGCTTAACTTGCCCCAGAATTTGCGGCTCACCCAAAATCAGCGAGTCGAGACCGGAGGCCACGCGCATTAAATGCCTTACCGCCGCTTGACCGTGGTAATTGTAGAGGCACGGCGCTACATCTTGATGATCTAGGCCGTGATATTCTTCAAGCCATTCAATGATGTCGGCCTCATCGCCATTGTTACAATACAATTCAGTGCGATTACAGGTCGAGACGATAACGGCTTCACCCGAGCGTGTACGACTGGCCAGACTCTTCATGGCATCATGAATTTTGTCCGGAGAGAAGGCAACTTTCTCACGCAGGTCTACCGTGGCTGTTTTATGGTTAATACCGATTGCTACAAGGCTCATCTGACTCTTTTCTAGATTCTTGGCGTCTCTCTTAATAAGGGCATTCTACTGAATTGGCCCAACTAAAAACAGAATACGCTTAACAAAACCGAATAAAGGTCTAACTTCTTACCTAAATTTTCTATCAATGATAGACAAATGCAGATTATCGCGACCGAAGTTATCCCAAGTGACCGCCAATGGAAATTTTACGATTGGCATTGGTATTCTTTACAAGCCCTCGTATCATAAGGACTTTGGTATATCAGTTATAGATGAATAATTTGAAGCGCTTCACAAAATCCATTTTCTCTTGTATCGCCTTGAGCGGCCTATTGTTTTTAGGCGGCTGCGAGACCCTGCCGCCAACGACAGATCTCAGCCCTATAACGGTCGATAATGCCGCGCAAGCCAAGGCGTGGGAATTACAGGGGAAACTCGCTATCCGCACGCCGCAGGATAAGCTCAGTGCCAATCTCTATTGGCGCCACAGTGAGGAGCGAGACGAGCTCACCCTCACCACTATGCTCGGCACCACAGTGTTGACTTTGGATGCTACGCCTAACTCGGCTCATCTGCATGTCGATGGCAAAGATTTTCGCGATAGCAACGCCCAAGCACTACTCGAGCGAGTCAGCGGCTGGTCCATCCCGATTAACGACTTACCCCTTTGGATCACAGGCCAAGTCGGCGCTTTAGACCGTGTGCTTGCCGTTGATAGCAATGGTAAAACCAAACAAATTCAAAACTCGCAAACCTTGCCGCCTTGGGTAGTCACATTTTTGAGTTGGCAGTCCCAAAGCGGTGCCGAGGTACCCTATCAGTTAAAGCTTGAACGCGGTGATTTACAGCTCAAGCTGCAACTCAATCAATGGCAAGCCTTAGGTAAACCCTCAATAATGCTCGGAGAAAAACCTTAGCATGTCGAATGAGATTTCGCGCAATTGGCCCGCGCCCGCCAAATTAAATCTGTTCCTGCATATCAACGGACGCCGCGCCGACGGTTACCATGAGTTGCAAACCCTGTTTCAATTTATTGATTGCTGCGATCTGCTCGACTTTAGGGTGACGCAGACGCCAGAGCTGAAATTGCACTCGGACATGTCGGCCGTTGTCGCCGATAGCGATAACTTAATTCTGCGAGCCGCAAAATCATTACAGCAAGCGACAGGTTATCCTGGCGGCGCCGAAATCTGGCTCGAAAAACGTTTACCCATGGGCGGCGGTTTAGGTGGAGGTTCATCCGATGCGGCCACCACACTCGTGGCCTTAAATCAGTTGTGGAACACCCAATTATCTAACGATGAATTAGCGGCGATTGGTTTAAAACTCGGTGCCGATATCCCTGTTTTTATTCGCGGTTTCGCGGCATTTGCCGAAGGCGTTGGCGAACGTTTACAGGCGGTGACGCCCACTGAGTTTTGGTATTTAGTCATCGCGCCCGATGCCCATGTTTCCACCGCTGCGGTGTTCCAAGATCCTTTGCTACCCCGCAATACACCTAAGCTTGGCATCGACACCTTAATGAGCCAACCTTGGGCAAATGATTGCCAAGATCTGGTCGTTTCCAAATACCCTCAAGTTGCCAAGGCCTTAGGCTGGCTGCTAGAATATGCGCCGTCGAGAATGACCGGAACGGGCGCATGCGTGTTTGGGGAGTTTTCTTCGCAGCAGCAAGCTCTCGCAGCCTTGGCGAAATTACCGTCTGATATGCAAGGATTTGTTGCAAAAGGGATGAATATTTCGCCGCTCATAGTGCGACTCACTCATCCATAAACTACTTTCTTCTAGAGCAACTTTTTACGATAGCCCACGGGTTCCGCTCCCGTCCCCGCATCGTCGTTGCTCTAGCCACTAAAATATAAAGCAAACGCCTGAGGTTCATACAGTGCCCGACATCAAGCTCTTTGCTGGGAACGCCACCCCCAGTCTCGCTAAGAAGATAGCCGATCGTCTATTTTGTAAACTCGGAGACGCAGTGGTTGGTCGTTTCAGCGATGGTGAAATCAGTGTCCAAATTAACGAAAATGTACGTGGTGCCGATGTGTTTATCATCCAATCCACCTGCGCCCCAACTAACGATAACCTAATGGAACTTATCGTTATGGTTGACGCGCTACGCCGTGCATCTGCCGGTCGTATCACTGCCGTTATTCCTTACTTTGGTTATGCTCGTCAAGACCGTCGCGTACGTAGCGCACGTGTACCTATTACTGCGAAAGTCGTTGCTGACTTCCTGTCAAGCGTCGGTGTTGACCGCGTTTTGACCTGTGATTTACACGCAGAGCAAATTCAAGGCTTCTTCGACGTACCAGTAGACAACGTGTTCGGTAGCCCAGTGCTGCTCGAAGATATGCTGGCGAAGAAATTAGATAACCCAGTGGTTGTTTCTCCAGATATCGGTGGTGTTGTCCGCGCTCGTGCAGTGGCAAAACTATTAGATGATTCTGATCTGGCCATTATCGACAAGCGTCGTCCACAGGCAAACGTAGCGCAAGTGATGCACATTATTGGTGACGTTCAAGGCCGTGACTGCATTATCGTTGACGATATGATCGACACAGGCGGCACTCTGTGTAAAGCGGCTGAAGCCTTAAAAGAACACGGTGCAAACCGCGTATTTGCTTACGCGACTCACCCAGTATTCTCTGGCAAAGCGGCTGAAAATATCGAAAACTCAGTGATCGATGAAGTTATCGTGACCGATACTGTACCTTTAAGCCCTGAAATGCTTAAAGTGGCTAAAGTGACTCAACTGACTATGTCGGCCGTATTGGCAGAAGCCATTCGCCGCGTCAGCAACGAAGAGTCTATCTCTGCAATGTTCAGCCACTAATCGCGGCGCTTTGCATAAAAAACGCACCTTA
Source organism: Shewanella sp. 10B (assembly GCF_023475885.1). Taxonomy (NCBI): domain Bacteria; kingdom Pseudomonadati; phylum Pseudomonadota; class Gammaproteobacteria; order Alteromonadales; family Shewanellaceae; genus Shewanella; species Shewanella sp. 10B. The sequence continues at coordinate 591,976 of NZ_JAMDJO010000002.1, forward strand.
GGGTGCGTTTTTTTGTTGGTGGTTTTTATTGCGTTACTACTTTCTAGCTTTTCGCATTAATAGCTCGTGCGCCATCATATTCAAATAAACCCCAACAGCGCTTCGCCATAAAAAACGCACCCTAAGGTGCGTTTCTGACAGACAAAAGTGCGACTAGATCTTAAAGTGGCTCACGGCACTGACTAGATATTCGGCGCGGGATTTAAGTTCATCCGAAGCCGACGCATTGGCATCGGCAGCCCGGGAAGAATCCTCAGCAATATCACGGATAACGACCACGTTCTTATTCACTTCAGCGGCAACCATGCTCTGCTCTTCAATCGCTGCAGCAATCTGTGTGCTCATATCCATAATATTATGCACATCGGTATTGATAAGCTTCAGCAACTCTCCCGCCGCCGCGGCCTGCTCGGCACTCTCGGCGCCTTGCTTTTGGCTCGCATCCATTAATTGCACTATGGCACGGGTTCGACTTTGCAGGGTTTGAATAATATTGGCAATTTCCTGAGTCGATGTCTGAGTTCGCATCGCCAGACTACGTACTTCGTCGGCAACCACGGCAAAACCACGGCCTTGTTCACCCGCACGGGCCGCTTCAATCGCCGCATTGAGTGCCAGTAAATTGGTTTGTTCCGCAATGCCACGGATCACATCGAGCACGCTACCAATGGTTTCACTATCACGCTCGAGCTCATCCACCACTGAGGCGCTGCTGTTGATCTGTTCAGACAATTGTCTGATCTTAAGGATGGTTTGCTCCACCTCAGTTTGCCCTAATTGAGCGTTATCATGGGTTTTACCCGCTTTGAGAGCCGCAAGCTCGGTCGTTTTAGCAATTTCATCGATAGTTGCACCCATTTCGGTAATCGCTGTCGCCACCATATCGGTTTCATTAAGCTGCTGAGCAACGCCTTCGGAGGCGAGCATTGCGTTCTCTGACACACTCTTACAGGACGTATTAATAGTGGCGACTGAGTCAATAACCTGCTCGATAAGCTGCTGGAAGCTCCCCACCATGCTATTGAAATGCTGCGCAATTTCACCTAGCTCATCCTGAGTCGAGGCATCGCATCTGAGGGTTAAGTCTTTGCTGACTTCGATACGTGAAATCACCTGCGTAATACGTTCCACCGGGGTGATAATGCTGCGGATAATAAGGTAGGTAATCACAGCAAGGATCAGGGCGATAATCACGAAGACCAAAATCCCGATATTCACACTGCTGCTTTCGGTATCATCAATCGCCTTTAACGCAAGATTATGCAGCTCGTCGGCACTGGCCTCGGTTAACTTATTCGCGGCGATCAATTTCGCCATAGTACCATCTTTTTCACTGAGCCCCAGTTGCTGCTCTTTATTGACTAAGCTCTTAAAATCCTTTTGGTATTGCTCAATTAGGGCCGCAATTTTATTTTGAGTATCCGTGTCTAAACTCGATACTCTTAGGCTAGCGTTGAACTTGGCAATGTTAGCGTCGAAGGTCTCGACATAGCTCATCTCGCGGCGCAGCATAAAGTCTTTCTCGTTGCGTCTTAGCTGCAACATCGCGACTTCGAGGGATAACTGGTCGTATTCCTTCAGCATGGACTCGACATTATGCACCGCCGTTCTTAAGGTGCCGTAGAGACCCGTTTTAGGCGTTAAACCAATTTCTTGCTGAAGTTGTACCACTTCATTGAAGGCGACTTGGTACTGATTAAGGTTACGGTCAAAACTTTCGAGTGGCGCAGTGGAAACCTTGTATTTTTTAAAAATACTCTCAAGATTCGGGACTAACTCATCAATCTTGGCATGTACCTCACCATGCAGTTGAACATACTGCATATCTTTACGACCAAAAAAATCCTTTTCATTTTTACGCAGTAAAAGTACATCTCGCTCCAATTCGAGAACGCTTTGTGCTGCGTGGGAGAGTTCCGACTCAACCGAATTTGAATGAAGCTGCAATCCAAACATGGCAATCAAGGCCGTAACGGATACAGCGGCACTGAGTAACAACTTTGAGCGGATTAACATAAAAAGCCCCTAATAAATAACTTCTCTTAAAAAGATAGCTGGGAGTTAGGCCTTTAACAGCAAAATATCCCTGATATACAAAGTTTATCTTCTATTTATTTTGCATCGGTCGTTCAATGCTCCTGTTTTGATACTCACCTCTGGCAGTCGCCCCACGGTCATGCTTAATGTCAGTGATAATCCATAATATGATTTTAGCTTTCTACTCAGCATACCATTTGGTATAAAATTAATAACTTCATGAAGTTAGCGCTAAAAAACACAACTAATTTTACTACAACAACGCAAAGAGTTACGCAATATCTAAAAATAAACCGAATATTTTTTTATTCGATACAAACCTTTTGCGCTTTTCAAAGCGTCCTATTAGTAACCATTCACCTTGATGACAGGAAAATACAGTGACGGCAGGGAGACTCCCACTCAACAATGCGATGTCAGAATTTGACCTCGTCACCTTGGCTAGCCAAGGAAATAGAGCCGCATTTAAGCAACTGTATTTACACCATCATCCAAGGGTATATGCCCTATCACTGCGCTTATCAGGCCAAGCCTCGCAGGCGGAAGAAATCACCCAAGAGTGCTTTATTCTGGTCTGGCAGAAATTGCCGCAGTTTAGGGGGGAGAGCCAATTTTCCACTTGGTTACACAGCATTTGTGTGAATCAGGCACTGAGCTTTATCCGTAAGCAAAAGTCGTTTTGGGCGCGTTTTATCCCGATGGAGAGCGACGATGAACATTCAAGCGCAGATGAGCATTATCAAGGGTTAGACAAATTGATCCTCAGACTGCCAGAGCGGGCGCGTATCGTGTTTGTGCTCTGCGCCATTGAAGGTTATCAACATGAAGAAATTGCACAATTACTTGGTATTGCCGTGGGAACCAGTAAGACCCAGTACCACAGAGCCAAGCAATTACTACAGGAGATGCTGTAATGTCCTTATCTAACGATCCCCGTGAGGCCAAACTCCAGCAATTGATTGATAATGCCCCCAAAGCATTAACTCCCGAACGGGATCTTTGGCAAGGCATCGAAAAACGTATGGATAAGCCATTGGCGTCGCAAACAGCTGTTCGCCAAGCGCCGCGACGACAAGGCGCGCAATGGGCGATTGCCGCAGCTGTGGTGCTGGCGGTGTTCTTCGGGTTCTACACTCAAGCGCCAGTAAAAACGTCACTCCCTGAACAGATCGCTAGCCAACCGGCGGATGATGAGCAAGCGCTGCACACACTGCTTAACCAAATTGCCCAGACACATCAAGCCCAAGTAACGAGCCTCGAACAAACCCCAACGGTTGTCGCTTGGCAAACCAGTCGCTTTAGCGCGCCGCTAGAGCAAGGCTTAGCGGAATTACGCCGCGCCGGCGAACAGATTTATCAAGCATTACAGGCTAATCCAACCGACAAACAACTTTGGCAACTCTGGCTTTGGGTGCAACAACGTGAACTCGATTTGCTACAGCAAGGCCAAAAACTTCCGATTCAAAACTCAACACAAGGAAATAGCATATGAGCCATTTTACCCTCACGAAAACCAGTCTACTCGTATCAACGCTTTATCTTGGCCTTATGGGCAGTGTGTGCGCCGCTGAAAGTGTGGATAAACAGTTACCGATAAGTAGCGATACCCTGCTGCAAATCAAAGTCCAACGGGGCGAAGTACAAATTCAAAGCTGGGATAAAAATGAAGTCAGCGTGACGGGCACTCTCGATGAGCTGAGCGAAGGCTTTGTCTTTGAACAGAAAGGTAACAACCTGAATATCGAAGATAAAATGCCACGCCACTATAACGGCAGCGACAACAACGGCTCAAAACTCACCATTAAGGTACCTAAATCCGTCAAGCTGAGCGCCGATACGATTTCAGCCAATCTGCAAATCAGCCAGACTCAAGGCGAGCTCGAACTCAATACCGTTAGCGGTAATATCACCGCCGAGGCACTGGATGGCACACCGACATTGCACACTGTGTCTGGTGATATCACCACTAAGGGATTAGCGGGCAAAGTGATGTTAGATACCGTCTCAGGTGAGATTAAAGACACCCAAAGCAAAGGCGAAATCAAATATCGTTTAGTGAGCGGCGATCTCAACAGCCAAACCTTAGCCGATAAAGTGAAAGTCGAGCAGGTTTCTGGGGAAATTAAAGCCGACTTTAACAGCGCCAAAGAAGTTAATGTCCGCACCGTGAGCGGCGACACTCAAGTCTCACTGGCGAAAAGCTTCGATAAAGCCAATCTAGAGAGCGTTAGTGGCGATATTATTGTGACATTTACCGATACGCCCGATGCTAATTTCGAGCTCAATGGCGGCCCAGGTGGCAAAATCAAAAATGGCTTGAGCCAAGATGTGCCACAAAGACAAAAATACGTGCCGAATGAATCCTTAAGCTTCCAAACAGGTTCTGGTAGCGCCAGTGTCAAGATGGATACCATTAGCGGTAATCTGATCCTGAAAAAACAATAGTTTTATCAGGAAGCACTAATTAGCAATAAAAATGCCGCTCATCAGGAGCGGCATTTTTTTAGCCAAACGGGGTTAAATCGATGCGATTTCTTCGCTCGTCAGATAACGCCATTCGCCGAGGGCAAGTTCTGCGTCTAATTCAATTTTGCCAATGCTTTCACGGTGTAAGCCAACCACATGATTACCTACGGCGGCAAACATCCGCTTCACTTGGTGATACTTGCCTTCGGTAATGGTTAAACGCACCAACTGCGGCTCGATGATTTCAAGCACTGCGGGTTTTGTCAGGCCGTCCTCGTTTCTCAGCTCCACTCCCGCGGCAAAGATGCCAATCAAACTCTCATCCACAGGCTCGGCTAACGTCACTAAGTAACGCTTGCCACAGTCTTTTTTGGGTGAAGTGATCCGATGCGACCATTGACCATCGCTCGTGATCAACACTAGGCCGGTAGTATCGGCATCTAAACGACCAGCAATATGTAAGGTTTCGGGCTTTTCAATATCCAACAGGGTCAATACCGAAGGGTAAACTTCATCTATGGTCGAGCAAATCGTATCCACGGGCTTATTGAGCATCAGGTAACGCTCACCAACGAGGGAGATAGGCTCACCTTCGAGGCATACTTGCATCCCCTCGAGCACTTTAAAGCCAGCATCTTTAATCACAGCCCCATCACAGGTAATGTCACCACGGTGCAGGGCTTTTTTCGCTAAAGAACGGGTAAGCGAGGTACTTTCACAGATAAATTTGTCTAAACGCACGGGACGACTCAACTTCAATAAATGAAAACCGCCGTATTATGAGGCCCAACGAACGAAAGGGCAAAGCCTAGCCAATCAAATTGCCTAAATCCGCCCTTAGTTACGCCAGACAAACCTAAGTGCTTACTAACTTGTCAGAGCTTGCGTACGGTATGTTTAGCGGTTTTTAGGCCAATTTCAATCATGGTAATTTTTAGTTACAACTGACGGATAAGAAATCTGACTGAAAAAGTGTAATCACCTTGTTTAGATTCCCACTAAAGCATTAACATACGTTGCGTTGCGCCTGAAGCAATCCCATTTTGCACCAAACAGCCCCAGAGATGGGCACAATAACAAACTCGAAGGAAACGACATGAGAAAAGTACTCATTGGGGGACTGTGTGCCTCACTCATCGCGGGCCTCACTGCCTGTAATGACAAGCCCGCTGAAGTTAAAGCGCCAGAAACTGCTAAAACCGCCACTGCTGCCGCTGTCACTAAAGCATTGGGCTCAGGTATCGAATTTGAAAACTTCGATAAATCAGTGCGTCCACAGGACGACTTCTATGAATATGTTAACGGCGCTTGGCTGAAGAAAGCCGAGATCCCAGCCGATCGCACTAGCATTGGTGCCTTCTACGATCTGCGTGAAAAATCCCGTGATGACGTTAAAGCCATTATCGAAGAAGTAGCCGCCACGCCAAATCTGGCAGAAGGCACTGACGAGCAAAAAGTGGCTGACCTTTACCGTTCATTTATGGACACTGCAACGCTAAACAAGCTGGGCGTGACGCCACTGAAAGGCGAGTTTGATGCCATCAACGCCTTAAAAGATAAAAACGAGCTGGTAAAATACTTCGCCCACAGCCAAATCATGGGTGCGGGTACGCCAATGGCTTTCTACATCGATATCGATGCAAAGAACTCTAGCCGTTACGCGACTCACCTGTATCAATACGGCCTAAGCCTGCCGGAAAAAGATTACTACTTTAACGAGTCAGAGCGTTTCGTTAATATTCGTAAGGCTTACCTTGCTCATATCGAAAAAATGTTCACTCTAGCCGGCCTTGCCAATCCAAAAGCCAGCGCAGAATCTATCCTCGCACTCGAAACTGCGATTGCCGCTAAACATTGGGATGTGGTTGAAACCCGCGACAGCACTAAATCCTATAACCTGTATCAAGTTAAAGATCTGCCAAGCTTAGCGCCAGATATCGACTGGACAGGCTACTTAACGACATTAGGTGCTGACAAGCAAACCGACATTATCGTTAACCAACCAAGCTATATCCAAGGCCTGAACGAAGTCCTCAAAACGACCGATCTAGCGACTTGGAAAACCTATATGCAATGGCAAGTGCTGACCCACGCGGCAAGCAACTTGAGCGAAGAGTTAGACAACGAGAACTTTGCCTTCTTCTCTAAAACCCTGAACGGACAAGAAGAACAAGAGCCACGTTGGAAGCGCGGTGTTGCGGCAGTCAACGGCGTATTAGGTGAAGTGGTGGGTAAAGTGTACGTGAAGCGTCACTTCGCACCAGAAGCCAAAGAGCGCATGCAAGCATTGGTTGAAAACCTGCGCGGCGCCTACGGCGACAGCATCAAAGATCTGACTTGGATGAGCGATACAACTAAGCAAGCTGCTGCCGAAAAATTAGCGAAATTCAACCCGAAAATTGGTTATCCAAACAAGTGGGAAGATTACAGCAAGCTGACCATTAAAGCCGATGATTTGATTGGTAACGCGGTTCGCGCAAGCGAAGTTGAGCACGCTAAGTCACTGGCTAAGTTAGGCGCGCCAATCGATAAAGACGAGTGGCACATGACCCCACAAACGGTTAACGCTTACTACAACCCAACCATGAACGAAATCGTGTTCCCTGCTGCCATTCTGCAACCACCTTTCTTCAACATGGAAGCGGATGATGCCGTCAACTACGGCGGTATCGGTGCGGTTATCGGTCACGAAATGGGCCATGGTTTCGACGACCAAGGCGCTAAGTTCGACGGCGAAGGCAATATGCGTGACTGGTGGACAGAGAAAGACTTAGAAGAATTCTCTGCCCGTGGTAAGGCGCTGATCGCACAATACGATGGTTACTATGTGTTTGACGATCTGCACGTGAACGGCAGCCTGACCTTAGGCGAAAACATCGGTGACTTATCGGGCGTGACTATCGCTTACCGTGCGTACAAAAAGTCACTCAATGGTAAAGAAGCACCGGTTATCGACGGTCTGACTGGCGACCAACGTTTCTTCATCGGCTTCACGCAAATTTGGCGTGCAAAAGCCAAAGAAGAAGCCCTGCGTAACCGCGTAGCGACAGACCCACACTCACCAGCGGAATTCCGTGCACTGGGTGCGCTATCTAACATGCCTGAGTTCTACACCACCTATGATGTGAAACCAGGTGATGCAATGTATATCGCGCCAGAGAAACGCGTGAAAATTTGGTAATCCCAAATTAATTCAAGATAGTAATCAACAAACCCAATGGCGCCGCTCACAATAGCGGCGCCATTTTTTTAGGCAGGAAAAATGTGAACCTAAGCCAAACATGAACAAGTCTTCATCATTGATTCAGCTTTAATTAAGCCACTCCAGCCTATGGTATTCCCGTGATGTGTATCACTCCCATAAGGAAGTAGGCCGTTATGAATAAGTTATTTCGTACCTTTTTTATCTTTCTACTCTTATTATCGACCCGCACAGGCGTAGCCAATCCTTTAGATATCAATGACAGCAGAGCCGAACGCGGTAATTACAGTGCAAGACAGGCTCAAAGCCATGATCTGCATGGTCTTTATGCGCTCAACACTCAAACTTTCGACACTCCGCGTCAAGCGTCGGCCAGTTTAGACAACTTATATACCAACGCCCACGCGGCCCAGAATGAACTCGCAAGCCTGTTGCAAACAGTGACGGCCAGTTCACAGGCGCAGGTGATTTTGCCTGACGTGAAAAGCTATCAACGCGCCGCCGAGAAGGTCGCCACCAAATTTAATGGGGATGCTAGCCAAATCACCGACCTTGCCCGCGCTAGCATCGTCAGTAACAGTATCTCCGAGCTGATGCAAAGCTATTACGCCTTAAGCGAGCAAGCTCAGGTCGTGAAACAGAAAAACCGTTTCGCCGAGCCTAAAGCCTCAGGTTATCGCGACCTTAACTTACTGGTACGTTTGCCCGAAAGCGGCATGATTGCCGAGGTCCAATTACACCTTAAAGATATTGCCGACATTAAAAGTGGCCCAGAGCACAAGGTTTACGAACAGGTTCAACAGATTGAGGCGAATGCAATAAAACAACAACGTGCATTAAGTGAGTTTGAAACCGCACAGATCGCTAAGCTGCGCCAAGAGTCCCATAAGCTGTATCACAAGGCTTGGCTTAACTATAAACGCGTCGATGAAGGACTGCTGCTGACTAACTCAGTTGCTTAATCACCCGTTTGTTTATTTTTTAATTGTTTAATCGCTTAACCGTTTATCGCTGTACCACTTCCACTGTTGCGCTGGCTATTTGTGAAAACAGATGCCAGCGCTTTTTTATGGCGTAACACCAGACTTAGCCTAAAGCGTCATCTCACTAACAATCGATCTATGCCCACTATCGCTCACAGCCCTTCCCTCGCATCCAACCTTGTTTCCCTATATAATCCCGCGCCATAAGGCGACCCTTAAGGAAATTCCATGCACGACATTATTGAGCAACTCCAAGAACGCAGCGAAACAGTGCCTGTGCCACTCGAGTTACCCACATTCGAGCAGTTAGTGGAGGTTGAGGAACAGATTTTGATCCCACTGCCACGGGAATTAAAGGAATACCTACTCCATGCCAGTGATGTGATTTATGGCGCGATTGAGCCTGTGACTGCAGCCGACCCCTATTCGCACACCTATTTACCCGAAGTCACCTGCTATGCTTGGTCAATCGGCTTGCCGAGGGACTTGATTGCCATCTGCCAATTGGGCGATGACTTTTACTGTATCGATCAGGATGGCCAAGTTCACTTCTGGCAAAACGGTGACTTTACAGATACTTATTGGGAATCCTTCTGGGAATGGGTCGAAGATATTTGGCTTAAAAACAAATACTGATTTTACCGAGATTTTATTTTTATCAACTTGAGAACCGCATTATGTCTAAAAATATTGGCTTGAACGCCATCGAAATGAGCTACTTACGCCAATCACTCAGCCTCAGTGCGGCTCAAGTAGGACAGCTGACCAACCACAGCGAAGCCGATGTATTAGCCTGGGAAAATGCTGAAACACAGGCCCCTGAACTAGCACAGAAAAAACTGTTAGATCTCGACGATATTATCGAGATGCAAGTACTCAATACCACTGACGGCATCGAAGCCCTATTTAAGAAAGAGCCTAAGCGTCACTTGGCCTTCGTGGTGTATCCAACTCAGGCCGTTTACACCCAATATAATCCGGAATTTTTAAGCTCGCTGCCGTTAACTGAACTGTACAACACAGCGGCCTGGCGCATTAAGAAAGAATGTAAACTGGTGCTCGAAGTGGATGTTAGCCTAGTCAATCTCGATGTCGAAGCCTACAAGGCATTCCGTGAGCAAAATGGGTTAAGTGAGAGCCGTGAAAGCCGTGCGAAATGGGCGGCGACTCAGCTATAAACGCTAAACGACTTAAGCAAAAAGGGCAGAAGTAAATCTTCTGCCCTTTTGTTTTTTATCGCTTAGTGCTGATTAAGCCTGTGCCGCTGCTGCGACGGCTTCCATTTTGGCGAGTGCCGATTTACGCGAAGGGCGCGCCGCAATTCTATCGCGATACGCCGCTAATTTAGGCGGGATCTGCTGCTCAAATAAGGTGCCCCAAAGCAGTGTATGGGCCAGCAGAATATCAGCAACCGATAAGGTGTCGCCGAGTAAAAAGTCGCTATCGGGCAGCATAGCTTCAGCCAAGGCCGCCGCCTTATCAAACTCCCACACAGCGCAAGGCATGATGGAGGGATGACGCTGCGCTTCCGGCAGCGCAAATTTATGCTTGCCGAGGGTCCATAGAGGCTGCTCGAGTTCGGTAATAATAAAGCTCACCCATTGATGATACAGACCCGATGCCGCACTGCCCGCTTCAGGTAACAAGTTGCCAAACTTCTCCGCCAGATACAGGCAAATAGCCGCAGACTCAGACAACACAAGATTATCGTCGGTTAACACTGGTACTTTACCGCAGGGATTGAGCGCTAAGAAAGCGGCGCTACGGTGCTCGCCCTTATTCATATCCACAAACGAAAAGGCCCACTCGGCGCCTAACTCTTCTAGCACCCAAGCGACTCGTAACGCACGGCTGCGGGGCATGCCATATAAGGTGATCATATTAACGTCCTTTTAGTGATGACTGATTAACGAGAACGAAGATACACGGTGTCGCGGCAGAGTAAAATACAAAAACGGCGCCGAAGCGCCGTTTCCAATGACTCGCCAATAACTGATTAGAAGTTCATGGTCAGTTTGGTATAGATATAACGTCCCATTGGGTTGTGTACAGAAATCACATAACCATAGAGGTCGGTATCGCCGTCACCAATCGCAAACGGTGGCTCTTCATCGAACAGGTTGTTCACGCCTAATGTCAGCTTAAACATCTCGTTGAAACGGTAACTACCTGACATATCAACTAATAACTGTGCATCAACCATACGAGACTTGTTGGTTTCGAAGTCTAACACGCCGTCAAAGTCGATATCTGGAGTATCTTCGAACTCACCGATGTAGCTCAGGTTTACGTTGGCGGCGAAGTTATCCATGGTCCAGTTCGTGGTGAGCAACCAGCGATGTTGTGGGAACTTGTACTCGCCAGTGTAATCGAGACCGTCTTTTTCGAAGTTATGTAAGTAGCTGTACTCTAGGCCAAACTTCAAATCACCAAAGCTATCTAGCTCAAGACCATAGTGGGTTGACAGGTCAACACCCTGCACATCCTGCGAGCTTAAGTTGATAAAGCTTGAGTGAATAATGCTGATAGGACCTAAGGTTTGACCCGCTTGCGGTGCTAAACGCTCACACACAGTGCTGTTTTGATCGTTACAGTTTGCGGTGTAGATATCACCCAATGGCTGCTTATCGATCTTGTTATCTTGAGTGATGCTGTAAACATCAAAACCGATATCAAACTTCTGTCTTGGCGCCCAAATAAGCCCAAGGTTCCATGTTTCTGACTCTTCGGCATCCAACTCAGAGTTACCTTGGAATTCAGTGTTGTAGTCGAGCGCTTCGCAATCCACACCATCGGCGGCGCAGCGATAAGTATCGATAAAGAAACTACTTTCGCGTGATGGGCCTAAACCGATTTGAGCTAAAGAAGGTGCGCGGAAACCCGTTGACCAAGAACCACGGCTCGTCAGCTCATCGGTGATGCCCCATTGGAACGCCACTTTAGGGTTAGTGGTTGAACCAAAATCGCTGTAGTGGTCGTAGCGACCCGCGAGTTGCAGCTCAAAGTTATCCGTGACAGGAATAGAGAACTCCACATAACCCGCGTATTGGTCACGAGAGGCCGCCGCAGAAACCGCTTCGGTACCAAAAATCAGTCCACGTTGGAACTGTTCATCCGGCACGTCGCTCACGCTTTCTTCACGGTATTCCACACCCGCTGCCATCATAATATCGCGATCCGCCAGCGTGAACGCCTGACCGGAAATATTCGCCGCATAAGATGTCATGCTCGATAAACCTTGGCGAACTAGGCTAGTCGTAATCGCATCAATCACATCCTGCGAATTCATGGTGCCGCCAAAGGGATTGTAGCGACCTGCATCGATCTCAGCTTGCAGGTAATCGGTTCTGACCCAACCTTGAGTACGATCGCCCGTTTGAGTCGATTCACTGCGGCCGCGTTGTACCGAGGCTTCCCAATCCCACTCTTTAATCGTGCCACGTAAACCCGCCACTAAACGCAGGGTGTCGGACTCAATATCCCAACGGCGTGCGCCTGCATCCACAGTACGGAAACGACCGATTTCAATATCTTTGCCCCAAGGATTATTTGGGTGAGTACCAGGCACAGTTAAGGCCGCATCTTCATCCAAAGGGGTTGGCGCCCCACCCGCAATAGAAGAGTTATGTTGCGCAGCTAACTCGAGGAAAGCGGTTAAATCGTCATTGAAATGGTAATCGAATTGACCAATAGCCCCGATACGCTCAGCTTCAGGGATCACTAAGTTGTATGGACCATAGTCAAATAAACAGCTGCCACTGGCCGTTGCACGATCGGGCGGACAGGATGGATCGATAGTCTTCACACCATCGACATAGAAATAACCAGGGAAACCCCGTGAAGAACGGAAATCTTCACCACCGTAAGGGCTTTGATCGGCTGTGCCAAAACGGCCCAAATCGGTTGCCGCTAAGGTGTCGTTTTTAAAATAGTCGAGAATAACCGACGCACTGCCCTTTTCGGATTTCACGCCCCAAACGACGCTCGCCGTGGTTTCATCGTAACCCGTACCAGGGGTGTCGCCGTAACCTAAGTTAACCTCAATCCCTTCAATGTCTTTTTTCAAGACAATGTTGACTACGCCCGCAATCGCATCGGAACCGTAAATCGCCGATGCACCATCTTTCAGAATATCAATGCGTTCAATCGCTGAAACCGGAATGTTGTTTATGTCGACGAAGGAGTTAGTGATACCTTCGGCAAAGGCACTTGCCGCAACACGACGACCGTTAATCAATACCAGAGTGGCGTCAGGGCCTAAGCCACGCAAACTGATCGAAGCACCACCATTGGCGGTCGAGTCTTGGCTGTTACCACGGGTCGAGAAAGCGCCGGCACCGTTGGCAGGCATACGTTCGAGTAACTGCTGCAGGTTATCAAAACCCATGTTGGCAATATCTTCTTTGCCAATGGATTGAATCGGCGACGGTCCCTCGATGTCGGTGCGCTTAATACGAGAGCCCGTTACTTCAATGCGTTCAACTTTATCGGCACCATTGTCGGCTGCATAGCTAATACTCGGGGCAAATGCCATGGCAATTGCGATAGCACAAACGCTGGGTAGAATCTGAGGTCTTTTCATTTACATCCCCTAATCTTCATTTGTTAAATTTATTTTACTTTTATTAAACTAATTTTTAACACAACCAAGGTAATCGGTTGTAAAACAAAGTCAATGGGGCACTGAAAAAAGTTAAACCTTTGTTAATAATAAAAACCATGTATTTTCCAGCAGAGATCTCTCAAGATAGTTAACAACTGGATGCAAACATTAGGGAAGAAAATGCAAGAACAAACGATTCATGAAGCTGAATTTGAAGCTAACTTAGGCATGTATTGGTTACTCTCTGGAGCCGCTTACTTCACCCTAAGCATTGTAGGTATCCCCTTGTTACTACTATGGTTCCCTATCGGCCTATGGGGGACTCGTCGCTATATTCGCAATATGAGTGCACGCTTAACCAGCAAAAAGCTGATTGTGCGCAGAGGCATTTTAACTCGCACAGAAAATACGGTTCCCTTAGATAAAATTACCGATATAGCCCTCATTCAGGGGCCGATTATGCGCCTGATGGGATTACATAAACTCACTGTAGAAACCGCAGGACAATCGGGCACTGGCGCCTTAATTAGTCTGGTGGGCATAGTCGATGCGCCGGGTTTTAGGGCGCAGATTTTGGAGCAAAAAGAACGCTTAAGTGATCTACACTCACCCGCCGAGGCGAGTGCCCCCACAGAAGATAACGCCCTGCTGAGCCAACTTGTGGAAATGACGGCAAGCTTAAAACGCATCGAAGCCCTACTCGCCGCCAAATACAATTCTTAACAGTTAACACCACGACTTAATTGCTTAGATAGCTCAGTATCAACCAGACCATTTCCAACGGATAAGGAAACACCCAGCGTATTATGGCGACTTCTCAAGTAAAACCCTTCCCCATGAATTGGACAGCACAACTGGCTCTCGGCATAAAGGCCATGGGACCCGGTGTATTAATGGCCGCAGCCGCGATTGGGGCCTCACATTTAGTGTCATCCACCCGCGCCGGTGCTGAATTTGGCTGGCAACTCGCCTGGGTGATTCTGGGAGTGAACTTGCTGAAATACCCCTTCTTTGCCGCAGGGGCACGTTACACCGCTGCAACGGGCGAAAGTTTACTGCATGGATATCTTAAGCAAGGCCGAGGTTATCTATGGCTATTCACTGGTCTCAATGTGATCGCTTCTATCGCCAGTACCGCGGGGGTTTGCATGTTAACCGCCGCCATGCTGACTCAGCTTATCCCCTTACCTATCGATGTATTGGCACTGTTGGTGCTGATAAGCTCACTGTTGTTATTGATTTTAGGGCACTATTCATTGTTGGACAGGCTGACCAAGATCATCATGTTCGCCCTGACGCTCACCACATTAATCGCCGTCGCCTTGGCATTTGATCATATGAAACCGCTAGAAAGTCAGTTTGTTTCTCCCTCGCCTTGGCAGTGGGCCCATGTGGGATTCTTGGTCGCCATGATGGGCTGGATGCCAGCGCCGATTGAGGTCAGCGCGTGGAATTCGCTGTGGTTATTGGAAAAACAAAAGACTTCACCCGTTACCCCCGCCCAAGCCATCTTAGACTTCAACTTAGGCTATATCGTCACCGCCCTGCTGGCAGTGGTCTTTCTGGCCTTAGGCGCGCTGGTAATGCATGGTAGCGGAGAGCACTTTTCCGACTCTGGCGCCAAGTTTGCGAACCAATTAATCAACTTATATAGCCAAGTCATGGGTGGTGAGAGCCGCTATTTGATTGGCATAGTGGCGTTTTTATGTATTTTCAGCACCACTGTCACAGTCATAGATGGCTATAGCCGAACCTTGAACATGGGCTGGCAACTGCTGTCACACACGGCAGTCAGCGAAGCCCAATCGGACAAACGCCTGACAGGCATCATGCTCAGCGTAAGTGCATTAGGGTTAATGCTCATTTTGTTTTTCAAGGGCGCACTGTTACCACTGCTGGAATTTGTGATGATTTTAGCCTTTATGACCACAGTGGTTTTTGCATGGCTCAACTATCGCTTAATGACTAGCAGCCAACTACCAGAGGCTCATCGTTATGGCACAAAAATGAAATGCCTCTCTTGGATAGGATTAAGCTATTTGCTTATTTTTGCAGTGCTTTTTATTTACTGGTATCTAGCGGTTAAAGCGTAGTTCATCTCATTTAAGCATGAGTCCTCAGTGAGGGCTCATGCTCTACCGTGCCACTTGCTCATCCACGCTAGACTTTCCTGCTTTTCTGTTACTTTGAGTATATAATGTCAGCTCTTAAACCAGACAGCGCAGCCGCGCCTAGAGATGACCATGATTAACAATGATATTTTGCGCCGTTTGCGCTTCGTGTTTGATTTCAACAATGCCAAAATGATTAAGATCTTTGCCAAAGTTGGAAGAGAAGTGCCGACCGAAGAGATGATTAGTCTGCTGCGCAAAGAAGAGGAAGAAGGCTATAAGGCCTGTAACGACACGACCCTATGTCAGTTTTTAGATGGTCTTATCATCGAAAAACGTGGTTTACGCGAAGGGGCCGAACTGCCAAAGCCAGTATCAAAATTAAACAACAACCTAATCTTCAAAAAGTTACGTGTTGCCCTCGAAATGCGTGAAGAAGATATTATGTCCACCTTAGCGCTCGCCGAAGTGCAAATGTCTAAGTCTGAGTTAAGCGCACTGTTTCGCAACCCGGATCATAAAAACTTCAAGGCCTGTGGCGACCAGATCCTGCGTAACTTTATCCGTGGCTTATCGCTAAAATATCGCGGTGTTTAATCCCCAAACAGCTTAATCCCAGAAACGCAGCCTAGGCTGCGTTTTTTGTTTTAATAGCACCTTAAACAGCCATTTACTCGGCAAAAGCATTTACAACCAATTAACAGAACCCTGTTTTAAACAGTAAGAATTGTCTCTGCTGCAAAAAAAGCCACAAATAGCGCACGATACAGGCAACAAAGATCACATTTCATGATAACCTTACGTGACTTACAGCACGTCTCAAGCACGTACCGAACCATTAAACAATAACTCAAAGGTTACCCATGGACGATAATAAACGCCCCCTCTATCTTCCGTTTGCAGGACCTGCCATTCTTGAAGCCCCCTTAATTAACAAGGGCAGTGCATTTTCGGAAGAAGAGCGTATTTTCTTTAACCTCGAAGGCTTAGTACCCTACGCCATTGAAACTATTGAAGAACAGGCGTCACGCGCCTACGATCAGTTCAGAAGTTTCAATAACGATCTCGATAAGCACATCTATCTGCGCAACATTCAAGACACCAACGAAACCCTGTTTTATCGTTTAGTGCAAAACCACATCAGCGAAATGATGCCAATTATCTACACCCCGACGGTAGGTTTGGCCTGTGAGCGCTTCTCGAAAAACTATCGCCGTAACCGTGGTCTATTCATCTCCTACCCGAATAAGGACAGAATCGACGACATCCTCAATAACTCGACTCGCCAAAAAGTAAAAATCATCGTTGTGACCGACGGTGAGCGCATCTTAGGCTTAGGCGACCAAGGTATTGGCGGCATGGGGATCCCGATTGGTAAATTGTCACTGTACACCAGCTGTGGTGGGATCAGCCCCGCATACACTCTGCCAATTACCTTAGACGTAGGTACCGATAATCCACAGTTGCTGGAAGATCCTATGTACATGGGTTGGCGCCATCCACGTATTGGCGGCGAAGAGTATGCCGAGTTTATCGAAGCCTTTATGCAAGCCGTGCATGTACGTTGGCCAGATACACTGATCCAATTCGAAGACTTTGCCCAAAAGAATGCGATGCCTATCCTTGAGCGTTATAAGGATCGCTACTGCTGCTTTAACGATGACATTCAAGGTACCGCAGCCGTGACTGTGGGCTCGTTACTCGCCGCCTGTAAAGCCGCGGGCACTGAGCTGAACAAACAACGCATTGCCTTTTTAGGTGCAGGTAGCGCTGGCTGCGGTATTGCCGAAGCCATCGTTGCGCAAATGGTGTCAGAAGGGATCAGCGACGAGCAAGCCCGCAGCCAAGTCTGTATGGTTGACCGTTGGGGCCTGCTGCTCGACAACATGCCTAACCTGTTGCCATTCCAGCAGAAATTGGCTCAAAAATGTGCCGAAATCAGCAACTGGAATAACTTCAGCGATAATATTTCACTGCTCGATGTCGTCAATAACGCTAAGCCAACGGTACTGATTGGGGTATCGGGCGCACCGGGTCTATTTACCGAAGAAATTGTTCGTGCAATGCATAGCCACTGCGAACGCCCAATTATCTTCCCACTGTCGAACCCCACCAGCCGTGTTGAAGCGACGCCAAAAGACATTCTGCACTGGACGTCTGGCCAAGCTTTAGTGGCAACGGGTAGCCCGTTTGAACCTGTGGTTGTCGATGGCGAGACCTATGAAATCGCACAATGTAACAACAGCTTTATCTTCCCAGGTATTGGTTTAGGTGTACTCGCCTCGGGTGCTCGCCATGTCTCCGATGCGATGTTAATGGCGTCGAGCCGTGCGCTCGCCGAATGCTCACCGTTAGCCATTAATGGCTCAGGGCCGCTCCTGCCAAAACTGGAAGATATTCACTCAGTGAGTAAGCATATTGCGTTCGCCGTCGGTAAAGTGGCGATTGAGCAAGGCTTATCCTTACCTGCGAGTGATGAGCTGCTGATGCAATCTATCGAAGATAATTTCTGGAAGCCAGAGTACCGCCGTTATAAGCGTACTTCGTTCTAATTTCAGACATTATTCCAATAAAAGCCCGTCAATCGACGGGCTTTTTATTGAGTCAAACTCACAGCTTAAGGCGCCATCACCTGTTTAAAGCTGTTGAGCATAGAACGGTCGGTACGCGCTTTCTTTAATTTTCGTACACATTCTTTCAGTGATTCATCGGCTAAGCGACCGAAAATACCGTTGTATTCCTTCTCGTTGATGGCTTCATCGGTATCGGCCTGCTCAGAAATCTCCTGGGCGACACGGCTAAGTTGCAGCCACGCATTGGCAATATAGAAACCGTGGAACTCAGCCTGTGGCATCAAGTTACGGGCGCTGGCAGGCAATGCCTCCCAAGCCGCGGCAAATTTGCCTTCGCGATCGAGTAACAACTCGGCGCATAGACCTTTATAAGCCTCTAATAGGCTTTCTGGCATTTTTGCCATAGGCAATACTTTATTGGCAACATTGTGGGAAATCCGCTCGGCGGTTTCACGATACTCAACTGATACTTCAGCCATAATTTCTCTCTTAAATTAAGCGGCTTAAAATTGGCCGCTAATATATAAACCATAAACCCCATTGTGGGCCAAAGGTGTCACTGTGATCCCTTTATAGGGCTCAGTAAAATACCAACCCGCCAGTGCGCCAATGGCAGCGCCTGCGAGGACATCTTCTAAATAGTGCTTATCGCTCTCGACTCGGGTATAGCCCACATAAGTCGCAGCAAGGTATGCGGGCAGGCCATATTGCCAGCCATAACGCTGCTGAATAAATGTCGCCGCCATAAAGCTGTCCGACGTGTGTCCTGACGGAAAAGAATCATCACCGCTGCCATCGGGTCTATCCTTACTGACACCCAGTTTGAGCCCTTCGACGATGACCCTGCTCGAGACTGCTGCTTTAAGTAATTGCCACGAGCCTTCATTCCCCTCTTCATAGAATAGGGTCGCGCCCAAAGCCGTCGCAGGCAGGAGTAAATGCACTACATCGCCCGAGGTTTCGATATCATCCGAGTTTGCCCAACTCGCTCCCGTGAACAGCAACAGTGCGGCACAGAGTAATTTTTTCAAAGGGTTTCCTTATTGGGTGAGATCCAAGGCGACGTTTATACCTTGATAGAGGAATGAATGCAAAAATTGCAAACTTTACATGTAAACAAGACGTAAAAAGTTTATGCTAAGATAATGATTAGCTATCTGTTTCAGTGCGAACAGGAAACCTTTCCCTTGCCACACACTCAGCGTAATTTATCTCTGTTTCTGATGCTGCTGTTAGTGCCGCTAAGCCTTGCCGTTGCAGAAGAAAAACCACAGATCGATCAAATATTCAAATTATTTGAAAGTGGTGAGGTTATGGCTCGCGAGTCGGTAGAGCAAAATATCGCGCTACTGGATAAACTGATTGCCAGTGATGATGTAGAACACATCGAAAAGTTAAAATTGCTCAAATGCTGGAATCAACCAGCCGAGACAGAAGCTGAAATCCTTCTCGCCCGAGACAAAGCACAAGAAGCACTCAATAGCATTCCCACCACAGCCTCAGTCCATTTTGCCACCGATCTAACCCTATGCCACTCCTGGTTTCTACAATTGAGTGGAGATATTAATGGCGCTATGTCGGGTTATACCCAAAGTATTCAAAGTGCCTATGAACACGAAGATATAAAGCTCATTGCCGATGCTCGCAGTCTGCGGGGAGCCTTATATTCCTACATTGGGGATTTTTCTGAGGCATTGGATGATTTGGTGACCGCGCAAGGACTGTACGAATCATTGAACTTAACGGGCTGGGCAAACATCAATCTAACCGACATAGCCACCAGCTTTAGGCGCTATGGTGATCCCGAGAGTGCAATCAAGTATTACAACAAACTCAAAGAATTATATCTAAAGAAAGGGAATGAGGAGCAAGTCGCTAATGTCACCTCCGATATAGGGATTGCCTTAGATGAAATGGGCGAACATGAGCAGGCCATTGAAAACTTTCGTTTTAGCTATCAGTACTTTAAAAAACATCGATTCAACAATGCCGCCGCGGTCAACGCCACTAATATCGCCTACAGCTTGATCCAACTAAATCGTTTAGATGAGGCAGAAAAATATCTAAAAGAAGCCGAGTTAGAGATCACGGCGAACGACCCCGCAGCTTACAGCTTTATGAAGTTGTTTATGGGAAAAATTCGTTATCAACAAGGTCGCTATCAAGAGGCGTTAAGCGAACTCGCCGACGCTGAAAATGCATTTCGCGCCATGCAGAATGATCGCGGCTTAGTTCAGCTGTTGCAACTCAAGAGCGAAGTCTATGCGGCGATGAATGATTTGCCGTCGGCCTACCAAACTTTACAGCAGTTTGTCGCCTTGACTAGAAAGGTAGAAGACAATTCGTTTGCGCACCAAACCACTGAGTTAAAAGTAAAATTTGATACCAGTTGGATTGAGTCAGAAAACAAGCGCTTACTCGATAACCAAAAATTAAAGGAGCAAGAGTTAGCACTGCTTGAAAAGAATAAGTCGCTGCAACTAATCATCCTACTACTCACGGGGTGCATTTTGGCCATAGTGTCACTCTTTGCCTACAAACAAGTGCACCGCAATCGTCACCTACAGACCATAGCCCTAACCGACTATCTGACCCAATTGCCCAATCGTCGGCACATCTATGCCAAGGCGGAACAATATTTTCAACAGGCGTTAAAGCTACAAACTCCGTTCTCGGTAATCATCTTCGATGCGGATCATTTTAAAAAGATTAACGATAATTTCGGCCATGAAATTGGCGACCAAGCACTATTAACCATCGCGCAAGCCAGCCAGGCATTAACTGCTGACCGCAACTTGATTGGCCGTATCGGTGGCGAAGAGTTTTTAATTTTATTACCCAATACCAACGCCGAACGCGTGTGGGAACTCGCCCATGAGTTGCAAACCTTAATCACCCGTTATGGCGCCATTAATTTACCCGTAGAGTTAAAGCTGACCGTGAGCGCCGGGGTTGCCACCTTAAGCCCTGAATCCAAGCCACAGGATGAGAGCTTTGCCCGTTTGCTTAAGCGAGCCGATAACGCGCTCTACGACGCTAAAAATGCTGGTAGAAACTGCGTCAAAGCCGCAAAGGCTGCGAGCTAACTTTTAGGTATTGCGATGCCAAAAGATTTGATGTTCGAGGGGCGGCGGCAAAGCGCCAAACCATTTTTGATAGAGCCGCGCAAAATATCCTGACTCTTTAAGCTTTTCTAACTCAGCTTGCCAACGTTGCACCGTATCGGAAGACGTTCCTTTTGAGAATGCCAGATAAAGATGGATTTCGGAAAGCACATAAACGGGTTTGATATCCGACTCCTTCGCACCGATATCCTGCAGTATATGCTTGACCGCCAAATCGGCCTGACACCAGAACCGCACCCGAGAAAACAACAACTGTTTAGCCGATTGCTGCGGAAAACTCGCCACTAAGAGAGCATCGATACCCTGCTGTTGCAGCAATTGCGCCCCAACCGACTCACGATACACGCCTACGATCCCAACGTTATTAACTTCGGATAACTGATTGATACTAATGGGATCATCAGCTCTGGCATAAAGAGTAATTTTGCTGGTGGCAATGGGGCCGATAAAATCGAAATGGCTTTCCCGCTCATCGCTAATGGAGGTGGCAAACAACAACACGTTCGGCGCCGAATGAGCAATAGAGTAAGCTCGCGCCCAAGGTAAAACTTCAATTTTTTCCTGCTGCCCGATACGCGTCTGCAATTGATTAACCAGTTCAACACCAAAGCCGGTTGGCACGCCATCTTGCTCGAAGCTCATGGGAGGCCAAGCCTCTGTCACTAACCGCACCGTCTTGGTTGTCGCTTCTGTTGCCACTTCTGTTGCAGCTAAGCTCAGGCCTGCATAGCCTAAGCTAACGCACAACAATAGGCGATAACCGTGTTTGCAAAGGGTCAGCAACATAGACAAGACCGAAGGGGAAAGTTACTACTCATCATAGATCTAATTTACACACCGAAGAAAGCAACAATTGTAGTTTGGCTAAAATCCCCTAAACACTAAACTCGTCCGCTGCGGCTTAAAACTGCTATCATAGCGCCATCCTATTAAGCCCAATGCCGTTTCCATGTCGACCACAGTAACCTCTCCCGCCAATATTCCCGACGCAGCCACCCTTGGCCGCCTTGCTCTGCAAATCAAGACTTGGGGAAAGGCGCTCGGTTTTGCCCAAATAGGGATTTGCGACACCGACTTAACCGCAGAAGAAGCTAAATTGCAGACTTGGTTAGATAAGGGGTATCACGGGGAAATGGGTTACATGGCCACACACGGTATGATGCGTGCCCGCCCCCACGAGTTGCACCCAGGCACAGTTCGAGTGATTTCGGCTCGGATGGATTATTTGCCGCCGGAGGCGGGGTTTGCCACTAACTTAGCCTCGCCGAATATGGGCTATATCTCGCGTTACGCAGGCGGCAGGGATTACCACAAACTCATCCGTGCCCGCTTAAAAAAGCTGGGCGATCAAATCAGTAGCGAGCTTGTCGCCTTGGGGTTCGATGCCGCCGACTTCAGGCCCTTTGTCGATTCGGCCCCAGTGCTGGAACGTCCACTCGCCGAAAAAGCCGGCATAGGTTGGACAGGTAAGCACTCACTTATCCTTAATCACGATGCTGGCAGTTGGTTTTTCCTTGGGGAATTGCTGATCAACCTGCCCTTACCCGTAGACATTCCAATCCAAGAAGACTGCAACACCTGTGTGGCCTGTATCACCTCTTGCCCAACAGGTGCTATCGTCGAACCTTATACTGTAGATGCTCGGCGCTGTATTTCTTATCTGACAATCGAATTGCAGGGCGCTATTCCAGAAGAATTTCGCCCTTTGATGGGCAATCGCATTTACGGTTGTGATGATTGTCAGTTGGTGTGCCCAGTCAATCGCGAGGCACCGCTGACTAAGGAGAGTGATTTCCACATTCGGCCTAAGCTTAAACAGCCTGAACTGCTTACCTTGTTTGCCTGGAGCGAAACAGAGTTTCTCAAACAGACCGAAGGCAGCGCCATTCGCCGTATTGGTCATCAGCGCTGGCTACGCAATATCGCCGTCGCCCTAGGCAATGCGCCGAGTTCACCGCAAATCATCGCCGCCCTCGAGCAACGTAAAGCCCAGGCGGATGTCGATGATATGGTGAAAGAACATATCGATTGGGCCCTAGCACAGCAACACTCAGGAAGCTCACCAGCCAATAACCGTAAAACTGAGCGACTGGTTCGGGTGATTCAAAAAGGCCTACCACGGGATGCCTAGCATCTTAGCTTAAGCTTTAATTCATACTGGCAACAATCACTTGTGTGGCATCAAAACAGGCAAAACAAGGCTCGCCTACTTTGAGCGTTTGAATATCGGCCAATGGCATCACCGAATAGATAATATCTTTACCGCCAATTTCTATGGCTAATTCAGCCTTATCGGCCAGTTCTGTCACACTCAGTAAGTGCCCACTGACGCAATTTTGCCCCGCGCTCAGGCAGGCATCACGACTGGCCGTCACTGCGGGCGCCTTAAACAACAATAGAATCGATTGATTAAGCGCTAACTGCAGACGCTCAAAACTGGCATGGGTCACTGAGATTTGGATCTGCTGCCCCCCCGCCAATGTCACCTTCAGGCTGTCATTCAAGCCGAGCGGTTCAATGCTATGAATGCGAGCGGTTAACTGGTTGCGGGCGCTGGTTTTAAGGGAGAAATGCGCCATCACATCTAACAAACTGTGCATATCGACCGAATCATCCAGCAACGCCGACAGCGCCATTTCCTGCACCTGCGAGGTGATGGAATACACCTTAAGTAAACGCTCACCAAACTCGGTCAGTTTGGCGCCACCACCACCCTTACCACCCTTTTCGCTGCTGACGACAGGCTCGGGCATAGTGGTATTCATCTCGTTTATCGCATCCCACGCGGCCTTATAGCTAATCCCCGCCAACTTAGCGCCCTGGCTGATAGACCCAGTATTGGCCACTTGGCATAGCAAAGCTATCCGCCGAGGATTAGCAAAGGGTTTGTCCCCCAATGACAGTGTCAGTAGTGCGTGTAAGTCCATGTTCCTGCGCGCCTTAACTTAAGTGAATCTTATTGTCCCCGATCAATCTTGAGATACCAATACGCACAGTCGGAAATATCCACCAAGGCATTGCTGTTTTGGCAGATAAATCGAGCAGAGATCACTAATTTACACATCGGGGCTTGAATGATCGATATATAGATTGGTATATAACGATCACTTTTTATCACGGAGGAACACCATGAGCTCGCTCAAACACTTTTTACGCTTTACCACAGCCTCAGCCGTTGGCTTAGCCCTCAGTTGCAGCGTCAGCTTTGCCGCAGAAAAAGAGCAAGTGACTGTTTTTGCTGCCGCATCCCTCACGAATGCGCTTAATGAGATTGGCCAGCAATATGAGAAAGAACATCAAACGAAAGTGATTTTCTCCTATGCCTCCTCCTCAACACTCGCAAAACAAATTGCCAATGGCGCGCCTGCCGATCTGTTTATCTCCGCCAACCAAAAATGGATGGATTACCTCGTCGATGCCAAGGCGGTGAATTCCGATAGCCGTATCACCCTGTTAAAAAATACCTTAGTGCTGATTGCCGAAAAGAATAGCCCAGTAGACCAAGTCACCCTAAACAGCGATTGGGATATTAAGGCCGCGGTCAATGGCAGCCGTTTAGCGGTGGGCGATCCTGACCATGTCCCAGCCGGACAATACGCCAAGCAAGCACTTGAAAATCTGAATCTTTGGAAAACCGCCGAGCCACTCCTAGCGAGAGCAAACAATGTCCGCGCCGCTTTAGCATTGGTGGAACAGGGCGAAGCCCCACTCGGTATCGTGTATTCAACCGATGCCAAAGTAGCGCAAAAGATTAAAATTGTGGCGACCTTCCCCGCGGCAAGCTATAGCCCGATTGAATATCCCAGCGCTTTAACGAAACAGGAATCCACCGCCAGCGCGAAAGACTTTAATCAATACCTTCAAAGCTCAAGTGCAACAGCAGTATTTGAAAAATATGGCTTTGGAGTGAACTAGTGCTGAGTGATGTTCTCTTGAGTGGCTCGCTGTTTGACGGGCCACTCCTCAGCGAATACGAAACGGCCGCGCTGCTGCTAAGTCTCAAAGTCTCAGCGGTTGCCGTGCTGGCCAGCTTACCCTTAGGCATTTTATGCGCTTGGTTGCTGGCACGCGTGGAGTTTCCCGGTAAGGCTATCTTCGACAGTCTCCTGCATCTCCCACTGGTGTTACCACCTGTGGTGGTAGGTTACCTGCTGCTCATCAGCATGGGGCGCCAGGGCGTAATCGGGCAGTGGATCTATAACTGGTTTGGCATAAGTTTTAGCTTTAGCTGGCGCGGCGCGGCACTCGCCGCCGCAGTGGTCTCCTTTCCTCTGATGGTCAGAGCCATACGTCAATCCTTCGAAACCGTCGATATTCGCCTCGAACAGGCGGCGCGCACCTTGGGAAGTAGTCGCTGGCGGGTATTCCTAACCATCACCCTGCCGCTCACCTCGCCTGGAATAGTGTCGGGAATGATCATCGCCTTTGCCCGCAGCCTTGGGGAATTTGGCTCGACCATCACCTTCGTCTCCAATATTCCCGGCGAAACTCGCACCATTCCGCTGGCCATGTATTCCTTTATCGAAACACCTGGGGCGGAATATCAGGCGATGCGCCTGTGTATCATCTCGATAGTGATAGCGCTGGCCTCCTTACTCGCCTCCCAATGGCTCACTAAAAAGGCTCTCAAAAGAACGGCAAGTGTATGTTAAACATCAATATTGAAAAACAACTCGGCCAACTGCAACTTAAGGTGAACACCCAGTTACCGTTACAGGGCGTCACCGCCGTATTTGGCCGCTCGGGAGCGGGCAAAACCTCCTTAGTGAATTTACTCGGCGGATTAACCACTCCAGATAACGGCGAAATTAGCCTTGGCGATACGCTGTTGTTTAAACATAAAACCGTAAATCTGCCCCCTGAAAAACGCCAGATTGGCTATGTATTTCAAGAAGCGAGATTATTTCCCCATTACAGTGTGAAGGGTAATCTCACCTATGGGATGCGCCATAAAGCACCTGAATTGTTCGACAAAGTGGTCTCACTACTGGGCATAGAAAAGCTCTTGAGTCGCTATCCCAACACGCTCTCTGGCGGTGAAAAACAACGGGTCGCCATTGGCCGCGCCCTGCTCACCTCGCCGCAAATGTTGTTAATGGATGAGCCATTAGCCTCCCTCGATTTACCTCGAAAACGCGAATTGCTGCCTTACCTACAAACCCTAGCGCAGGAATTGAAGCTACCGATTGTCTATGTCAGTCACAGCTTGGATGAAATACTGCAACTCGCCGACCATATGCTGGTGTTGCATCAAGGAAAAATGATCGCCCAAGGACCACTAACACAGGTATGGAATAGTGAACAAATGCGCCCCTGGGTGCCATTGCAGGAATTAAGTTCACTGCTGAGCGCCAGAATCGCCGACAGACATCCTGATTATCCAATGACTAAACTGTTGATGGATGATGGCAATCAGCTCTGGGTCAGCGGCCAATTGCCCCCCACCCATAAGCAGTTAAAGGTGCGCATTCAAGCGAACCATGTTTCGGTTTGCACTGAGGAACCTAAAGGTTCGAGTATTCGTAACTTACTAAGAGGAAAAATAAAAGAGCTCTACCCCAGCGATAATGGCGAGCAAATTCAACTTAAAATTGCCCTAGGTAAAGACGAACTGTGGGCCAACATCACTCCATGGGCTTGTGACGAGTTACAACTCGCTCCAGGAAAAGCTATCTATGCCCAAATCAAAGGCGTAACTATGACGCAGATGGATATTGCCGAATCTCACTGACGCAAATAATCAAAACTATAGGCTTGTTGAATATCGGTCAATGAACAAACCACTCTATTTGAAAAACAGAGAGATAAGGTAAATCTTCATATACCGGTTCAAATAAATGAGCATTTTCCATGCATTTAAAGTATGAAAGCTGTCATATCAAATCTGTGAATATCGACTAAACTGGTGCTCGAGCAGGAAATGGTTTCCTCGCTTGCGCTATGCAATGCCTTAAAGAAGAAGGAGCAATTCCATGTCAGGATGGTATGAATTAAGCAAAAGCAGTAACGATCAATTTAAGTTTGTTCTTAAGGCTGGTAACGGGGAAGTCATCCTCACCAGCGAACTCTATACGGGTAAGAGTGGTGCCATGAATGGTATCGAATCCGTTCAAACCAACTCCCCTATCGAAACCCGATATGCTAAAGAAGTGGCGAAAAACGATAAGCCGTACTTCAACCTAAAAGCCGCGAACCATCAAATTATTGGCACCAGCCAAATGTATTCGAGTACCGCAGCAAGGGATAACGGGATCAAGTCGGTAATGGAGAATGGGAAAACCGCGACGATTAAAGATCTAACCTAGATCGGTATGTGCAGAGTGGTGATATTTAGGGAAATAAACGTACCAACAAAAAGCGGGACTTAAAGCAGTAAGTATCTAACAATCCTGGATTTTAGATACAAAAAAACCGACTCTAGGTCGGTTTAGTCCCTTTGGAAGGGATGGTACCAGAGGACGGACTCGAACCGTCACGCTTTTAAGGGCGGCGGATTTTGAATCCGCTGTGTCTACCGATTTCACCACTCTGGCATTATCAAAATTAGAGCTAACAAAAACAACTAGCTGGCTCTAAGTGCTGGGAATTATACCTTTGCCTTTGACAATGGCAAGCCCTTTTCAAAGGCTGGGTGGCAAATTAGTTTTAACCGCTCAAAAATCCAACTCTGATAAACCAAGGCCGGTTATTCGGCCCCATGGGCGAGTAAAAATTGGGTGTATTCCTTATCGCTCTTTTGAATATGATTGACGAGCCAGGCTTTTAAAAATGCCATGAGTTCATCGGCCACATCTTCACCTCTACCTACCCGCTTTTGAAAATCAAGCACTTGACCAACCAACTGGGCATGCTTTTCCTTATGGGCCACGGTTTGAGGATAGCCAAAACGGGCAAACAATTCTTCTTCATAGGAGAAGTGATTCGCGGTGTAATCCACCAGCCCTTGGACGATGCGCTTAATCGCCTCGAGTCCGTATGCCTCACTTAACGTCCGGTGTAATTCATTGATTAATGATACTAAGCGTTGGTGCTGACGGTTAATCTCTGGCATGCCGATATCAAGTTCGGGCCCCCATTTCACAAATAACTTACTTTGAGCTTGGCTGGAATTAAACAACTTAGCATCCACATGGAATCGATGCAGCAGGGAGCCAATTTCCTGCGACATGTTATACACCTTAAGGCTGGATAAGTTGGTGTGGTTGGTATGGCGCGCATTTTTTAGGGCTAAATCGGCCATCACACTGATATTTTTGTTAATTTCCTCGGCAACCGCATGTTGCTCTTCGGATGCAGTAGCGATTTGGTGGGACATATCGGTAATACTTTCAACCTGAGTCACTATATCCCCGAGGGCTTGATGAGCTTGTTCCACCATCAGGGCGGTTTCGTCGGCAATGGTGACATTCTTAAGCATCACTTCTACGCTCTGCTGCGCGCCCTTTTGCAAGGTTGTGATCTGCTGTTGAATTTCGGCGGTAGCCTCTGAGGTGCGTTTAGCTAAGTTACGCACTTCGTCGGCAACCACCGCAAAGCCGCGGCCATGTTCACCGGCGCGCGCACTCTCAATCGCCGCATTGAGCGCCAATAGATTTGTTTGCTCCGCCACTTGGGAGATGGTTTCAATAATACTGCTGATGCTATTAGTATCGGCGGCAAGGTGTTCGATAACGCCTTTAGTTTGGTGAATTTGCGATTTCATATCGTTGATTTTATTTACGATAGTACCAATTAGCTCATCACCATGTTTCGCCGAACCTTGGGCAATATCGGCCGCTCGTGCCGTACTGGCGGCATTTTGTGACACTTCTTGTACTGTGGAGACCATCTGCGTCATGGCCGTTGCTGCCAGTTCGGTTTGACGTTCCTGCTCGAGTACGCCCTGTTTTGCCTGCTCGCTGATCGCTTTGATATCGGTCGCGACTTTCTTCATCCACTCGCTGGTATCGACGAGGGAGAGAATCGTGCGACTAACATCCTCGCCCATGCGGTTGATACTGTGGACGACCTTGATAAACACACCCGCATCTTTCTCATCGAGCTGATAACTTAAATCCCCATCACCCAAATGATGAGCTGCGCGTTCTAAATGCCTTAAGTTACGGATTAATTTGTTAATGTTTAAAAAGAGAATCACGGCAAGAGCAATTAAACAGAGCGTCGCCACCCAATGCGCACTAGTGACTAAACAATAGAGGGGATATAAGAGTAAGACCATAGGCGCAAAGATAATACCGTAGCCCATGGTGCCATTCTTAGCTGTAACATTGGCCATTTTTGGCTCCTTCCAAAATGCAGTCGACTCAATCAACAACTCGTTAGGTAAAGTTCAGATCTCAATATCATTTCGTGACTGACACTCTTAAGACTAGTTCTTAACGAGACAAGAAACAAAGCCAAGACAATAGAGATAAGTGCTATTTCATTCAAGCCTAAATTTGAACCACATCACATAGTTAACTTGTAGTTACAACTTTGTTTTAAGATGTCGGATTTTTATTGATCAGGATCAGTATTTAGAAACATTAAGGACGCTAGTGTAGAGGGGACTTCACAGGAAAGAGGATTTCAATCATGGCATTTTGGTTAGATTTAATGTTCGGTAACCCAATTGGTTTACTCTCAATGATCGTTATCTTTAGCACTATAGGGATAATTTCTTATATCACTTGGATGTTCATTGTGAAGTCCGCGCAACAATCGTAGTTTTTGCTTCCAAATTGTTATTCTGTTCATTGTAAAAATTGCACGTTGTTATGGGGGTTAATCTAACCCCCATTTTTTGTGCCTATGATTTCTGCTTTAGCACACAACCTGCATTAAGCGGCGTGTTTACGGCTTTGCACTACCCCATTTAAAAACTGCGGGCGCGCTTTAATCAAATGCTGCATTTCTTCCTGGCTCGGCTCTCCTGCGGGTAAACGCAATACACCACGATTCAGATACATGCGTGCCTTCATCGAAATTTTATAATCCGCCGTAGGACCTTGGATCGCATAATGGCGCTCATTGCCTAAACATTCGAGGATGCAGGCATTCAGCAAGCTTTTTACTGCGGGTTCATTTTGCGGCAATGTCAAAATGGTGGCCCCCTGTAAAAAGAACTCCCGTAATAAAGCGCGCTCGGCACGATCCATCAAATTGACCTTAGCCTCAATCGTTTCGATCATTCGTTTATCACTCAAGTGACGAATCGATTCATCTAAGCCAAGGTTCAATAGCTGCGTTAAGAAATAAGCAATGGAGATAATCAGCCCTAGGCCAACAAAATGGGCATGCTCGGGAACAAACTTATCCAACGCCAGCATGGCAAGCACATTGGATGGGATCGCCAATAACACAGCGCAGCTTACCATTAGCCACAGCATGACTCGAAACATCATCTTTTTAGGGCTAAACAATTTCACTGAATCCAGTTTGAATTTAATCATAGTCTTATCCCAGCGACAAAAAATTGAACTTAGACGGCATCAAGCAAGTTTGATGCCAGTGTATCTGTCAAAATTGCGGGATATTTCATGGGGATAAAATGCACAATCTGGATGCTTGAGTCTATGCTTATAAGCATCCAACTCGCTATTAGCTATAGATAATTTAAGATGCCGACTTTCTTTAGCCAATTTATTAAAAGCCCGATAGGCAGGCATCTCACCTTGTCTATTATCCTCTTTAGTTCCCTCATCACCTTAGTGACAACGGCCTATCAGCTGATTAACGACTATCGCGGCGATGTGACTCGTATTGACCGCGTATTCTCCAATATTGAAAAAGCCAACCTCGATGTACTCGCCGCCAGTATTTGGGTTATCGATGAAAGACTGATTAATACCCAGTTAAATGGTTTAATCCAACTACCTGATATTAATTACATTTCGATAAAAGATGATAGCGGCCAATCGTGGAACGCCGGCAATGAGAAGCCAACCCATACTCTCAATAAAGTATTTCCTCTGGTCTATAAGTCGCCAACTGACAGCATTAATGTCGGCACTTTAGAGGTTCAAGTGGATATGGATGCCATTTACCAACGCCTCTACGATAAAGCCATTCTGATCTTGCTCTCTAATGCGATAAAAACCTTCTTAGTCGCTGGATTTATTCTGTTTTTAGTCTGGTACAACATTACTAAACACTTAGACAAACTCAGTAATTACTGCAAACGCATCGATCTCGATACCGATGTCGAGCCATTAGCCTTCGATCGCAAACAAAAAGTCGATGAATTCACCCAAGTTGCCGATGCCATCAACAATATGCAGTCGCAACTGCGCGGCTCATTCGCAGCCTTAAAACGCTCTAAAACCGAATTGCAAACTGCCTTAGAGGATAGAGAACGCTTACTGACGCTCGAACGCAGTTATAAGGAAGAACTCGCAAGGCAAGTCAAAGAAAGAACACAGGAATTAGAGCAATCATTAACGGCGCTGAAACGGGCGCAGCAAGTGTTAGTCGAGCAGGAAAAAATGGCGGCATTGGGCGGTTTAGTCTCGGGAGTGGCCCATGAGATCAATACACCTATCGGCATTTGTTTGACGGCGGCCAGTACCCAACTGAGTCATATCGAAGAGCTTATCGAGCTTATACATAGCGAGCATGCCACTCTAGATGAAATCAACGCCATTTTAGATGAGTACCAAGAAAGCTGTGAGTTGATAGTTCGTAATATCAGTAAGGCCAGTAGCCTGATCCAAAAATTTAAAACGATCGCCATCGACCGTAGCCACGAAGAACATCAATGTATCAATCTGCAACGTCAGCTTAAGGAGATTTTAGAATCGACCTTAATTATGTATCCCAAGGTCAAAGCCCAAACTCAGCTACAGGTTAATTCTGCGCTCAACATCCAGACCAATGTCAGCCTACTCAATCAAATCGTCAGTAATATTCTCTCTAATGCCTTCACCCATGCCTTTCAGGATAGAGAAGATAATCTGATCCAAATTACGGCCAAGCTAGAGCAAGACTATGTGAATATCAGCATTGAAAACAATGGGATTGCCATTCCACCCGAGGTGGCAGAGCATATGTTTGAGCCCTTCTTTACCACCAGCAGGAGTAAAGGTGGCACAGGCTTAGGCTTATCCGCCGCCTTCAATGCCGCCACGCTGCTAAAGGGCACCATGAACTATCAAGCAGACTCACAACTGGGCGGCGCACAATTTAATATCCGCATTCCCCTCACCCAATGCGATTCGCCCAAACTCACCACACACCATGACTTTACGATTTGATGGAGTGTTTGATACGAGTTTGATGGCAAGTTGAGCCTGTGGAAGGCGAATAAAGCAAACTCTGGTGCCACTAAACAAAAATCCACAGCATTGGCTGTGGATTTAGTTTTTAACCTTGGGACTTTATCTTATTGATTCGCCGCTTATTCATCTACGGCAGGTTCATTTGCAATTTGGGCGAGCCTAGCGAGTACGCGGCTTGCTGCTACAAAGCCAAAGGTGCCTGTCACCATAGTGACGGCGCCAAAACCTGAGGCACAATCCATACGCATCGAGCCATCTGCGCTAGCCTTGCTGTTACACACGGAACCATCGGCCTGGGGATAAACTAATTGCTCGCTGGAAAACACCGCATCGACGGCAAAACGGCGCTGCACATTCTTAGAGAAGTTATATTCACGGCGCAGAATATTACGCACTTTGGCCAGTAAAGGATCTTGGTAGGTCTTAGCTAGATCGGTAAGCTGAATTTGCGTAGGATCGGTTTGACCACCCGCGCCGCCAACCGTCACTATCTTAATTTTTTGACGTTTACACCAAGCAATCAGCGCCGCCTTTTGTTTAACGGCATCAATACAATCAACCACATAATCAATATTGCCCCCAGCCTTTGCCCCGAGCAAATACTCACCGAGGTTATCGACTGTAATAAAGTCTTCCACTTCATTCACTTGGCAATCAGGATTGATAGCACGGATCCGCTGCGCCATTACCGCCACTTTAGACTCGCCAATCGTCGATGTCAGTGCATGAATTTGACGGTTAGTATTAGTCACGCAGATATCATCCAAATCAATCAGAGTAATTTGGCCAATACCACTGCGCGCCAACGCCTCAGCCGCCCATGTGCCAACGCCGCCAATGCCAATCACCACCACATGGGAGGCGGCAAATTTAGCCAGCGCCTTTTGCCCGTACAAGCGGCCAATGCCACCAAAGCGATTCTGATAGGCTTCAGTCATCAATACTTACCTTATATCTAACTAACAATGGCCGCCCTTAGAGGATGTGAAAGACAATCTACAGCAGCGTAACGCAATAAAAATGCGCCGTGGATTTTATACGATTTGGGCGAAAAACCGAAATCTATCTCAGCCAAGGCATGCCTAGTTGCACTCAGATACAAAAGTACCGCAAATGTGGTAATTAACACTTTCCTGAATCACCCATCCATACATTAGGTAAAATCAGATTAAAAATGCGTTTTCACCTTGTAAAACATGATGTTGAAAACAGTATCTTTTCAGCGCAAAGCGATCTTGATCACATTTTAAATTCATTCACCTGCCACACTGCGCTGCATCAAAGCGCCTCCAACCGCAGCGAAAAGAGATGACTCTTGCTGCATAAAATAATGATATAAGCACAGGAAAATGAAGATGAAAAAGAATCTGCTCACTACAGCGATTACCGCGAGTCTCGCATTTTGCTCATTCAACTCCCTAGCCGATGGCCCAGAATTTTATGGTCATGTCGACCTGAGTATCACAGACTCAGAAAAAGGCTATGCCGCTCAAAATCAGAAAGAGGGCACAGTACTCGAAAACAACTTTTCATGGGTGGGTGTCAAAGGCTCTGAAAGCGTAAGCCCTTACTTTGATATTATCTACCAAATGGAATTTGGCGTAGAAAACTTTGATAACTCGAATAAAACCTTCAATGCACGTAATACCTTCCTCGGTATGAGAAGCGTTGCCGGCACAGTGTTAGCCGGTCGTAACGATACGGTATTTAAAGCGTCCGAAGGCGGTTTTGATTTGTTCGGCAACACCAACGCCGACATCGACCTGTTATTAGCAGGCCAAACGCGCTCAGCCGATGGCATTTCCTATTATTCGCCTAAGATCGCCGATCTGATCACCCTCAACGCCACCTATCTGATGAGTGACAACTACGATCAACGCGATAGCCAAGGTAACGAAGTTTACAGCCAAGATCAAATGTATGCCTTAAGCGCCACCTTAGGCGACA
The DNA here is from genome assembly GCF_023475885.1 of Shewanella sp. 10B. NCBI lineage: Bacteria > Pseudomonadati > Pseudomonadota > Gammaproteobacteria > Alteromonadales > Shewanellaceae > Shewanella > Shewanella sp. 10B. The sequence goes on from NZ_JAMDJO010000002.1 coordinate 626,278, forward strand.
AAACCTTCAAGACCCACAATTACTATATGGCCGCCGCCTATAACGATGGTATCGAAAATATCGAAGCCTACCGTGGTGTGGCTCAAGCAAAATTTGGGGATTTTCTCTTTGGTGCCATTTATCAGCACAGTGAGCATATTGATGATAGATTCTCCAACCTCTCGGGTGAGACCTATTTTGTCAATGCAGCTTATCTGATGGGTGATGTGAAATTTAAGTTGGTTTACGGCAAAGATGACTCAGGTTTAGGTAAATATGTCAGCCGTTTTGTCGGCAGCCAAGACAGTGGCAACCTTGAGCAAGTCAGCGATGTTGACCTGCAACAGCTCAGTGTAGGCGCAGATTACCGACTCAGTACTAAGACTATGGTCTATGGTCACTACACTCGCTTCGACGGCGACCTTATGCTAGCAGGTACAAAACAAGACTTAGATGACAATGTGTTTACTGTAGGTTTACGTATTGATTTCTAATAGTATTATCCTAATTCAAAAGTGATGATATTTGATAAAAAAGCGGCTTTGGCCGCTTTTTTATTGTACCTCATACTAAATAGCACTCTCTCTCCCCATTTATGACAAACTTGCGACAACATTAGTATATGCTACAGTTAGCGTCGCCGACTCACTTAAGCCTTGGCGCTTTACCTACCTCTTTAGTAGTAAGTGAAAAATACCGTTTTACCACTTTTACGCCGATTTGCGGTTGAGATATAGGGAAATATCCTAAAAAACCCCGAATACGGACAAGGAGAGCCAAAAACATGATCTGCAACACAGCCAGTAAGTCGTAAAACTGTAAAAATCGGCGGCAACTTTGTTACCGATTCCAGTAACAAATGTGTTAAACCACACAAAAACCATGAAAAATGGAAAAGAACTTAGGTTCGAGGGAGCACAAAACATGAAAAAGACATTCATCTCTGCATCAGTTGCATCAGTACTGGCACTGGCTTCATTCGGCGCGCTAGCCGAAGGCCCAAGCTTCTACGGTCGTTTAGAGCTTGCAGTAACCAATACTGAGACAGGTGCAACTCTACAATCTGGTACTAACGGCTTAGACGCAAACTATGCCGATGAGAACAACGCTGGTACCTATTTAGAAAACAACTTCTCTCTATTAGGTGTTAAAGGTTCTGAAAAGATCGCTGATGGCTATGATGTTGTTTATCAAATGGAATTCCAAGTTGAAAACACTTCTGGCACTGGTGATGTTTTCAAAGCTCGTAACACTTACTTAGGTTTAAAAACTAACGCAGGTACTGTGTTAGTGGGTCGTAACGACACTGTATTCAAACAAGCTGAAGGCGCGGTTGACGTATTTGGTAACACCAACGCGGATATCGACCGTTTAGTAAGTGCTCAAACTCGTAGCGCTGATGGTGTTTGGTACTACTCTCCAAAAATCGCTGACTTAGTGACATTAAACGCAACTTACCTGTTCGACGATAATGACACTACTGCTAAAACTAACGAAAGCTTATACGCTCTGAGCGCGACTCTGGGTGATAGCAAGTTTAAAGAGCAAAACTACTATGTAGCAGTTGCTTACAACAAAGGTATTGCTGGTGTTGACGCATACCGTGGTGTAGCTCAAGTTAAATTTGGTGATTTCAAAGTTGGTGGTTTATTCCAAAACTCTGAAAGCGTAACTGACAGCTCTGTTGACGGTAACACTTACTTCGTGAACGTAGTTTACACCTTAAACGGTGTTAACCTGAAAGCTGAATACGGTTCAGACGAAGCTGGTTTCGGTAACTACTACAAAAACGTAAACAAAGGTGGCGCAACTGGTACTGATATCAGCGTGCAAAACTTCAACGTTGGTGCAGACTACCGTTTATCTAAATCAACTATGGTATATGGCCAATACGCAATGTACCGTGGTGATCATGTCGTAGCGGGTAATAAAGTTGACTTACAAGACGACAACGTATTCTCTGTAGGCGTACGTTACGACTTCTAATATCCTTTCGGATATTAACTAATAAAAACCTACCGCTTGCGGTAGGTTTTTTTATGCCTTGTATTTAAGATAAGTGATTCTTTAGCGCATAACTCTAGTCATAAAAAAAGCCACTCAAGTGACACTTAAGTGGCTTTGATTAACCTGTTTCGATTACAGCTTACACAAGCTCAAATTAACAGTTAAATGCTTGGTAAAACCTCTGCGCCTTCGCCTAATTCCACGCTATCAACACGCTGTAACCCGCGCGGTAACTTAGCGCCACGGCGGCCACGTTCACCACGATAATGCTCTAAATCGCTCGGTTTTAAGGTGAGTTTACGCTTACCTGCCCATAGGGTCACTGGTGTGTCGGCTGGCACTAACTGTAAATGGGTCATCAGTTCTTCACGGTTCTTAGCACGTTCGCTTGGAATGCCGATAATCTTGTTCCCTTTGCCCTTAGACAATTGCGGCAATGCCTCCAATGAAAACAGCAACATACGGCCTTCATTGGTGATGGCTAGAATCGACATCTCGCGATTACGGTCAATCGGTCTCGGCGGTAAGGACTTAGCATTCGTCGGCAAGCTTAACAGGGCTTTACCCGCCTTGTTGCGCGAAACCATATCATTGTAAGTACAGATAAACCCGTAACCCGCATCGGTGGCGAGCAGGAAACATTGCTCGTCTTCACCCAAAATCACATGCTGCATGGTTTCACCCGGCGCCATATTAAAGCGCGTAGTGATTGGCTCACCTTGGCTGCGTGCCGATGGCAGGCTATGACTATCGGTGGCAAAGGCACGGCCCGATGAATCGATAAATACCGCCGCCTGATTGCTGCGCCCCATCGCACTGCATAGATATTGATCGCCAGCTTTATAGGACAAAGACTCGGCATCGATATCATGGCCCTTAGCACAACGCACCCAGCCTTTTTCAGATAACACCACTGTCACTGGCTCGCTCGGCGTCAGCTCTTGCTCGGTTAAGGCACGGGACTCATGGCGCTCAACAATCGGTGAGCGGCGATCGTCGCCATAGGTTTCGCCATCTTGAATTAATTCTTTCTTGATCAAGGTTTTTAAGCGACGATCTGAGCCTAATAACTGCTCTAATTTCTCACGCTCGGCTTCAAGCTCATTCTGCTCGGCCTTGATTTTAAACTCTTCTAACTTGGCTAAATGACGTAATTTTAACTCGAGGATGGCTTCTGCTTGCCTATCCGTCAGGTTAAAGCGCGCCATTAACTCGGTCTTTGGCTCATCATGGAAGCGAATGATTTCAATCACTTCATCGATATTGAGGAAGGCAATCATCAAAGCTTCGAGGATATGTAACCGTGCCAGCACTTTATCGAGGCGATACTCGAGGCGACGTCTTACGGTATCGACACGGAACTCTAACCATTCGGTTAATAAGTCTTTTAGCCCCTTCACCCGTGGGCGACCATCGAGTCCCAGTACGTTAAGGTTTACCCTAAAGCTTTTCTCAAGATCTGTGGTCGCAAACAAGTGCGCCATAAGTTGGTCGCAATCGACGCGGTTTGAGCGCGGCACTACCACCAGTCGCACCGGGTTTTCATGGTCGGACTCATCACGTAAGTCCGCCACCATAGGCAATTTTTTCGCCTGCATCTGGGCGGCGATTTGCTCTAAAATTTTACCACTACTGGCTTGGTGCGGCAGCGCGGTGATCACTATCTCACCAGCATCGACGCTATACACGGCGCGGGCTTTTATGGAGCCACGGCCCGTCTCATAGACTTTGGCAATGTCAGCCGCTGACGTGATGATCTCGGCCTCGGTCGGATAATCAGGCCCAGGCACATAGCCCATCAACTGCGCAAGGTCGAGTTTGGGATCGTCCAAAAGCGCAACGCAGGCATTCACTAACTCTCTGGCATTATGGGGCGGTATATCTGTCGCCATGCCCACCGCAATACCAGTAATCCCGTTCAGCAAAATATGGGGTAAACGTGCAGGCAGCACTTTGGGCTCTTTTAACGTGCCATCGAAGTTCGCCCCCCAGTCAACCGTACCTTGTCCCAGCTCAGATAATAACAGCTCAGAAAACTTCGACAGGCGCGCCTCGGTATAACGCATTGCTGCAAATGACTTAGGATCGTCTGGTGCCCCCCAGTTTCCTTGACCATCTACCAGTGGATAACGATAGGAAAATGGCTGCGCCATCAGCACCATCGCCTCATAACAGGCAATATCGCCATGGGGATGGTACTTACCTAATACGTCACCCACTGTACGAGCTGATTTTTTATGCTTTGATTGAGCCGATAAACCGAGCTCACTCATTGCATAAATAATCCGCCGTTGTACAGGCTTAAGCCCGTCACCAATATGGGGCAAGGCTCGGTCCATGATGACGTACATGGAATAATTCAGATAAGCTTCTTCGGTAAAGCGCCGCAGGGGCATCTGCTCTACGCCATCTAAGCTTAACTTGATCGCGTCACTCATTTTCTTCTAGTTCCTGTGGTTCTTCAGTCGTATCGCCATCCTTATAAAACAGTCGATACACGTTACCTTTTAAATCATCCGAAATGTACATAGCACCATCGTCTGCCGACAACAAGGCATAGGGACGGGCAACGGGAAACTCACCGTCGAGGAAACTGACTACGGTTTCACGACTCACCACCTGCTGATTCTCAAGCTTCAACATGACGATTTGATAACCCACTTTGCTCGAACGGTTCCACGAACCATTTTCGGCGACAAAGAGTTGATTATGATACATTTCAGGGAATTGCTTGCCGCGATAAAACGCCAGTCCCGTGGGCGCCACATGTGCCGGCAGTTCATATACTGGGACGGTAATTTTTAAATTCTTCGGTTTTTCGTAGGCTGGCTCAACCACGGACGAGGCGTGCAAATAGGGGAATCCATAATGGCTACCGACCACATCGATGCGGTTGATTTCATCGGGTGGTAAGTTATCCCCCATCCAATCACGGCCTTGGTCGGCAAACCATAACTTGCCATCTTGGGGAGACCAGTCAAATCCGGTCGCATCCCGTACGCCCAGCGCTATTTGCTCACTGGCGCCCGTATCCACATTGATCGCTATAATGCTGCTGTAGGGCGCACTCGCCTCACATACGTTACACGGTGCGCCGATAGAGACATACAACCTGCCATCGGGGCCAAAATTCATCGCACGGGTGCTTTTCTTATCGGATTCAGGCAAATCGCTATAGATTTCTTTAGGGCGACTGGGTCGACGTAAGCGCTGCTCGATATCAATAAAACGTACGATGCGGTTTTCTGTCGCAACAAAAAGATCGCCATTATGGAAGGCGATCGCATCAGGAGATTCCAGCCCTTTGGCAATCACATAACGTTTATCGACGCGGCCATCTTGATTGCTGTCAACGAGCGCATGCACAGTGCCACTCTTATTGGAGCCCACAAAGAGCGTACCATTCGAGCCCATGGCTATCTGCTTTGCATCCCCGAGATCGGAGGCATAAAGGGATAAACCAAATCCCTTCGACACGGTAATCATGATCGACTGAGACCCCGCTATCGCCGCCTGGCTCGTTAATAATGCCAAACTCGCTAGTAGGGCCCCGAAGGAAGAGAACACCCTTAAATATTTATAATTATTAGTTTTTATATACAACATGGTAATTTTCTTTATGCCTAAGTTTTATTGTTATCGGCAATAGTGCACAACATTAAAGTACCGCCATGTCACCCTTATCCTCGAGCCAGTTTTTACGATCGGGCGAACGTTTCTTAGCCAGCAACATATCCATCAGTGAGTCAGTTTCTTCTACATCATCAATGGTTAACTGAACTAAACGGCGAGTGTTTGGATCCATAGTCGTTTCACGCAATTGCAGCGGGTTCATCTCACCCAGACCTTTAAAGCGTGTAACTTGGACCTTACCCTTTTTATTCTCGGCAGTAATACGGTCGAGAATACCTTCTTTTTCAGCCTCATCTAAGGCGTAGTAAACATCCTTACCTATATCGATACGGAACAGCGGTGGCATAGCGATATAGACATGGCCCTGTTCGACCAGCACACGGTAATGTTTCAGAAACAGGGCGCAGAGTAAAGTTGCAATATGTAGCCCGTCGGAGTCCGCGTCGGCAAGGATACAAATCTTGCCGTATCTTAGCTCTGAGATATCGTTGCTATCGGGATCGCAACCAATCGCCACAGAGATGTCATGCACTTCCTGCGAGGCCAACACCTGTGAAGCATCCACCTCCCACGTGTTTAGGATTTTACCACGCAGCGGCATAATGGCCTGAAACTCACGGTCGCGCGCCTGCTTGGCACTGCCGCCCGCAGAGTCCCCTTCCACTAAGAAGAGTTCGCCGCGCATCGGATCTTGGCCGCTACAGTCGGTCAATTTACCCGGTAATGCCGGGCCAGAGGTGACTTTTTTACGGGCCACTTTTTTCGCGGCTTTTAAGCGGCGCTGGGCGTTGTTAATACACATGTCCGCCAGCGACTCGGCCAATTCGGTATTCGAGTTGAGCCACAGTGAAAACGCATCACGCACAATGCCAGAAACAAAAGCCGAGCTTTGACGGCTCGAGAGTTTCTCTTTGGTTTGACCGGCAAACTGCGGATCTTGCATCTTCACCGAGAGAATGAAGGCGGCGCGATCCCAAATATCCTCAGGCGACAGCTTGATGCCGCGGGGGATCAGATTGCGAAACTCACAAAACTCGCGCATCGACTCCAGCAAACCTTGGCGGAAACCGTTCACGTGGGTTCCACCCAATGGCGTTGGGATCAAGTTAACATAGCTTTCATTAATCGCATCGCCACCTTCAGGCAGCCAAGTAATGGCCCAATCAGCGGCTTCAATTTGGCCTTTAAAGCTGCCGATAAAGGGCTCTTCTGGCAGCATTAAATTATCGCCAACCGCCGCCTTGAGATAATCGGTTAAACCACTCTCGTAGTACCACTCATGAACTTCATTGGTGTGCTTATTGGTAAATTTGATCCTAAGACCCGGACACAACACGGCCTTGGCGCGCAGCAAATAGATGAGTTTAGAGTTGGAAAAATTCGCCGAATCGAAATAACTGGCATCGGGCCAGAAATGCACTCGGGTACCAGTATTGCGACGACCGCAAGTACCAGTAACTTTTAACTCTTCAACTTTAAAGCCATTTTCAAAAGCAATATCATACACTTGGCCATCGCGGCGTACCGTCACTTCGACGCGGCGAGACAGGGCGTTAACCACCGAAATCCCCACACCGTGCAAACCACCGGAGAATTGGTAATTTTTATTCGAAAATTTACCGCCAGCATGCAGTTTAGTGAGGATCAGCTCGACCCCGGGAATGCCTTCTTCAGGGTGAATATCGACCGGCATCCCCCGACCATCGTCGGTGACTTCAAGGGAATTATCGGTATGGAGCACAACTTCGATTTTGGTGGCGTGGCCCGCTAAGGCCTCGTCCACACTGTTATCTATGACCTCTTGGCCTAAGTGGTTAGGTCGGGTGGTATCGGTATACATACCTGGACGGCGTTTAACTGGGTCGAGTCCGTTAAGAACTTCAATGGCGTCAGAGGTGTATTGATTCGTCATAGTGTACGCTATAAGTTGTTATATCCGGCCATGTTGCGGCTCTGGACGACTATTTGTCAAGGTAAGTGTAAAAATTGGCTTACAGTTTGCAGATATCGCTCATAACCCACAAAACTGTGATCGCCACCGGATTCAATCCGTAACTGGCAATGGTGATACTTATGCAGTGCTTCTCGATAATCCAGCACTTCATCACCCGTTTGCAATAGTACCAAAAAACGATCGGGATTGCGGATAACAGCCGTATTAAATTCAGCCACTTCCAGCTTATGCTCCGGCAATACCTGATAATGCTCTTCGGTATAAGGGTTAAATTGCGGCCCCATAAATTCATCAAACAGCTCAAAGGGCTTAACGGCCGGATTCACCAGCACAGCGCGGCCACCGTACAGCTCTGCCAAGTAACTCGCAAAATATCCCCCCAAGGATGAACCGATATAATTGAGTGGCTCGCCCGCTTGCTTGGCAGCCTCAACATATTGCTGCAGCAAGGCCATGGCGGCCTTAGGTGTATTGGGTAATTGCGGTTGATGGAAGGCTAAGGAAGGGTGATGCTCGGCCATATACTGCGCCGTCATCACCGCTTTATCGGAGAAAGGTGAACTGTTGAATCCGTGAATATAGAGCAGCATAGTTCCTCAAGCTGCGGTCACTCGCGTTAATAACCGCTGGAATCTTTATCGGGGGAAAACAGATTTCCCGGCACGCGATACACATTAGTGCAGATGCTACCATCGGCCTTCAGCTCCAGCAAACGATAACCGGGTTGCAGTCCATCGAGGGCAAAATAAGGCGATTGCGGTTTAAACTGGATACAAGTAGAAGGCGTTGCCATTAATTGCAGTGGGCCATGGGGACCGTCGTAGTCGGTATCCAACTGTTGATGCACATGGCCCCAGAGTAACCCCTTAACCTGTGGGTATTGTGCGACACGTCTGAGAAACTCAGTGCCGTTATCCATGCAATGTTGGTCTAACCAAGCGCAATTCACCAAAATAGGGTTATGGTGCATCACCAGTAGAGTGTGGCGGTCTGGATGCGCGGCAATGGCCTGTTCAATGAGTTCGAATTGACTCTCGGCCATATTGCCGCCGGGCTTTCCCCGCACGGTGGAGTCCAGCATCAAGATTTGCCATTTACCCGCAAGGATACGCTGCTGACCAAAAATCCGCTCGCCCTGCATATGCAGATACATGATCCGCGGATCATCATGATTACCCGGAAGATAATGGCAAGGTAAGTTGAGCGGCGCGACTGCGGCCACGAATTGACGATAGGATTCGGGGGAATAATCTTGGCTTAAATCGCCCGTGGCTAACATCAGATGCGCTGGATAGTCGACAGCGCGGATCGTATTAAGTACAGCAGCAAAACTTTTACTGGTGTTGACCCCTAATAACTGCGCCTCAGGATCGGCAAAAAGGTGCGGATCAGTGACTTGCACTATGCGCACACTTTCTTCTTCAGCTATTGAGTAAGAGACAGCCTCTTTCAGCACATTGAATACCCAATTCTAAGATTGACACACCAAACGTTGTTGGCAGCCAATCTTCAATAACTCCCCCAGGAATGCATTAACCTGGTACTTTTCATCGCTATGATACATGCGTAAATTGGGATAATCATACACTGGGCGCAATTGGTAAATCTGTTGACCAGTTAACACTTCTGCTAATTTAGCATCATGATAAATTCTCACTAACACCTTGGGAGTATTAATAAACTCCATGATTTTAACCGGGCGTGAGATCTCAACTAATTGAGTGTATTTGGTATTTTCTAAAATACGGATTACTAATACACCCGCTTCACCTTCGAGTTGCCAAGACTGGCCCACTTCAATATCGAGCGGTAACCACTTCTGCATATAGCCGTAGTTACGCCCGCATAGCGCTAAAAAGTCGCTCACGTTAGGTTGGTAGCGCGGTTTTCGGTGCGATGTTGAAGTAGCCAAACCTTTATCCAACTTTAACCAGTTGCTGATAGTTTAATTGCAACCACTGCAATCCAATTACGGTCGACGCATTGTCTATTGCCCCGTTGACGACCTGATTATAGGCATCCTCACGGTCTAACACATGCAATCGAATATCTTCGTGTTCGTCAGCTAATCCGTGCAGACCTTGCGCCAAGGATGAATCCACCTCGGCCCAATAGAAATAGAAACGCTCCGTACTGCCACCAGGACTTGCCAGATAACTATTCACATAATGCATATTGCGGGCAGTCAAGCCGGTTTCTTCCAGCAGTTCGCGGTGCGCAACATCCAGCGGCGTTTCGTCGGGCGCAATCATACCCGCGACCAACTCCATTAGCCAAGGAGATTTAGTGGTCGCTAATGCAGGAAAACGAATTTGTTCAATTAAAACAATCTTGTCACGCGCAGCATCATAGGGCAGGACCACCACTGCATGGCCACGCTCGAACACTTCACGGGTCACGGGTTTGCTCCAACCACCAGCAAATAATTTGTGTTTAAAAGTGAACTGTTCGAGGGCGAAAAAACCTTGATACAGCGACTTTTTCTCGAGAATTTCCACATCTGTTTGCGAAAAACCAGCAGGCTTCATATTTCAATCCTTAAGCGTTAAATTTTCGCCTATTATCAAGGCAATTTGGCTCATTTTTAAAATAAAATCTGTTACACTTCGCAGTTGACTTGAACGTGTGGGAGTTTTTAGACTCTACGACATTAAGTTTTAGCTGTATCGGGAAGCGTCGGGAAGCGCAAACCGCCTTGGTAAAGGCATTACTTAGTCTAAACGAAGTTACATATTTCTCCTTTGGGAGAATTTGTCTAATAAGGACAGCAAATGAAATTTAAGATCCGTTCTCTATGCGCAGCATTAACTCTCGCGGCTTCCGCTCAAGCGGTTCAAGCAGATGATTTACTGCAAATATATCAACAAGCACTGACGAGCGACCCGCTAGTATTACAAGCACAAGCTCAGCGTAATGCCTTGTTTGAAAAGATCGAACAAAACCGTGCACCACTGTTACCGACCATCAGCGCTAACGTGGGTTATGACAAAGCATGGAATGATCCTAAGAGCGATACCAGTGGATTGACCGGTAGCCTAAAGCTGAACCAAGTGATCTATGATCACAGCGCTTGGGTTGGCTTAAGCCTTGCCGAAAAAGCCGCTTCTCAAGCCGATTCGACCTATGCATCAGCACTGCAAAATTTGATCACTCGTGTGACTAAAGCCTACTTCGATGTATTAACGGCAAAAGATAACTACGAGTTCCAAGGCGCAGAAAAACGTGCGATTGAGCGTCAACTCGAGCAGACAAAACAACGTTTTGCCGTAGGTTTAACTGCGATTACCGACGTACATGAAGCGCAAGCTCAGTATGACTTAGCCTCGGCGACTGAAATTTTGGCTGAAAACACACTAGCCAACAGCTACGAAGCCCTGCGTGAAATCACAGGTATCGATCACAAGACCATTAATGTGCTCGACACCAACCGTTTCTCTGCGGTAACACCAGCACCTACCTCATCGAGTGAGTGGCTAAAGATTGCTGAAACCAATAGCGTCGATCTGATGACTCAACGCATCGGTAAAGATATCGCTCAAGAGACCATTAGCCTCTACAAAGCGGGCCATATGCCATCTCTTAGCCTAAACGCTGGCTATAACAAAGGGTTAGAGCAAAAAACGGGCGACGTAAATGAGCCAGATTTTGACAATGTGAACGTTGGTGTGAACTTAAGCATTCCGATTTTCGAAGGCTTTAAAGTCACTTCACAGGTCAAAGAAGCACAATTCCAATACGTGGAAGCGAGCGAGAAGTTAGAGCAAACCTACCGTAGTGTGGTGAAAAACGTTCGTAACAACTACAACAACGTAGGTGCTTCAATCAGCTCAATCCGTGCCTATGAGCAGTCAGTAATCTCATCTGAGAGTGCGTTAAAGGCAACACAAGCGGGCTTCGAAGTCGGTACTCGTACCATTGTTGACGTGCTGAACCGTACCCGTGACCTGTACGACTCAAAACGTAAATTGTCGGATGCACGCTATAGCTACATCAACTCAATTATTGCGTTGAAACAAGCTGCTGGTACATTAAATGAAGACGATGTTATCTCTATCAACAACGGTCTAAAAGCCGAATAAGATAGCAATACCTCCCATAAAAAAACCGCCTTAATGGCGGTTTTTTATGGCTGATTCATTAGCGCTAGCGCTTAGAAATCAATTTCAACACCGGCGAAATAGCCTTCAAACTTAGTATCGGCGCTGATGCCAGAGAAGTTGTTCACATCGAAGGCAAACTCACGGTAACCCACACGCACACGGGTATCCACCGCCACGCCGTCAAACTCCCAGCCTAAGCCGATAGCATAGTCGTGTACGTTAGACTCGTTTACCCCAAGCATTAAATCCGCAAAGCCGAATAACCCAAGGCCTGGCATGCTTACGTGCGTACTGGCATAACCCATCACAATGCCGCTATCGACGTCTTTCTCTTCTGGATGACCCGCATCTTGAACGCGCAGAGAACCGTTCATCAGCTTATAGGCAGCACCGAGATCCAAAGACAGAATGTCGTTATCCAGCAACTCGTAATACAGCACAAAATCGGTGTTGCTCAGATCGGTATAGCTGGTCACATTGCCAGTAAAATCATGGCCATTGAAGCTGAAGTCAGCGTTAGCCAGACTGCCCTTCTGATCTAAGCTATTTTCACGAATTTTAAGATTCGGGATAAATGGCAGCGGATGCTCAACCGCAATCCAGTAGCTACCTTGTGCCGATGAACTGTAGTCAAACCCTTGTTGTGGCTGACCTTTATCGGAAAAAGTACCGCTGGTATCGGCGCGCCAGTAATCGCCACCAATTTTGAATCCAACCACAGTAGCCGCTTGGGCTGAAGTGGCCATTAAGCATCCTAATACCGCACTGGCGAGGAGTGTTTTTTTCATAATTAACCTTGAGATAGCAAGTTCGTTAAATCAATCACCGCGGCATTCGCACGGGACACATAGTTAGCCATAACCAATGAATGATTAGCGACTAGACCGAAACCACTGCCATTAAGTACCACAGGGCTCCAAACCGTTTGTTGAGTTGCCTCCAGCTCACGAATGATCTGTTTCAGGCTGACCTCAGCATTTTTCTTTTTCAATACGTCAGCAAAGTCGACTTCGACTGCACGCATAAAATTCAGCAGTGCCCACGAGGCACCACGGCTCTCATAGAACACATCATCAATTTTCCACCAGCTGGTTTTCACCTGATGGCTGGCTAAATTCGGGGTCGATTGGCGCGCAGCATTGTCGCCGGCTAAATCGGTATTTAATCGTTCCTGGCCAACACTCGCCGATAAACGTTGCGACATACTGCCTAAGCGTTTTTGGACTTCTTTGAGCCACTCGTTAAGGTTGTCGGCACGGGCGTAAAACTGGGCATCCTGATTGTTTGGATCCATCATGCGCGCGCGATATAGCTTGAGCAGCTTAACCCCATCGCGGTATTCGCTCTCAGCGCTGGGCACTAACCAACTGGTATGGTCGATGTTCAGTTTAGCCTGCGCTTCGCTTAAGTCCTTATCCGCAGCGGATTGAGACTGAGAGCGACTAAACTCTTTACGCATAATCAGTGCTAAATCACGGACTTGCTCTAAAGCGCCGTACTCAAACGCGGGCATGTTATCCATAAAAATCGAAGGTGGCATCACATCGTTCGATAACCAGCCGCCCTGCTTATCCAGCAGTGTTTCAACGGTCAGGATCAACGACGTAGTGGTTGCATAACCCACGACATTCTTCTCTGTGGCCGTCAGCTGTTGTGGTGTCAGGGTATCGGGTTCAATACTCCACCACACACTGACTAGATAACCAATTAAAACAACAAATAAACCAACTCCGGTGACCTTCTTCCATGTTATTTGCATCAAGTGACTCCTTAATGATGGTGATGATGCTCATGTTCAGCAGCATTGTCGGCCTGCTTAGCAACAGGCAATGTAATCGTTAGATTCTCGCCATCGTCAAACGCTAACTGCAGTTTAACTTGCTGATCTAGGGCTAATGGGGCTTTGAGTCCGATGAGCATCACATGCTCTCCAGACGGCGAGAGGGTTAATTTTCCGTGGGAGGGAATATCGAAACCTTCAACATGGCGCATCTTTACCATGCCTTGTTCTTCGATGATGGTATGTAATTGTGCTTCCTTTGCGACCTCAGTGGTCACTCCGGTGAGGCGAACCGTTTTATCGCTATGGTTCTCCAGCGTAAAGTAAGCGGCGGTATTTGGTACTGTATCAGGCATTGCACGGACATGACCTTCGGTCATCACTACGTTAGCGAAAACAGAAAATGAGGCACAGGATAATGCGACAAAATTAAACATCTGTTTGAATATCGGTTTCAATGTCTTAAACTCCATGTCTACCCAATGTCGTCGTAAAGGAAAACAACCCATGAGTCATATACAGGTTCGGGATGATCAGGGCGTTCGTATTATCAGCTTTAATCGCCCAGATAAACGCAATGCACTTGATCTTAATATGTATAAACAACTGACAGAATACCTGATCGAAGGTGAAGCAGACAACGACATTCGTGCCTTTATGCTCCATGGTGAGGATAATTGTTTCACCTCGGGCAATGATGTTGCTGACTTTTTGAAAAATAGTGACTTAGGTCCAAATCACCCCGCGGTGCGCTTCCTATTTTGCCTATTAGAACTCAAAAAACCGCTGGTTGCCGCCGTCTCTGGTGCTGCCGTTGGCATTGGCACTACTGTGCTGCTGCACTGTGATTTAGTCTATGCCGACAACACGGCTAAATTCCAACTGCCCTTCGTGAATTTGGCCCTAGTGCCCGAGGCTGGCGCAAGCTTACTCTTACCCGAATTGGTGGGTTATCAAAAGGCGGCGGAGCTTTTATTACTCGGCGAAAGTTTTGATGCCAATACAGCGCACAGACTGAATATCATTAACGATGTCATCGCCCAAGAAGAGTTGCTCGGTTATGCCCTAAATCAGGCCAAGAAACTGGCTAATCAGCCACCGCAAGCACTGCAAATTACCCGTCAGTTGATGCGACCACATAAAAACCGCGTGCAACACCAGATGCATCAAGAATTAGAACAATTTAGTGCAAGACTTAAAAGTGATGAAGCAAAAGCCAGATTTCAGGCTTTTCTTAAAAAGTGATACTCACTTAAACAGTGTTCACTATTGGCATGAGGGTCGATGTGCCCTCTTGTTGATAGCATCCCGCTAAAGGCTATGTCCATAAACTTGCATCGGCTAACCCATTCACGTCCCCAAATTGAGGGAGCAAAAACGTGGGTTAAATCGGTCTTTTCCATTGGTCCACAAGTAAGGCCAGTACAAAGTAAACCAGCAGACTCACACCCGGCATAAACAGAATCGCGCCGGCCCACACTACACGAGTCCAAAAACAGGACCAACCAAATTGCCACGCCATACCAGAGGCAACACCACAGACTAAACGTGCTGAATTGTCCATTCGCATTTGCGCTCGTTTCATTTTGAACTCCAATTGATGAATAATTTACTTATCGCTGACACTGTGCCACTGAAACCAGCAGATAATTCCTGAAAACAACGCGAGGCTAATCACTGGTAGCAGTAGCAGAGTCATAAGAGGTGCTACAAACCACATAGGCAGCTCCTTACTTGTTTGCGCTGTATTCGCCTGAGCTGACAGACTCACCTTGGTTATCCGCGCTCAGTGTTAGCTGGCTATTGAAGTCATAGATACTTTCAGCTAATTGTGTTTGCAGTGATAACACCAGTTCACGCTTAGTGTTAACCAACAACTCCTGCGCTTGGGTGCTCAGCGTTTGCTCGATGGCGCCCACTACATCAGATACAGGCGCCGCTTCGGCGTGTACCGCAACACTCGCCATTAATGCACCGAATAACACACTTGCTTGAACTGATTTTTTAACGTTTGAAGTAAACATGATGTCGTCCCTTTCCGATTGATTAACTTGACATAGGGACTATTACAAAGGGCGTGCCAACTTATCAAAATAAACTTAACACACTGATTTAAAGTGATTTAATAATTTATTTTAAGCAGAAACGATATAGGCGAGATATTTGAGAAAGGTAAAGTGGTGAAAAATACTACAAGCATTAGTCAATCTCACTACTTTTTAAATCGAATAATTATTGAGCAAGCATTTCGCTCTGAATACTTTGATAAGCCTGCTTGACCACCTCAATACCTGCACCGTTTTTATGGGCGTTTTCGCTCAAATAACGACGCCACGCACGGGCACCCGGTAAGCCTTGGAATAAGCCAATCATATGGCGAGTGATATGATTTAAGCGCCCGCCCGCCTGCAAGTGAGCCTCGATATAGGGCAACATAGTCTCAATTACAGCTTCACGGCTAATCACCGCCTTCTGACTGCCACAGAGCAATTGGTCAACCTGCGCCAGAATATAGGGATTTTGGTA
The DNA here is from genome assembly GCF_023475885.1 of Shewanella sp. 10B. NCBI lineage: Bacteria > Pseudomonadati > Pseudomonadota > Gammaproteobacteria > Alteromonadales > Shewanellaceae > Shewanella > Shewanella sp. 10B. Next base: position 642,257 of record NZ_JAMDJO010000002.1, read on the forward strand.
AGCCTCACGTCCTACCATCACACCATCTAAGTACTGCAAGTGAGTTTTAGCCTGTTCAAGGCTAGTGATACCGCCGTTAATGCTGATATTGAGCGTTGGATAATCACGCTTAAGCTGATACACCCGGTCGTAGTCTAAGGGCGGGATCTCGCGATTTTCCTTCGGACTTAAGCCCTGTAACCACGCCTTACGCGCATGGATAATAAACTCACCACAGCCTTTGGCCATAACAGTATCAATAAAGTGAGTCAAAAACTCATAGCTATCCTGCTCGTCAATGCCGATGCGCGTTTTTACCGTCACTGGTATATCAACCACTTGCTTCATGGCATCGACACATTCAGCCACCAGCTCAGGTTCCGCCATCAAACAGGCACCAAAGCGACCGTTTTGCACCCGATCGGAAGGACAGCCCACATTGAGGTTCACTTCATCATAACCGCGCTCGGCGGCAAGTTTGGCGCAGCGAGCAAGCTCAGCAGGATTCGAGCCCCCCAATTGCAATGCAAGGGGATGTTCTTCTTGGTTATAGGCAAGATAATCACCACGGCCATGCAAAATCGCCCCCGTTGTCACCATCTCGGTATACAGCAAGGCATTGGCCGACATTAAGCGAGCAAAATAACGGTAATGACGATCCGTCCAATCCAACATGGGCGCAATGGAAAAGGTTCTATCTATTGATTTTGGCATAAATTCTTTTGTTTCAAGGTGCTTAGCTAATGTCATTTAATTACAGTGAAAATATATATTTACTAATTTTTGCACATTTTTAGCTATTTTCCACTTGTCGGGGAACCAATAGGGAACCACAATACATTGGATTTTAGGATTCGGGGAACCACAAAATGGCGTCGTACAGTATTCAAAAACGAGAAAAAGCAGATGGAACTGTTCGCCATCGTTGTCTTATTCGAGTCAAAGAAAATGGAAAAGTATTATACACGGAGCAGCGAACCTTTACCAAACACGCGGCGGCTGAGGCGTGGGGTAAGCAGCGGGTGGCAGATATTGAAACCAACGGTTTTGAGGATGACGCTAAGCCGGAGGTGATGCTAGGTGATGTGATAGCGAGGGCGATTGCCGAACCCCACATTGACGCAACCATTGGCCGCTCTAAGCGCTATTGCCTTAAGTTGCTCGCTGATTGTGACCTATCAAAAGTGCCGCTTGATGAGTTAAAGCCTCACCATATTATTGAGCATTGCAAATTACGCCGCAGTGCGGGTACTGGTCCATCAACCATTTCAATCGACGTGAGTGTAATCCGCTGGCTACTACGCATTGCTAAATCAAACTTTGGGCATGATGTATCTCAGGTCGCGGTGATTGATGCTTATGATGCACTGTATACCCAAGACTTGATTGCAAAATCTGGTAAGCGCTCGCGCAGGCCGACCGCCATCGAAATCGATAAACTTAAGGAGGGGCTAGAGGCACGATCAAAACAGCGCGCTGCCCATATCCCTTTTGTTGATTTGCTCGATTTCTCGATACTCAGCTGTATGCGTATTGGTGAGGTATGCCGCATCACTTGGGCTGATGTTGATGAGGCGCAAAAGGCGGTATTGGTTCGCGACCGTAAGGACCCTCGCAAAAAGTCGGGTAATCATATGCTGGTACCGCTACTTGGTGGGGCGTGGGAGATATTGCAAAAGCAGCCAAGGTACGATGAGCGGGTTTTCCCGTACAATGCCACCTCTGTTACTGCAGGGTTCCAACGAGTGCGTAATGAATTGGGGATCACTGATTTACGCTATCACGACCTAAGGCGCGAAGGCGCAAGCCGGTTATTTGAAAAGGGCTACACTATTGATGAAGTGGCGCAGGTAACGGGGCATAGGAATATCAATACACTTTGGCAAGTGTATACCGAACTATTCCCTAAACGTCTGCATGATAAAGATATCTAGGACAACACTATGTGCGGACGTTTAAGTATCGATGGCCTAATACTGGCTCAGTCTGTTAAGCAACAGTTAGGCGTGCCGTTTAATCCTCAAACTAATTTGGATTTAAGGCCGACTGAACAGGTATCAACCTTAGTGCTATCCGATGGCCAACTGCAGCAGCAAGATTGCACCTGGGGGATAAAGCCCGCTTGGTCCAAGTCATTACTTATCAATGCTCAGTCCGAAACGGTGACAGAAAAGAAGACATTCGCTGCAGCCTTTGCCAAGCATCGCTGCCTAGTGCCCTGCTCTGGCTGGTACGAATGGCGTGATGAAGGCGGCAAGCGCAAGCAAAAATACCTGTTCAGTAATCCCGACGATCAACCGCTTTATATGGCAGGCATCTTCTACCCATTTGACGATGGCGCGCAGCTGGTGACCTTAACCACCTCACCTACCGAGCAATGCCTAGCCTATCATTCACGGATGCCGTTATTAATAGACCCAGCTGATATTGGATTTTGGTTCCAGTCAGCACCCACCATGCTGGATGCCCTGTTACACCACCCAAATGGAATGCCAATTTCGATTCAGGCGAGCTGAGTCAGCACTTAATATCAGGCAGGCTGCCCCAGTCGGTGGTGTATTGTGGAGTGAGTAGTTCGCGGCGCATGGCCCACTTTTGATTAATGCCTTGGGCAGCGAGAAATAAGGTATCGGAGCCATAGCGATGGTTGATGCTATCGAGGGCCTGCATCAACTGAGGGTTGGCGGTCGGTGCGTTGAATAAATCAAACTGATTGTGTTTTTCGCTGACTAAATCTAACAAGCCCACACCGATTTTATAATAGCGCACCCCTTGCCGAAACAATTTAGGGGCAGCTGTGCTCATCGCGCGAGTGAGCTCGGCGCTGCAATTAGTAGCACAGGGGAAATTAACTAATGTCTTTGCCCCTGTTGGATGCTCATCATAGGGTGAGTTATTGGCGAACAGCAGCATGGTTTTACACAACGAACCTTGCTTTCTGGCTTTAGCAGCCGCAATGCCAATATGCTTGCTTAAGGCTTGGTGGAGTTGTTGGTAATCAGTGATACGTTCACCAACACTGCGAGTCGAGAATATCTGCTTTTTATCTGCCCTTGCCTCGTCCCATTGCTTGCAGGCTTGGCCATTCAGTTCTCTTACTGTGCGCTCAATCTCGATACTAAATTGTTTACGGGCAAGTCCTGCTGGCATACTGGCCAGATCATAAGCGGTATTAATTTCCATTAGCGCCAGCTTTTTACTGATGCGGCGGCCAATCCCCCACACCTCGCCCACTTCTACCGACTTTAAAATAGCAAGTCGGTCTGGCTCATTATCTATCACGCAAACGCCTTTATAACCGGGTAATTTTTTGGCCGCGTGGTTAGCCAGTTTTGCCAGCGTTAAGGTAGCACCTATGCCCACACAGACGGGTAAACGGGCCTCTTTCCATACCGCACGGCGGATTAACTGCCCTTGGTCATGTAGCGACTTAATTGCGGGGCAATTTTTAAAAGATAAAAAGCTCTCATCAATGGAATACACATGCTGCTCAGGCGCATAGCGGCCGATAATCCCCATCATCTTGGTGGAGAGATCGGCATAGAGCTCATAATTACTTGAGCAAGCAATCACCCCCAACTTTTGGCACTGGTTCTTAAATTCAAAGTAAGGTGCAAACTTGGGGATCCCCAACTCCTTGGCCTGACGATTAGCCGCCACAATACAGCCGTCGTTATTACTCAGGACTATGATCGGTTTACCGCGCCAGTCTGGTCGAAACACCTGCTCAGCGCTGCAATAAAAGCTGTTGGCATCAACTAGAGCATACATCTTAATCTTGCCAGTATTGGGCTATCACGATGAAAACGGAGTGAGCTAGTAACAACACCTTCAATGTTGAAAGTGTCGTGCTCATTAATGAACTGCGGTGTATAGTGCTCGTTTGCTGATAGCAGTATGCCATTAGTTTTATCAATAATTTTGCAAACAAACTCGCCGTTATAATTGGCAACAATCACATCATCATCACGTGACGTTTCATAACGATCAACTATCAACAAATCGCCGAAAAAAATGCCCACCCCTTGCATTGAATCCCCTCGAGCAAACCCCATAAAGGTCGAATTGGGATGCCAAATTAGGAGCTGATCTAGACTCAAGCCCAGCTGACGATACTCTTCGGCAGGGCTTTCAAAGCCAGTAATGCCAGCACTAGCATAAAATGGAATAAGTCGCATAGCTAAAACCACTGTTTAAACATACAGTGATTTTAGCAGTAATCATACGGCTGGCAAGCGACTCATTCAGAAAAACGTGCTCGCATTAACTCTTCATCATATAGCTCTTCACGTAAGATCTTGACGCTACTGGCTGCGAGCACTCCTAACCGAGAGCCAGGAAGTGTGATGATTTTGATATCGGGTAGGTGATTGCCGTTCTCATCATAGATGTTTTGCAGCATGATGGATTGGTACTCGTATCTCTGTACTATCAACATAGGATCTCCTTGTCTAATGGGTGCAGATAGAAGTTTAGACGTACCTATCAAATGTATACAATTTTAAATTATATTATAGCAAAAATTTAAAATGATTGATGACTATAGTGATTTAAAACAATACTATATTAAAAGTTTTTATATTTTTTAAGCTGTGGCAGCTTATACACCGAGTACTAATATGGAAAATGAACCTTACGAAAAACCCATACTTGTGTTTAGGAAAAGAGAAAAATTCTTTTATGCAATGATTATAATTGCATTTGCTGCATTAGCTTATAGAGCCTATGTAGTTACTCGCGGTACAGAAAATGTTACAAAGACCAATTTAGTAATGATAGCTAGAACGCCTCAAAGCTTGACTAAATTACAACATCATTCTGAAAAAATAAATCTTATGATTAATGATATTGAATCATTACCGTTAAAGGACATAAAATCCACAATAGTAGAAACTGTTGATTTAATCAATTTAACTAGTAAGGAAATTGAAGCTCAGTACGCAGCTTGGATAAATTTAAAGAATAAAATGGATAATGACGGGCTTACATTTGTTGAATTAAAGAACAAATTAGAGACTGTTCAAATTCTTCAAAAGCAAGAAATTGAAAATTTAAAGGGTGTAATGAATGATATATATGAACAATCATTGCTATCTCAAATTACGGCACTGTTTATAAGTTTTATTATAGGCGTATTCTCTTCTATTGCAGCAAGTTTTTTGTTCCCTAAACTAAAGTTAAAACTATTAAAAGTAATAAGGAAAAACTAGTGATGTAAATAACTAAACTAGTTCATTCCCCAGTACCATATTGCACATCATAGCCAATTCTAGCGCTACCAATGACGCATTGATTGGCTCTGGCGTAAATATCAGACCTGATTAGATGTGGAGTTGTGTATAGCCATATACTCGGCGATATAGGCATCAACCGTGTCAAAAAATCCAGCTCTGCATTCAGCGTTTTCATTTAATAACATTGATGAAAATGAATTTAATGAAAAACAATGGCATGAATTACCTTGTCGAAATGATAAATACAATTCGGCCATAACCATGCCCTGCTCATATAACGGTGATTCCACTGCATCGTAGGTATTCTGTAAATTTGTCATACACGTATCCGCACCACAAAAATTTGTTGGGCTAACAGTACAAATCAAACATACTCAAGTCAAACCGAGTTTTTACCTATCTAATTGTTTTAATTACTTATATAGCAGTTTAAAAGTTAGAGATTCACTGCGTTGATTTATAACCATATTTTACGTCTCGTTTTGGTTAACGCTCGCAGGTCAGCATTCAACATACTAATTTTTAATTAAATTTATACTGTTTTTTAGCCAGCCTTATATATAGAAATTTCACTCTTACACCCAATTTAGTTGAAAGCATTTTTATGAAGCGTAAAGAAATGTAAAGAATTTTATTCCACAATTTTTAACCTCAAATCTCTATCTCCACAAATGGAAGACCGGGTGCAGTCCCTAGCACCCTACCATCTTGCACATAGATATGATCGCCAACACTGGCGCTACCAATCGCGCGAATGGTGTGGCCGCTCGAGCTGCTGGCGGTGACAGTGCCATCGGCATTTACGGCAGACACGAGCATGATCTGCCGTGGCAGCACCAAGGCAGATTGAAGTTGTTTAAGCATGGGGACCTCGATAGGGGCTAGACTCTAGAATCTATAAGAGCGGAGCCCGCTCTAGTTTCTAACTTTCTAACGGGCTGATGAGTGTGATGCTTTGCTCGATATCGATATCACCGCGGTCGCTTACAGTCGCGCGGATAGTCCAACTATCGCACACGCCTTTAAACACTTCGCTGTTGATGGTCACGCCAACCAACATGCCAGGTATTGCGGGTGGTAAATCGGCCATCACGGGCATCGACAAATTCACACTCAGCTTATCGCCCGTTTCGGCCAGTGCATTGGTGCCGGCTACACGGGCGGCTTGGTTGTCAACAATCAACTGGGCGCTGATATCAGCTGCGGGGATATTGCCCGCACTGCCTGCGCGTTTGACTTTGGCGCTAATGCCATGCTGTTCGCCACGCAGCCATACCACGTTACACAATGGATTGCGGCTAACCGAGTCGCTATAGCTAGTGATCACCGCATCGTGCAACGCTAGATCGGGCACTGCGGTAGCCATTGCCCACGGTGCCGTTGGCCAACGTGGGACTATGGTCAGCTTTTTGGCCGCATCATCGGTTAAGATCATGCAGCCCAATTGCCCTACCGCCTCGGCGACTGCCTCAATCGGGGTTTTATTGCCCACGCTAAAGGCACCGGCTGGGATGGTAAAATCAGTGATGCCGTTCAGCTCCACTATCCAGCCAGTATTTTGCAGTAAATCACCCAACAAACCCGCAAAACTGCGGGCGCTGGCGTTGGTGTAACTGATTGGCAATTTATACGGCGCGGCCAGTTCGGCAACACGGGATCGGCCAGTGCTGTTATAAGTGGCACTGCCAAACACTTTGCTTACACTTGGCTGTTCAGCAATCGCGTAAAACTCATAGCCGTTGATGGTGATCAGCAATAGCTCATTGTGGGCACGCTCGGCATCGATACGACTTGAGAACTCCAAGCTCAGCGAACGGGCCCACTGGCCACGGCTTTGGCTAATGCTCACGTTACTTACCACAATGGGTAAATTGTCTGACACGCGCATGCATGTAAGGGTTGGCTGCATTAGATAGTACCTGCGGATTTGAGGTTCAATAGGGATTTTAAAATCAAGATTGGGTAATGTCGGGTTGGCGTTGATTGGGCCGCCGCCGTTATCCCAGTGGCACACCATGGGTACTTGATCAAACTGCAGCGTGATAGGCGCAGCCTTTGGCACAAGTGGCTTATCAAATAGCAGCGTGACCTTGCCTTTTGGCGCAAAATCAAGCCAGCGGTCAGAACAAACCCAACGAGGGCGTGGGTAGCCCCACTGCACATTTGTTGCCGTTTTGACACTATCCCCCTGCCATGCAAGATGGGTGATGCCTTGGCACTGTGGCCCGGTCAACCAATTTGCTCGAGTACGCAGGTAAACCGCTGGATAACAGTGGTAGCCAATCTTAGTACGGGTTTGGTGGGGCGTTCCGAGGCGCCAAGCGATAGCCGTGCGGCTTTCACGTATTAGCGGTAGTGACCACCTTAGGCTGATTTGCCGAGTATGGCGCAACCTCACCTGCCATGGCATAGCTACTCTGGTACCCAATGGATGAGAGGCCCACGCCATGCGATTATGCACCTCGACCTTATCACCTTGCCACGCAGTAACTATGCGCTGCTCGGCCTTGCTGGCATGGTGGTTAAGGGCGATATGCTGTTCAATCGCCGCGATGGCCTGCCAACCTAACCCCACGGCAATCCCTAACACCTGCGGTACTCGTTCTGGTTCGGGCTCGCCTGTGTCATCGCTGCCATCAAAGCGTAAGGTGATAGGCGAGGTTTTAGCGAGCCATGGCTGGTCAAAGCTCAGCGCTATACCATCATCGCCAAAGGTTAACGTGATGGGTGAGGTTTTGGGTTTGGCCAGCTTACTAAAACGCAGCGTAACGGCCATGCTATTGACTCATATTGACGGTATTGGCATCGACCAGCTCTAACATCAGGCCATCGGTAAACTTACAGTCATAAACACCATCGTCATCAGCAATGCCGACAATGCAATAGTGGCCCGTAGCCAGTTCTTGAGGCAATAACACCTTGGCCACTTTACTGGGTGGTCTAATGCCTGCGTGTAATACCGTGAAAGATCGGCGGTCAATCAACAGAAAACGTTCAGCGTTAGCGTCCATTGTGAGTGCAAGCAATGCCAACGATCTAACACCGGAGCGCTTTACCACAATATCAGATAAGACTTTGTTAGGCATACCAAGTCTCCAAGTTAATCCAAGTTCGGCCGAATCGATAACCTGGCATTAGCATATGCTGTTGACCATTAATGGATTCAATTACAGGCCATGGTTGGTCGCTGTATCCAGTTGAGGGAGAATGCAATAATCCCGGGACTTTCCCCCTAATATACGGTTGGATAATGCTGTTAGTATTAATAACGCCAAGGCGATCATTCGCATCAACGTTAGCAACAGTTGATATAATAAGCGGTTCAAAGAATACCCTATCACCAGTAGGCACGCCTGCAATCGTCTGTGTTCCAACGTTATAACGTGGATCCATCTTATAATTAGCAAAGTTTGCACTGCCATCAGTATCATAGACTTTACATATTGTCGTTGAGCCACTAATAGCTATCTCAAAGGAAAGACTCCATGAGTAACTTGTCATATCAGAGGTAACACCATTCATGATATTCACAAATCTACCCGGATCATTTGCAGTAAAGGCGTCAAAATCACCAACAAAAAACAAACCTTTTGCGTTAGTCGATGGGTTTGGGTTTGTTAATGTGCTGGTGCTCAAAAACCAAAATCCCGCTGAGGTAGCAATCAATACCCAGTAGTCAACTACTGCCGAAATGCTAAATTGCATTTGGTACTGAGCATCGATAAACGTATCGAGTGCCGTCATGCTTTTAGCGCCGCGAAAGCGCATATTCCCTGAGTTTGCATCTGTACCATCTATGCTCCAAAACTGCACAAAGCCGCCACTGGCCTCTGTGGTTGAGTTGCGAAACGCTATCTTAAACGCTGCGGCATTTTCAAAGGCGACTGACCACCCCGCCCCCGCTTTCGTGCCATAGCCCTCGACCAAGCACTTTTTTAAAATCGCGATAATCTCAGAGGGTTTACCATTGGTGAGTTGTGGCGCCCCGGCATCATCCCAGCGGTATACCGTTACAGGTAAAGACATAGTTGTTATCTCCTAATTCGATATTTTCAAATGGGCTATGGCTTAAGACTCATTCCCACGGAATGCCAGCACAGCGCGGTCAGTGGTGATTTGGCTGTGGCCACTGGCGACTGAGCGCAGCAGCATGGCAGGCTTGCTTGAGGCATAAGTGCGGAAGCGCACCGCCTCACCCTGTTGCCAGCCAGCACCAAACGCCTCTTTGCGGATAATGAAGTAAGGCTGCTGTGTTAGCGGGTTAACTGGTGAAAAGTCGTTTATGGTGTCGCCTGTGGCTATTTGGCCAACGCCTTTACCTACACAGCGAAACGCTGTTGGCGAGGTGAAAATCAATACCCAATCTTCGTTAATGGCATTGTTATTAATCACCTCAATCGGGTAATCCACCACGTTCATTGAAGCGGTGGCGGCATCGCCATCGGTATTCCAATCGCCGCCCCATGCGGTCATATCACGCACTGGCCCGACTCTGGCCTGCAGGTCGCCCAGGTTTTGCACTGAGGCCACAATGGCGCCCACTGGGTAGGTGTTTTCTAACGGCGCGGCCAGTTGTAACTTCCCGTTTTGCACCTCGGTCACTAAGGCTTCCTCACCAATGCTATCGGTGAGCACAAACGGCGCCACAAAGCCTGCAAAGTTACTGTTAATGGTGACGACACCCGTGGCGCTATTATGGCTATAGTGCTGGTTATCGACCGTCCACAGGCTTGAGCCTAGCGAGTCGGTAATATCCACATAGCGAGCATTTACGCGCACATTAAGGGTTTGCGCTGGGGCTGGGTTAGCGACCACCTGCACATTGGTATGTTCGATGGTGATGGGCGTCCACGCGGTAAACATATCGACTATGCCGCCGTTCTTAAGACGCAGCGGGTTAAGGCCGAATAGTTCGGGCGGCGGGTTAAGGGTCACGGTTTCGCTAATGTCATAACGCAGAGTCGTCAAATCAACAGACTGGCTAAAGGTGAGCGATACCATGCCGTTTTCAATGGTGCCTGTGATGCCAGCCCCTGTAATCACGCCGTTATTATCGCTGCTGGCACTCAGCAATGTATCGGCAGTGGTCGATACCACCACGTAAAATGTGTCTAAAATCGGTGTCGTTTGGCTAAGAGGGAAGCTAACCGAATTATCTGATATGGCGGCATCTTCCACTAATGCCTCATAGGCCACTGTAAATTCGCCTCGGCTATCGGTATTTTTTGTGACTGTGCCAGTCAAATAATCAATGGTGGCGATGACGCGGCCATTAGACTCCCTGAGTTCACCTCCACTACCATATTCGTTTAACGTAATCGTGCCATAGTTGCTGTCGGCAAAGGTGGCATTTGCAAACACAGTGCCCTTAACCAGTTTCTTGGCGGCAGGAAAAGCGCTAGCGCTGCTGTAGGTGGCATATCGCAAAGATGAGAAAAACTTAATCCCTACCGTGAGACTGCTAGACATAGCAGTGGTGTATGTCACGGTGACTGTGTTGCCAGTGATGCTAACCGTACCTAGGTGGCTATATGAGCCAATAACCTGCACGGGTTTTAGGCCGTGGTTTTCTAAAAATGGGTCGTTAAACAGGTTAGGTACATTGAAAATATAGGTGGTGCTACCGTTACCACTGCGGCTAATCGACTCGTAAATTAGGCCGCTTGCTACATCTGCGCTGTCATCGACTGTGATGCTGTTACCTGAGCTCACCGCAATTTGGCGTACTTTGGGCAACAACTCGGTGGTGGTGTTGGCTACTGAAAGCAGACTGTTAGTATTTTCGGCGGTGAGTGTGGTCACGCCATGGTATTTAATATCTGCGTTTTCGCTGGTGTAGCGCAATTTAGTGCAACCCGATTCGCCATTGATCACTACGCTGGAATCCGGCGTATCGAAGGGTATGGGCGGGCTAAAACGCACTTGACCTTCTTGGCCGCCCATTACCGTTTGTTTGATCTCGCAAAAATGCTCAAAGCGCGGGTAAAGCGCGTTCTCATTACCTGTATATTCCACGCTAATGCAGATAATTTGCCCTTGGGCTAAATACACGTTTGACCAGTAATCGCGATCGTTATAACGGTACATGCTCTGCAAATAGGCACGCGGGAAGGAGTCTTGCCCTGCCAGTAAGCCAATCATGCCTTTACGAATTAACTGGCCTGCACGGACTGAGGACTCAAGGATATCCACCATATCCGTCATGCGGCTGGCATCGGTAAGAGAGGACGACTCGGCAATCAACATGCTCACTAAAGGATCCGCTGGCGGCGCACTGATAAAAATGTGACCATCTAGTAAGGTTTCGGTGGCTGGAGTGGCCAGCGCCGGATAGCACTTAACAATATCCACCGCCGAGGTGGCGTGGTCGATATCGGATACTGCCTTAAATAACTGGTTAAGCTCGCCGGATTGCACAACTTGGGTGGTGCGCTGGCCGCCAGCATCATCGTTACTGCCTAAAACCTCTGGTTTAAAGATCTTTAAATCGGCACGGGTGATAGTCATAGAGAGCTCACATTTTGATAAATTTGAGGGTGACGTTAGTCAGCTGCGGATAGCCGGCGACTTCGTCGAAAACATCTTCGCCGGTGATCGGCGCGCCTTGGGTGTTATCCCAAACTACGTTGTAATCGGTACCCTCATAAGCGAGGGTGAATGCGGTTAAGGTGCTGCCAGCATGGGCCTGCAATTGCTCAAACTCGCTACGAGCAATCCAACCGGATTTGGTACCGAGTTCCATGGCATGACCAGCGGGAATAATGGTTTGTTGCACCTGCGGCGCACCGTTTAAAGCGCGCTTGAAATTGGCCGCGACACGCACTTGATTGTTGCGATTCAGCCACAGCAGATCGGCGCTGATGACGATGCTATCAACGGTTGTCATGTGTCACCTTGGCAATGGGGTAAATAACGAAGGCGGCGCCCTTACGGGCTAACCGCCGATAGATTGCAAACGCTTGATCTCAGCTACTAACTCAGTCACCAGGCTGCGCTTCATTTGGGCATCAAAGGTAGTGCCACCCACTTGCAACTTAAGCACCACGGTATCCGAGCTATTGCCCACTGGGGCATTCGCGCTAGAGGTTGTGGTGGTTGTGGTGGTTTGGGTAACGGCTTTGGTGCTGGCAGCGGCGGCAACGGTTTGCTGCTTAGCCTCGGCTTCGCTTTTGGCCTTGGCGGCTTTATCGGCTTCTTGCTGGGCTTTCACTTCGGCGGTGCGGAACTCATACACTTGCTTGAGTGTGCGCTCGGCTTCTTGTAAGTCAGCAATTAGCTGTTTATCGCCCGTGCGTTCTGCTGCTGCAAGTTGCTGCTTAAGGTCGGCAATCTGCTCTTGATAACGGCGCTTTTCGATTTGGTCTTGGCGGCCAAGATAACCGTCGAGCTCATCCTGCAGTGACTTAAGCGTGGACTCAGCACTATCACGCAGGGCATCCATGCGCTGTTTGGCGCTGGCCAGTGCCGAAGTGAGCAATGACATATCTTGATCATTGACCAAATCCAGCGCTTTAGTGGCGCGGTCAGCACTCGAGATAAGCTTAAGGTTAGCGTCATCAGTGTTATCAAGCGCTTCAACTAATTGCAGTAATTCAAGCTTTTGCCGATAGTAGGCGCGCTCGGCAATCTTTCCTGCCTTTTCGGTTTCCAATGCCCAAGTGCGAAGGCCAACAAAGTCGATGGTTTTAGCGAGGGTATTGTCTAACTCGTAGATCACCCCGGTTAAACGCTCGATTTCGTTTTGTACTTCGCCCAGTTCGCCAAATTCCTTTTTGACGTTTTGAGCACCATAAACAATGGTATTGAAATAACGGGCGGCGCCATCGCTTAAGGATTGCACCTTAGTGAGTACCGCCGCCCCGATATCAGCAAAGTATTGGGCAATATCACCTAAGCCAGTACCTGCATCCTCGGCAGATTTGACTATCGTATCGAGGGTGTTAACCACCGAATCGCCCATGTCGCTCGCGCCATTATCAACTTGATTAAAGGCGTTACTGCTATTTTGGGCGAAATTGTTTTGGGCTGTTTCTACCCTGCCGTATTGCTCAATAAGCTTACCGAGCTGATCGGTTAAGCCCATCGCAGCCGCTTGCTGTTTGAGTGACGCGGCAATGGTGCCATCACTCGACTGGCCATATTTTAGCGAAGCTTGTTCGGCTTTTAGCGCGCTTTCGGCATAGGTTAAAAACGCTTGGTTTAAATCGTATGTCGATGCTGCGCCATCCTTGGCCCCTTGCTTAACTTGCTCAAAGGTCTTTTTGGCTTCGGCGGCCTGATCCTGCAATACCTTGGTGGTGGTAATGCCGGCTTTCGCCATCACTAACTCATAGTCAGTCGCGGCTTGTGCGGTTTTTTTAACTTCGGTGGTGAGTTGGCTTTGCGCTTTAGCCAGTTCTGCGGCCGTTTTCTTGGCGTTTTCTTGCGCGGCTTTATAGTCATCAACCGAGGCTTGGCCAGCGATAAACGCATCACGCACTTTAGTAAGCTGATCTTGCGCTAGCTGGTTTTGCTCATTGCGCAAATTTACCGTGGCGGCGGCTAAGGCGGCGTTACCATTAGCAAGCTGCTGTTGGCTATCCGCCTGACTCAGTTGCACATCACCTAAACGCAGTGTGGCATTTTCAAGGGCGATTTGTGCCGCTTCAAGCTCGGCCATGCTGGCGGTGCCGGAATTTTTAAGGGCGGTGTAATGCTCCTTAGCGGCCTGTTCGCGCGCCTTCCATGCTGCCACCTCTTTAGTGGCTGACTCACTCGCCTTTTCAGCGGCGGCAACGGCTTGTTGACTGGCTTCTAACTGCTGCTCAAGCTGGCTTTTAACCGCCGCTTTTACCTTCTCGGCATTATTGACTTGGGTCTGAGTGGTGCTATCCGAGTCTAAACGGATATCAACGCCCATTTGTTTAAGGGCGGCGGTAGCGTCGCGGGAATCTTGCTCAACTTGATCAAGATAAGCTTTCGAAACCGCCTTTAACGCATTGGCCTGTGTCTCTAGCGTTCTGGCTAACTCATCACCGCCGAGAGTACCAACAACCGTTGCCCAACCTTGCAGGATCAAGGCGAACACACCGCTAAGCGTGGCGCCAAACGTGGCTACCACCGAGCTGAACACGTTGAAGATCAGCCGCACAGAACCCGCGACAACATTTAAACCAGTGGTAAAGGCGTTGATGTTATCCAGTGTCGCCTTAAGGCTTTCGCCACCATCGCGCACAAGGTTGCGGAAAAAGTCGCTGATATCCTGCGCGGCGGCTTTAATGCTGCCGCTTTTGTTCAGTTCATCAAACTGGGTGTTGATATCTTTGAGCAAATCAACCGCGACTTGGTAAGCGCCAGAGTCGGCAATGATTTGTAAAAACTGCTCCCATTTATTGGAGATTAAATTAACTTGCCCGCTTAAGCGCTCAAGGCTCTTTGCTGCTTGGCCGTTGGCCTGTTTGCCCATTTCGTCAAACAGCTGCTGCATCACCTCGCGGCCAAGTTTACCCTGTTCACTCATTTTACTGAGTTCTAGGGTATTTTTACCTGTGACCTTTGCCAACAAATCCCAAACGGGCACACCGCGTTCTACCAGTTGGAGAATTTCTTCGCCTTGGAATTTTTGCTTAGCCCATGCCTGACCTACCGCTAAGATGATCCCCTCTAAATCCTCTTGGCTACCGCCAATCTTAGCGTTGTAATCGACCATGGCTTGCAGTGAGCCATTCATCGGGTCGATGCCGAAGGTTTTTAAATTAGCAAACGCTTGCTTAGCGCCTTCTAACTCGGTGCCAGTACGGTTGGCAAAATCCTTAATCCATGCAGTGGCTTGCTCGCCACCCGCAATGCTGCCCATCATCGCCGTCATTTGGGCGCTAAAGGCTTGGGCTTTATCGCCTGCGGTGAGGATTGATTTTAGGCTTTCCCATAGGCGATCAACGCCAACATACGCGCTCGCCATGGCGATAAGCGAGCCTGTGGCGGCTTTAATGCTGCCACCAAAATCACTCGCCTCTTTTTGGGATTCATTGAGTAATTTATTGTGGCGTTCAAGCCGAGTGTTAACGCCCTTAAGTGCGGTTTCGGCGGCGGCTTGTTGAGTCTTTAACTCTTTGCTGGCATCGGCCAGCTTGTTCATATCAATGCCGGCTTTATTGAGCACGGCTTGTTGTTTATCGAGTTCGGCTTTATTGCGGCCAAGGCTAGTGCCGAGTTGATTTAACTCGGTACGGGCACTTTTAACTTTTAGCGCGTACTCGGCTTTTTGTTGTCCGGCTTTATCAACTTCACTGCCGAGCTGCTTTAACTCAGTCGATTGCTTTTCGAGTTCGTCAGCCAACGCCTTGGCGCTGGTTTCGGTATTCTTTTGAGCAGACTCAAGCTGCTTTAAATCATCTTTGGCTTGAGAGAGCGCTTGCGCCTGTGCCTTGCTGGCCTGTGCGCCTTCGCTTTGGGTGGCGGTTAAGCGTTCAACCTCAGCACGGGCAGCGGCGAGCTGCTGATCGTACTTAGCCAGTTCGGCAACGGTTTGGCTATATTCAGCCTCAAGCTTAGCGGTTGAGGTAGCCGCCTCTTTTTGCGCGGCTTCAAGCTGCTTGGCTTGGGTTGCCGCTTGCTTTTGTTGTTTAACTAACTCATCGAGCGCACGGGTACTATCAACGTATTTACGCTCACCTTTGCTAATGGCGGTGGTGAGATCATCAATGGCAGCAATGGCGGCTTGTTGATTTTTTAAATCATCCAGGCGCTCGTTTAAGACTTCACTTTGGTTTGCTAACTCTTGTAATGCCTTTTCAGATTTTGCCGCCTCGCTAGAAAACAAGTCGCGGCCTTGGATGATCAGGTTAATGACTTGATCTTTAAAACTCATGGCATCACCAATGGAATAAGCAAACCAAAATAAAAAGCCCACAGCATTGAATAAATGCTGTGGGCCTTCGTTTTACGAGATTGAACTATCCGGAATTTCCGGATAGTTGCGCCAACATTATGCCGCGCTACGGACGAAGAACTTAGACTTGCCAGTGGCAACGATAGAACTATCGGCGAGCACGCCGCCTTCGATATCAAAGCTACCGAAGTCGTCGCCAATCAAGTCCATGCCCGCTGTGGGGCTTGGGCTCCATTTGTAGAACTTGAGCGTCCACGGTTTGCCTGTGGCATCGTTTACACCGTCAATCACCACCGGAACCATTTGAGCTGACTCGGTTAATGCTTGCATCGCATTACCGGCTTTTTTGGTGTAGCTCACTTTAAGCGCTTGGCCTGCGGTGATATTACCTGATGATAACGCGCGGATACCGCCAGCACTGACCACATAATCAGTGTCTTTGACATAGGTAGTGGCGCCAGTGTCGTTAGTGACTTCTGGATCAACTGTGGTGTCGATCATAAACTTGGTATCTGCTAGGCCGTCCAATACTGCCGTGATTGGCTCATCATCTACTGCGCCAGCCGTTAATACTTCCACTTTACCGCGCAATGCTAATGCCATGTTAGCATTGCTAAAGTCGTTCATAGTGAATGACAATTTAACCGATTTTACTTTGGTAATTTCGGCCGCATTGCCGCCACCGCCACGGTAGTTGGGTTTGGTTTTAGTTTCTTGCTCGATGGCAATTTTTACGCCTGAGGCGTTGCCAACGTCGCGGCCAGCAACGTAAACGATGCCTGAGCCGATGTAACTCTCTACTACGGTTTCAATCATAGTGATTCTCCAAATTTAACGGTATTAACAAGGGATAGGGTGAGCACCGCTAAGGCGTGTTTCTCATGGGCTTCGGGCATGATGTACTTGCAGGCTTCTAACTCTTTAAAGGTGATCACCGAGGGCAACCAACTTGGCTGTTCAACATTGCGCTCATCTTTGTAGAATGCGGCGCGTATGGCGCGCACGATGTTGATCAGATCTGCCGTTGGCGTTTGGGTTTTATCAACGGCAATTCCCGCCACCACTTGCAGCACCAGATCATCGCGGTAAGGGTTTACTCCATTCTTACCGCCAAATTGATCGGTAAACGGCTGCAAAAAGATAAACATCTTTTCTTTAGCCACGCCTTGAGCATAAAAACCTTCGCGCACGGTCGCGCCTTCAACCGTTTTTAAACGGTCGATGATTGCTTTGATCATGGGGAGTCCTAACGATTTCGAGGCTAAGTGCCGCTGTACTGGCCGTATTTATTTCGCAGATACGCAATAATCGGCGGCTCAATATCGTCGCTGATTTTGCGGAAACTGCCTGCCACTGATGGGCCGTACATGGCATTTTGCCCCTTAAGCTTGCGCCAACTGTTATCGCCCTTTTGTCGCTCAAACATGATTTGATTGCCGTTTTTACCAATCACGGTAAAGGTGCCTTTAAACCAGGTTGGCTGATTACGCAGCGCACTAATCATATGGCCGTCGGTTCTTGAACGGCCGTTCTTGCCTGTGCGGGTTAATGGTCTGGCAAAGCGGGTTAAGGTACTGGCGCGATAACGGGCGGTGATCACCCCTTTTAAATTGCGCGGGTCCACACTTACCGAGAGGTGTTGCTCAATGTAACTGCGGGATTTAAAGCCATAGCGGTTAAAGATGGCATCTACCGCCGCCTTTTGCCCAAACTTAACCGTGTCATCAATGGCACGGTTAATGGCTGGTGCTTGGGAGGCACGGATGCGGTTCAGTTCCTTTGTTACCGCCTCCATGCCTTCAATACGGATGCGCTGGAAATTTGCCTTGGACATAGGCCACCTAATCGCTATCCAAGCTGATATAGATAAACGCCACGCAAACGCTATCCATGCTTACCCGCTGAGTGAGTCGGCCTTGTTGGCCGTTGGGGATGAATACCCCGCTTTCGTCAACCGTGCCTAAGGCAAATATATCACCGGCATTTACCGCACCTTCGCTTAGTAAGAACTCGGCGCGGCTGATGAGCTCAGGGACATACTCATTGGCTGAGGCGGCAATTTCGGCGCCGTTATCATCTAAGCTCACCATGCGAGTAAATGGCTCAGTGCCATCGCTTGGGGTAAATTGACACGGGTCAGCCAAACGCTTAAATACCCGTGCCATTTTACCGTTCACACGGTCGGCAAAGTTTTTGCCCACGTTAGGCATTGATCTTTACCCAAACCGTTTCAGTATTGCTTGCCGCCGCAGCCCAAGCCTTACCGACTTTGGTATTGTCTGTGTCCGTGGTGGTCAGTTCTTTTTCTGTATCATCCCAATACAGCTCAACGCCCAACGCGACCACATCGGTGGATTTTTTAGGCAGTTCGAACACGCCTTCGGTCACGCCTTCGCCTGCTGTATTAGCCGCAATAGCGCCGATAGCGACAACTAGCAACATACCAAGCAGAACGGCTTCACCACTTGCAACGGCAGCGGTGGGAGTAAAGCTGATGGTCTTGCCATCTTGAATGTAATTTTTCATCTTGGTTTCCTAATGGAGTAAAGAAGGGTTTAGAAGCGAGGAGACTAGGCCCTAGAACCTCGGGCCGATTACCAATTACACGCCGGTTGATTTCACCAAACCACGGTGATCAAGTGGCGCTACACCCGCATCGATACGCACCTTGGTCGCTACGCCGTCGATGGTGAAGCCTTGTTGCTGCTCAATGTAAGGCGTGTCGATACCATCGAGGTAGGCCACCTCAATGGTGTCGCGACCTTGTCCTGCCGCAAGGAACCATTCTTTATCGCTGTTATCGTCCAAGCGTGGCTCGGCGATTACTTCGGCAAAGTTTTGGATTGGGTTAGCAATACCCGCGTTAACATCCGCACCTTTAACAGAGCTAGACTTGATGATCTGGTTCATGGTGGTTTCGAGCGCAACCGGACACAGTACAAACTCAGGGCGAATATTCAGGGTACGATTGCCTGACTTTTGCTTACGCATTAACTGGCGGTTAGCGTCCAGTGCCGCCACGCTAGGCGCGCCGCTGCCTAAGTTGCCATGGTCAGCATGGAATAAAGCTTTACCATCTGCCATCTTAGGATTTTTGGTTAATACGGCATAAACCAAGTCACCAATGGTACCTTTGGCGGCAAAGCCCATCTTCATTGGGATATCAGTCAACATGCTCATATCATCGTTGATAATGGCTTGACGGGTAATGCTGAACAGCTCGCCATAGGTTGCCAGCGCAATTTGTTGCGCGTGGTCGCCAACGGTAACGTACTTATATTCAGCCCCTTCACGCACTTGTCGCAGGCTATTAAAGTCACCAAGGCCAACACGCTGGGCGATCTTAAAGTCGCCTAGAATGCCTTTTTTGGTCCAACGCTCGAAGGTTTCTTCGGCGGTTTCCCAACCCATTAAAACGCCCTTGTTAGCAACATCTAACAGGATGCTGCCAAAGTCGCTTGAGCTGTGAGTAAACGCTAGGCCAACCATCTCCATTTTATTAAGTCCAGCGCAGCCAATACCACGATCCAGCAGTGATGCACGGGCCAGTTCAAGCAGTCCATAGCTTGAATAGTGGTTGCCAGCTTCCGCTTTTTCATAACCAGCACGGCCCATTAATTGAGCGCGAATTGAGTCACCGACGATATTGCCGTTGCCTGAGTGGATAATCACCCGATTTGGCATGGTCGCCGCTGGCGTGGTGTTTTCACCAAGCTTGGCCAAGATCATATCTTTGGCTTTATCGGCATCAATGGACGCATCAGCGATACACTGATTTTTTAACTCCGCTAATTGCGGGAATGCCGCAAACGCCGTGTTAATGCCATTCATGCGCGCGGTATTTAACGCAATCGCCGCCGCTTGAATAGCAGCAGGATCGGGCTGTGCAACTGGTGCAGTATATGGTGCAGGTGCAGGAACCTGAGCATTAATGACAGGTGCGGCCGCTGGAGCGGGTTGTTGGGTAGTTGCTGGTGCAGGAGTATTGATATTACCCTGCATTGCAAATAAAGCTTTCAGTTTTTCAGGCATGTTTTCATACTCCTGGAGTCGTTTTGGATCAATGGATGCAGCTAGCTGCAACGGTTCAATAATTTGGTCAGCTAACCCAAGCGCCACGGCTTCTTGAGCACTTAACCAAGTGTCTGATTTAAAGAATTGAGCTAGCTGTTCTTCACTCAATTTTCCCTTGGCTTTGTCTTGATAAGCCTTACCCATGCTAGCGCGCCATTTGTCTAGCAAATCGGCGTATTCGCGTAAGTCCTCTGCTGTTCCAACTGCGCCGCCCCAGTTGCTATGGATCATCAAGTAGGCATTGGATGGCATGATCACTATGTCAAAGGCCATGCAAATAACGCTGGCCATTGATGCGGCGATGGACTCAATGCAAATTGATTTTTGGCAAGGCCAGCGGGCGAGGATGTTATAAATAGCCATGCCATCAATCACATCACCGCCACCAGATTGGATATAGGCTTTGAGCTGGGTTATTTTTCCCATAGCCCGTAAATCGGTTGCGATTTGTTTGGCGGTAAAGTCCCAACCAACATCACCATATAAAATTAATTCTGCTACGCCGCCAGCAGCGGCTTTCATGCTGTAGAAGCCGCGCTTTTCATTACTCGCGGTCTGACTGTTGCCTTGCGGCGCGATCAGCGTTCCGTTTGGCAGCATTGCGCTTAGCGTTGCTACCGCTACTGCTATTGGGGTCTTTTTCACTATTTGGATCTCCTAGCGATGGGTCGGGGTCGTTGGCGGTTACCATGTGGTTTTCACGGTTGTATTCCACCTCGCGTTTACGCTGGCGCTTCACTTCGGTTGGGTTGCGGCCTCGGGCACGGGTCCAATCGGCCTCGGTGGCCACGTTGGCGGCAATCATCATTTCCCAACCTTCGGCCTCTTTGCGGGGGTCAATCCACGGCATGGTTGGGCCGTAGTACACCGCATCAAATAAGGTGCGCGGGTCGAGATCGGGCGGTAGCACTAATGGGTCTTGCTTGTTGAGCATTTCCATTTTTAAGAAGTTGCGAAACACGGGCCGCGACCAACCGGCACAAAACCATTGCTGCATAATGCGGTTTGGTTCGTCTTGCTCAACTAACTCTTGGCGCTGGCTTGAGTAACTGCCGTTGTAATCGCGGGCAATACTCGAGTAACTACTGCGGCTCCCCGATGCAACGGCTTTCATTTGGCCGTTGCGAAACTCCACCATGTGAACGTTGGGGCGATTTGATTCAATCATCCCGACATCTTCACCGGGCTTGAGATCATCGAAGGTCATGCCTGGTGCGATGGGGATTTCGCGATTACTTGATTCATTACTTTGATCAGGCACATAACTCTGACCATCACCACGCTTGATATAAAACGCCAGCGCAGCGGCAATCCGTGCGGCTACACGCTCGGATTCCTCATAGTCTTTAATGTCGGCTAAGCGGGTTAAAATGCCGTGGAATATCGACACGCCGCGCAGCTGGTGCAGGCGTTTAAATAAACCGAGGTGCATCATGCTCGATGCAGGTACCGCTTTGGTTTTGTGTCGAAAGCCAATTTGATCGGCTGGGTGATCAAGCAATACGTGGTAATTAATCACCTGCCCCCACGCATTGACCTCAAACCCTTGGCGTACTCGCTTTGTGGGTTCGTTTAACTCGTAGGGGATAAAGTCGGCCTCAAGCGCTTCGATGCTGTATTGGGTGCCCTGCTCGTTTGGGTGACCAAACTTACTAACGCGCCCCATGACATGCTGGCCAAATACATCACCATCCCGCAGCGCGCTACGGAGCACTAAGCGTTCAAGCTCAGGGCGGCTAAAGCGGCCTGTGACATCACACTTAAGCGACCAAGTCGCAAAACGCCGCTGAATATCATTAGCGAGTTCGTCCAAGATCTCGCCGCTCATGCTGCGCGGCTGCGGCTCAACCACAATCCCTTGAGCACCGATCACCCGTTCTTCAAAGCGGTCTAAGATACCAATGCTTAAGTCGTGGTTTTCATCCAGCCAGCGTGCTTGCTCGCGCAGGCTTTTACCCGCAGCAAATACCGCTTGGTTGGCGCCACGGCTTTCTTTTTTGGCGCGGTGAGTGCGGCTTGGGTTTGCAGCGTCATAACCTTTAAGGCCACGATAGCTCATGGCCGCCGCTTCACGCTTTAGCGCCCACGCAGGGGAAAATATCGCCAGCGCATCGTTGATAATGCTCATGGAAAATCCTTATGGCTGACGTTAGTTAAAGCTTGCGAATTTAACCCCGCCTTGTGGGCGGCTGTAGGCGGCTAAGCGGCGTTCCCACTCCATGCGGCCTTTGCGGATTTCGCCAAGATCTTCGGTGGTCATTAACTTGCCGTTGATGGTGGTTGATTTACCCTCAAGTACATCAAGCTCGGCTGCGAGATACGCATCGATCATCTGTTGGCATTGTTGTTTGCTCATGGCGTTACCTGTGTGTTCCTGTTGGTTAAAGCCAGCCGCCGCTTGCACCACCGCCGCCACCGTTTAGCCAGCTATTGGCGCTTGCCTTTGGCTTGGCTGCAGGTTTAGGTTCTGCGGCGGTTTGCTCGCTATTGGTGGTGATGGGTTTAACGTGCGACAACTTGTCGAGATTGATGCCGAATTTTTCGAGCGCGATATACAACGCGGCCAAGGCGTAGACAAAACAGTCCAACGCCTCGTTACGGCGATTACCCGCATCCCAGCGGTATACAATGCGACCATCCACCCGCTTAGGGATTTTGCGTTCGGCAGTGAGCTGTTGCAGCTCAATGTCGTCACACACGGATTCATTCAACGGGAAGTGAATTGCACCAGGCTTACGCACATCCACATCGGGGTCGATTCGCAGCATGGCCATGATTAACTCTTTGGCGTTGTCGGTACCGACTTCGGTTAAGTACACACCCTTGGCGGTGCGCTTACGGGGGAAGTTAGCAATCGGCTTGCCGTAGACGTTGGCGCCCTTCATTGGGATCACCCGCATCACGCCAAGTTTTTTACTCATGGCGTAAACATCGTCGGTGTAGTGACCGCCAGAGTCCCAACCCGCTACGCCAATATTGAGGATCACCCCATCGGCACGGGCATAACTTTGGCCGATACGCTCGGCGACTTTGTCTTTTAAAACTTGGCTTGATGGATCGCCATATAGGATAAAGCGGTCAATAAGTGCCACCTCTTTACCTGCGCCCCAGCCCCACACACGGCCCTCATAGCGATCGTCTTGGGTGTCGATACCGCAGGTGAGATACACCACCCAATCAGGTACACAGCCTTTGGGGTACATTTCGCGGCGGCGTTTTAAATCTTCCCACTCAACGCGCTCGCCGGTGTCGTTATCCCACGGTAAGCCAAGCTTGGTGTTAACGAAGGTTTGCAGCTTTTCTTTATCGCCTTTGGCCTTTAAAAACTCAGTAACCAGTTTTGCCCAGCTGTTGAGCGAGTTATAAGCCGACCAAATATGGATTGAGATATTGGGCGGCGTGGTGATGTCGTTGCCTTCGGCATCGTAAAAATCAATAAAGTCGCGGGTGCGGATGCCGGTGTTGTCGCAAATCCAAATGGCGCGAGGGTCCAACTCCATATCATCGAGCTGGTTATTTTCAATGCAGCAACCGCAGTGCTCACACAGATAGTAAGCGGTGCTTGGGTCGTGCTCGCCCTTCTCATTCTTGCGCCACTTAATGCCGAATGCTTCTTCTAGCCCGCCCCATTTAAGCGATTGCAGTTCGCCGCAGTGCGGGCAAGGCAAATTGAATTTAAAAAAATGTGGTGATTCGCTGCAGGCCTTTTCCATTTGGCATGTGCCGAGCACCTTTGGCGTTGATCCCCTGATTGATTTGGGGAACATCGACAGCTCGATACGGGTATCACCTAATGAGGTGGCGTTACCTTCGTGCTCAATGGATTCATCAAAACCCGCTAGCTCGTCGTAGATCACATCGTCGGTGGAGATTTCGCGGTAGTTCGCCGCGGCGGTACCACCGCGCACCATGAGCGTTTTGCCGTTGGTGAAGATTTTATCTTCAAGCGTGCTGTCTTTATGTTTGCGCCCCATCCAAGGTGCGAGCGCACGCCAAACGGGGATATCGCGGATCGCCGTTTCAACGTGCTTTTTCATAAAGGTTTTGGCTTGCGCATCACGCGGCTGGTAGATGAGCACGTTGCGCTTTTTGTGCTCAATCTTGTAGGCCGAGTTAGCCATCAGCATTTTGGTGTAACCGACACGCGCCGACTTCATTAAGTTGAGCACGCTGATTTGGTCGTTACCCATGGCATTAAGAATGCCGATTTGAAACGGTAAGCTCTCCCACTTGCCCTCAGTATAAGAGGACTCAGACGACATATAAAAATGCTCGTCGGCGTACTCTGAGCAAGTGAGCATGGGCGGGCGATAGAATCCACGAAGCCCAGCAGTAACGGCAGCTTTCAGATTTTTAATCTGTGCTGCCGATATACTCATTTAGTAGGTCCTCAATACCCGATGCCAGTTCGGCAACGGTGTTTTGACTTTTAATCACCTCCGCTCTAAAGGCGTCGATTATGCGTTCTGGAATGTCGGGATATTTTCGCTTCATCCGAATGTGGGCTTGATCCAACACTGGGGCGATTTGGGCTGAGATTCGATTAAGCACAAAGGTAGAAAAGCCGACTTCGACCACCTCTTTGCGGTCTTTTTCGTTTTTGATTTCTTGCCCGTCTGCTTGAGCCTTGGTTAAGCGCCAGCGTTCATAGTCGAGATTTGGCTTTTCTGGATCATCCTCATCGGGTTTGCTGAGGTGTTTTTTACGCTCGTTGGCGACGCGATTGGCTACCACATCGGCCATGGTGTACAAACACTCACGGCCTTTTTTGCTGTGAACTGGCACATCCCATTTATCAAACGCTTGGGTACTCAACCCTAAGCTTTTGCACAGGTCGGTTTTATTCAGCAGTACAGGCGTTGTCTCTTGGGGTTGAATGCGGGCCATTGCGTTGTTCTACCTGTTTTAACTGTGCCTTTAGCACTTGCGTTTGCAACTCATGCCGCTCAGCGTCGCGCCTGTCTTTAAACGCTTGATATATCCAGTTAACAAGGAATGTGAGCACTGTTAAAAATATCCCTATCCACAGCGCTAAATTATTCACTGTAAATACTCCTCCGGCTGCTGTTGTAGCGGATGCACTATAAGACGCAGCGGCGAGCATTTTTTGCGTGCCAACTTCGCGGATTGATTCAGTTGAGTTCATTTAATTTGGCCTCACGCCATGTTTCGATATTCTGCAAATCGGTATCGCATTTTTTGATCACTGCTAGCTGTTGCGTTAGGCAATCGGCTAGGTCGGCGTTTGCGCCCTTGTTGTGTAAAAGGTCACATTCGGCGGGTAAGCACTGGCTGATCAACTCTTTCGGCGGCAGCACATACTGGGTCTGCTTGGTGACTACGGTGCGCACAGTAGGCGGCGTGTTTGAGCAGCCGCTGAACATCATCAGGCACGGCAGTATTAGCCCAACTGCGAGTTTGTTCATTGGCTGAGGTCCTTAGTTTTTTAATGGCGTCGCGCTGATCTGCAAGCTGGCTTTCAATCTCGGCCTTGGCTTTGGCGGCTTGTTGATTGAGCGCTAAGGCAAAGGCGTAATCCTTTGCGATTCGGTCACGTTCTTTGGCCTGAGCTTGCAGCTCATCGGTAACGGTCGTTAGGTCATCCTGCAGCATTCGCTGGTTGATAGCGGCAGACTCTAGCTGCGCATTTTTTAGGGCTAGGTCGGTTTTGGTGGCGGTGAGACTCATACCGAGTAATGCAATCACCATTATCAGCGCGCCGATAATGTACAAGTGCAAGGTACCTGTGGCGTTAATGAGTTTTTGGAACATGGAGATCCTTAAGGCATATCGCCTGTTCGTTTTGGCGCCGTACTTCTAAACCAGGCAATTTGACGTTATTGGCATAAACGAAACCATTGCAGCCATACTTGCCGCAGGCCTCGGTGAGTTGGCGACAAGCCGCCACTCGTTCGCCACGCTTTAACAGCTTTAGCAAAGTGGAGGCTTGAAAGTTGCCCGCACCAAAGTTGTAAATGAGGCTGAGATAAGCTGCGTGCTCACCTTCGGTTAACTGCACCGGATACGTGAGGCGGCGAAGCTGGCGATCGGCTTTGCCTAAGTCCTCGGCGAACATTTCAATGCATTGCTGTTCGCTAAAAAACTGGTTGAGTTCAAGCTCGGGGCCTGTGTGCCCAAAGCAAGCGGTGAGGATTTGCACCGGATCAAGGTAGGTGTGCAGAATCGGCTCACCGTTTGGCGCTTCAGCTGGGGCAATTAAATTCGCCCCTGCCAATGCAACAGCGGAGGACAGCCCAAGTGCCATGAGCTTTTGCTTTAATGACATGGGCAATACTCCTGTAATTTGGGGTTAGCCTTAGCGCGGCCAACGGTTAGATCAACGGTGAGACAACCGCCTCTAACTGCTGATGTTTTTAGTGTCTTTCAACGTCCGAGGCGGTACTGTCAAAACCTCGGCAACACATACCCACCACGGCCACCATTGCAGCGGCCGCTTTTATTCAGCTGGGGTTGGCTACGATTAAGACTTAGGGACTTCTTTAATTACAATGTAACGAGTGTCCCAAATGGTAAGTTCTTCCAATTGAACATTATGAAGTTCAAATTCTTTTACTAAATTGTCAGGCGCTGAATCAGTTCCTTTATCCCAGAGCTGTACAACCACTTTGTGATCACTGGTATCAGCGTTTTCAACTCGAATACGTTTAGTCATAACTTCTCCCATAGATGATGCTAAAGCCTGCAAACTTAAATAATTCATGCGCTACTGATGCATTAACGGGGCGCGAACCCGAACTACGTCATGCCGTTACCATTTCTAAAAATGGCTCGACTACCTTTCGCTGACTGCGTTGCTATTGCTTAGAGCAATGCGAATTCTCTTTTGGATTACACCTGTGAGAAATCAGGCGGCGGTTATTGATCTGCCCGCAAACCTAGTAGCGTTATTTCATGATCCACCCCATCTTGAAAAACAATCTCTAAGCCAAGTTTGTTAGCTAACGCATATTCCGCTTTGGCACCTTTTGAACTCGCCCAGTTATCCAGCAGATATATCCGATCGCAGCACATCAACATCGGCAAGCAAATTGCCATGTACTCGGGTTCGGTTAATCCATCCGGTATTGTTGCCGGGTTAAGCACAATATGACCAAGCTCGCGCTGAACATCGGCAGCCAAATGAAACTCAGGGCGATTGCAATCAATCAACCCGCTCATGGGGCCAGCGATGTAAACTTTTTTGCGGAGCGAGACACGAGCCATAAAAGCACCAAATAAAAAGGCTCCACGAGGGAGCCTTTGAGCAGGAAGAGTGCGACCTATTAAACGAAGCTTTAGCAAGCGTATATAAATCTACCCGATTTTAAGGGCTTTAAAAGCGGCAGATCTGCCGCATAAAGCGGCAAATGTGCCGTTTCCAAATTTGTAAACCTGTGATATGTGAAAAATCAATCACAGGGATTTTTTCGATTTACTTATCACTTAACTGATTTAGACAGGTGTAAGTTAGACTTTTTGAATTACTTATCACTTAACTGATTTTGCATGTAAAGACAGAACCATTTCGACAGCGTCGGCAAAATGGTCACAGGACAAAACGCGATGGTGTTTTGATTGGATGATCGAGCGATCAAAAAAGATCTAGCAAAGTTGTTATTTGACTGCGACCACAAATTCCAAAAACAAGCATGAGCAGCAATTAAATGTTATCAATTAATAATCAATAACTTATATTATTTTCATAGTGTATTTACTTCCATGGTTAGGTCACTGCCCTATAAAACAACAACTCAACCCCAGAAATTTTTCGTATGTAGTGAACCACTGCGAGTCACCGCCCCCGCAGTGAAGGAGGCCGGAAGGACCCGTGATGATAACGGATCGCATCCAGCCTAGATGATAACAATTCTCACTTAAGTAATTGCCACTTGTGACCGTTAGAACACACTGCGCGTTTGGATCCTGACTTAGTTTGAGTCAATGCACCGCCGCACTTACCACATTGCACATCAGCCACTCGCTGCACCATTGCAACATCTATGCGCATAACGTTGTTCTTACGTACATTGCTCTTTGGCATTAGACCAAGAGCCTTAAGAGTTCGTTTGTATTCAGTAGCAATCCACTTACCATCACGCTCATGGTGTAAACCATCACCCATCATATCGCCGAGCTTAATCAGTTGTCGGTGTAAGTACGCTGTATCATCCATCAATCACCTCACTTTACTAATTGCATTTCGGCTCGTCTGAGCCAGTACACATAAGACTTTTTACTATCAAAGCCCATCAAGGCCCATTGGCCTTTACATACATAATGGGCACGGATAGCGCGCTTACAGTTTGGGGATAGCAGTTCAATCATCCGGTCGAACTGTGCCACATGCTTAGGCACGTCAAGCTCATGCACAACTGCACCACCACGGGTTAATGGATCCCCTAACTTATCGCAGGCGCTGCGGTTACCGTAATTGCGGCCAAGCTCTTGGTAAGCCCAGTAACGGCCCCAGGTGCTCAGGCCAACACGTAACGCTTTCAAGTTAATTAACTCCTCGCGCAAATCCCTGCGCTTAACCCACTCCTGCAACTGTTGATTAGATGGCCTCATTCGCTACCCCCGTGATTTGCTCGATAGATAACTGAAATACGTCATTCAAAATCGCCAAAAAATGATTTGATGGCACATTGCACTTACCACTTTCCCAGCGTTGATAAGTTCGGCGATCAACCCCGTAAATCTCAGCCACTTCATGCTGACTAAAACCCCGAATCGCTCTGCCCGTTTTTAGAATTGTTGCTGCGCGATTGCTCATAAATTCACTCCATTTAGTGCCATTGCATACTCCTTAGGGGTTGATGCAACGATCATCACAGCCACCCGCTAGCCATCTGGGTTTGCGTGTTCTGACTCTTTACCGACGATCTAGGGATTATCTCGGGCGCAACCTCGTTAAAACCGCGCAAAATTAAATGAGCATGATAAGCATCGAGTGCGCTCAACATGCCCTTATCCAAGGTCGAGTGAACATAGGTACGCAAAAGCACAGGCAAGGCATGATTAAGCAGCCGCTCGCCGACCATCGTATCAACGCCCATATCGGCAATAATCGTGCGGCAAAGCTTTCTCAGTGCATGAGAAGTAAACGCCTTAAAGCGAATTTGTTCACTCCAATACTGCGCCGTACGAATGCTAATCTCCCCCTCATCACCAGGGAACAAAAACGCCCGCTTACCCACATGCTTAACCTGCCACTGCAAGTAATGCGTCAACAACGCCTTAGCCGTTGGCGTTAAAGGCAACCTATGCTCTTGGCGGTTCTTCGCATTCGTAGCCGGGATAATCCACCAATCACCCGCAAAATGCTCCCACCGTGCCAAACGAGTCTCGTTAATGCGGGTACCAAACATCAGCATCAACATAAACAACATCGCCACAGGCCAAATCGCATCACGCAGCGCAGTAAACAACGGCCCTAAGTCAGACTCCATCAACTGCGTGCCAACCGTTGGCGCCATCTTCAAACTCATTTCCACCCGATACCCCGCCAACGCATTGCCCTCGATCAACCGCAAATCAGCCGCCGCACTTATCGCCCGCTTAAAAATCTTCACCGCACTTTTGATGTAGTTAGTTGAATAACCCTCAGCCAACATCGGCTTAACCAAGCGGGTATCGACCGCCACAAACGAAAGATCAGCCAGCGGCAAATCAGCAAACATTCCCAGCAAATGCTTACTCACCACTGATTTACAATTCGCTCGCCAACTGTGGCTAAATGAACGATTACCCTCGATATGGCCCAAAAACCACTTAAGCAGATCAACCACAGTCACAAACTCACCGCGCAGCACCTCCGCCCCCGCACTACGCTTAGCCATCACCACAGGCAACTGCTCTAAAAACGTCTTAATACACATGCTTGGCCACACACCTTGCTTTTGCCAAACCGTCTTACCGCCCTCATTAACCACCAAAAATAACGAGGCCTTTTTACGATCAGCCGTCGCCCGCAAACGCAACTGAGGAAACTCAGGATCCCGATAATCTCGAGTAACCCCGCCACGCAGCCAGCGGCGCATAGGTGCATCTTTCAACTTGCCAACTTCAACACCACTCGCGTTAGCCATCGCCTAAGCCTCCAACCGATATTCAAAGGTGTTTTTAGTGCCATGCCGAATACGCTTACAGCGTTTATCCAACGGCATATCCCTAAACCGTGCACTTAACGCCGTTTCGCTATCCAACGAGCCAAAGCGGGTTAAACACTCCTGTTGGATCTCAAACAGCGTCCAATAACGTGACCCGGTAATAATCTTTGCTAGGCGTTCACGCTGAGTTAACGGCTTAGCCGGTTGAGTTGAATTACTGCTCATGGGGAACTCCTCTAAATCGCTTTGACTGCCTTACCAAAAACTGATTTGCCTGTTTACGCGCAGCTGGCCCACCCTGAGCAAATATCCTTTCGTACTCGATACAAACGGAATGCTTAAATTCAGGAGGGATAACCGACATATGCTTCACAATCTTCTCCATGTCCGACTCACCGCCGCGGCAATGCCACATTTGTGGTAGTTCGCGCTCACGCATAAAGCCTTGGGCCCGTAACTCAGCGGCAGTCACCGCATTTGGTACAAACAACTGCGCATCATTAACCGCCTCTTGCACAACAGGACGCGCCGCAGTATTGCTCACCAAAGCCGAATAAAAATCGGGCGCATCATCGGGTAATTGCTTAAGTGCCGCCATGCTCACCTCCGCTTACCGCGATAACTCGGCCAATTGAACGTCACCGCCACCGTAGCCGCATCGCGCAACCGCTCATATGCCCGTTCACCCAACATCTTTTGCAGCGAATCAGTATCAAGATTGGTGATAAACCCAGTCGATTTAAGCCCGTACAAACGCTTATCGATAATCCGCGTTAACCACAGCATTTCGTCAACACTGCCGCGTTGCAGGCCAATCTCATCGATAATCAACAACTCAGGCCGCATAAACTCGGCGATCAAACGTTCTTCTGTCAGAGAACGGTCGTTATAGCTCTCACGTACCCGAGCAAACAGGTCCATCACACTCAGCAACACCACGGTGTGATGCTTAGCCATCAACGCATTGGCAATTGCCGCCGCCAAATGGTTTTTGCCCGTGCCAGGCGTACCGATAAACAAAAACCCCTTACCCACTGCCGACAGCTCGGCAAACTTCTCCACATAGCGCTTAGCCAAATCGAGCGCCTTGCGCTGATCTGCTCGCTCAACCTGATAATTATCAAAAGAACAACTTAAAAAATGGGCATTCAAACCGCTCTTACCAAACAGCGCGTTATTCACTCGAGTACGATGCTCAATCGACTTTTCCAACTCATCACGGCGTTGCAACTCACGAAACTTTTGGCGATAAACCTCAGGCGAATCAGGCTTGATATGCTCAGGGCAACCAAGGCGTTTCAGCAACTTGTTAACCTCTTGGCTCATATCCATCATCGTCAAAGCTCCGTATTAAACTGGCTGCTCACCGAGTCAAACCGCGCTGCCGACTCGTGATAAACCGCAATATCCAAATGCGAGTTTTGCACCGCAGGCTTAGGCAATGGCGTTAACCAATGGCGTTCGCGGATAAAACGAGTGATACCCAGCGCGTATTGCCCATTGGCATGAGTTTGCCAACTGACATCCGCAGCAGCGGCTTGAGTTAACCAGAGGATTGCAGCTTCACAATCGGCCTCGGTCAGCTTTTCAGCTTTCCAGACCTTCCAAGAATGGGCATCGCTACCGCCTTTGCGATGCGCGGGATAGATTTTGAAAAAGGGATTAAACGCAGATTTCGGACAAATATTATTTATATTGTCTTTTGTAATATTGTCTTTCTTTTGTATCTCTCGTTTTCGACAATCTGAGCTGTCGATTTCGACAATCGCGTTGTCAATTCCGACAATCGAATTGTCAGTTTCGACAACGCTTTTTTTAATGTTTTCAGGCTTAGATAACTTAGCACTCCACTCCGAAACAACCGTATTTACCCCTAACTTACGACCATCTTTTATCAAAATATTACGCTGGGTGAGTGAGCGAATAGCATGGCAAATATTGCTAGTCGAAATCCCCGTCATTTCGGCCAATTGCTCTAAACAAACCCAATCAGTAGCCTTACCGTAACCGTAGGTTCTGCGCATCACAGCAAATACCACACGACTCTCACGATCGCTCAATTTGGTGCAGCACAACGCATCAACCAGCGTGTTTGACAGCCTCAAATAACCATCATCAAGATCTGCCTTCACCACATCACCCCGCTTAGCACTGTGATCAGTCAGTGGTCGCAAATGCACCACATTGCTATTGCTAGCGTCAAAATTGACGCAATTACTTGTTTCAAGTACCATGATTTTGCCTCTCGGTATTGAGCCCGCATCCGTCGCCAAACATCAGCGGGCTTTCTTATTTCAAACACACAGCCGAACTATCAAACCGATAACCCGCCTCAAACAACCGTGTTGCAATACCCTCAGCGCTATGAGTGCGTACCGTACTGCGGATCACATTCGCCATTAATGCAATTTCATGATTGCGTTCAATGCGAGCGAACTCAGACAATTGTTGATTGCGTTCAAGCAGTTCAAATGCCTCATCTTCCTCAGGTGTATAGGGGATATCTGCGTAACTCTCGCCAACGCCAATCGCCTGATTTAACGCAGGCCAATTACGGTAACGATTCTTAGGCACAACCAAAGGACTAGCATCGTTAATAGAAGCGGGTTCAAAATGAACCTCGAACTTATCACTTAACTGATTTGATTCGGCCTTAACCGTAACCTCATCGGCATAATCAAACGGTGCTTTCACCGCAACCTCATCTGCATAACTCATCGTTTCACGCTCCCTTTTGTCGCCGCATTGCGCTCAAAATCATCACGGCAATCGGCATCACAAAAAATCCGTGGCGACTCAACAGACTCACCGCACCAATAACAACAGCCAGTAAATGGCCTCATCACAGGGCGCTGTCTGCTGGCCATCGCCGCCCGCAGCTGCAACTCAACTAATGCATCCGCATCATCCGCTTTATCCGACATCAGCCACTCTCTCGCTCTTGCGTAGTTCGGGCTTATTCGCCAAAAACGGATAAGCCAATTCAAGCGCTGCCATACTGCCCTGCGTAGTCGCAGCCGATTCTTTAAGTTCTTTATAAGCCCGCAGCACTTCGTCTTTACTGGGGTTAGCCACTAAATGAATCACCGCTACTTGCGCCTCAGCGTTTTCTTTAGTCAGTTGCGCGGCCATATCAGCAACATGCAATACATGGCCATCACTCATACGGTCAGCAATCA
This sequence comes from Shewanella sp. 10B, assembly GCF_023475885.1. Lineage (NCBI taxonomy): Bacteria > Pseudomonadati > Pseudomonadota > Gammaproteobacteria > Alteromonadales > Shewanellaceae > Shewanella > Shewanella sp. 10B. Next base: position 675,702 of record NZ_JAMDJO010000002.1, read on the forward strand.
CCGTTACCCCAGCGCAACCAAACACATCATTGAGGTACTGCACTCGCAAATGCTCAGGTAACGCCGCAACAAGGGCTTGCTCAACGAAAAACAGGCGTTCAACCTGCGGATGCTGCCCCTCATACTGCCCCAGCCAACGGAACAGCTTTTGCGCATTTACCCGTGCGTTGTTATGCACATCATCGGTACGGGCAAAATTAATCCCCTCAGCCGCTAACACCTCGTTAAGCCCAAGGCGATCAACCGCAGCAACAAAATCCATCGCCAGCCCAAAACGGCTCATCTTCGGCAACTCAAGTACCCGATGGATGGTTTTCATCAATAAATTCAAACGTGATTGTGGTTTCATGCTAATAACTCTCTCTTTGCTAATGTTAATAACAAGGGTTAAGCCGCTTGGTGAGCATTCGGCAGCTGTAACGCCCCAGCCTTTAGCTTTCCGTTGGTTAACCGCTCAATTTGAAAAGCGCGCAGCGCAGGAACGTCTTCACCCCACTGAGAAACAGAAGCGGGGTTAATACCAAGCGCCTTCGCTAACTTAGACTTACCGTTGAAGTGCTGAACAGCATCGCTAGTTTTCATTTTTAAGGCATCCTTAAAATTTAAGTTTTCCTAAGTATGAATACCAACAAAACCTAAGTCAAATTGATTTAAGATAACTTATATGAAAACATTCAATAACCGCGTTAAGTCGCGAAGAGACGAATTAGGTTTGACGCAAATCCAACTTGCAAAAAAAGTAGGAGTTTCAGGCGTTACCATTTCGCAATGGGAATCTGGTGACTATTCACCTAAAGGTAAAAACCTCTATAAACTAGCGGATGCTTTGGAGTGCTCGCCTGATTTTTTAATCTTTGGTGAAGAAAAACAAAGTAAACCTGTAGCCAATGCAGAGTTTATGGGCGGTTTCGAAACGTGGGATAGAAATAGCCCGCTCGGTGATGACGAAGTGGAGATACCGTTTTACATGGAAGTTGAGCTAGCCGCCGGTGCTGGAATTGCCGATATACGCGAATACTACGGCCCCAAACTCCGCTTTGCTAAATCCACCTTGAGGCGTCAAGGCGTCAGCGCCGCCGATGCGGTATGCGTTAAAGTCAATGGCAATAGCATGGAACCCGTATTACCCCACGGATCAACCGTTGGCGTTGACACCTCCCACACCGATATTGTGGACGGCAAAATGTACGCCATTAATCACGATGGCATGTTGCGAGTAAAAATGCTCTACAAACTCCCAGGTGGCGGCGTTCGCCTACGCAGCTACAACATAGAAGAATGGCCAGATGAACAGATAAACTCAGAACAGATAAAACACATAAAAATCATCGGCAAAGTGTTTTGGTATTCGGTGCTTATTTAAACTGCTCACAAAATAAACTTTATTTTATTGCAGACATTTTAAATACTGTGCAATAATTCAAATGTTAGCGATGGCTAACTGTTTAGCCCCGCTCTTCGGGGCTTTGTCGTATAAAAAGCAAAGCAAAATCACAAGATGTAGTATAAGTATAATTATAAAACACAACATATAGTGTGAAGCGCTAGGAGGCCCAGATGACACCACAAGATCTGTATAAATTAGCAAATATTAATTACAACGCACTTCCAGCTGGTCAACGTAGTGATCAATATGCACGTACTGTTGTTTTTGAAAAAACTACGCTGCATGCACCAGTAAACAGCAAATATTTGTACTCATCACAACCTCAAAATAACAACTCTACAAGCACTCTTTATAGCTACTAATCTATGCCAAATTGGAATGAAGTGTTAAACGAAATAGGGGAAGCGTCTAGAACTTCCCCTATTGATTTCGTGCGGAAAAAATATCTAAAACAACTACATCAACACACTGGTAGAAATGTTATAGCTTATTACTCTGCGTTTCTTCAAAAAAGCTCGCCTCAAGCTCAGGCGTTAGGGATGATCAGGGATGATGATAAAAATGGATTTATGAATGTCATCCATGGTATGGATGCAACTAAAGGTTTAGACATTATTCTGCATACTCCAGGTGGTGATATTGCTGCAGTTGAATCTTTAGTGGCCTATTTAAGGGCTAAGTTTGGCACTGATATAAGAGCCATTGTCCCACAAATGGCAATGTCAGCGGGTACGATGATGGCATGCGCCTGCAACACAATAATCATGGGTAAACAATCAAATTTAGGTCCTTTTGATCCTCAGTTTGGTGGTATACCTGCGTATGGTGTTTTGGAAGAATTTGAAAAAGCAAAAACGGAAATATTAGCTAACCCAGTTGCAGCACATTACTGGGGAATGATCCTGCAAAAGTATCACCCTACCTTTATTGGAGAATGTGAAAAAGCTATTGTTTGGGCAGGAAAAATCGTTGATGAATGGCTCAAAACAGGTATGTTTTCTCACTTACCTCCAGATCAAGCAGCAAGTAAAGCGAATGATATTGTTACAGCATTAAATAATCATGACGCAACCTTTGCTCATGCTAGACATATCCATATAGACCAAGTAAGAGCATTAGGGTTGAATGTTGTAGCACTCGAAGATGATCATCAATTTCAAGATTTAGTACTAACTGTTCATCATAGCTATATGCATACGCTAAGTAATCCATTGTTCGTTAAAGCAATCGAGAACCATGAAGGTATCGCCATGTTCTGGTCAACTAACGACAACAGCTAGTTATGAACGTAACAAAAACCGCCTCACGGCGGTTTTTGTTTATCTAATCCTGCCAATTAACTACTTTTCCATCACGCACATATGCATATCTGTGACCATACATACCATCCCTAAATACCCATTGTTCAGGACCATAAGCTGAACGATTAATGTTGATAGGACTTCCCCAACTTTGTTGAAGCGCTTCAACACTCATCCCCACTTCAACCTTACCAGCCTTGATCAGCTTATTTTCCCAATCACTAAACTGGCTCTCATCATAAGCGAAGGGATCAACCTTTTTGTGGTCATTCTGAATCACCACATCAACAGTGGATTGCCGAACACCATCAGGGCAAGGCGTATCTTGAATTACTAACTTACCATCCACCTCGCACTTATAAATATCTGCCACTGCTAAGGGACTATTCGCCGCAAAAACAGCCGCAATTTGAAAAATAATTAATCGACCGAAAAAGCCCATAAACCCTCCTTAGTTCAATGTCTTAACTTATAACACTCCTTGCTCTAAAAATCATCAAATCAAAAATAACCAAAAATATTTTAAGTTTTCCTAAGTTTTTCCTTGACGATAAACTTAAGTTTTCCTAAATTGATATTAAGAAATCTTAAGTACCACTACCGAGGACAGGGAAATGATCTTAACCAGAGTTCAAACATCAGCAAAACAGCGCACCGAGTTTCGTCTACTGGTCGCCATCCGCTTTGCTTGCCTAATGGCTATCGCCAAAGGCCACACCAACCCAATGGACTGCCCACGGGTACAAGCGCGTTGTGCGGAGCTAACCAAGCACTTTGCCTACAACCACCCAAGTCCCGCATTTTACAGCCAATATATTGGCCGCACTGGCGAACTGGGCAACAGCTTCAGCCTGCGCTTTAACGAACCCAAGCAAGGCTTGTTCGGCACCGTCACTGTTTGGCGCAACGACCAAGCGCCAACCAACGTGCATCAACTCGCATAAGGCACAGCTATGAGCGAAACCCATGTGAGTGCCTTAGCCGATTACTGCGATAAACAAATCGCCGAAACCCAAAAGCTAATAGCCGATTACCCGCACGAACGTAATGCATTAAACGCCGTGCTAATTGGTTGGCAACTATGCAAAAAAATTCACCTTGCTGGATTAAGCAATCAAGGCGAACAACTTCAACCCAAGGAGCCTGCATGAACACAGCCTTTTTACTCATGGCCCAGATAGGCAAAGCCGTAGTGCCGCTAGAGCAAATTAGCGATGAATATCTCGGCTTGGCACCTCGCACCGCAGCGAACTACGCCAAAGCAGGCCGCTTACCCTTCCCAGTTTTTCGTGGTGGGCAAGGCAATAAAGCGCCGTGGTTGGTCAACATCAACGACCTAGCCGCCTACCTCGACAAACAGCGCGACGCAGCCGCAAAAGACCAGATTAGCAACCAAAGCCGCGCAGCCTAGAAGTTAAACATTAGCCAGCTTAGCAAGCAGCAAAAAGCGAGAGAGAAAATGAAAACCAAATTCAACATTGAATACCTGCCAATGCTGGCAGCGTTCGCCGCTAAAAATGATGTTCGTTACTATCTAAACGGCTTTCACGTAAAGCCGCACCCCGAAAAAGGCGTGATCCTCACCGCCACTGACGGCCATTGCCTCGTCACTATTTATGACGAGGACGGCTTTAGCGATGGCGAGTACATTTACCCAATCAGTAAAGACTTGGTCAAAGCCGCCAACAAAAAGTATTTACCTTCCATTCAAAACATCTTTATCAACGATGGCGTGGCAATGCTCACATCGATTTGCGACATCCTTGATACCTTCACCACCTTTGAAGCGTTGGGCATCGAGGAACGTAAGCTTATTACTCACATTGAGTTTATTAACCCAATAGATGGGTCATACCCAGATGCAGGCAAAGTATTTAAGTCTCTGTTAAGTGATGAAAATAAAAATCCAGTATCAACATTTGGCATGAATGTTGAGCTTCTAGGCCGACTTAAAAATTTGAAGGTTGGCATTAAAAAAGGCGGCGTTTTACGCATTTATGAAGGGCAGGCGCTTACCGCAGTTATGGGCTTAAAAAACGAAATAGTCGCCGCAATCATGCCTATGAGTATGGGAGAAAATGAGCGAGCACTCCCAGGCAACTTTATTCACATTGCTGGCCGCCAAAAAGCAGAGCATACCTCCGCCACTCAAACCACCTCACCAGAGCCTGAACAGTCAAGCGCCGCTTGATAGTTGCCGCCATCACGAAAGAAGGAGTAGAGCATGCTAACCCACGACAAACCCCAACACCGCGATATCAAAATCGGTCAAGGCCATATCGTCGCAGATAAAGACGGTTGGATGTTACCTGGTGGCAAGTTCACCACCAATCGCGCCGTCGCCATTCGCGCCGCCAAAGGCCTGCACCGCTTTCTGGTTAAAAGATAAGGACGTCATATGAGCCAACAACTCACACCAAAGCAAATCGCGGCAAGGGCTTACTACCAAGCGCATAAGGAAAGTATCAAAGCGAAAAAACGGGCTCAATACGAAACTAAGGCGCGAAAGCCAAAAGTGATGAAGGTCGTTAACTCATCGACTTCTCAACCGTCAACTGCTGCACCTAAAGCTAAGACAGTCCGATTCCAAGAGGAAAAGGAGCCAGTCATCCAGTCAATTAGGATATCGGCCGAGGATAAAGCACGCTTGGCAAAACGCCGCCGCATCGAGGACATAAAACTCGCCAAAGAGCTGGGCCTAAGCATGGAGGATTTTGAATGATGAGCCAATTATTCTACCTGCGCGACTCGCGCACCAATGTCGGCAGCACCTGCCTATTTTGGGCGCAAGATGGTTGTGGCTATACAAGCGATTTAGACAAGGCGCATGCATACACGCTTGAAGAAGCTCAGCGCAAATTCAACAGCCGCCACACTGACGTTCCGCTAGCAGCAAGGCTGGTTGATGAATTGGCAAGAGAGCGAGTTGATTGCCAGTACCTGCCATTAAATGGCGAAAAAGCCGGATGTGATGAATACGTTATCTCGCCAAAAGACAAGTGGGACGGCAACGATATTTACTGGCTAACCTTTGATATGTTCAGCGTTAACTACAAAAGCGCCGTTGTATTCAGCTACCGCAGAGCGCTTGAACGTATCAATGAACTTGGCATTGAGGCAAACATCTACGCCAAAGCAGAAATCGACGCCATCGCTCGCCGGACTTTTCAAGCGGCCAATATCAACGAACGCAAGATGATCACCGCTGCTGGCATCCGCAAACCTAAGCGCAAACGCACCCGCCAAACCACGGGCAAAACTCGCGGAAACTGCCCACATTGTGGGGCCATCACTTGGGGATTCAACCCATACGAGGCTTACACCTGCGCCCAAGCCGATGCAGAAGACCGTGGCTTTAACCTCTATAACAATTGCAAAGAGGTGAAGCTAGCCAAACAAACACGCAACGCCAAGATTGAAGGAGAAGCAGCATGAGCGCCCCTAAATCATCCCGCGAAATGCTTTACCTGCTGGCAGGCTGCGAACCTGAGCCAAAGCTCGACTTACTGCTATCGCTAACGCGCATCACCTCCGAGCCAACCATTGCCGCCTTAAAGCTGCACTACACCACAGGCTTGGATGCAGAACGCTGCGCCGCTCGCCACCGTATCGAGCTATCAAACCTGATGCGCGCCCAAACCACGCTCAACAGCATCATGGGCGTGATTGAGGCAATCAAAGAACTCGACTGGGAAAAGCATCTTGCCAAGTTAGCCACCGCCAACACGCGGATCACCGAGCTTGAGCAGCTAGTTAGCCGCGCCGCCAACTATCTGTATGAAATCGGAATGAATGAAGAACTTGAGCAGCAGCTTAGCGCTGCAATCAGCAATTCAAAGGAGCATGCCGCATGAGCAAAAAATATCAGCTGATTTACGCCGATCCGGCATGGGCCTTTAGCAACCAAAACACGGGCGGCTCGATGAAATCCAGCGCCCAAGCCAAGTACACAGTCACTAGCACCGAGGACTTAAAACGCCTCGATGTTAACAGCATTGCCGATGAAAACTGTGTACTGGTGATGTGGTATGTGGGGGCCATGCCGCAGGATGCCATTGATCTGGTTAAAAGCTGTGGCTTTACCCTTAAAAACATGAATGGCTTTGTGTGGAACAAGCTAACAGTCAACAACAACCCATTTTTTGGCATGGGTTTTTGGACCCGCGCAGGTAGCGAGTCGGCCATTATCGCCATCAAAGGCAAACCAACACCAGATTGCCGCAGCGTGCGCGCCGTGGGCAACTACGATCCACAAAGCCTTGATGAAGTGCTCGCTCACCTCTGCTACGTGGGCGCATATCAAAACATTCGCCACAGCCAAAAGCCCGATGAGTTTCGCGATAAATGCGTCGAGCTCATGGGTGACGTCCCTCGCCTTGAAATGTTCGCCAGAACCAAAACAAAAGGCTGGGATGTGTTTGGGAATGAAGTGAGAGGGTCAATCAGAATACCAATTAAATCATAACAAAGCTGAAGGAAAATGTGCCAAGTAGAGAAGTAACCTAATTACTTACATTTGGCACTTTGTTTACGATGTTATCTATAAAATTTGGCAGTGTTCTTCTAAAATTAGACCTAGTGAGACCAAACTCCTGAAAATATAAAATGGCATTTATAAGCGTATTAGAGCACATTTTTATGTAATCGAAATCTATCATTTTTTTACAAGCTGCACCATGAACAATACTCGAACGAACACTATAAATCTTTCCAGCATTCTTATATATGCTTTGATCAAAACCTGAACTTGTCATATTCAAATACATCACTCTAAGCTTAAATGTTTCTGTCGTATTTTCTTCTTTAAAGTTTGTAAGTGCCTCTATAGCTGTTACAATTTTCTGCACTCTTTGAAGTTCATTACGTTCAGAAACGGCCTCACCATACCATATCAGAGAACGCTCAACTAACTCGAGAACCAGTGGCTCTGAATTATTAGGGATAAGCAATAATTCAGGAATTTTTAAGATGGCATTGAAAATAGTATTTGGATTATCTTTATTAATAATAAGATCTTGCCAAAGCTGTTTAGAGCGAGGTTCTAAAAATGTGCGTGTTCTTGAGCTTTCAAGCTTACTTCCAATTTCACCATATCTGTAAAACTCAAATAAATGGCCGAAAGAATCAGATGAAGTAATTAGTGGAGCACAACGACCATACAAGTCAACGGAAAGAAGATTAAGAGAATTACAAATTGCATTCATTGACCTTTTTGCCAGAGATAATGAAAGTTCGTAACTACAAGCAGTCACAACTTCAATTTGAATATAATAATTACAACCAAAAAACTTAGTTTGTTTATAATTCTCAAACTCTTTATCCATCAATTCATCAGAATTTAATTTTATGATTTTAATATTCTTAGTTAAACTAATCTCACCAACACCATTAAATGCGTTTACAGGAAACTGAAAAACAAATTTTTTTAGGTTATTTTTAAACACTAACATTCGCTTATCAAAAATAACCAACAAATGCTCAAATATATCCCCACCTTCATATATTTTTGATAACAAATTACTTATTAATTCATAAGCGCAATCTTCAATTAATGAATCCAACTCCCAGAAAAAACAATTAATGTTAAGGCTTTTTTGAATAATCCGTGACAACTCAGACACCAAATTCACAGATAATCTTGATCTATAAAGATTTAAACAGTATCTATCAACGCCATTATTAACTCGGTCTACATTAATATCATCAGGTGGCGTTATAGTTGTTAGAATTAATCCATCTCGAGCTTTCTCAACAAAATAGGCATCATGATTTTCATTAAATAGTTTTCTAGTTCTAGCAAACTCAACTAACAACTCATTAAACTTTGACTTAAAAACTTTTGAAAATTCCATATTTAGACCATCCATACAATCTTGACTCTAATCTATAAGACCACCGAAACAAAAAGGAAAACTCATTTCAACCATCCAAGAATTTAAATAATTAAAATTGTTCTAATTAACATTATATGACTAATCAAAACCTTCAAAAAATGAAGATACAAAAGATAAAAGAGATATACATTTAAAACTATTAACCTTTGTTCCGTAATCTAAGTGCTTTCTAGAACCATGCATTATCCCATTACGGTTTGGTCCATTTCTCTTTTTACTGTCACTTGCAGATGAAATTCCTGCTGAGAATTGATTTTTTGTCTCAAAAGGCGCACTTAAAAATAGCATACATTGCTCAGCCTTACTGTCAAAAATTGCTTTAAGCCTCTCTTTTCTTTGTTCGTGTTCACTGAATAACATAGCTCCAACATTCTCAGAAAAAATCCCTTCTGTTTGAGACAAAAATAAAGGAATACTTGCAATCCAATTGTCTTGCTCGTGCAAATAAAATGCAGCAGATAAAATATGTTCTCTTTCAGGATGACTTTTGATAAGTGACTTTTTAATATCAATGTAATTACAAGTCATTTCCTCTACCATATAGTTATCGAGGCATTCTTGACTTTCATCTAATGCTTGCTTCATATCTGACAAAACTATCTCTGAAGTTAGAAACCAGCCTAATGACGCTGCACTTTCAGAAAACTCCCTTATGTTTTCAGGAAATGAAAGCATTCCAAATACAAACCTAACTAAATTTTCGGCAAACTCAGGTTCTTCATTTATTTTGGTAAGAAGTTCTCTCCTAAACCTCTCTGATAATTTTTTATTCATTAGAAATTTCCTTTTTAAATATCATTATATATTCATTGGTTTCATTAAAGTGATTAAAATCAGGTAAAAGTCTATTTTTGAATAGTTTTAATAACGGTATATAGGCAAAAATTTATTTCATATCTATCTTAAGTTGCTCAATCTGCCGATCAATAGACGCCACTTGAGTATCGGCCTGTTGCGCCACTGCGGCCATTTCCTGCGCCAAACTTTGCTGCCAAGTTGCACCGGCTAAGTTGTTATTGGCATAGCGCCTGCCGTTCTGCAAGTCACGCATACGCTGATCACGGCGCTCAATCACCCGCTTTCTATCGTTCTCTAACTTGGATATCTCACGGCTGATCCGCTGATTATCAATGTAAGAGTTTATCTCCTGCCTCTTACCGTAATCAGTAGCGCCATAGGCAGAACTACTACCACTTTTAACCACACTGCCTACATTACTCAGGTCAACAGGCTTGCTTGTTTCATCACAGGGATCCGCCTGGTATTTACCATCAGCGCATTTATAGACTTCGGCCACGGCCGAAAAAGAAGGGATGCTAGTTAAAACCACTGCCAGCAATACAAAAGATATTCTATCCATAGATCACCTCAACGTTGATAAATCCATCATATCATCAGCGGGGAACCATGAAATAACTATTTAAAATCGGGGAACCAATAGGGAACCACGAAATTTTAGCAGCTAGCAAAATCAATTAGTTAAATTTAAATCTTACCTATCCAACATGGGCGCAATGGAAAAGGTGCGGTCGAGCTGTAGACCATCATTAAGATTATTTTTCAACACGTGACTATCGACTCAAGTAATTAAAATTTGCCAGTAAGTTCAAGCTTAGAAGGATAAAGCGCCTTAATTTAAGCCGCTGATGAGCAATCCAGCACCAGCGTAAAAATACAAAAACAGTAAACGAGTTAACGTTTACTGTTTTGTTGCCCCTCAGAGCTGGCGGGATTATACCCTAAACCGCCCGCTTTGGGGAGATGAAGCGAGGAGAGAAGCCTAGCTTAGAATCACTACAACTCGCTCCAACGTCTGAGCAAGTTATGGTAAACCCCCGTCAGATTAAACAACTCTTGTTCTGGCGCGGCCTGCGCCGTCAACGCTTGAATCGACTGGTCGAGTTGAAATAGCAAACGGCGCTGCCCCTCATCGCGCACCATACTCTGCAGCCACATAAAAGCGGCGGTACGTTCACCCGAGGTAACAGGAGTAACCTGATGCAGACTCGTCGAGGGATACAACACTAATGAGCCCGCCGCGAGCTTAATGCTTTGCTGACCATAGGTATCTTGGATGACCAGCTCACCACCTTGATAAGTGTCTGGTTCACTTAAAAATAAGGTGGCTGACAGATCGGTGCGCACCATGCCTTCGCTGGTCGAGCGAATCGCATTATCGATATGATAACCAAAGGTTTCGCCACCTTGATAACGATTAAACAAGGGAGGATAAAACTGTAATGGCAGGGCCGCCGAGACAAATAAAGGGTGGGCCAACAAGCGTGCCATGATCAGCTCACCGATTTGCAGTGCGACAGGGTCATCTTTATCTAACTGCTGGTTACGCTTGCGGGTGCTCGCCATTACGCCCGAGGTCTGATTGCCATCAATCCAAGTGCGGGCATCGAGCTGTTCCCTTAGCTGATTGACTTCTTCTTTAGAAAAAACATTCGGAATTTCAATAAGCATTTCAACATCCTATTGGAATAGCATAAACATCAAAGGCAGCCCTAGGGCTGCCATTCAGATCTCGATTAATACGGCTTAGAAGTGCATATCGGCACTTAACATCACTAAGCGACCAGGGGCCATATTAGCAAAGTGCGCGGTGTACGCCTTATCGTAATAACGCTCATCCGTTAGATTCTGCACGTTCAGGCGTAAGGTCAAGAATTCGCTCATTTTATAAGATGAAGTCAAATCAAAACGCCAGTAGGATGGAATCGATAACGTGTTAGCCGTATTACCATAAACTTTACCCATGTAGTACGCACCCGTACCGACAGTAAAATCCTCAGTCACATCGTAAGTCGTGAATAAACTTAAGCTATTTTTAGCCGTATTAGGGAAGCGGTTACCATTTTGCGCTTGGTTATAGCCATTGCTTTCCAACGTCGCGTCCAAGTAAGTGTAACCACCAAAACCGTGCCAATGCTCAGTAAAGTCACCGGAGAAACCGAGCTCGAAACCTTTCACCTTTTGCTCGCCAACGTTTTCCTGCGGCGAGTTACGATCGCCAGAGGTCGCGACCCGAGCGTTGTTTTTCTCGATTTGGAATACCGAACCATTCAGAGATAAACGTCCAGCAAAGAAGTCCCACTTAGTGCCTAACTCATAGCTTTCAGTATCTTCTGGCTCTAAATCGGCGTTAGTACTGCCGAGACGATCCGCGCCATCACCATTTGAGGTCCCCGGAGGGTTAGAAGAAGTACCCCAAGCCGCATAAATACTGCCGTTTTCGGCAGGCTTATAAAGTACCGATAATTGATAGTTAAAGAAGTCGGTATCGTTACTGAATTCAGAAGTCGAATTCTCAGCACTGGTGCTGTAATCATCCCAACGGATCCCGGCGTTCACCATCCACGCTTCGGTTAACTCAATGGTGTTAAAGGCATAAAGCGAGCGAGTATCGGTTTCTGTAACAGTCGCATCGGTGCCGAGGGTGATAGTGCCAACCCAAGGATCGTGCGGATTTGGATTATCCAGCAGCGTACAGTTGTAGTTATCTAGCATCGCCTGATTACAACCCGCGTTGCGGCCATTACCCGTATCGACGGTGTAACTCAAGTTGCTGGTACGTTCGTTACTGAGTTCAGTACCAACGGCAAAACGGTTAGTCATTCCCGCAAGTTTTGCTTCACCCGAAAGCTGCAATTGAGTTGCTAAGGTCTTAGTGACCGAATGGCGCGACTTGGTGTTTCGCCAAACATAACCATTAGCCACGTTGCCCGTAGTGTCGTCTGGGTTAGTCACAATATAGTAATTGCTGTTACGGCTATAGATGGAGGTCGAAGTGAACTGCATGTCGTTGTTAAAATCATGGCTGATCAACACTGACGCCGTATCATCCATAGTGTCGCGAAAATCCCGCGACAACAAACCGTAGAAGTTATCAGGGTCGACATCCGCGGGTTGACCCGTTGCCTGATCGTAGGGAATACCGTAATCAGGAATATCATGATTTTCAAAGTGATAATATTCGAGCGTGACTTTGGTTGGCGTGGTTAAACCAAAGGTCACCGAAGGCGCTACACCCCAACGATTACCCGTAACTTCATCCCGCCCCGGGGTGTCGGCATCGTGGGCCATCATGTTGATACGGACCGCAGCCTCATCGGCAATCACATGGTTGACATCGACACTGGCGCGTTTTAGCGAATCCGTTCCGACGGCAACATCGGCATTAATAAAGTCTTCGGATTGGGCCTTTTTAGTCACAATGTTGATGCTACCACCTACGGCGCCACGACCGTTGTATACAGAGCTTGGGCCTTTCAGGACTTCGATTTGTTCAATGTTAAAGGTTTCGCGGCTTTGTGAGCCCACATTACGCATACCATTGATAAAGGTTGAAGATTGAGCATCGTAACCACGGATAAAGGGTCTATCACCGTAAGGGTTGCCGCCCTCACCTGTCCCTAGTGTGATACCGGGTGTTGCACGCAGTGCATCGGTAAAACTCTGGGCGCCCATATCCTTGATGAGATCTTGATTGATAACGGTAACGGTTTTAGCGGTATTGAGCAGATCTTCGGTAAATTTACCCGATTGCACTTTACGGGTGTTGTAACCTAAGTACTCACCGTTCACTTCAATATGTTCAACTTTCTTATCAACGACTTGTGACTGTGGCTCCGTCGCCATAGCCGGAGCGGCTGAAACCGCCATACCAATCGTTAACGAACCTAAAACATGGGCACCGAGCGTAACTCGGCCATTGCGGCGTTTTGCAAATTTCATCAAAAGCATTCCTGTTGCGGAGTAAACTCTGTAACAGATGTCCCCCATCTGTTAATCGCCGCTAATATATGCAAAACATAAATTGCAATCAATAATTATTATCATTTACATTACAATTTAATCTTAGTCACAATTTGAGACCGAAATGCGCGCTAGGTCTTACTGACGGTTGAACAAGTAAGGTTTTCATACCGAATTAAAACTAACACTATGAAAATTAATGCAATTAAATTTATATAACGGTGACAATCGAGAATATTCTCAGGAACGACCTATGTTTATTTAGGTGAAATTGGCTGATCTACAGGGAGTAAGCAAACTTAGGCTGACAAAATCGCGTATCGATAATCGGAGCTAAAAATGTCGAAAATGCGGCTCTTGAGTAATGTGGTTTTAAGCTGTTTCGAGGATAAATAACAATAAAATCGTGAAATTAACCTCACATTTCCATTTGTGTCATCTAAGCTGATAGAGTGTGATTAAGATTGCTGTGGTTCAGCGACTTTTCGTCTAACCTTAATGACATGGTGACCATAAGGCTTAAGTTCATAAGAGGAAACACTGAAGCATGAACGTCAATTTTATTAACCCTTTTCTGCAATCCCTGCTCAATGTCATTTCGACGATGGCAAGCATGGATCTCACTCCGGGCAAGCCCCAAATTAAAACCGACAACTTAGCCAAGGGTGATGTGTCTGGGTTAATTGGTATGGTTGGGCCACAGACTAAAGGGTCGTTATCTATTACCTTTGAACAAAAACTGGTACTGCAGATCATGCAAAATATGCTTGGGGAAAACCCAGGTAAGATAAATGAAGAAGTCACCGATCTCGTGGGTGAAATCACCAACATGGTCACAGGTGGAGCAAAAAATCTTTTAGGGCAAAAGGGTTACGAGTTCGAAATGGCAACCCCTATGGTGGTTTCAGGTAAAGGGCATACCATTTCCCACAAAGCGAATGGCACCAAAATTATCATGCCCTTCAGCAGCCCATACGGCACTGCCTTTATTGAAATCTGCTTTGAGAATTAATCCGTTACCACTGACTCCCCTTTAGCCTTCCTTTGACGTCGCTCTGCAAGCTTGATTATTGCCTCAAAGGTGCAATAACCAAGTGCAGAACGGCTGACAATTCTCTCAATCATCCGCTTTCAGGGCATAAAAAACGGCGCAAATGCGCCGTTTTGGTATTCACTCCAATGGCTTATGCAAGGCAAACTGCCACCCTTGGGGTGAGTTTAGTCACTAACTCATAGGCGATGGTGCCAATATGTTCAGCCACTTCCTCAACAGGTAAGGCGGCGCCCCAGAGCAATGCTTCATCGCCCACAAGGTCTGTCGCATCTGCACCTAAATCAACAGTTAACATATCCATAGATACACGACCGACAATCGGTACTCGGCGACCATTAACCCACACGGGCGTGCCTTCTGGCGCATTACGCGGATAACCATCACCATAACCAATCGCGACAACGCCAAGGCGAGTATCTTGTTTCGCCGTCCAATAACAACCATAGCCAACGGGTTGTCCCGCCTTGTGATCGCGCACCGCAATCAAACGCGAGACTAAATTCATCGCTGGGATCAGACCATGATTGGCGCCGCAATCCCCCGTCACGGGAGACACACCATAGAGTGCGATCCCAGGACGTATCCAGTCCCCTTGGCTCTTAGGCCAATACAGGGCACCCGCAGAATTGGCTAAGGTTCTAAACCCAGGTAAATCCGCGGTTAATTGGTTAAAGGTTTGCATTTGCACTTGGGTGTAATGATTTTCAGGCTCATCGGCACAGGCAAAGTGAGTCATCAAATGGATGGGCTTGGCGACATTGTCACAGGCCATCAAGCGCGCATACACCTGCGTAAATTGCTCAGGGGTTACGCCTAAACGATGCATGCCGGAATCCACTTTCAACCATACAGTGACAGGTTTTGATAGCGTCGCCTGCTCTAACATTTCGATTTGCGACTCGTGGTGCACCACAGTATCGATATCGTGGGCCACCAACAAAGGTAAATCAGTGCTGCGAAAGAAGCCTTCAAGCAATAACAAGCGCGCCTTCACGCCACCAGCACGTAGCTCTAAGGCCTCTTCTAAACGGGCTAAGCCAAAGCCATCGGCCGTGTGTAAACAGTTGGCGACATTTAATAATCCATGACCATAACCATTGGCTTTCACCACCGCCATTACTTGGCTGCGACTCGCCTGTTGACGCAAGACGGCGAGATTGTTTTGCAGTGCACTACTGCTAATTTCTGCTCGGGGAAAAGGTTTCAAAATTTGCCTTCTCTATTTGGAAAGTCAGGAAATAAAAAGAATACATAAGCAGTGCTTAGCTTCTAACACCAGAAATTAATCTTCTTCAAACTGCGGGCCAGCGTAATTATCAAAACGGGAAAACTGGCCTTGGAAGGTCAAGCGCACACGTCCAATGGGGCCGTTACGCTGCTTACCGATAATGATTTCTGCGGTGCCCTTATCGGGAGAATCGTTGTTATACACCTCATCACGGTAAATAAACATGATGAGGTCCGCATCCTGCTCAATAGAACCCGATTCACGTAAGTCCGAGTTTACTGGGCGCTTATCGGCACGTTGTTCGAGCGAGCGGTTAAGCTGAGAAAGTGCAATCACGGGGATCTCTAACTCTTTAGCCAATGCCTTGAGAGATCGAGAGATTTCGGCAATTTCTAGGGTACGGTTGTCCGATAACGCCGGTACTTGCATCAGCTGCAAGTAGTCGACCATGATCATCGACAACCCGCCATATTCACGGGCAATACGGCGGGCACGGCTGCGCACTTCGGTCGGCGTTAAGCCAGAGCCGTCGTCGATATACATCTTGCCCTGCTCAAGCATAATCCCCATGGTCGAGGATACCCGCGCCCAATCCTCATCATCGAGTTGTCCGGTACGGATTTTGGTTTGGTCGACGCGGCCCAAGGAGGCCAACATACGCATCATGATCTGTTCCGAGGGCATCTCGAGACTGAAAATCAGCACTGGCTTGTCTTCATTCATCGCCGCCTGTTCGCAGAGGTTCATCGCGAAGGTGGTTTTACCCATAGAAGGACGCGCCGCGACAATAATCAAGTCGCCGGATTGGAAGCCAGCTGTCATGCGGTCGAGATCGCTAAAGCCGCTCGACACTCCAGTCACACCGTTGTGTGGGTTGTTGTAGAGCTGCTCAATCTTATCGACGGTTTTTTCGAGAATGGTTTTAATGCCTTCGGGACCTTCGTTGGCATTGGTGCGCTGCTCGGCAATCTTAAAGACTTTACTCTCGGCCAAGTCGAGCAAGGCGCTAGAATCACGCCCTTCGGGATTGTAACCCGCATCGGCAATCTCATGGGCGACACGGATCATCTCACGCACCACGGCGCGCTCACGCACGATCTCGGCGTAGGAAACAATGTTACCCGCGCTCGGAGTGTTTTTGGCAATCTCGCCTAAATAGGCAAAGCCGCCCGCTTCTTCGAGTTGATTTTCCACTTCAAGCTGTTCAGAAACCGTAATTAAGTCGATGGGTTGACCACTTTCGACTAAACGGTGCATGGCCGCAAAAATCATTCGGTGAGAGCGGGAATAAAAATCCTCTTTCACCACAGTCTCGGCCACTTTATCCCAAGCGTCGGCGTCTAACATTAGGCCACCTAAGACCGATTGTTCGGCCTCTATCGAATGCGGCGGCAGCTTTAAGCTATCGACCTGCACATCTGTCGGCTTATTCTTAGGTTTAAACGCACCTTGTTGTGACATTAACACTCCCGATTTCCAACAACTTAACAAAATATGATATAAAACCCGCGTCAAGCAAACAGGCCGTTTACATTCGCCTGTTACCTCATTCCAACGGACACTCTAACTAAAAATAAGGAAAGAACATGCGTATTGCATTGGTTGCAGCCTTAGTACTGACCTCAGGCGTAGCAACAGCCGATGAAGGACAATGGCAACCTTACCAAATGCCTTCAATTGCAGACAAACTCAGCGCGCGTGGAATCGATATTCCCGCCGACAAATTAGCCGATCTCACCAGTTATCCTATGAATGCCGTTGTCGGGCTGGGCTATTGTACCGCCAGTTTTGTCTCGCCCCAAGGGCTAGTTGTGACAAACCATCATTGTGCCTACAAGGCGATACAATATAACACTAAGAAAGAACATAACTATCTCGAACAGGGCTTTTTAGCCACCTCGATGGATAAAGAACCGTCGGCGGGCCCTAACGAGCGTTTATACATCACTGAAGCTGTGACTAACGTCACCAGCGATGTCACCAAAGACTTAAGTCAAGATCCGCTCAAACGCTACGAAGACATCGAAAACCATAGCAAAGCCTTGATCAAAAGCTGTGAGGCCGATGATAACTACCGCTGTAACGTTCGCAGCTTCCACAACGGCTTGGAATATTATCTCATCAAGCAATTGATGATCCGCGATGTGCGCTTAGTATACGCGCCACCTGAAAGCGTCGGCGCTTATGGCGGTGATATCGATAACTACGAGTATCCACGCCACTCGGGCGATTTTGCCTTCCTGCGTGCCTATGTAGGTAAAGATGGTAAGCCTGCGGCCTACAGCGAAGATAACATTCCTTACACACCAAAGAGTTACCTGAAAGTGAACGCCGATGGCGTGAAAGCGGGCGACGGCGTGTTTGTAGCGGGTTACCCTGGCACCACTAGCCGTTATAACCTCACCAGCGAGCTTAAATTTGCCAGTGATTGGCTGTATCCAACTCAGGCAAAACGCTATCAATTACAGATTGATACTATCGAAGCCATGGGTCAGGAAGATGCCGACATCGCCATTAAATATGCGGGCAATATGGCGTCAATGGCGAACCGGATGAAGAAACTCAACGGTCTGCTGGCTGGCTTTAAAGCCACGGATATCGTCGGTATTAAGCAGCAACGCGAAGATGATTTTCTGGCTTGGTTAAAGAAAAACCCAACCCTTAATCAAAACCTTATCAGCGAATTGGAAGTTTTATTGGCCGAGCAGCAACTGCAGACCCAAACCAATTATTACTTCACCAATGCCCAATCGAGCACACTGCTCACTGCGGCCAATAGCCTCTATCGCTTAGCCAAGGAAAAGCAAAAGAGCGATGCCGAGCGTGAAATCGGTTACCAAGAGCGTGACCTTGCCATGTTCAGCTCGCGCCTTAAGCGTATCGACTCCAGCTTTGACGTTAAAGTCGATAAAACCCTGTGGTTACAAGACTTAAATGCCTACTTATCACAACCCAACCGTGTTGCAGCCTTAGACAATATGCTGAATCTAGACGATAAAAACGTCAGCCTAGAAGCAAAACTCGACGGCCTGTATTCGCTAACGACGCTGACCGACCAAGCGCAACGTCTGGCGTGGATGGACGCCGATGCCAAAGCCTTTGAAACCAGCAGCGATCCTTTTATCCGCCTCGCTGTCGCGTTGTACGACACTAATATGGCACAGGAAAAGGCAGAAAAAATCCTTGCGGGTAAACTGTCTACCGCGCGCCCTGCCTACATGGCTGCCGTTATCGACTACTACAAAGCCAACAACTGGCCAGTGTATCCCGATGCAAACGGTACCCTACGTATCAGCTACGGCATGGTCGATGGTTATCAATCCCGTGATGCCCTGTACAAACAGCCCTTTACACGCCTCGATGGCATAGTCGCTAAGCACACCGGCGTTGAGCCCTATAACGCTCCGAAAAAACTGCTCGATGCAATTCATGAGCAGCGTTTTGGCGATCACTTAGTGAAATCTGTCTACCAAGATCCACGCGGCTGGATTTGCCGTCTGTTCTCTTGCTTAGACAAGCCAGAAGAGTTTAACTCTGTGCCAGTTAACTTCCTGTCGAGTGTCGATACCACAGGCGGCAACTCGGGCTCGCCCGTCTTTAACGGTAAAGGCGAACTCGTCGGTCTTAACTTCGATTCCACCTATGAAGCCATTACCAAGGACTGGTTCTTCAACCCTACCATCACCCGTGCCGTGCACGTGGATATTCGATATATCCTGTGGATGATGGATGAAGTCGACCATGCCGATAATTTAATTAAAGAACTCGAGTTAGTGAGAAATTAATATTAAGTTAATATTCAGCATTAATGGATAATAAAATCAGCTAATATTAACTCAATTAATGTAACCGATATAAATTAAGCATATTTAAAAACCGTTCAAAGAATACTCTTTGGACGGTTTTTTATTTTAAGCAATTTACTAATTTGTGATCTATTACATTTTCCATTCGCCATAATAGTTCATCAACCATCTTAATTAGTATTATTTAAACCAAGAGAGATCATGGACAATTTGTCCAAGCACAAAATCAAAACGAGTGATAACACCCTCATAATGCAATAAATCACACCGTAAGCCTTTAAAATACAACAAACAGTGTTAGGCAACTAAGGCCAATACTACAACGCACTGTATATAATAATAAACTTAAAAATACCAGATAAAGCACAAACGGAAAATCCTATTTTTATTTCTAAAAAATTATCAAAAACGACTAATAAAACCATTAAAAACGCCTGTTTTATCAAAAACAATAAAACTTGATCGTTCTCAAGTTTTTTCCAGAATCAATTTCCTATTATCCAGCCGTCTAAAACTTACCAATACGCTTTTGCCATAGGCATAAGCTGCCAAATAAATACATTAAATAACACTGAAAATATAATTCAGGTTGAAAATGAGGAACGCGAAATCCTATGACAGCGACAACTTATCAACCGGGAGAAATCCAAGGGCTGATCAAGATAAATGCATCTAAATGCAAAGGATGTGATGCCTGTAAACAATTCTGCCCAACCCACGCCATTAATGGCGCCTCGGGTGCTGTGCACGCTATTGATGAAGATAAATGCTTGAGCTGCGGCCAATGTTTAATTAACTGCCCCTTTAGCGCCATTGAAGAAACCCACAGCGCCCTTGAAACCGTCATTAAAAAGCTCGCCGATAAAAATACTACCGTCGTAGGTATTATTGCCCCTGCGGTACGGGTCGCAATTGGTGAAGAATTCGGGTTAGGCACGGGCGAACTCGTGACGGGTAAGCTCTATGGTGCGATGAATCAGGCAGGTTTTAAGATTTTCGACTGTAACTTTGCCGCCGATCTCACCATCATGGAAGAAGGCAGTGAGTTTATTCATCGCCTCCATGCCAATGCCAAAGGTGAAGAAAATGCAGGTGCGCTGCCGCAGTTCACCTCCTGCTGCCCTGGTTGGGTGCGTTACCTCGAAACCCGCTATCCAGCGCTACTGCCTAACCTATCCACCGCTAAATCCCCTCAGCAAATGGCAGGAACGGTCGCCAAAACCTATGGCGCTAAGGTTTATCAAATGCAGCCGGAGAATATTTTCACTGTCTCTGTGATGCCTTGTACCTCGAAAAAACTCGAAGCCTCACGCCCCGAATTTAACTCGGCTTGGCAATACCATCAGGAACATGGGGCTAACACGCCTTCGTACCAGGATATTGATGCTGTGTTGACCACAAGGGAAATGGCTCAATTGCTCAAACTGCTCGATATCGATCTCGCTAATACCCCCGAATATCAAGGCGATAGTTTGTTCTCTGAATACACTGGCGCGGGCACTATCTTTGGTACCACTGGTGGCGTAATGGAAGCGGCATTACGTACCGCCCATAAGGTACTTACAGGAACTGAAATGGCTAAGTTGGAATTTGAACCCGTACGCGGGCTAAAAGGCGTCAAATCGGCTTCCGTCAGCCTGTTTGATACACAACTCAACCAGAATGTAACGGTCAATGTCGCTGTAGTACACGACATGGGCAATAACATCGAACCCGTGCTGCGCGATGTAATGGCTGGTACTTCGCCCTATCACTTTATCGAAGTGATGAACTGCGCTGGCGGCTGCGTCAACGGTGGAGGCCAACCTATTGAAGGTAAAGGCTCTTCTTGGCTTGGTAACATTTAACGGGAAACAAAAATGAACAAGAAAAAACACCTATTTGCCGAGGACAGTTTCTTTCTGTCACGCCGTAAGTTTATGGCGGTAGGCGCCGCCTTTGTCGCCGCCTTAGCCATTCCTATTGGTTGGTTTAGCAGCAAACTTGAGCGCCGCAATGAGTACATTAAGGCCAGAAGCCAAGGGTTATATAAAGACGATAGCCTAGCAAAAAAACGAGTCAGCCACGCCAACCCTGCGGTAGAGAAATACTACAAAGAATTCGGTGGCGAGCCATTAGGACATATGTCCCATGAGCTACTGCACACCCATTTTGTCGACCGCACCAAATTAAGCTATTGATTGGAGATGAAAAATGCATCAAGAACATGATATGAGACCCATTTTAAAACATCCGTTAAACATCAGGATCTTCCACTACATTCTGCTACTGAGCTTTTTGCCGTTAGCCGCGACGGGTTTGTTATTGTTTTTTAAACCGCTTTCCCAGGAAGGCATGCAGCTAACCTATGATGTGCACATCATTGCGGGGATTGTTATGGCCCTCGATGCCGTGGCATTTACCATTATGGCATTCGACCGAGTAGTGCTATTTATCGCCCGCGTGTTCAGCTTCTCCGGACGCGACGTGAAATGGTTTATGGTGTTAGGCGGTTACCCACAAAAATTCTTACTGGGTAAAAAAGTGCCTATCCCTCCGATGAACAAGTACAACTCGGGCCAAAAGCTGTTTGGTGCCTGTGTACTTATTGGCGGCACAGTGCTTATCCTCTCTGGTTTAGTGCTGTGGCTTATCCCCCACGCTGCGCCGCGGGATATAGTGTGGTTTTTAGGTCAAGCCCATTTGGTCTCAGGCCTAGTGTTAACCGCTTTCTTACCCGTGCATTTATTCCTCGCGGTGTACCGCTTCGATGACTTCAAAGCCATGATGATCCACGGCAATGTGCCCTACCATGATGCCGCCGAGTACACCCCGCTATGGGTCAAAAATGAAATTGCCCCCGTTGCCACAAACGGCGAACAACTGACCAGCAAATAGCTAAGTCTCCTGCGGCAGTTGCTCAA
The DNA here is from genome assembly GCF_023475885.1 of Shewanella sp. 10B. NCBI lineage: Bacteria > Pseudomonadati > Pseudomonadota > Gammaproteobacteria > Alteromonadales > Shewanellaceae > Shewanella > Shewanella sp. 10B. Next base: position 698,036 of record NZ_JAMDJO010000002.1, read on the forward strand.
CAACTGCTGCATTTCTGCATTCATATTCAAGGGCATAGATAACCATGAGCACACACGAGCATCATTCCATTACCGTCTCTGACTATAATCCCAACGTCAGCTTTATTGACGATCAGGCGATTTGGCAGGCCATTGAAGACGCCTGCAATCCAAGTCGCGAGCAAGTCCTCGCCATTCTCGACAAAGCGCGCCAATGCGAAGGCTTAAGCATTCGCGAAACTGCTCTCCTGCTACAAAATCAAGATAAAGCGCTGGATGAAGCACTTTTTGCTGTCGCCCGTGAAATTAAAAACACCATCTACGGTAATCGTATTGTGATGTTTGCGCCGCTCTATGTGTCCAACCATTGTGCCAACAGTTGTAGTTACTGCGGCTTTAACGCCGATAACCATGAGCTAAAACGCAAGACCTTAAAACAGGATGAGATCCGCCAAGAGGTCAGCATCCTCGAAGAAATGGGCCACAAACGGATCTTGGCCGTTTATGGCGAGCATCCACGCAACAATGTGCAAGCCATTGTTGAAAGTATTCAAACCATGTACAGCGTGAAGCAGGGCAAGGGCGGCGAAATTCGCCGTATCAACGTCAACTGTGCGCCAATGAGTGTGGAGGACTTTAAACAGCTCAAAACGGCGGCGATAGGCACTTACCAATGCTTCCAAGAAACCTATCATCAAGACACCTACAGTAAAGTGCACCTAAAAGGTAAAAAAACCGACTTCTTATACCGCCTCTACGCCATGCACAGGGCGATGGAAGCGGGGATTGACGATGTCGGTATCGGCGCGCTCTTTGGCCTGTATGACCATAGATTTGAGCTGCTCGCCATGCTCACCCATGTTCAACAACTCGAAAAAAACTGTGGCGTTGGCCCGCATACTATCTCCTTCCCGCGGATTGAACCCGCCCATGGCTCCGCCCTCAGTGAAAAGCCGCCCTATGAGGTTGATGATGAATGCTTTAAACGTATCGTTGCCATCACTCGCCTAGCCGTACCTTATACCGGGTTGATTATGAGCACTCGGGAGAGCGCTGCGCTGCGTAAAGAATTGTTAGAGCTTGGCGTTTCACAGATCAGTGCAGGCTCACGTACCGCACCAGGTGGCTATCAAGACAGTAAACAAAATCAACACGATGCCGAACAATTTAGCCTTGGCGATCATCGCGCCATGGATGAGATCATCTATGAATTAGTCACAGATTCGGATGCCATCCCCTCCTTCTGTACGGGCTGTTACCGTAAAGGGCGCACTGGCGACCACTTTATGGGATTAGCCAAACAACAGTTTATTGGCAAATTCTGCCAGCCCAATGCCTTGATCACCTTTAGGGAATATCTGAACGACTACGCCAGCGATAAAACCCGTACGGCAGGTAACGCCCTGATAGAGCGAGAACTCGCCAAAATGAGTCCATCACGGGAACGTAATGTGCGCGTCTGCCTGAAAAAAACCGATGCGGGTGAACGGGATATCTATCTGTAAATGGCATCTTATTTATTTTCTGAGCCCGGCGTGAAGTTGCATTTTGGCTTGAATACGCACGCCTTACTCGAGGCAATAGCCCAAGCCAATGACATAGTGTTGCACGCGGCCATTTACAGCAACTTTGCTAATAATGCGGTGGGGCAATTACTCTTACAGCACTTACAAAGCGAAAGCTTCAAACAACTCACCCTGATAAAGCTTGAACCCACAGGTTCTTGGCGGGATGAATTCGCGACTATCCTACGCCCCGAGATGCCGCGGCAGGAAATTGAGCAGTTGTATGAAATTTCACGCCACTGGTGCGCCGAGCTAAAGAGACAATTTCCTGAGACAGTCAATTTAGTGTCGACCCAAGCGCTGCCACTGCAACCTATATTGCTGATTGGCGACAGACTCTTTGTCGGTCACTATGCCCATAGCCATACCACTTCGGCTCAGGGGCTTTGGATAGAGTTTAATGTTATTGCTTTAGGCCTTGCGCCAAACAGCTTAATCGATTGGTTTTATTCCGGCGTCACCACAGAGCAAGACTCGCCGGAGGCAATAACACTTGGCCGTTACGTGGAAGAATGTCGCCGCGCCGTGGGCGATCTCTGGTATCAAAGTGTGATTGCGCTGGATAAGGAGCGTCACTGATGCATACCAGCCATATCCCAATCATTCAGCAAGCATCATTCAGCCCACAACCCAGTTTGCTCAAACCTATGGCGCTCAGCTATGCGCAAATCCTTGAGCTGCTTCAAGGGCAGGACGATGAATGGCTGTTTAGCCGTGCTCAGCTCGCCACAGAGCTCGAATTTCAGCAACAGGTCTATTTACGCGGCATTGTTGAATTCTCGAATCATTGCCGTAACCACTGCCATTACTGTGGACTGCGTAGCGAGAATAGGCAGGTAAAGCGTTATCGGCTCTCGAACGAAGAAATCCTCAGCGCGGTGAATAACATAGCTACACTCGGCCTCGGCACTGTGGTGCTGCAATCGGGGGATGATTTTAGCTACAGTTGCAAGCGCATCAGTACCCTTATTAGTGAAATTAAGCAGCGCCATGACCTAGCAATCACTCTCTCCCTCGGCGATCGCAAACATCATGAATTGGAAAACTGGCGTGAGGCGGGTGCCGATCGCTATTTACTCAAGATGGAAACCTTCGACCGCGCCCTCTTCGCTCGCTGTCGCCCTAAAGCCCATTTCGATGAGCGAATTGCAAGACTTGCTCACCTTAAGTCACTCGGCTTTCAGACAGGTTCCGGCATCATCATCGATTTACCTGGGATGACTGACGCTATCTTAGCCCGCGATATTCAATGCTTAACTGAGCTGCAGCTCGATATGCTGGCCTGCGGCCCTTTTATCGCCCATGCGCAAACTCCATTTGCCACATCGCCCAACGGCAGCGCCCTTAAGAGTCATCGAGTGAGTGCGATTTTGCGACTGATGAATCCTGGGGCGAATATCCCTGCGACCAGCTCTCTCGATGCCCTCGAAAAAGGCACTCGGGAACTGGCACTCAAGCGAGGCTGCAATGTGATTATGCCCTCCTTCACACCAACACAGGTGAGTGGTGACTACAGCATTTATCCAGGAAAAAACCAGCAACAACATCCGGCAACAGAGCGACTTAAGCAAGTCTGCCAGCAAATTCAACGCCATGGGCTAATCCCCTCCTTTAACCGCGGTGATTCGAAAAGGACTCAATATGTGTCAAGGCATTAATCCACAAGAGCATTCCCAAAACCAATCGGCACCACGGGGCATGCGTTACCATATCGCCTTAGTCGGTCGACGCAATGCGGGTAAGTCATCCCTGCTCAATATGATCGCGGGGCAACAAATCTCCATTGTGTCCGATATTAAGGGCACGACCACTGATGCCGTGGCCAAGGCCTATGAGTTGCAGCCCCTAGGGCCTGTAACCTTTTACGATACGGCAGGGATCGATGATGATGGAGAATTAGGTGCCATGCGGGTGAAGGCAACTCGTAAAGTGTTGTTCCGCTCCGATATGGCACTCTTGGTGGTGGACGAACAAGGGCTTTATCCATCGGATATCGCCTTAGCGAACGAAATACAGCAGATGCGAATGCCGATACTGGTGGTATTCAATAAAGCCGATATCTGCATGCCTAAAGCTGAAAATATTGCCTTCTGCCAACAGCAATCCTTGCCCTTTATTGTGGTCTCAGCCACCACAGGGCTTGCGGCCAAGACACTTAAGCAGCTGATTATCGATTTAGCACCAGCGGAATATAAACAAGACCCTCAGCTAGCGGGCGACCTCTATCAAGCGGGGGACGTTATTCTCTGCGTCGTACCAATCGATATGGCGGCACCTAAAGGACGCTTGATCCTGCCGCAGGTGCAAATTCTTCGGGAAGCATTGGATCGCAGCGCGATCGCAATGGTGGTGAAAGAAACGGAACTAGAAAAGGCATTATCCGTCGTCACACCCAAACTAGTTGTCTCCGATGCACAGGCGATTAAGCAAGTCGCCGCTCTAGTGCCAGCATCTATTCCACTCACGACTTTCTCAACTCTGTTTGCGCGTTTTAAAGGGGATTTGACCACCCTTGCCGCAGGCGCAGAGGCGTTAGATAAATTGCAAGATGGCGATAAAGTGCTCATCGCCGAAGCCTGCAGCCACAATGTACAGGAAGATGATATCGGCCGAGTCAAACTCCCCCGCTGGATAAATAGCTATACGGGTAAACAACTCGAATTTATCGTGACGTCCTGCCACGACTTTCCCGATGATTTAGAGCAATATGCCCTCGTCATCCACTGCGGTGCCTGTATGTTTAACCGTAATGAAATGCTCCGTCGCATCCACGAATGCCAGCGTCGTTGCGTGCCTATCACTAACTACGGGGTCGCGATTTCAAAGCTACAGGGCGTGCTGCCACGGGTGCTCGCGCCTTTTAACAGCAGTCCGCAGCAATAACATATTGAGCCTTAGTGCCAGGCTTAGCTGCGATGAGGTGGCTAAGCCTATTTATCATTGATGCGCGATCAAAAGCCACTTACACAGCAATACGAGCTAAATCGCGCCCATAAAAAAACACCGCCGAAGCGGTGTTTTTTAGTTTAAAGCAGTTGGTAATTAAGCTTCTGCAACAACAGATACTTTAACAACAGCTTTAACTTCAGTGTGTAACTGAACTTCAACTTCGAAGTCGCCAGTAGTACGCAGAGCGCCTAATGGTAAACGAACTTCAGCTTTAGCCAGTTCAACGCCAGCAGCAGTTACTGCATCAGCGATGTCACGAGTGCCAACTGAACCAAACAGTTTGCCTTCATCACCAGCTTTAGAAGCGATAACAACAGCTTCCAGAGCAGCGATTTTCTCAGCACGTTGGTTAGCAGCAGCCAGATCAGCAGCTAATTTAGCTTCTAATTCAGCGCGACGAGCTTCAAATACTTTAACGTTGCTTTCGTTAGCAACAACAGCTTTACCTTGTGGCAGCAGGTAGTTACGAGCGTAACCAGCTTTAACTGCAACTTGGTCACCCAGGTTACCCAGGTTAGCGATTTTATCAAGCAGAATAACGTTCATTATCAAATCCTCTATATTCGATTAGGAATACTGCAATTACTGATGTAAATCAGTGTATGGCAGTAGAGAAAGATAACGAGCACGCTTGATTGCGCGAGCTAGTTGACGCTGATATTTAGCACTAGTACCAGTGATACGGCTTGGAACGATCTTGCCGCTTTCAGTGATGTAGTTCTTTAAAGTAACGATATCTTTGTAATCAATTTCTGCAACACCTTCAGCGGTGAAACGGCAGAACTTGCGACGACGGAAATAACGTGCCATTTGACAGTCTCCTAAGTTTTCAATTCGACATTTTCGGCATGGATGACTAAGCGATTTTGGCCATTTCGCCCCTGTTGAAGCGTCATAAAACCTTGAACTTGTACTTCCACACCTGCTTTCAGATTGTCTGCCACGCTTTCAAAGCGTGGGCCACTCAATATCACTTGTATTTGTACGTAGACGTTGCGGAGCATATCTGCTTCATAACGCTGCGATTTGTGTTCTAGCATTATCACACTATGTGCGATGCCTGCCGGGCTTTTAAAGCGTCTGGAACGGGTTATGGTTCCTGACAACACCAAGTTATTGGTGGTCACAGATAAACTTACTCAGCGATTTCTTCAGCGTTAGCTTCATCATATGAGCGGTCGCCAGCTGGGCCACGACGTGAATCGCGCTCATCTTTAGCTTTCGCCATTGGAGATGCTTCAGTAACGGCAACTTTAGTACGCATTACCATGTTACGCAGAACTGCGTCGTTGAAACGGAAAGCAGTTTCTAGCTCTTCAATCGTCTCTGCTGGTGCTTCAACGTTCATCAGAACGTAGTGAGCTTTGTGCAGGTCTTGGATTGGGTAAGCCAGTTGACGACGGCCCCAATCTTCTAAACGGTGGATTTTGCCGTTAGCTTCGGTGATTGCACCGGTGTAACGCTCAATCATACCTGGTACTTGTTCACTTTGATCTGGGTGAACCATAAATACGATTTCGTAATGACGCATTTATTGCTCCTTACGGTTATGTAGCCTCGTTATTGGCTCAGTCAGACCAAGTGGAGGCAAGGAACGAAAATAGTGACTGATTCGAGCGCGAGATAGTACAGAAAGCAGACGTGAAACTCAAGCAATAACTTTGCCTCACCTCTCAATACGGGTATGATGACGCCTCACCCCTATTCGGATATCAGACACCAGCCATTCAAGAACCCTGACTAATGTTACGAGCAATGCTAAAAGTTATCGCCCCTTTGAGTTTGTTTTGCCTATCTTTTCCGGCACTTGCGCTTGTACCTCCCGATTATCAGGAGCCGCCAAGCGATTTTACAGCAGAAGTCGAAGCCGGCTTACAGTTGAACACGGGTAACACCGAGTCGAGCAGTTTTAATGGTCGCACCCAGCTGATTTACGATGCCAAACAAACAAAACAAGAAGCCACGCTAAAAGCGTATTTTGCTTCAGAGAAAAACAAAACCACTTCAGAGAAGTACGAACTCCAACTGCAGAGCAACTACAAACTCACCAAGGGCTATATCTTTGGCCGTGGTGACTTTACCTGGGATCAGTTCGGTAGTTATACCCAAATCTCAACCCTTTCTTCGGGTTATGGTTTTAATGCTATCAGTACCTATAAGACTAAACTCAGCCTCGAAGTCGGCCCGGGTTATCGATACAACCTGCCAGCGGAATCGGTCGCTGAGCCCGATCCTGCCGCCGAAAAGGATGTGATTTTACGTACTGCAGCAAAGTTTTCGCAAAAATTGCAGGAATACACCAGCATCAATGCCGATCTCACCGCCGAGGTGGGCGAGAATAACAACACCCTCACCCTCGACATGAACTACAAGAACCTAGTATTTCAGGACTGGGCATTTAAAATCGGCATGAACGTTAAGTACACCGAAGTGGTCCCCGAAGGTAGTAAGCAGACAGACACAGTCACCACTTTTAACCTGCTCTACACCTTTAGATAATAGCGATACCCAGTGGTTTGGCTGAAACTAGGTTCATCCTCTCAGCCAAATCCCATTTCAGTCGAATTGAGTGACCCACACACAAAAATGATAAGTTAGTCATTAAATCCCAACATTTTGCAACACGGAATACACACCAACTCCTGATATACTCTCCCTGCAACCATACAAGGAGTAGTTAATGGCAAACCCGCTACGCACTTTCGCCTCTTTATATAGCACGACTCTATTAACTGTGTTGGCAGGCGGTTTACTCACCACCTATTTAGGCCTACGCCTGTCGGTAATGCACGTTCCACAGCTGTGGATAGGCGGCATGATGTCGGCCTATTACGTTGGCCTAGTGGCTGGCTCTAAGATTGGCCACCGTTTGATTGCCCAAGTCGGGCATATTCGCGCCTTTGTCGCCAGTGCCGGGATAGTCGCCGCTTCCGCACTCGGCCACGCCTTAGTGGATGAGCTAGCAGTTTGGATCCTGTTAAGGCTTATCGTCGGTATGGGCATGATGTGTCAATACATGGTGCTCGAAAGCTGGCTCAATGAGCAGGCCGAAAGCAGCCAACGCGGCACTGTGTTTGCCAGCTACATGATAGTCTCGTACTTCGGCTTAATATTGGGCCAAGGTGCCATCAGCCTCTATCCTGAACTCGGCCTAGAGCCACTATTACTGATCGCCATCTGTTTTGCCCTGTGTATTGTCCCCATTTCCTTGACTCGCCGGATTCACCCGGCGCCACTGGTGCCCGCGCCATTAAAAATAGCCCACTATTGGCGCAAAGCCCCGCAAGCACTGACGACTATCGCCATAGGCAGCATGATTGTCGGCTCCTTTTACGGCTTGGCACCCGCCTATGCCAGTAACTTAGGTTTACCGCCCGAGAAAGTCGCCACCTATATGACGGCCACCATTCTCGCGGGTCTACTGGCGCAATGGCCAATGGGGAAACTATCCGACATCATGTCCCGCAGTCGACTTATCCGCATTAACTGCGTACTGCTTGGGATCTTAGCCTTAGCTATCGCCCTCACGCCTTACCATCCCACGCTCTCACTGGTGATGACGTTTCTGTTCGGTATTCTTGGCTTTACCTTCTACCCCTTAGCCACGGCACTGGCCAACTCCCGTGTCGAGCAGAGTGAAAGGGTTGGTCTGTCAGCCACCATATTACTGACCTTCGGCCTTGGCGCGAGTATTGGCCCGCTTATCGCTTCAACCCTAATGCAATGGCTCGGCAATAGCATGCTCTATGGTTTTATGTCGGCCTGTACCTTAATTCTGTTTTTACGCCTGCGTTATGTTCACTCACAACAAAAGGCCGAAACTAATGTGACTCAAGACTACATCATGGCAACTGGTGACTTAGTCTCATCTCCGCTCGCGGCCGCCCTCGACCCGAGGGTTGATGTTGAATCGGTGCAGGAGCAAATGACTCCTACGCCCAGCGACGATGAAGAAGATTTAGGTGCCGATGCCCTCGAGGATAATGACACTGACAGCGAACAACAGCTGACATTCGAGTTTGACGTTAATCCAGAGCCGACTTTTATTGAGGCAGAAACGAACGATCTAGAAGAGTCAGATCTCGATGCGGTGAAAACCGCTTAAGAGGGAGTTCAGTTATTCGAGACAATAAAAAAGACGGGCTAGTCCGTCTTTTTTATTGAAAGCTATCGATTAGCTACGGCGTTGACGCACGGCTTCGAATAGGCAGATACCCGTGGCGACCGACACGTTTAAGCTAGAAACGCTACCCGCCATCGGAATCGAGACCAAGGTATCGCAACATTCACGACTTAGGCGGCGTAAGCCTTTGCCTTCGGCGCCCATCGCAATCGCCAGCGGTCCTTTAAGATCGGCTTGATATAGCTCGCAATCCGCTTCGCCCGCCGTGCCGACAATCCACACGCCCTTTTCCTGTAGATGACGCATGGTACGCGCAAGGTTAGTCACTTGGAATAAGGGCACAGTTTCGGCGGCGCCGCAGGCCACTTTGCTCACCACAGCCGTTAAGCCTACGGAATTGTCCTTCGGCACAATAATGCCCTGCACACCCGCAGCATCGGCGTTACGTAAGCAAGCACCTAGGTTATGCGGATCGGTAACACCATCTAAAATCAATAAAAACGGTAAATCGGTCTTAGCTAACAACTCATCTAAGTCATGCTCACCAAGGATTTTTGCCGCTTTAACACGGGCAACAATGCCTTGGTGCTGAGCACTCTCGGCTTTATCGTCCAACACTTTGCGTGAGGTCACTTGGATGCTAGTGCCAAAGGCTTTAGCCTGGCGGATCAGCGGCGTTAAACGCTCATCTTCACGGCCCTGCAGCAGCCAAAGTTCAATAATGCGCTCTGGGCTGTGTTTTAACAGCGCTTCAACCGCGTGGATCCCAAAAATAATATCTTGTTTCTTCATTTACTTCTTTCTCGTGCTCCGCTTCGCGGCCTTTGGCTTTTTCGCCGAATTTTTTACGCTTTTCTTAGGCTTAGCGCCTGCTTTAGACTTGGACTTACTCGCCCCAGCTTTATCTGAACTGGCTTTCGATTTCGCGCCTGTCGATTTAGCTGCCTTAGCCATTTTGGCGCCTTCACGGTTTACCCGCTCACGCGCTGTCATCGGTTTTTCTCGACTCGGTGCAGACTTACGGCGACCGCCTTTTCCGCTATCGCCAAGCATGACTAAGTCAATCTGTCTATCATCCAAGTTTACCGCAGCCACTTTTACCGTGACGGGGTCACCCACTTGATAGATTTGACCTGTATGCTCGCCAATCAAACGCTGGCGCATAGGGTCGAACTGATAATAATCGCTGCCCAAACTAGAAATATGTACTAAGCCATCGATAAATAAGTCATTTAAGCGAACGAATAAACCAAAGTTAGTGACAGAGGCAATCACCGCCTCGAAGGTGTCACCCACATGGTCCTGCATAAATTCACATTTCAACCAGTCGCTGACATCACGTGTCGCTTCATCGGCACGGCGCTCGGTGTTCGAACATTCTTCACCTAAGAGGTCTAACTCATCGAGTTGATAATGGTAGCCACCATCGGATGTCCACTTTTCATTGGCTTCGCCTTTTTCCTTCGCCAATAAATAGCGGATCACGCGGTGCAGCACTAAGTCAGGATAACGGCGAATTGGCGAGGTGAAGTGCGCATATTCTTCAAGTGCTAAACCAAAGTGGCCTTCGTTATCAGGAGTGTAGATAGCTTGGCGCATTGAGCGCAGCAACATCACTTGGATAAGCTCGGCATCGGGCCTATCGGCGATTTGCAGCATCACATTCTGGTAATCCGCAGGGGTTGGCTCGAGACCGCCGCCCATGCTTAAACCACGTTCGGCCAGAAACTCTTTAAAGTTTGCTAGCTTCTGCTCAGAAGGCGACTCATGCACGCGATAGAGGATTTCACCCTTGTGCTTTTTCACAAACTTAGCGGCCGATACGTTGGCCAAAATCATACATTCTTCAATGATTTTATGAGCTTGATTACGCGCTCTTGGCACAATCTTATCGATCTTGCGCTGGTCGTTAAAAATAAACTGCGTTTCTAGGGTCTCGAAGGCAATCGCCCCACGCTCGGCGCGCTGTTCATCGAGCGCTAAATAGAGCGACTGCAAACATTGCAGATGTGGGAATAGCGCTTCATGCTCAGGCGCAATCGGTCCGCCTTCGAGCATGGCGGCCACTTGAGTGTAAGTGAAACGCGCATGTGAATGCATCACCGCGGGATAAAACTTATAACCCGACAGCTTACCGCGTGCCGAAATCGTCATTTCCGCGACCATACACAGGCGGTCGACATGGGGATTGAGCGAGCACAGGCCGTTAGAGATTTTCTCCGGCAGCATAGGGATCACTTGCGATGGGAAGTACACCGAGTTACCACGGGCACGGGCTTCGGTATCTAAGGCCGAATCGGTACGCACGTAGTAGCTCACATCCGCAATCGCCACCCATAGACGCCATCCGCCACTGGGTTTGACTTCGGCGTATACTGCATCGTCAAAGTCGCGGGCATCTTCGCCATCGATGGTCACTAAGGGCAGATCTCGCAGATCGACGCGGCCAACTTTATCGGCTTCGGTCACTTCATCTGGGATCCGACGCAGCTTTTTCTCAATCACCGCCGACCAAGTGTGGGGTAAATCGTAATTACGCAGGGCAATTTCGATTTCCATTCCCGGTGCCATTTGCTTGCCGAGCACCTCAGTGACTTTACCAGCCGCTTTCACGAATCGACCCGGACGGCGGGTTAATTCGACCACGACCACATCGCCTTGACGGGCACCATTGCGATCTTCCGTGGCGATTAAGATTTCTTGGGTAATGCGCTTATCATCAGCAATCACAAATGCCATGCCGCTATCGACATGGAATCGCCCAACAATCGCGGCACTGCGCGGTTGGATCAAACGGACGATACGGGCCTCGCGGCGGCCTTTACGGTCCATACCGGCTTTTTGTGCCAGTACTTTATCGCCATGGAAATACATCAGCATGTCGCGATTTGAGATAAATAAATCGTCGCCACCTTCATCAGGTTTAAAGAAGCCGTAGCCTTCTCTGTGCCCAAGGACAGTGCCGGAAATCAGATCCATTTTTTCAGGTAAGCCGTAGCTTTGACCGCGGGTAAATACCAGTTCACCGTCGCGCTCCATCGCCCGTAAACGGCGACGCAGGGCTTCTAACTGTTCTTCATCGTGGATCTGCAGTGCAACAGCAATGCTGTCACGGGTAATAGGTGATTTTTGAGAACGTAAGTACTCGATAATATACTCACGACTTGGGATAGGGTTTTCGTACTTATCCTGTTCACGCTCGAAATGAGGGTCTTTGATCATTCAATATCCAATATTTCTGTCTCAATCTGTAGAGACAACTCAACGGGTTCGCAAGTGCTCTTGCTGGGCCCGCGCCACTGCACTGGCGGGCATTTTAGCGGCTAACACCTGCAGTAATGACAAGGCTTTTTTCTTGGTCGCCTCATCGGTAAATACATTGTTGTATAACCAGTTATAGGCCATTTCATAGTCCCTTGGACTACCATAACCTTCACCGTATAAACGAACCAGCATCATACGCGCGGCTAAACTGCCGCTCGCCGCCGCTGGCAATAAATAATTGACCGCACGGTCCTTATTACGAATAACAAACTTACCATTTTGATAATATTCGGCAAGTTTCACCATGGCCTCAGGGCTGCCCTGCTCGGCCGCCTCTTGCAATAATCCCATCCCTTTGACTGCATTGGCTTTTACGCAGGTGCCATGGTTGAGCATCTCCCCCCACAAAAACTGATATAGGGGCTGCTTTAAGACTTCGGCGCGCGCTTCGATATCTTGCACTAACTGACAGTCATCTTGCTTAACTCTTGCCAGATATTTTTCGCCGCGGATCATTTCAAGTAATTGATCTTGAGAATAAATATCCACCGCCTGTGTTTCAGCAAAGCACATTGAAGATACTAAGGGCAGCAGCGCAACTAATGCAGTACGTAGCATAACGACTCTCAATGACAATAGGGTGAATACTTGCATCGGCAGTATAACCTATTTCTTGAGCTCAAGCCGAATTTCTAACCACAGAAAACAAACAGGAAGGAACAACAAAGGAAGAAAAGGCCGTGAAACACGGCCTCTACGATTTTAGTTAAATGGGCTAACTAAAATCATCGTTTCATTACGGTCTGGACCGGTAGAAATGATGTCGATCGGCGTTTCTAACAACTCTTCAATACGCTTGATGTAGTTGATAGCTGCTTGCGGTAACTGCTCTAAAGAGGTCGCACCGAAAGTTGACTCGCTCCAGCCTGGCATAGTTTCATAAACAGGCATGACCTGCTCATAACCTTCAGCCGCTAATGGCGTAACCTTAGAGATAGTGCCATCTGGATGTTGGTAACCCACACAGATCTTCACTTCTTTCAGGCCATCGAGTACGTCTAACTTAGTTAAGCAGAAGCCGCTTACACTGTTGATTTGTACTGCGCGGCGCATTGCCACTGCATCTAACCAACCTGGACGACGCTTACGACCGGTAGTCGCACCAAATTCATGACCTTTAGTCCCTAAATGATCACCCACTTCACATAAGAGCTCAGTTGGGAAAGGACCTGCACCCACGCGAGTGGTGTATGCCTTCATGATACCTAAGACATAGTCTAAATGACGTGGACCAAAGCCGCTGCCTGTCGCCACACCACCTGCGGTAGTGTTTGACGAAGTCACAAACGGATAAGTACCGTGGTCGATGTCTAACAGCGTACCTTGTGCACCTTCGAACAGAATTGGTTCACCCGCTTTACGCGCGTTATCCAACAGTTCAGTTACGTCAACACACATGCTCTTCAGGTAGTCAGCTAAAGCTAACGCATCGCTCAATGTTTGCTCGTAATCTACGGCGTCAACTTTGTAGTACTCTGTCAGCATAAAGTTATGATATGCCATAACTTCTTTCAGCTTTTCAGCAAATAGTTCAGCATTGAACAGATCGCCAACACGCAGACCGCGACGGGAAATCTTGTCTTCATACGCAGGACCAATACCACGACCCGTAGTACCGATAGCTTTGTTACCGCGCGCTTTTTCGCGAGCGATGTCTAAGGCACAGTGGAATGGTAGGATCAGCGGACATGCTTCAGAGATCAGCAGACGTTCCTCAACAGGAATGCCGCGCTCTTTGAGCATTTTGATCTCTTTCATCAGGGCGTCTGGTGCAAGCACCACACCGTTACCGATAATGCATTTCACATTGTCGCGTAGGATGCCTGATGGGATCAGATGAAGTACGGTTTTATCGCCATTGATCACTAAAGTGTGACCCGCGTTGTGACCGCCTTGGTAGCGAACTACATATTTTGCCTGTTCTGTTAGAAGGTCGACAATCTTACCTTTTCCTTCGTCACCCCATTGGGTGCCGAGAACAACTACGTTTTTGCCCATTGTTTGCTGCAAGGTTGTGGTTAAAAATGGATTCTAACAGATTTTAAACCGCAAGTGGTAAGGCATTTATGAAAAAATAATCAAAATGACCAGCCCAGCGGTGACTAAAGAACCGCCTATTCGGTGTAAAACTTGCTGATTCTGATGAGAAAGTTCGTTCAAATATCGGCGCCATTTATTGGGGAATAACAAAGGCCCCACACCTTCTAAAATCAGCACCAATGCCACGGCTAGCATAAATAACTGTAAGCTCATCTTTCCCTCTCTTCGAACTGTCAGCAAAAAACACTTTCATTAACGCGAGCATAGCCAATTTTAGGCAATAAAAAACCCAGCATAAGCTGGGTTTTTTGAGATTCCAAAACGTATTAACGCTTAGAGAATTGTGGCTTACGACGTGCTTTACGTAGACCCACTTTCTTACGCTCAACTTTACGAGCGTCACGGGTTACGAAACCAGCAGAACGTAATGATGGACGCAGAGCTTCATCTAATTGCATCAGAGCACGAGTAATACCGTGACGGATTGCACCTGCTTGGCCAGTGATACCACCGCCCTTAACAGTTACATAGATGTCCAGCTTGTCAGTCATTTCAACTAGTTCTAATGGTTGACGAACAACCATACGAGCAGTTTCACGACCAAAGTATTGGTCCAAAGGACGTTGATTTACAACGATGTTGCCACTACCAGCTTTAGCGAATACGCGTGCTGTAGAGGTTTTGCGACGGCCAGTGCCGTAGTACTGAGTTGCAGCCATTTGCTTAATCCCGTTTAGATATCAAGAACTTGAGGTTGTTGTGCAGCGTGGTTATGTTCTGCGCCAGCGTAAACTTTCAGTTTACGGAACATGGCACGGCCCAGAGGACCTTTTGGTAACATACCCTTAACTGCTTTCTCGATGATCATTTCTGGCTTGTGAGCTTGCAGCTTTTCAAAGCTGATTTGCTTGATGCCACCAGGGAAGCCTGAGTGCGAGTAGTACGTCTTGCCTTGCGCTTTGTTACCAGTAACAGTAACTTTCTCAGCGTTGATAACGATGATGTAATCACCAGTGTCAACGTGAGGAGTGTATTCTGGCTTGTGCTTACCGCGTAAACGCAGAGCGATTTCGGTAGCGATACGACCTAAAGTTTTGCCGTCAGCATCAACGACGAACCAGTCACGAGTTACAGTTTCTGGTGTAGCAGTAAAAGTCTTCATTATTACAAAAACCCAAAGTTAATTTCTGTCTCACATGTTGCCTACAATGGTAAACAACACAAAATTGCCTTTCAGTACCCCTTCGAGTACTTAACTCGGCGTACAACTTCCACCTAATTTGGTGGAGTAACGTGGGCAGGTGGCGGATTATAGACAAACGTGAGCTAAAAATCACCTGATATTTTGACAAAAATCATAAAAAATCGATCTGTGAAGCTGATTTTCACTGGGATGGATGAGCCACAGGAGGTTTGCCTAAAAAACGCGCTAACCTCCAATGATTGGCACTCGCTAACCTAAGGTAAATGCTCTGATTTTAAGTAATCGTGGGATTGCATTTCGATTAAGCGAGAGCGGCAGCGTCTAAATTCAAAACTCAATAAACCATCGGCGTAGATCTCTTCTAGCGGCACCTGCGCGGAAACGATCAACTTAACGTTGCGCTCGTAAAACTCATCCACCATGGCCAAGAAACGTCTGGCGATATCATCACCCGTTAAAAACGCGCCCATTTGTTCTATGCCACTCACCAACACGGTATGATAAATCCGCGCCAGCTCCATATAATCCCGCTGACTACGGGGACCATCGCATAAGGCCCTGAAATCCGCGAGTAACACGCCTTGCGCCTGTTGACGAATGCTGATTGCGCGCCCTTCAATTTCAATCGCATCGGTTGAAATTTCAGCCTCGGGAGCTAACTGGCGGAAATAACGCAGCAGATTAGTATCGGCCTCTTCATCGAGTGGATGGTGATAAATCTCAGCCTGCTCCAGTGTACGCAGACGATAGTCGATGCCCGAATCCACATTGAGTACTTCACAATGCTGATTGATCAAGGCGATCGCGGGGAGGAATCGTGCCCGTTGCAATCCGTTTTTATACAAATCATCGGGAATGATGTTTGAAGTAGCGACTAAGACCACGCCTTCTTTAAAGAGGGCTTGGAATAAGGTGCCAAGTAGCATGGCATCTGTGATATCGGAGACAAAAAACTCATCAAAACAAATGACTCGGTATTTCGCGGCCATTTGTTTGGCAATCACTAATAAAGGATCGCGCGTGCCTTTGAGCGCATCCAGATCCAAATGCAGTTGATGCATAAAGCGATGAAAGTGCGCCCTTAGTTTTTGATTACCTGGCAGCGCATCAAAAAAAGTGTCCATTAAATAGGTTTTGCCGCGACCGACACCGCCCCAGAGATACAATCCCTTAGGCGCGACAGGCGCAGACTTAAGGCCAAAGGAGGTCAATAACTTGCCTAATAGTGAGCCTGGCGCTTCGGCAGCGGTTAAATCTTCGTAGACGCGTTGCAGCGCCTTTACGGCCATTTCCTGCGCGGGATCATGGGAAAAACCATCACGAGTCAGATCTTTTTGGTAATGCTGCCAAGGGCTTAACTGGGGCACGTTATATTTCTCTTTTATCCTTTGGAAAAACTGCGTCGATATTACCACGGCCACTCTGATGCGGCATATATTTATCCCCTAACAAGCTAAAGGACGCTGGATTCCATATTTCGGCACTCGGCGACAACAAAGCAAGATTAAGCGTGAAAGGATAAAAACTTATTTATAAAGCGCTATGCTGTTAACTTATTTCACGCGACGATGAAAACATTTTAAGACTTGAAAAAGGCCTTAAAAGCCCACAGGTTTCACTTAAGTTACACTCAATAAAATGCTGATAAAATAACCGTTAAGAAATTAACCTTTGTTAATATTGATGAACTTTTTCAATGAGGTGCGTGTCCGAATGGTTACCTAGGCAAATAGCCGGTAACGATACAGATTCGATCTGGTGCGGACACAACTCACGACGCATTACATCCAGATCCTTGATCCCTTATTTGGAGTTATGAATAGATGAAAACGAAACTATCTGTACTTTCAGCCGCAATGTTAGCCGCAACTCTGACAATGATGCCCGCTGTCTCACAGGCCGCTATTCCGCAATCTGTTGAGGGTCAATCCATTCCAAGTCTTGCGCCTATGTTAGAGCGCACGACCCCAGCCGTGGTTTCAGTCGCGGTTTCTGGCACACACGTTTCTAAACAACGTGTCCCCGATGTGTTCCGTTATTTCTTCGGCCCCAATGTACCGCAGGAACAAGTGCAAGAGCGCCCTTTTAGAGGCTTAGGCTCAGGCGTGATTATCGATGCGGATAAAGGTTATATCGTCACCAACAACCATGTGATCGATGGTGCCGATGATATCCAAGTCGGCCTGCACGATGGCCGTGAAGTTAAAGCCAAGCTGATTGGTACCGACTCAGAGTCAGATATTGCCTTGCTGCAAATTGAAGCGAAAAACCTGATTGCAATCAAAACCTCTGATTCTGATGAACTGCGCGTGGGTGACTTTGCCGTTGCCATCGGTAACCCGTTTGGTTTAGGCCAAACCGTCACCTCAGGGATCGTCAGCGCCCTAGGCCGTAGCGGTTTAGGCATTGAAATGCTTGAAAACTTTATCCAAACCGATGCGGCGATTAACAGCGGTAACTCGGGTGGCGCGCTGGTTAACCTTAAAGGTGAGCTGATTGGTATTAACACCGCGATCGTAGCTCCAGGCGGCGGTAACGTGGGTATCGGTTTTGCGATCCCCGCCAATATGGTGAAAAACCTCGTGGCGCAAATTGCCGAGCACGGTGAAGTTCGCCGTGGCGTACTGGGGATTTCGGGCCGCGACTTGGATAGCCAACTCGCCCAAGGTTTTGGCTTAGATACGCAGCACGGTGGTTTTGTGAATGAAGTGACCGCGGGCAGCGCCGCTGAAAAAGCCGGTATCAAGGCAGGTGATATTATCGTTAGCGTCGATGGCCGTGCGATTAAATCCTTCCAAGAGCTACGTGCGAAAGTCGCGACTATGGGCGCGGGAGCCAAGGTTGAACTGGGACTTATCCGCGATGGCGATAAGAAAACCGTGAATGTCACCTTAGGTGAAGCAAGCCAAACCACTGAAAAAGCTGCGGGCGCTGTGCACCCCATGCTACAGGGAGCCTCGCTAGAGAACGCTTCGAAAGGGGTGGAAATTACTGAGGTGGCCCAGGGCTCGCCTGCGGCAATGAGCGGCTTACAAAAAGGCGATGTGATTGTCGGCATTAACCGTTCGGCGGTGAAAGATCTGAAATCACTCAAGGAGCAGCTCAAAGATCAAGAAGGCGCTGTCGCCCTGAAGATCCTCCGTGGTAAGAGCTTGTTGTACTTAGTGCTACGTTAATCGGTACGCCGCTCTGATCTTTATCCCATTATCAGATGCGGATCAGCATAGGGAACGCGGGTTCCCTATGCTTTAACTTGTTAAACATGTTAATCTAACTCACCTTTTTCAATACTTAGCCTGCCATGACAATAAAAGAAACCCTGTTATATCTCGGTAAAGCCGTGCTCTTCGGCCTTATCATGGCGGCCATGTTTTTGTTAGTTACACACTACTTCGACAATAAAAATCTCGGCAGCTCGTTACTGCAAAACCGTGGTAACAATACAGTCGAACTCTCCTTTGCTAAGGCCGTCCGCCGCGCCGCCCCTGCCGTAGTCAATATTTATAGCTTAAGTATCGATCAGAGCCGTCCGCTGAACTCTGGCTCCCTCCAAGGCCTAGGCTCTGGGGTGATCATGAGTAAAGAAGGCTATATTCTCACCAATTATCATGTGATTAAAAAAGCCGATGAAATTGTGGTCGCCCTGCAGGATGGCCGCAAATTCACCTCGGAAGTCGTAGGTTTCGATCCCGAAACTGATCTTTCAGTGCTTAAGATCGAAGGCGATAATCTTCCTACTGTGCCAGTCAATCTCGACAGCCCACCGCAAGTTGGTGATGTGGTATTAGCCATTGGTAACCCTTACAACCTCGGCCAAACCATTACCCAAGGCATTATCAGCGCCACGGGGCGTAACGGCTTAAGTTCTGGTTATTTAGACTTTTTACAGACAGATGCTGCAATTAACGCCGGTAACTCAGGCGGTGCCTTAATCGACACTAACGGTAGCCTGATTGGTATCAACACTGCCGCCTTCCAAGTGGGCGGCGAAGGTGGCGGCCACGGGATTAACTTCGCGATCCCGATTAAATTGGCCCACAGCATTATGGGTAAACTGATTAAAAATGGTCGGGTGATCCGTGGTGCCTTAGGGATCTCTGGCGAGCCGATTAATCCCGTTGTTGCGCAAATCCTCAACCTGCCCGATTTACGCGGCGTATTAGTCACGGGTGTCGATCCTAATGGCCCCGCAGCACGGGCGCAGCTACAACCAAGGGATGTGATCATCAAATACGATGGTGAGGATGTACCAGGGGTCGAAATGCTAATGGATAGAATTGCCGAAACCACACCCGGCAAGAAAATCATGATGACGGTTATCCGCCAAGGCAAAGAGCAAGTACTGCCCGTGATTATCGATGAAAAGGTCGTCGTCGATAATTAAGCTCAGTAAGCTACCTTGATAAATCTCAGAATGAGGCATGTATAAAACCTCATTCTGAGCCATCGTCCAAATCACCTATTACCTCATCCATCAATTAGCAGCTCTATTTATCTTGCACTGTGATTTTTCACCGACTTTCCTTAAACAGTGAGTATCTGTTGCTGCTGCTATAGTTATCGCTTTTAGAGGTTTGGTCTCTTGATAAAACAAGTGGCAGAACCACTCGCAAGTAACTTACCTTCACTGTTTCGAATCGTGCTTTCGGCAATACCCAACGAGCGAGAAATATGTGTCACTTTCGCTTCAGCAATAAGCTGCTCATTCATGGGAACTGGTCTCATCATTTTAGCGGCTAAATCCACAGTCCCGTAGCTAACACCGGCTTCTAGCAGGCTATGTACAGCACATCCGGTGACAGAATCCAATATCGTTGCAGCAAACCCTCCGTGTACCCCTCCCATAGGATTACAATGTTGCTCTGTTGCACGGCAATCCAATACAACCGCTCCAGGGCTTACTTGAAGATTAAAGGTACCCATAGTGTCAAAAATCGTTGGAGGTGGTATGTCGCCGTTGATGATTGCGCTTAAATGCTCCAATCCGCTGAGATGAGAGATATTCAATTTTTATCCTTTAAATTATTTATGGTTAGTAAATTAACGAGTAACAGTACGAAGCGAATTTTTATAAAGCAGCAAAATGTAACCGATCAATATGCATCCCATTATTGCTTCTAAAGCGATAAACAAATGGATTTTGACGGCAATACTTTCTAGCGGAGCGAACTTGTAGTGTCCAAGCGTAAGCATGTTGCATGCCCCGTAAGCGATAAGAAGCAGTGCGCCTATATTATGGTGCCCTTTTTTAATCGCGTAGAATCCTAACGGCGCCAGAGGTGTCATAACAAACCAAAAGAGGTCAACAAGCTTAGGATTTAACCAGTTTGGCTCAGGGTAATGGGCGAAAAAGAGGATGTTGTCGACATAATGTAAAACACTACTCAAGAACGTAGCGATCAGTATCCATTTAAGGGGAATTAACCAAGGTCTCGATGTACTCATATGGCTTTATTTTCCTTATTAATCGCCGTGAACCAATCTAAACTTGCTTGCCATAAAGGAATCGCGTTTTTACGAAAGTACCCCATATGCCCAATCTTGCCCCCTAAGAGCTTTGGTGATAAATCAAGACGAGTTAATGGCGCATTACTGTAGTGCTGAATAAAAGCATCTCGCGATTCAGGCATAGCCCAAAGATCATCTAGCGCATTGGCTGCAACCATAGGGGTCTGTACCGATTGGAAGAGTTTTTCAATTCCATCCATGGTGGGATCATCAAAAAAGTAATGACGAAAACGACACCAGTACCGCCATTGTTTAAACACGTTTTTTGGCAGATCTTCGCCCATTCCCAATAGGTTCCAAGCGCAGTATCCCTTCCACCACGTCAGGAACGGCAGAATGATATTCCACATAGTTAGTACTTTAACTTGTTCAAACAAGGGCATATAACCATGCCAACCCGCGCCTGTACCAAATATATAAGCACCTGTGACTTTTTGATGATTTGGCAGTAAACCAAATGCATGACCACCATAGGAATGGCCAACAATAAAGAGTGGAGCGTCATCTTTACTCATAAACTGGACTGCAGCAGCGAGATCTTGTTTACCCCAGTCGAGAAGGTTCATTTCAAAACCCTCTAGCGTTTCAGGTTTGGATTGCCCTATTCCTCGATAATCAAAGGTTAATGTTTCAAATCCTTGTTCACTTGCAAATTGAGCAAAGCGGCGATAAAACGCCTGCGGCACACCAGTCGCCCCCGCAACAATGACTCGACCTTGAATAGCTTTTTCTGTGCAAAACAGCTGACCACGGAGTAAATAACGATCTTCCGTGTAAAACGATGTTGAGATCATAGTGCTCACTAATTATAACGAGTGTCTTAATGTATTTTTGATGCTAGCCTATAACAACTGTTATAACAAGTGGGATTTTCATGGGCACAATCTCTAATGAAGGTCGTCAGCGGGTCATTGAAGCCGCCGCAATCATGCTTGCTTCAAGCGGTTTACGAGCCATAAGCATTCGTGAAGTGGTCAAGTTTTCAGGTACTCCGCTTGGTTCCGCGTATCACAACTTCCCCGGTGGAAAACAGCAGATAATTACTGAAGCTATTATTTGGGCAGGCGCTCAAGCATCCGCACAACTCAGTGCTTGTCTTGGTAAAGATCGAAACAACGGCATTAATTTGTTTTTATCACTGTGGCGCCAACGCCTTGTTGGTTCACAATATCGTCATGGCTGTCCGATTGTTGCAGCAGCGATAGAACTGCCAGAAGAGGATGAAGCTTCAGAAATAAAAGCGGCAGTGGCACGAGTATTCAGTGATTGGCAATCATTATTAGCTCAACACTTTGAGTCATTAGGTCACACAAAGACCTCAGCTAATGCCATGGCACTTAGCATTATTGCCTGCATTGAAGGCGCGGTTGTGATGTGTCGGGGATACCAAAGTATTGAACCCTTCGATGCTATTTTGGAATGTATTCCTAAATTAGTTGAGAAGACGCTCTAACCAACTCTTATTATTCCCCTTTGTTTTTAGCTGAATGAATACAATAAAAAACCAGCACTTGGCTGGTTTTTTATTGGAAGCGAATCCTACGCAAATGTTATTGCACACGCTCTACATGCGCGCCCAATCCTTGGAACTTCTGCTCGATATGCTCATAACCGCGATCTAAGTGATAGATGCGATCGACGATGGTTTTACCATCGGCAACTAAGCCTGCGATCACTAGACTTGCCGACGCACGTAAATCGGTCGCCATCACCTGCGCACCACTCAAAGACTCAATGCCTTGAATAATGCAGGTATTGCCTTCAAGCTCCATGTTCGCGCCCATACGGATAAGTTCTGGCACGTGCATAAAGCGGTTTTCGAAGATGGTTTCGGTAATGGTCGCCGTGCCCTGGGCTAATACGTTGAGCACGCAGAACTGCGCCTGCATATCGGTTGGAAAGCCTGGATATGGCGCGGTCTTGATATTGACCGCTTTCGGACGTTTGCCTTCCATATCGAGCTCAATCCAATCTTCACCTGTGGTGATCTTGGCGCCCGCATCTTCAAGTTTCGCGATAACAGACTCTAACGAAGCTGGATCGGCCTTTAAGCAACGGATACGACCACGGGTCACTGCCGCAGCAACAAGGAAAGAACCCGTTTCGATACGGTCTGGCATCACGCGGTACTCACAGCCCTGTAGACGCTCAACGCCTTGAATACGCAGTGTGGCACTGCCAACACCGGTGATCTTCGCGCCCATGGCAATCAAACAGTTCGCCAAGTCGATCACTTCTGGTTCACGGGCCGCGTTTTCAATCACGGTTTCGCCATCGGCAAGTGCCGCGGCCATCAATAGGTTTTCGGTCGCGCCCACGCTCACCATGTCCATAAAAATATGGGCGCCCTTTAAGCGACCATCGACACGGGCCTTGATATAACCTTCTTTCACTTCAATCTTGGCGCCCATCATTTCGAGGCCATGCAAGTGTAAGTTCACCGGACGAGCACCAATGGCACAGCCACCGGGTAATGACACGTCTGCGGTGCCATACCGCGCTAATAACGGGCCAAGGATCAGAATCGAGGCACGCATGGTCTTAACGAGATCGTAAGGTGCGCAGAACTCGTTAAGGTTCTTGGTCGAAATACGGATTTGACCATTGCCTAATTCATCCACATCGGCGCCTAGGCAGCGCAGCAATTTGCAGCTGGTGCTCACATCGCGCAAATTGGGGACATTCGACACAATAAAATCAGTCTCGGCTAACACGCCTGCCATTAGAATCGGCAGCGCAGCGTTTTTAGCGCCGGAAATAATCACATCACCAGCAAGCGGAGGGCTTGCTTGAATCGCTAATTTATCCACTTTTCCTCACTACTAGCTGTTGAAAATTTTCTCGCGTTTCCATTGGGTCGGCGTGAAAGTTTTAATCGTTAATGCATGTAACTCACCGCTGGCGATATAGCTCATCAGGGGTGCATAAATGGCTTGTTGTTGTTTTACACGGCTCATGCCGTCAAAACATTCACCGACGGCGATCACTTTGTAGTGGCTGCCATCGGAGCTGGCGTGCACTTCATCGAGTGCTAACGCGTCACGTAAAATCTGTTCTATTAAGCTGCATTCCATGAAATTCGTTACCTTTTCAATTCGCTTCTTCGGTGAAGAAGGACTGTAAATCATATAAACCGATTAATTTTTTTAGCTGATCCGACGCTGAGCACAACTGCAATGGCGTGCCATGCTGACGCACTAACGCCAGCAAAAATGCCACGCCAGCACTGTCGCTGTACTCCAGCTCAGTGAGCGACAACATTTGGGTATCTTGGCTTAACAGGCTTTGCCTTTGCGGCCAAAGTGCGACCACTTGCTCCTGTGATAAACGCCCTTTGAGGTGGCAAATTTTACCCTGTTGCACAAATTCAACCACGGCGATTACTTCCCTGCTTTAGACTGTTTAGTCACTTTGTCTTTGGTACGCTCTTCCAGCATCTTGATCACGGCATCAATTCCCTGTTGGCGGATAAGATTCGAGATTTCAGATTGCTTAGAGGACAGTAAACTCACGCCTTCGGCAACTAAGTCAAACGCCTTCCAAGAGTCATCCTTAAGGCGACGCACTTTAAACAACAGCTTAATCGGCGGACGACCCGCTTCGATAATCTGTACGTTGACATCGACAATCTTCTCATTGCTGAAATCACTACCGGGAGAAAACTCTACTTTTTGGTTAGTGTATTCGGTAAACGCTTGGGCATAGGTTGAGACTAGGTAGCCTTCGAAGGCATCGACGAAGCGATTGCGCTGATCTTCGGTCGACTCTTTTAAATACTGGCCTAACACTTTGTAAGAGGCGTATTTATAGTCGATGTAAGGCATCAACTCTTCACGCACGATCACCTTGAGATGATCCGCATCGGCATCGATCAAGGCTTTATCTTGATGAAAGCGGTCGAAGGTTTTGTTGGCAACGGATTTCACCATGGCATACGGGTCCATAGTGTTAATCGTGGCATCATCCGCCAGTGCGGTCGTTGCAGTAAATATCCATACTAACGGCAGTAAAAAGCGCGATAAGCGTTTAAACATAGCGGTAACCCCTATTTATCCTTTGAACCCATACTATATAAGAACTGACCAATCAGATCTTCTAACACTAATGCGGAGCGAGTATCGTCAATCTTGTCGCCATCTTTAAGCATACTCACGTCATCATCGACAAAGCCCGGTGTTAATCCGAGGAACTGCTCACCGAGTAAACCTGAAGTTAAAATAGCTAAGCTACTGGTTTCTGCGAACTTATCGAAACGTTTGTCCATCACAATCGTCACCACAGCCACCAGTTTGACTGGGTCTAAATCAATCTTACTCACGCGGCCTACCACTACGCCGCCGACCTTGACCGGAGAGCGCACCTTTAAGCCACCGATATTGGTGAAGTTGGCAGTGAGGGTATAGCTGCTGTCGCTGGTCTGCACTTCGATATTGGCGACTTTAAACACCAACACCAAAAAGGCCGCTAAGCCCGTTAAGAGAAACATACCCACTAATAATTCAATTTTTCGTGTCAACATGCTCAGTTACCACTCTGTTAATCCGTCTATCTGTATCCTTGGCGCTGCAATCCGTTAGCGGCCAAACATCAGGGCTGTTAGTAAAAAGTCCAATGCCAGTACGGCGAGGCTCGATTGCACCACGGTTGAGGTGGTTGCACGGCTGATCCCTTCTGGATTCGGCACCACTTGATAGCCGCGATATAAGGCAATCCAAGTCACCACCACGGCAAAGACGCCGCTCTTAATCAGGCAGTTCACTATGTCTTGGCGCCATTCAACCGAGGCTTGCAGAATCGACCAGAAGGCCCCGCCATCGATACCTTTCCATTCCACACCTACTAAATGGCCGCCATAAATGCCTACCGCAGTAAACATCAGCGCCAATAACGGCATGCTGATCACCCCCGCCCAAAAGCGTGGTGCAATGATTTGCCTGAGCGGGTCAATCGCCATCATCTCTAAGCTGGATAACTGCTCGGTACTCTTCATCAGACCGATTTCAGCGGTCAGCGCCGAGCCTGCGCGGCCGGCAAATAATAACGCTGTGACCACAGGACCGAGTTCACGCAGTAAGCTCAAGGCCACCATGGGGCCTAAGCTCTCCTCAGTACCGAAACCGACTAAGATGTTGTAGCCCTGCAGCGCCAACACCATGCCGATAAACAGGCCCGAGACCACAATAATGACCATAGATTGTACGCCGACCACATAGATTTGGCGCACTAATAATGGAAAACCTTTACGCACCCGAGGCCAGCGAAAAATCGCGCCCCAGAGCATCAGGCCCGCACGGCCAAAACCGAGCACTAACTCGATAGCGCTGCGGCCGAGGTCGGCAATACTGTCGAATAACTTCACTTGCCAGCTCCTTTAGCCATTAATTCTTGCTGATAATCCTTCGCCGGGTAGTGGAAAGGCACAGGGCCGTCGGGCGCGCCTTGAATAAACTGTTTGAGCTGCGGATTGTCCGCATGCTTTAACTCCTCAGGCGTGCCATGGGCAATCACTCTTTTATCGGCCACCACATACACATAATCTGCAATTCCGAGCACTTCATCCACATCGTGGGACACCACAATCGAGGTTAGATTCAGCGCATCGGAGAGTTCGCGGATAAGCTTCACCAGCACGCCCATGGAAATCGGGTCTTGTCCGGCAAAAGGCTCATCGTACATCACCATTTCAGGCTCAAGGGCGATCGCCCGAGCAAGGGCGGCACGGCGCTGCATCCCACCGGATAACTCACTTGGCATCATCTGCGCGGCGCCACGCAGACCAACGGCTTCAAGCTTCATCAATACGATTGAGCGAATAATCTCTTCGGGTAAACCCGAATGCTCACGCAGTGCAAAAGCGACGTTATCGAAGACGTTGATATCGGTGAATAAGGCGCCACTTTGAAACAACATGCTCATGCGCTTACGCAGTTCGAACAATTGGCTACGACTCGCGGCATGCACATCCTGACCATCGAACAACACTTGGCCGCTATCGGGCGTTAATTGGCCACCGATAAGCTTAAGCAAGGTGGTTTTACCTATACCACTGGGGCCCATAATGGCGGTGACTTTGCCCCGGGGGATAGACAGACTAATATCTTCATATATGACACGCTGGCCACGGCTGAAGCCCAAATGACGGATCTCAACCAACGGCGTTTGTTCTTGAGTCATGCTTGATTCCGATATTTGAAAAGAGGTGGCCTACGCTTCCTGCCCAGACCAATCGAAGAGCCGCAAATTGTACGTAATTGCGCTTTAACCTACAACAGAATCGACACTATCGTCCTGCGATACTTTCAATTTGCCTCATTTCCAGCGAGAATGCGCCCTAAGTTTTCGCTCTGTGAAGCTAAAGTGTTACTTAATGTTTTCACCCTTGTTGATAAATCAGCAAGTTTGTTTAGTTAAGGCTAATAAGATAAGCGAAATCACACTGAACTAGGCAAGACAACTTAACTCAAAAGCCATATTGAATGTCAAACTGGTTATCATGGCGGCCATAGCCATAAAAGTGGCAGCGCTAAAACAACCAAGACGATGATTTTGCTCAAGGCATTCAATCGCTAAACAGGTTATCCTGCCCTATTGCCGTCAACCCTATAGGCAAAGGCAGAACAATAAAGTGCTACTCCGAGTAAGAAGCCGTTAATTTTATCATCTTTATCGCGTACCAAATTGTGCTATTCCAATCCCAGAACGGGGCGACAAAGACAATGCAAGAAGAGAGATAGACATGGTAGACCAATCACAATTGCGCCAGTGGGGCTGTAAAGTCATCGATATTGAAAAATCGGCCCTCGACAATCTTTATCAATATGTCGATTCCGTTGAATTTGCCCAAGCCTGCGAGTTAATTCTCAACTGCACCGGCAAAGTGATAGTGATGGGAATGGGGAAATCTGGCCACATTGGCAATAAAATCTCGGCCACCCTCGCCAGCACAGGTACCCCAGCGT
Organism: Shewanella sp. 10B; assembly: GCF_023475885.1. Lineage (NCBI taxonomy): Bacteria > Pseudomonadati > Pseudomonadota > Gammaproteobacteria > Alteromonadales > Shewanellaceae > Shewanella > Shewanella sp. 10B. The sequence continues at coordinate 725,687 of NZ_JAMDJO010000002.1, forward strand.
TTTTTGTCCATCCTGGCGAAGCCAGCCATGGTGATCTAGGCGTGCTTTCGGACAATGATGTGATTCTTGCGATTTCAAACTCGGGCGAGTCGAGCGAAATCCTTGCTCTGATGCCAGTCATCCAACGAAAAGCCATCCCTGTGATTGCCATGACTGGCAAGCCAGAATCCACCATGGCGCGTCTATCTAAAATTCATTTATGTATTGAGGTGCCAGAGGAAGCCTGTCCGCTTGGGCTGGCGCCAACTTCAAGCACCACAGCAACCTTAGTCATGGGCGATGCCATCGCCATTGCGCTGCTGCAAGCCAAAGGCTTTACCCGGGAAGATTTCGCCATGTCCCATCCGGGCGGCGCCTTAGGTCGTAAGCTGCTGCTTAAAGTCAGCAACGTGATGCACAGCGGCGATGACTTACCTTTGGTTAAACACGATATCTGCATCACCGATGCCCTGTATGAGATCTCCAAGAAAGGCCTTGGCATGACCGCGGTTATCGATGAGCAAAACAAACTCGTGGGTATCTTTACCGACGGCGACCTGCGCCGCGTTATCGATGCCCAAGTCAACCTGCGCACCACGCCTATCGCCGATGTGATGACGCGAAACTGTGTCACAATTACTGAAAACGTCTTAGCGGCGCAGGCGCTGCAAGTGATGGATTCCAAAAATATCAACGGCCTGATAGTGATAGATAAAGAACATCATCCTGTCGGAGCCCTCAATATGCTCGATATGGTTAAAGCGGGAGTGATTTAATGCCACAGCAAGGTTTTTACGGCCCCATCAGCGACGATGTTTGGCAAAGGGCACAAAAAATTAAACTGCTGATCTGCGATGTGGACGGAGTGTTTTCCGACGGCCGCATTTATTTGAGTAACTCAGGGGAAGAGCTCAAAGCCTTCCACACCCGCGATGGTTATGGTGTGCGCTCGTTACTAACCAGTGGTTTTAATCTGGCGGTGATCACTGGCCGTCAGTCTAAAATTGTCGAAAACCGCATGACGGCGCTGGGTGTGACGCATATTTATCAGGGCGTGGATAATAAATTCGTGCCCTATGAAGAGCTGCTGTCGCTCTACAATGTCACCCCAGAAGAAGTCGCCTATATCGGTGATGATATTGTCGACTTGCCGGTGATGAATGTGGTCGGCCTTGCCGTCTGCGTTGCCGATGGTCATCCCTATGTCCGTCAACACGCCCATTTTGTGACTCACTTAAATGGTGGGCATGGCGCACTCAGGGAACTCACGGATCTGCTCTTACTGAGCCAAAATAAGTTCACTTCCGCCCATGGGATGAGCATATGAGTCGTGTGACCCTCGCCATTATCGCCTTTTTTGGTACTGCGCTGGCGCTATATTGGCAAGTGCAGCAAAAACGCGGTGGCGATACGGATGACAGCTTGAACGTCAGCGACAGGCCCGATTACATTATCGAAGATCTGCGCAGCATTGAGTTTAATGAGCAAGGGCAAGTTAACAGTCGCGTCACGGCAAAGCACATGGAACACTATGAGCTGAAAAACCAAACCGACTTTACTCAGCCCGTCTATCTTGTCTATCCCGACCAAGGTAAAGCAAAATGGCAGATCCGAGCCGACCAAGGTCGACTCAATAAAGATACCGGCAAGGTTGTATTAGAAAATAATGTTATTATCGATGCCATCAGCCCTGGTGAACCCATACAGACATTGTCCACCAGTTTTTTAGAACTCGATCTCAACACTATGATAATGACCTCTGACCGCATCATTTACGTCACAGGGAAAGATTTTAATATTCAAGGGCAAGGCCTTTATGCCGACCTTAACGCGCAGGAAGTGCAATTGACCAGTCAGGTAGTAGGAACCTATGAAGCAAAATAACATATTACTTGCCGGCCTAATGCTAATCACCAGCATGAGTGCCTTCGCCAAGGTCGGTGACTTACAGCAAGAAGTGAAAATTAAAGCCGTCAGCCAAACTGCGGACATTAAAAATAACCAGATCATTTTCTTCGGTCCGGTTGAAGTCACTCAAGGCTCGATTAAAATCCATGCGGATCAACTACGTGCATTTTCTGCCGAAGGGGAAAACAGCAAGATTTTAGTGGCAACGGGCAACCCTGCGACCTACAGCCAAATTCTCGACGATGGACGCCCAGCGTCGGCGAGCGCCAAAGAAATTCGCTATGAAATGGCGACCCGCACCCTGACCTTAACAGGCTCAGCGACCCTAGACCAAGCGGGTAGCCAAGTGACGGGTAACCTCATCCGTTACGATATTATTCAGCAGAAACTGATCGCTGAGAGCACGGGTAGCGGTGATGATCGCGTAATCACCATTATTCAACCTGACAACTATCAGGAAGAACTCAAGAATCAGCCTGCGGACAAACCTGTGAAAAAACAGGATTCTAAATGACCCAAATCACCTTAAAAGCACAGAATCTCGCTAAGAGTTATAAGAGTCGTCAGGTTGTGAAAGATGTCAGCCTGACGGTGAAAACGGGTCAAGTCGTCGGCCTACTCGGCCCAAACGGTGCGGGTAAAACCACCACCTTTTACATGGTCGTGGGCTTAGTCAAAAGCGATAAAGGCCATATCTTTATCGACGATGATGATTTAACCGCCGATCCTATGCACCTGCGCGCTCGCAAAGGCATTGGTTACCTGCCACAGGAAGCCAGTATCTTTCGCAAGCTGACAGTGCACGACAATATCATGGCGGTACTGCAAACCCGTAAAGAGCTCAATCGCGATCAACGCGAAGAAGAGCTGGAACATCTGCTCGAAGAGTTCCATATCACCCATATTCGCGATAGCCAAGGCATGTCGTTATCGGGCGGTGAGCGTCGCCGCGTCGAAATTGCCCGCGCCTTAGCGGCCAATCCTAAGTTTATTCTGCTCGATGAACCCTTCGCCGGTGTCGACCCGATTTCGGTTATCGATATCAAGAAAATCATCGAACAACTCAAGAGCCGAGGCCTTGGGGTATTGATCACAGACCACAATGTGCGCGAGACTTTAGACGTCTGTGAACATGCCTACATTGTCAGTCACGGAAACCTGATTGCCGAAGGAACTCCCGCAGAGATCTTAGACAATCAGCAAGTTAGGGCTGTGTACTTAGGTGAACAATTCAGGCTATAGTTACTTAAACAGAGCCAATTAGCCTTGAATTTTGGCTTATCTGCGCCATCAATATGATAACAAGCGGCCTAAATTCAAAATAATAACGTAGGGATCAGCGGTAACATGAAAGCGTCACTCCAGCTCAAACTGGGTCAACAGTTAACCATGACGCCACAACTTCAACAGGCCATTCGTCTGTTGCAATTGTCGTCATTAGAACTGCAGCAAGAGATCCAGCAAGCCTTAGACTCTAATCCCCTTCTCGAGCTGGAAGAGGAGCAATTCGACGCGCCTACCGAACGTAAGCAAGATATCGCCGATACCGACTTTAGCGAAACGACAGCCCAGCCACAGGAACAAGACAATTCCACCGTGGACATTGCCGAGTCGTTGACCAAAGAATCCCTGCCCGAAGAACTACCCATGGACACCACTTGGGATGAAGTCTTTACCGCATCGCCAAACTCAGGTTCTGGCGCCAGCCGTGAAGATGACATGCCCTTCCAAGGGGAAACCAGTGAAGGCCTGTACGAACATTTAGAATGGCAGAAAAACCTCACGCCCTTCTCTGAAACCGATTTAGCTATTGCCACCGCGATTATTGATGCCATCGACGATCAAGGTTATCTGACTCAAAGTACTGAAGATATCCTCGAGGCCATGGGCAATCCTGAGATCGAGCTGGATGAAGTCGAAGCCGTACTCAAGCGCATTCAACACTTCGATCCCGTCGGTGTCGCCGCAAGGGATTTAAGCGAATGTCTGCTTATCCAACTCTCCCATTTTTCGCCGGATACCCCACACCTCGAAAACGCCCGTATGTTGATCAAAGATCATTTAGATCTGATCGCTGCCCGCGACTTTAGGTTGTTGATGCGTAAAACCAAGCTTAAGGAAGATGATCTGCGCGAGAGCATTGCCCTCATCCAAACCTTAAACCCTCGCCCCGGTTTGCTCATCACCCCTGTCGATGAAGAATATGTCATCCCCGATGTGTCGGTGTCGAAGAAAAATGGTCGCTGGGTGGTCGAGTTAAATCCAGACTGCATGCCAAAAATCAATGTTAATCAGCAATATGCAGCCATGGCGCGCAGCACCAAAAGCCAAGCCGATAGCCAATTTATCCGCGGGCATCTGCAAGAAGCCAAGTGGTTTATCAAAAGCCTTGAAAGCCGTAACGAAACACTGCTCAAGGTGGCAAACTGCATAGTGCAATATCAACAGGGTTTCTTCGAATACGGTGAAGAAGCCATGAAACCTATGGTCCTAAACGATATCGCCGAGGCGGTAGAGATGCATGAGTCCACCATTTCACGGGTGACCACACAAAAATACATGCATACCCCAAAGGGACTTTTTGAACTAAAATATTTCTTCTCAAGCCACGTCGGGACTGATGATGGCGGTGAGTGCTCATCCACGGCAATCAGAGCCTTCATTAAGAAACTGGTTGCAGCGGAAAACCAGAAAAAACCATTAAGCGACAGCAAGATGGCGCAACTTCTGGCAGAACAGGGAATTAACGTTGCGCGCAGAACCATTGCGAAGTACCGAGAGGCGATGCTTATTCCCCCTTCCAATCAGCGTAAAAGTTTATAGCCTAAAGTGGAAATCGGAGGACGTTTATATGCAAATAAACCTGAGTGGACACCATATCGAGATTACTGAATCGTTACGGGCTTATGTTGAGGAAAAGTTTTCAAAACTTGAACGTCATTTCGAACAGATCAATAATGTGCACGTTGTGCTCAATGTTGAGAAAATGCAACAAATTGCCGAAGCGAGAATCAACCTCACCGGTGGTGAAGTCTTCGCGACTTCAGAGCATGCAGATATGTATGCTGCCATAGACGTCCTGATCGACAAGCTTGATCGTCAGGTTATTAAACACAAAGAGAAGTTAACAAAACACTAGCAATGGAACTTCGTACCATACTGCGGCCGGAATGCACGACCTGCGCCACTCCGGGCAGTAAGAAAAAGGTACTGGAACTTATCAGCGACTTAGCCGCTGCCCAGTACCCCACCCTCTCATCTCAAGAGATCTTCGAAAGCCTAGTGGCGCGCGAAAAGATGGGGAGCACAGGTATAGGTAACGGCATCGCCATTCCACATGGTCGATTAACCGATATAACACAACCCATAGCCATATTGGTGAAATGTGAGGAGCCGATAGCCTTTGATGCTATCGATAAACAACCTGTCGACATTTTATTTGCGCTGCTAGTGCCTGCTGACCAATGTCAACAGCACTTAAGCACTTTGTCCTGCATGGCTGAAAAGCTCAGCGACAAGCAAATATTGAAGCAATTGCGCAAGACGCATGATGAAACGGAACTCTATCAGGTAATCACTGGATGAAACTGGTCATAGTGTCAGGGCGCTCAGGCTCAGGCAAATCGGTCGCACTAAGAGTGCTTGAAGATCTCGGCTACTATTGTGTCGATAATCTTCCTTTGCCGCTGATTGGCAGCTTACTCGAACAGCTCAAGGGCAGTAACGATCTCGTCGCCATCAGTGTTGACGTGCGTAACCTGCCGGAGCAAGACAAGGTACTCGTCAAACAGCTCGCCAGCCTGCCAGAGGGCACTGAACTTACCAGCTTCTTCTTAAACTCCAGCGATAAAGTACTGTTAAAGCGCTACAGCGAGACGCGGCGCTTACATCCCTTATCTAAGAGCCGAGTATCACTGCAAGAAGCCATTAAGCTTGAAGGCAAGTTGCTCGAGCCCCTGTCACAGCAGATGGATCACTACATAGATACCTCGAATCTGAATATCTATGAACTCAGCGACCAAGTACGGCAAATCCTGCTTGGCAGTGTCGATAAGGAACTGGTGATCAACTTCGAGTCTTTCGGTTTTAAGCATGGTATGCCAACCGAAGCCGACTTTATGTTTGATGTGCGCTTTTTACCCAACCCCCACTGGGAACCCGAGTTGCGCCCCCTCACAGGTTTAGATGAACCTGTGGCAGAGTTTTTAAATCGCCAGCCCTTGGTCAATAAGTTTATTTGGCAGATTGAGAACCTACTCGAAACCTGGTTACCCCACCTCGAGCGTAATAACCGCAGTTATCTGACCATTGCCATTGGCTGCACAGGCGGACAACACCGCTCTGTTTATATCGCCGAGCAACTGGCTAAACGCTTTAGTAACGGTAAACATCAAGTCAATGCACGCCATCGGGAACTGACAAATGCCAAAGCTTGAACGCCAGGTCACCATCTGCAATAAACTCGGCTTACATGCCCGCGCAGCAACTAAACTCGTGGTGTTGGCCTCAGAGTTTGATGCCAGCATTACGCTGATCCAAGGTGAAAAACAGGCCTCTGCCGCCAGTGTTTTAGGGTTACTTATGCTAGAAACCGGCATGGGTAAAACCATTACCCTGATTGCCGAAGGCCCAGATGCCGAGCCCGCGCTCAATGCCATTTGCGCGCTTATCGACGCTAAGTTCGACGAAGCCTGTTAATCGTATCGATATCTCTTCTCGATGATTCCTGCCGTTATTCAGCACCCCGTTTGGTTTTGATTTCAGCACCTTATACCAGTAAAACACATTTGTGACTCGACGCCCTCCCGTGCGCTCAATTACAATATACTGCTGCGCTTTGGCTTAAGCCCTCAACAGCCAAACGTCCCTATCCACCGTCGCCATCTTGGAGGAAACATGCCTGTAGAAGCCTCAGACAGCTTACAAGTCGAACAACGTCTCGACCAACTGAGCCATGCCCTCAATAGCGGTATGTTTGTGCATGTCAGGCAAATGCTGCAAAACATGGCGGCGTCGGATATCGCATTGATTTTAGAGTCCTCGCCCCCTAAAGCGCGGCAAGTGCTGTGGCAACTTATCGATCAAGACCAGCTCGGGGATATTCTCGATGAACTCAGTGAAGAGTTAAAAGATCCACTGATCCGCGCCATGAGCCCTGAGCGGGTAGCCAAGGCGACCGCCAGTATGGATACGGACGATCTCGCTTATATCCTGCGAAGCTTGCCAGATACGGTCTATAAGCAAGTATTACAGTCTATGAGCCTGCAAAACCGCCAGCGGGTCGAGCAAGCGCTCTCCTACCCCGATGAAACCGCGGGCAGCCTAATGAACACAGATACTGTGACCTTAAGGCCCGATGTGAATATCGATGTGGTGCTGCGTTATTTGCGCCAACGGGGCAACCTGCCCGACACCACTGACACCTTATACGTGGTGGATAAGCACGATCGCGTACTCGGCGGCGTCAAACTTGCGGATCTGCTCACCTGCGATCCCAATACTCATATCAGCAGCATTATCGATACCGATATCGAGAGCATTCCCGTGGGCATGTCCGACAGCGAAGTAGCACAGCTGTTCGAGCGCCATGACTGGGTGTCCGCCCCCGTGGTCGATAGTGAGGGCAAGTTACTCGGGCGTATCACCATCGATGACGTGGTGGATGTTATCCGTGAAGACGCCGAGCACTCCATGATGGGGATGGCGGGGATGGACGATGATGAAGATACCTTCGCCCCTGTAGTGAAAAGCACTTTCCGACGCTCGCTCTGGTTGACGATTAACCTGTTTGCCGCCCTGCTGGCAGCCTCTGTCAGCAATATGTTTGAAGGCACAATCGAACAATTCGCCACGATTGCGATTTTAATGACGATTGTCCCTAGCATGGGCGGAGTCGCGGGCAATCAAACCTTAGCACTGGTGATCCGTGGGATTGCCTTGGGTCATATTGGCCAGAGTAACGCCCGCTGGCTGATTGGCAAAGAACTCGCCATTGGCTTTTTGAACGGCCTCATGTGGTCGATTTTGGTGTTTATCGCGGTATTAGTTTGGAAAGACGATATGGCGCTTGCCAGCCTGATTGGCGGCGCAATGCTTATCAATATGACTGTCGCAGGACTGGCTGGCGCCAGTATTCCGCTGATCTTAAAGCGCTTAAAAGTGGATCCTGCGTTAGCGGGCGGCATGGTGCTCACCACAGTCACCGATGTGATTGGCCTGTTTGCCTTCTTAGGATTAGCGACCCTGTATTTAATGCACTAGTACTCAACCTGCTAAAACGAACAACAAAAATGGCGCCATAGGGCGCCATTTTAATAAGTCAATTAGCACTATTTTTTAGGCGGCTGAAAACCATAGCCCGTTAAAATCGCTTGCCCCTCAGGAGACAAAATAAACTCGGCTAAAGGCGCAGCTGCATTATTGGCATCCTTTAACACCAATAAGCCATAGTCGGCACCGACCGCTAGCTCAGGCGGTAAATCGACAATCTTGAGGCTTGGCACTTCTTTTTGTGCCAGCACCGCATTGGTGCAATAGGTTAAGAACACGTCCGCCTGCTTATTTTCCATCACCCAAGCATAGGGATTACGATCTTTCGGCGGTTTAGCACTTTCAGGCCCACCCGTTAGCTGCAAGGCTTTGGTTTCTAATGTGGTTTTTGCATTGGCTTTTAAGGCCTCGGCTTTCGCAAACACGGCCCAAGCATAATCCCCCGCGGGATCGGCTTTTGGCGTTGATGTGCCGACTTTAGTTTGCGGCGCGAGCATGGTATCTAATAAATTCGCACTGGTGAGTGGCACATCCGCCAGGGCAATGGCGCAGAGCTGGTTACGGGCAAACATTTGCACCTGTTGACCCACTCCCGCATCGACTAAGGCCTGCGGGTGTTTCATATTCGCCGAGGCGAAGATATCGACTCGCTCACCCTCTTGGATCCGCTTGAGTAATAAGCCCGAAGGCGCATACTGCGCTGCCACCTTAGCATCTGATTTCGCCTGATAAGCAGCAATAATATCGTTCATCGCCGCCTTTAAACTGCCTGCGGCCCTGAGTTCAATTGGTGCAGTTGCCTCAGAGCTCATTGTTGCGCCTTGTGCCATTCCCGCCATCAATGTCGCCCCTAAACTGATTGCGAACACTAAACTTTGTTTTGCCATGCTGTACTCTCCATTCACACAGAAATGTCCTAGTGCATACATGACGGCAAAACCTTTAGCGGATCAAGTATTACCTCTGCCGGATAAATGCAAATCGGGACGATTGTGGCCAAGATCACTTAAGTCTTTTAGGTGACGGGACAAATTGTCCACTAAGGAAAATTGTTGCCTAATGCAAAGAATCAGCGAGTGCTGATAGTAAAAAGTCGCCCGTAGGCGACTCTTATTTTATAGAAAATTATTGCCCCGTTGGGGTTAACACAATTTCCACTCGACGGTTTTGGGCGCGACCTGCGGCATTCGCATTCGATGCGATAGGACTCGCCTCACCCATGCCCTTCGATTTAACCCGAGCAGAAGCGACGCCTTTGCTCATCAGGTAGTTGCCCACTTCGCTGGCACGCACTTGTGATAAACGTAGGTTGTAAGCATCTGAGCCGCTGCTATCTGTGTAACCTAATACGTTCAGTTGAGTCTTGCTGTACTCCTTGGCCACCAGCGCTACTGAGTTCAATACGCGCTTAGCGCCATCGCTCAGCTCAGTTTGGTCAACACCAAAGGTCACTTCGTTTGGCATGTTGAGAATAATATTGTCACCGTCGCGGGTTACACTCACACCTGTCGACGCCAATTGTTGGCGCAGTTTGGTTTCTTGCACATCCATGTAATAGCCAATACCACCACCGACGGCGGCGCCAGAGGCTGCACCAATTAAAGCACCTTTACCGCGGTCACTCTTACTTGATGACGCAACCCCAACGGCCGCACCGGCAACCGCACCAATTAAGGCGCCAGTCGTCGCTTTCGCCGTTTGTTGTTCGTTGGTATAGGGATTGACAGTCGAGCAACCCGAGGCAATCAGGGCACTGGTAACCACGACAATCGCCAGCTTTGACGCCGGCAGAGATTTAATCAGAGAAGGCTTCATCATTTATGACCTCATAACATGATTGATGATGGTATTTGCCCGCCAAAAGGCAAAGGGCGTGGCAAGTCGCCAAAAGACACCATAAAAACCGCAGTATATAAACATTCTCTGTTGAGACAATCTTTAATCGCTTTATCGCTCAGTTTATGACTGATTTAATCGAAAATAACACTAAATGTAAACATCTCAAGATCATCTGCACAACATTTAGAGTAAAAGCACTGAAATAGTGCAAGCTGCACCGTTTCAGACATAACTTAAAAAAGTCACCGTTTGAAACATTTTAATAAACATATGATTTTAAATGAAAATACAAATTTTAAAAAATTGGCACGGATCTTACATACTAATAAATAGGTAGAAGAGCAGAGGCGCTCAAGCGACTCACTCAACACCTTAAGTAAGCTGTTTGACATCGATGGACGTTAATCTAAGTGCCCGTTGTGAGGCATGGTAATCGAAGCACAATCCCAAAACGGATTGAGGAGGAAGAGATGAAACATCTGATGAAACTTATTAGTCATTGTCGCCACGAATGGTTGTCCCTGCGCCACCTAGGACATAGCCAGTGGGATATAGAGCAGCGTCACTAATCAGCAAGGAAAACACCGAAAGAACCAGCAAGTAGACAGATCATAGAGTAAGAGGGATAGCCCATGGGAATCGCCAATCATAGTCTTAAACCAGACGTTATTTTTGAAGTGAAAGTTAAAGGCAGATTACTCTCTGATGTCGCACGACAGTACGGTATTTCGGCTAAAGCGGTTTACCAATGGGTAAGGGAAAGCGAACAACAACCGCAGCAAAGGGAATCCGCGTTAATGACTGAAATAGCGCAATTGCAGAAACGCATTAAACAGCTAAACAGTGAATTACGCACTATAGGTTGAGGTGACCTCGCCAGTGCCCTTATCGACAAGGCCGGACCCCATTGCATATTGCCCTGTAGGTCTAACGCGATATGAAAGTTGTGCTAAAAACAATAATAACAGCGCCCTTTTACGTCCGGCCTTGTCATCCAATTAATTGAATTAGATATAAATAACAGTTTAGACAGGGTCGGATGGGTATCTATTATCGCTCCCCAACGACCTAAGATATAAATCGTACAAATAACAATAATAACTGTGCTGTTTACTATCCGGCTCTGTCAACTTAATGCTCAAAGGGTATGCAATAGCAACAAAGGAAAGGTTTTGACAAGGCTTTAGAGGGAGTTATCTCCCCCAAAGATCAAATATGTGAATTGTGCTCCCCCAAGTCACGAACATATTACCCTCTTGGGTCTTGTCCTTTTATTCACGGATCAATGACGATCCAGCGCTAGGCTAGGATAGCGCGCCACGGATGGCTGTGTTGCTTGCAACACCAAAGGTTTCGGCAAGGCTCGAGGGAGTTGTCTCCCCCAAAGATTAATATGTCGATAGGGCTCTGTGACCCATCAATATATTTCTCCCTTTGGTCTTGTCCTTTTATTAAGTGGTCAATGGAAAGGAAGGGGCTGAATGCCCATGCCAAGGACGGCAATATGAGATATTCAAAATCAATAACTTAATAATATTCTCCAATAAAAAGACGCTTATAAGCGTCTTTTTTATTGGGATGTCAGCTAATAGTTTTCGTTAGCCTCTTGAAGTCGCAGCTTACGCTCCTGCGCCTCATCATAGGCGGCTTGGATTTCATCCAATACAGAATTCACATCGGCATCGACTAATACTTCGGTAAATTTACCCGTGAGCGGCGTATCCGCTTTTAATTGTCCCGCCTCAAACAGCGCCCACATTTCTTTAGCATATTGAGTCTTGAGTAGCTCGGGGGCGTACTGACCGTAATATTGCGTCATGTTATTAACATCACGCTCTAGCATCCATTTAGCATGGTTGTTGGCTGCGGCATCGACGGCCTGAGGTAAATCGATAATCACCGGGCCATTAGCATCCACTAGGACGTTAAATTCGGATAAGTCGCCATGGACTAAACCTGCGCAGAGCATACGTTTAACATAGGTCATCACTAACCCATGGTCGTGGATGGCTTGCTCGGCACTAAAGCTCACATCATTCAAACGGGGCGCGACATGGCCTTCGCTGTCGGTGACGAGTTCCATCAACAATACGCCATCGAAACAGCCAAAGGGCGTAGGCACTCTGACTCCCGCATCGGCTAAACGAAACAGCGCATCGACCTCGGCGCTCTGCCAAGCTTCTTCCATCTGTTCGCGGCCAAACTTAGAGCCTTTCTCCATCGCCCTAGCGCGGCGGCTATTACGGACCTTACGTCCCTCTTGGTATACCACCGCCTGCTTAAAACTGCGTTTCTCCGCTTCCTTATATACCTTGGCGCAGCGAATATCCTCACCACAGCGTACCACGTACACTGTAGCCTCTTTACCGCTCATCAGTTGGCTAATGACTTCGTCAACCAGCCCTTCATCAACCAGAGGTTGGATTCGTTTAGGAGTTTTCATACCGACCTTATACCTTACTTAGGCGTAAGATGGAATGTGCCGGGCAAATCTTCATATAAAAGCAGCCTTATAAAGAGGATAGATAAAAAGATTCAGTTAAAGATACCTGACTTCAGTAAAAACTAAAGCACCTCGCGCAGGAACACAATAGCAAAACGTAGTGGAATTAAAGTCAGTAAAGCTGCTGAAAATTCCCCTCTATTGCCTGTACCTTGGCTTAACGAGCGCTTCGATTGACTCAAGCAACAAGAGACTCATATCCATTGTGATTTATACAAAGAGCGCTATCACACTGCCCACGGTTGCAGCGACTTTCAGCAATTGCCCGGCTTTGTAGTAGCCTTGGGTCCCCTCTTGAGGCGGAGTTTCGGGAGCACAAAGAGATTCAGGGGTCTTAGGTTCTGCTAAACCAAGCGCGCCATGGGCGAAAGATTGCAGGGCGCCGACCTCTGTCGGAGTATTGTTATCACTCGACTCTTGAGGTTCAGTGCCTTTTTTAAGTTCTGCTTGCACCTCTTTAGAAGACGTCGAAGTCGTCGCCATGTGCGGCGCAGACCGTTTTGCCCCCAAGGGCGAACTATCTGATGGCGGCAGTGGAGCCAACATAAGGATTTCCAACACAAGATACTGAAAAGTAAAACTAACATTAACTCAATGCCTTAGCATTATCACTGCAAGTAAGTTGTGACTCAGATAGGAAAAGTCGCCCTGAATTCTGCGCCAGCTAACCGTATTCGCGGCGAAATATAGCGCTAGCTCTCCCCTTCCCTAGGCTTTATGCTGATGCCATTTTGTGACTTGTCAGATTTTAGAATGCGCTACCTTAATTTTGCTTTGGCTCTTACCGCCCTCTCCCTCACCCAATGCACTAGCCTCTCACTCGAGGAATGTCGAGATAATGATTGGTACGCCACGGGTTTAGCCGACGGTAATCGGGGCGCTAACGCGAGCCAGCTCAATCAGTATCAGCAGGATTGTCGTGAGTTTAATCTCAGAGTGGATGCAGCCCAGTGGCAACAGGGATATCAGCAGGGACTTATCAGCTATTGTCTGCCCGAAAATGGCTATCGCGTAGGTTTAGCTGGGGAGAATTACTATGGCGTTTGTAACAACAATCAGTTTGTTGAGCGTTATAACCAAGGACACGAGCAGTATCTGGTGAATAAACGTCTAGCCGAAATTGCCGACCGCTTAAATGCTATCGATAGCGAGATCAGTAGCATCAACAACAAGCTAAACAACCTCACCGATAAAGCCGAACTGCTAAAGCAAAAGAACGCCCTATTGAACGAGAAAAACCATCTCCTCGACGAAAGACAACGCCTTCGCCGAGGCGATATCCGCTTTGAGTTTCGCTTCTAAGCGTCCGCCTCAGAATGGCTTAAGGGATAAGCCATCACTTAGAGATGGCTTCTTTAGTACTGATAATACTGATTTTGTTGGCGACTTTAATCTTGTTAACCTTGGGTACACGCAGGAAGAAGCCATAGTAGAGCAAGCTAGCGGATGTCCAAGCGATGGCCAAGCTCCATAAATCATGGCTTAAGAAATGGGCACCACGAAGCTCCTGCGCAAAACCAAACACCGCACCTAAAACAATGCCGAAGATTAAGCCAGCCTTAGCATACTGTGGGCGGTATTCCTTAAGCACATAATAGCTTGCTACCCAAGCAAAACCGCCGCTCGAATGTCCACCGGGGAAACACTGACCAAACTCGGCGCCCTCTGGCAAACGAGCAAATAGGGATGAGTGCATCATGCGACCACCAAACTCAAGCACATCCCAGGGACAAGTCATATGGGTAAGACTCTTACCAAGGCGCACTAAAACCACGCTGGCCAGCACACTGCAAAACAAATAGATAAAACCTTTACGATAAGGGCGCAACTTGTCGACGCGAAAGCTTAAGCCAATACAGCTTACAACAACCACCGCGAGCAAAATAACCAGATTGCGTCCAGTGACATGCAATAGGTTTTCAGTCAACCAATGGCCACGCAAAGGCCAAGAATCGACCCCACCCTGCCAGTGAAATAACAAGCTGGCGAATCGCATATCGGCATGGGTCAGTTCGAGCCAAAAAATAATCACCGCAAACACAAGCCAAGGTGCAAGCAAATGTCCCTTTGCGAAGCTGAAAAATGTCGTCCTAACATTACTTTTCATAGTGTGATGCACTTAGTTATCCACTCGCCAAAATACCCAGCACCAGACTACGGGCGAATTCTTATCAAAAGCTTAAGGAAATTAAAACACAAAAATTAACATAAACTTTACAAAGTAAAGCAAACTTAATCGTGGTGGTAAACTCGAGAACGAAGAAAAAGGCTATAGTGTATAAATAACAAAGTGCTTTTTGGATGAGCCTCAAATGCCCTACAAGTTTGCCCTCCAACAATCTCAAAAAGAACGTTTATTCGCGGATATCGCTATTGATACAGGCAAGATTACCGTGCCGCCTGAGATGCTAGAGAATTGGCAACAAACCTTAGATCTACTCTCCGAGATAGTGGATACACCGGCCGCGCTTATCATGCGTGTTCACCCTACCGAGATTGAAGTATTTGCCTCAAGCCATAGTCAGGGAAATCCCTACAAGCCCCACGATAAAGAGCATTTAGGCCATGGCCTGTATTGCGAAACCGTGATGAAAGAATGTCGAGAGCTCCACATCCCCAACGCTTTGAAGGATGCCGATTGGGATAAAAATCCCGACATAAAACTGGGGATGATTGCCTATTGTGGGCTGCCCTTGCATTGGCCCGATAACAGCACCTTCGGCACCATTTGTATGCTCGACAGTAAGGAGCGCAACTACAGCCAGCAGTTCCGCAGTTTATTGGCACGATTTCAAAATGCTATCGAAACAAATCTGATCACTCTGTTCCAACAGGCTAAGTTGCAGCTCCATAACCAACAACTCGAACAGAAAGTGCAGCAACGCACCCATGAACTGGCAGAACTCAGCGCCAAGTTAATCCGTGAAATAGAAACCCGTACTACGACCGAAAGCTCACTTGAGTATCATAAAAGCTACGATCCGCTGACGGGGTTACCCAACAGAATCAATCTCATCAATACCCTAGCGAATATGCTGGAAGAGATTAATCGTAAAGAAAAAATCTCAGTGTTTTACTTAGGGCTACGTAACTTTAAATCCATTAATGACAGCTACGGCTATCTTATCGGCGATAAGATACTCACAATCTTGAGCCAGCGCTTGCAGCATTGCACTGACGGCCATACCTTTATTGCCCGAATTGCGGGGGCGGAGTTTGTGCTAGTGCAAGCCCATAAGCCCTCGCAACGCGAAACGAATAAAGTGCTTAATCAGATCATCAACTGCTGCAATTCGCCCTTTGGTATCGCCGACTTTGTGATCACTATTCCCTCGTCAATCGGCATAGCCCAGGCACCAAGCGACGGTATTGATGCTGCAATCCTGCTCCAAAAGGCAGGTGCCGCCATGACCATTAGTAAGGCCGAGGGCACACCCTATAGCTTTTTTAATCAAGATACCCAAACGGCGCTGAGCCAGCGTTATCAACTCGAGTCCCACTTAGTTGATGCACTGCAAAAAAACGAACTGAGCCTGCAATATCAGCCCTTTATCGAGTTGAAAACTCACAAAGTGATTGGCGCAGAAGCCTTGCTGCGTTGGCACAATCCCGTGCTAGGGCAAGTTCCCCCCGACCGATTTATCGCCTTGGCCGAACGTAATGGGCAAATCATGGAGATAGGTAACTTTGTGCTCCACAGCGCCATTAAACAAGCCGCCGACTGGTGCCGAATACTGCAGCGGGACTTTAAAATCGCTATCAATATCTCCCCCGTGCAAATGCGTAATCCCCGCTTTGCCGAACATATTGCCGAGCTACTAACCCTTTACCAATTACCTGCCACGGCACTGGAGCTCGAGATCACCGAAGGAATGCTATTGCAGGACGAGCACTTAGCCCATAACGCCATTCAACAATTGCAGGAACTGGGGATCCGCATCTCACTCGATGATTTTGGCACCGGCTACTCTTCCCTAAGCTATCTGCAAAAGTATTCCTTCGATACCTTAAAAATCGACCGCTGCTTTATCAGTAAGCTCGAAAACAGCCAGCAGGACAGGGAGTTAACTAAGGCCATTATCGCCATAGGTAAAAAACTCAAACTGAAGGTGATTGCCGAGGGAGTAGAAAACACCCATCAGGACAGTTTTATCCGCAGTGAAGAATGCGATTTAGGCCAAGGCTATCTCTATGGCAAACCCATGACGCCAGCGCAGTTTGAGCGGGATTTTATCCGCAAGCCAGAGGCTTAAATTGATTTTGTAAAAGAAAGCACTGTGACTTGATGCCGTCATGCCTTGTTAATACCAAACAAACAAGCATCTAGCTTGAATAAGCCCGAACAAACAAATCGGCCGTTAAAATAAAAAGCCCCCGCAACCTAAATTGCGGGGGCTTTGCTATGAGGGGTTAGCTCATATCAAGGATGTTTACTTGTAAGTTGCTTCGCGTTTTTTAGCTTCTTCATCCCACTTAGGTAACACGTCTTTCTTGAATGCTTCTTTCTCTGCATTCATCTTGTCCATGTCCATACCCAGTGCAGCTTGAGCCTTAGCTTTGGTAGAGATATCAGGAATAGCAACCGCGTCAGTCACGCCTTTCTTCGCCAGTAATTGGGCTAATTTCACACGGGCATCGGCCGCTTTATCAACCGCAGTACCTAGGATACGCAGTGCTTCTTCAGGCGCGTGAGCCGCAACACCATGGGAAGCAATCGCGAAGTCCCAACGCCATTGAGCGTGGCGGATGTCAGTCAGAATTGGCTTCATTTCGGCTTCAGTTGCACCCACTTCCCACGCTTTAGCCGCTTCGAAGTGTGCTTTCACTAATTGACCTTCAGCGCGAGCTTTTAACTCTTTCACTTTGGCATAACGCTCTTTAGTGATGCCTTGTAAGAACTCTTTGCTTTGGCTATGGCAAGTTGCACAGGTTTCTTCAAAGCGATCGAATGGATTACCCACTTTATGATCTGTGTACTTACGGCCTTTGTCGTTAGTCACTTTAGGCATGTGGCAGTCAACACAGCTCACATCGTTCTTACCGTGTACACCCAGTTTCCAGGTTTCATAACCAGGGTGTTGTGCCTTCAGCATTGGCGTTTTAGACAGCGCATGAGTCCAGTCAGAGAACTCGATAGCATCGTAGTAAGCTTCCATTTGTTCAACAGTAGTACCTGAATCCCAAGGGAATTTTACGAAGTTCTTTCTATCTTCTTTCTTCTCGAAATAGTATTCAACGTGGCACTGACCGCAAACCATAGATTGCTTGTCTTTCTTCGAAGCTTTGTCGAATGGTGTGCCGATAGTTTCCATTGCGCGCTCAGCGAATGGACGTGAAATGCGTAGTTTTGGGGTGCCTTTTTCGTGGCAGTCGCTACAACCGATAGTGTTGACGACTTCTGGACCACCTTTAGCCCACTTACCTTTGAAGTAACCGTCTTCACCTTGTTCTTCGATCAGGCGTGGTACGTCAGGGCTCTTACAGCTCCAACAGGCCATTGGCATTGGGCCGTCTTCAGCATTAGTTGGTGCGCCAGTACGCAGCGTGTTGCGTACGTCAGTCACGGCATACATATGGCCGCGAGGTGCGTTGTAGTCTTTAGCAAAACCATAACCAGCCCACAGGATCACTAAGCTTGGATCACCCGCTAATGCGTCAGTGATCTCTTCGCTTTTTGCGGTGTCATGCCAGCTATTATATTGATTAGCAAACTTATCTTTATAAACTTCATTGCGAGGCTCGGTCTTATCACTCGCCATCGCACCCGCCGCCATGAAGCTCGCGGCTACCAATGCACTGAGTGCAAAGGACTTACCTGTCATCTTCTTCATCATCTCATCTCCGTGTTGCATTATTTTAATAAATCACGACATCTCCAAGGCCAAAGTTAGTGGCTTAAACCCTCCAAAGACATACCTCTTAGGGGGTATCTAGAACGAAGTTTGCGCTAGATCAAAATGTAATAGTGTTGTTGTTCACACTTTTATGTTTTCGTTAGTGTAGTACATTATTTTCTAATGTAAAACACGACTAAAGTGCCATTAAATCAATGGCCCATATATTAGGTAATGGACATATGAAACGAGGCAGCCTTACCTCTAAAATTTTGGGTTTAATGTTAGTACTGATTTTGCTTTCTAGCAGCTTGGCCATCTTCGCAATCATCAATTTGTCTTACAGTTTAGGCGATGCAAAGGCCATCAACGCCTCGGGTTCACTGCGGATGCAAAGTTACCGGCTGATGTTTTATGCCAATTCGGGTAGTGACGCCGCCCAAGAGAAGATTGCCGAGTTTGAAAACACCTTGCACTCCGAGGCATTGCAACCTTCCACGGGTTGGCTTAGCCCGAAAAAGATCGCCGATCAGTATCAGCTCGTCATCGATAAATGGCTGGTGATGAAGTACTACATAGAGCAGGAAAACTCCCGCGACTACGCCGCCTCGCTCAAGGACTTTGTCGATACCATTGATTTATTGGTGTTAGAAATGGAGCACCACGCCGCCTTTAAGCTGCGCCTGCTTGCCGCGAGCCAGATCTTTGGGCTTGGGCTGATGCTCGCCATCGCCTTTTTAGCGGTACGTTTTACCAAACGAAAAGTTGTTGTCCCCTTACAGCAGTTAATGGAATCAGCCAACACCATTTCAAAGGGTAACTTCGAGATAGAAATGCCCGAGACCGAATATATTGAGCTCACCGCCCTGACCCACGCGCTGCAAAAAACCGCCCGCGAGCTCGCGACCCTGTATGGTAACTTAGAATCCCAAGTGGCCGAAAAGACTCTCGCGCTCACTAGGGCAAATAATGAACTCGCGTTTTTATACGATAACCTATTGACGCTTAACGCGAATAAACTCGATTACAAGGCACTTAGAGCGGCGTTAAATCAATTAAAAGATTATGAGTCTATCGACTATTTACGGCTCATTATTCAGTACCCAGAGCAAGAGTTAGAAGTGGTTGAAGCCGATGGTGGCTGGCCAGAAGATACCCAAAACAGCACCCGCTTCCCACTGCAATTTGAGCAGGCCGATTTAGGTTACTTAGAGCTTATTTCAGCGCAGGATACGAATACACCGCTGTTTAAAAACTTCGCCATAATGCTCACTCGCTCCATCGTCATCCATAACGCCACCGAGCAACGCCAGCAACTGGCCTTGATGGAAGAACGCGGCGTTATCGCTAGGGAATTACACGACTCCCTCGGCCAGGTACTGTCCTTCCTCAAAATCCAAATTAGCTTGCTGCGCAAGAACTTAGATCATAGTTGCCGCAGCCCTGCGATCGAGGGGCAACTGACGGAAATCAATGAAGGCGTCAGTACAGCCTATGTACAGCTTAGGGAGTTATTATCCACCTTCAGATTAACCATCAAAGAACCGAATCTGAAGAACGCGATGGAAGCCATGCTAGAACAGCTTAGGGCCAATACCGATATCAAGATCCATCTCGATTACAAACTCTCGCCCCAATGGCTCGAGGCGAAGCAACATATTCATATTCTGCAGATCACCCGTGAGGCTACACTCAACGCGATAAAACATGCCAATGCCAGCCAGATCAATATTCGCTGTTATAAAGATGACAATGGCATGGTCAATATCAGTGTGAGCGATAACGGTATAGGAATTGGCTATCTAAAGGAGCGGGATCAACACTTTGGCATAGGGATCATGCATGAGCGTGCCAGTAAATTAGCCGGTACTGTTGTATTTAGTAGCAATGATACGCACACTAATAGCAAGGGAATTACTGAACAACTAGACCAAGAACAACCGGATGTGCCCTTAGCGTCTAATAACAAATCCAATTTGTCACAGGGAACCAAAGTTACTTTAATCTTCCCTTCCCAACAGGAGCCTACACATGGGTAAACCTTATTCAGTCCTCGTGGTCGATGACCATCCCCTCCTACGTAAAGGGATCTGCCAACTGATCGCCTCCGATCCGGATTTTAGTCTCTTCGGCGAAGTCGGCGGAGGCTTAGACGCCCTAAGCGCCGTTGCCACCGATGAGCCCGATATTGTACTGCTCGATCTGAATATGAAGGGAATGACAGGACTCGATACCCTCAACGCTATGCGCCAGGAAGGCGTCACCTCAAGGATAGTGATCCTCACAGTGTCGGATGCCAAACAAGATGTGATTCGACTGCTACGCGCGGGCGCCGATGGATATTTGCTGAAAGATACCGAGCCGGATCTGCTGCTCGATAAGCTCAAAAATGCCATGTTGGGCCACAGAGTGATCAGCGATGAGGTCGAAGAATATCTGTACGAGCTTAAAAATGCCGCCGATGAGCAGGAATGGATTTCAAGCCTCACGCCAAGGGAACTACAGATCCTGCAACAGCTGGCGGAAGGATTAAGTAACCGAATGATTTCAGAGCACTTACATATCAGTGAAGGCACGGTAAAAGTGCACGTTAAAAATCTGCTGCGTAAGGCCAATGCCAAGTCGAGAACCGAAATGGCGGTAAGGTATCTGAACAACTAACGCTTCAAATCGAGTGATTCAGCACTAAGCTAAAAAACAAAGGCAATCAATCGATTGCCTTTATTGTCTGCTGGAATAGAAATTTGTGCTATCGCCCTTTTTGCACAAACTCATACCAACTTAGCAGAGCTTCCTCTAAATCTTCTAATCCACAATAGGCTTCCGATTCCGCATCGTAGAGGGACATCGACTCCTCGAGTTCATACTCTTGCTCAAACCCTAAGGCATTGGCATAAATGCGCGCCTGTTCTTCATCCAGATCTAGGGTGAGATCACCGCCGATTAACCGCCAAGAATCACGCTTACCCGCTTGAATTTCTTTGATAATATCGAGCACTTGTTGAATTTTGGCTAACTCTGGCCCCAACTCTTCCGAAAACCATTGGCCCAGCACTTCATGGTCCATACTAAAGCTGGCTAAATAAGTGCCCGTCAAACTGTTACGCCGAAATTCATATTCCATTTTATCTTCTCAATGCATTACAACTATGGCTAATTTTAATCTATTTCATCGTAACTTGCTTGGCCAGCAATTTAGCCCCACCAAGGGCTGCAATTGTCAGCACAATCATCGCCTAGACTTCATTTTCACAACGAAATCAGTTAGCTTGAGTCCATGATTTAGCAAGAGATGGAATGCGATATGCACGATGGATTTATCTACAGCTTAGTGCTTAGCGGCGCGCGCGCGGGGTCAACCTTAACCCCAGAAGAGCTTGAAAACTGGGATCCCAAGGATGGGCTGATCTGGATACACCTACGTTATCGCCACAAAAAAGCCCGCCACTGGGTATTAAATAGCGGCTTGAATAAAGTCGAAAGCGATGCCCTGCTCGCTCAGGATACCCGTCCGCGGGCAGTACTGGCTGGTGAAGGCGTTTTGCTGGCCCTGCGCGGCGTAAACTTAAACCCCAATTCAGCCCCAGAAGACATGGTCGCGGTGCGTATTTACGCCGATAAACAGCGGATTATCTCAACCTGCGATCGTGAGCTGCTCTCAGTCAAAGATGTTGCCGAACTCATCATGGAAGGCGCAGGCCCCACCACCACAGGGGACTTTATCGTCGCCGTATGCGAAAGACTCACCACCCGTAAAGTGGATTTTATCGACACCCTCGAAGAGCAGCTGTCTGAGTTAGAAGAACAAGTGGTCTCTGGCAATGTAAAAGACTTACGCACAGATATCGCCGAGTTACGCAGGCAAACCGTGGCGCTGCGCCGTTATTTAGGCCCGCAGAAAGAAGCTTACGCTAAGATGCTGTCCGATCAGTTTGTCCTATTTAACGAGCCCGAAAGACTCAAGATGCGTGAAACCACGGACAAACTGATCCGCACCATTGAAGACTTAGACGCCCTGCGTGACCGAGCCAATGTGACCCAGGAAGAATTACTCAGCCAACAATCGGAGCAGCTAAACAAGCGCTTGTATTTCTTATCCTTAGTCTCAGCAATCTTCTTACCGCTGGGCTTTTTAACCGGCTTGCTTGGGGTGAATATTGGTGGTATTCCCGGTGCGGATAACACCTGGGCCTTTGCGACCTTCTGCGGCATTCTTATCTCGCTGGTCGCCCTGCAAATGGCGCTCTTCTATCGCTTTAAGTGGTTGTAGACTGAAATAAAAAACGCCAATCACAGGATTGGCGTTTTGTTTTGTGGATTGCCGTTACTGCGGCAACTCAAATAGATTCGTCATGACTTTATACAGCTCTGTGCCTTGATGCACGGACGCCGAAGCAAAATGGAGTATGGGCACACAATCCTGCGGCAAGCTTAGCGCCGTTAGCTCCCGCTCACTGCCATATAAGTCAAGGCGCAGCAGATTGACTAAGGTCTCACCCGCCGCCAGCAGTTCTCCCACGGGCGCCACATATTCCACCAATCCCGCCATAGGCGCATGGTACTTTTTGTAATCCTTAAGATAACAGCCAAAACGCGGTATCTTTGCGGGTGCGACTCGCTCGGCGATCACCCCACGATGACTCAAATAGGCCAAAATCCCCTTAGCATCGACTAAAGCATCCTCAAGGCAAATGCGTTCTTGGCTCGCAAGTTCCAAGGTAAAGGCCGAAACGGCGATCTCGAGATCCCGCCCTTGTGCTTTAGCGACTTCACTCAATTGCCACCAAGGGCAAAATGCCGCTTCATCCATAGCCCCGCCAAAACTATTGGGGATCACTAAGGTGTAAGGAATCGAGAAATACTGCGCCGCTGTAAGGTCATATTCAGGGCAATACAAGTGTTTACAGGATTTAGGCCCGGTATGCAGATCCAATACTATATCCGCCTCGTGGGCCATGGCCTGCAGGTTAACCGCTAATCTGTGACCAGTCGTCACGCCCCACTCATTGCGTAAACGCTGCTGACACGCCTCGACTAAAGTGCTGCGGTAAGCTTGGATAAGCGCGCTATCGCTCAGCTCAGCATGCTCACGGTACCAAGCGGGTAAATCAATCGAGTGATTTAAGTACTCGCGGTTCCAGTTTGCCCCTGTGATAGGGTCAAAACGCCCCAGCGTAAACTCTCCACTCTTTTGATTTATCCCCAGCGGATTCGCTAAGGGCACTAAGGTGATTTCCCCTAAGATGTCGCAGCGTTCGAGCTGCTTCATCAATTGGAAAATCACCGCATTGCCCTGCACCTCAGCGCCGTGGACATTGGCCTGAATATACACTTTAGGGCCAGCGACTTGGCCACTTGGCTTAAAGTGGTAAATCGGCAGGGTGAGTGCTTGCCCTGCGGCAAGCTCCCCAATGGTTAAAGACGATGCAGTCGGTTGCATATTACGCACCTTCGAACAGGTTTTCGTGCAGGGCTTTAACCACTTGCGCCGCTTCTGATTCGGCTACCAATACGCACAAGTTATGCGGGCTTGCGCCTTGGCAGATCATGCGCACATTGTGGGGCTCAAGCACTTCAAACACCCGGCGGCAAATGCCCGCAGTGGTGGCAATGCGGTTACCGATAATCGCCACCAGTGCTAAACCATCTTCAACACGCACGCGGCAATGCTGTGATAATTCCTGCAGCAGCGCTTCGCTCAATAGCCCCTGGCCGCTCGAATCAGAGCCAGTTTTATCTAGGGTCAGGGATACGTTAACTTCGGAGGTGGTAATTAAATCCACACTGATTTTATGCCTTGCCAGTGTAGCAAAGGTTTCAGCCAAGAAGCCCTGTGCATGCAACATTTGCAGACTGTGTAAATTGAGTAGCGTTTGGTCGCGGCGCAGCGCAACCGCGCGAAACACGGGCGCATCTTCAACCTGATGGCGGATCCAAGTCCCGCCCTTTTCAGGCTCCTTACTTGAGCCGACAAACACTTGAATTTGTTGGCGCACCGCAGGCAGAATCGTCGCTGGGTGCAGCACTTTAGCACCGAAAGTCGCCATTTCGGCGGCTTCGTTAAAACTGATTTCGGCTATAGGATGGGCGTTTGGCGCAAGGCGAGGATCGGTCGTGTAAATCCCGGCCACATCGGTCCAAATCTCAACCGCGGAGGCTTTTAAGGCTTCGGCTAACAGTGCCGCAGAATAATCACTACCGCCACGGCCAAGCGTGGTGGTTTGTCCCGCCTCATCAGAACCAATAAAGCCTTGAGTCACAATCACTTGTTCAGATAACAGCGGCAGTAAATGCTCAGACGAGAGAAGCGCAATTTGCTCAACCTGTGGTTCGGCGCGGCCAAAATGACTGTCGGTGCGCAGCACACGGCGCACATCGAAGGCACTCGAGTTAGCGCCTTTTTCCCGTAATACCGCCGCAAATAATGCCGACGAACACTGCTCGCCAAGGGACAATAACTCATCCATGGTGGCCTTGCTGCGCTGGGAGGCCAGCGCTTCGCTCAATACCGCCATACGGCTTAACAGCTTATCCAATGCCGCGGCTACATCGTTGGGACGACCCAGTTTATCTAAGATAGCGTATTGAATTTGCGCAATTTGCTTTAAGCGCTGTAAACGACCATCGTCGTTCATCGACTCTTGGGTGAGCTCAACCAAAAGGTTAGTCACGCCACTGGAGGCACTAACCACTACTAAACGGCAATCGGGATTGCCCAGTACGATATCGGCGCAACGATTCATTGCACCGTAATCTGCAACTGAGGTACCACCAAATTTTGCGACAACAAGAGACATTATCGTACCTCCGCAGAAGCAGAAGACACGGCACAAACTAGGATAAGATCTTGATTAACTAACATGATTACGCTCCGAACCAACTTCGTTCGAAGAGCCTGGTGCTCAATGATACGCACCCCAATAGAAGGGAAACAGCAATCGTCACCAGAAGCTCTCCACCAATTACAGGTGACAATCGTTAGGATTCAGCCTAAGCGACCGACATAAACATGCAGCAACCACATCTATGCCTCGGCGTTAATCTCCCTCATCAATCATCGCTGGAGTTTGTGCTCCTCTGACTGACTACCTAGTTAACGCTCCTCTTCTGTTCCTTTCCGCCGGAAAGGGACGAAAAAAGTAGCAATAAACCCCTAATGAAGTCAATGCTAATTTCACATCGCATAAACAAATTCAATAAACGCTTTTAAAAACAATGAGCAATTTAGCGGTAAAGCCAAAGCAAAAAATGGCGGCGAGGTATCGAACAGACATTAAAAGGATTAAAAAAGAAGTGACCTAGCCTTGCCCTTTACAGGCAAAGCCGGATAAGAAAAATAGTTAAAAACGCGCGGGTTAGGTCGCTAGATCTGGCAGTTCGTAAACCAAACGCACATGATCATTAAACAGGCCTAAACACACTTCATCATGCCCGGTGATGGTACAAGGCACTAAACTCACCTCACCCTTTTCCACCATGTAGATGGCATATTGATTAAACTTTTTCCCTAGCTGCAGCGCCATGCTTCTATCAACAAACACCGCCCAGCTCTTTTCCATATGGGATAAATCTGGCGATGCGCCCACCATTGCACGATAGGGGCTGCCGATTAATTCAATGTCACGGAGAAGTTGGCGGTCGAGTAAACGGTTTTGGCTGGGACTGAGGAGGGTTGAAGCGGGATTATGGGCGGTAATTACAGCAAAGGAAAAATCACAGGATAATGCTTGAGTAAGCAAAAACAACGGCTTCTGGTAATGCTGCCACAAATCTTGAGTCATGTTGTCCATTGGTAGTCTAGTCGAAAAATGAACCCGGGTTAGTGTAGCAGAGCGCCTCAAAAATCCAAAGAGGCGTGAACTGGCTCACAAGAATCAAAAATACATTAGTTATACTAATCAATGACTAAAGTAAATATCATGGTAAATCAGGGCCTCAACCAGAAATTTGTTAACATTTCATTTGTTAACAAATGCCTAAAACGAGTACAATGACGCCATTGGCTAGTTAAGCAGATAACATTAAGTTTGCTTAATCTTGACAAGGGTTTGTTAGATTCCTCTGCGAAATCACCCTAATCTGGCCAGACATCTTTTAAAATGTGTTCTACATTTGAGTTATCATTTAAACATTTTAAAAAAAACAATAGTTAAGGAACTATTTATAACTATTGCTTATCGAAGTTGATACTGGTTACGTTTTATCGTATTACACTTTAAACGTGCACTTTATATACATCCTGATGTGTCGCCGTAAAGATCTTTCCTTTGAAGCACAGAGCAGTTAGAGGAAGTATCAACATTTTATGAATATAAGGATCCGATGTAAGCGGTCCTTATGGTTAGAATAAAATTGGTTAAAATTTAGGTAATTAATATGCAAAATCCGCACATTCTGATCGTTGAAGATGAAGCCGTTACCCGTAACACGCTGAGAAGTATTTTCGAGGCAGAAGGGTATGTGGTAACTGAGGCCAATGATGGCGCAGAAATGCATAAGGCTATGCAGGAAAACAAAATTAACCTAGTGGTTATGGACATTAACCTACCAGGTAAAAACGGTCTGTTGTTGGCACGTGAATTACGTGAAATCAACAACATCGGTCTGATCTTCCTGACAGGCCGTGACAACGAAGTCGACAAAATCCTTGGACTTGAAATTGGCGCGGACGATTATATTACCAAGCCGTTCAACCCACGTGAATTGACGATTCGTGCTCGCAACCTTCTGACTCGTGTGAATAGCGCTGGTAACGAAGTCGAAGAAAAGAGCTCTGTCGAATACTACCGTTTCAACGATTGGAGCCTAGAGATCAATAGTCGTTCTCTGGTGAGCCCACAGGGTGAATCTTACAAACTGCCACGTAGCGAATTCCGCGCTATGCTGCACTTTGTTGAAAACCCAGGCAAAATCTTAACTCGTGCCGATCTACTGATGAAGATGACTGGCCGTGAGTTAAAGCCACACGACCGTACTGTTGACGTGACTATCCGTCGTATCCGTAAGCACTTCGAAAGCTTGCCAGATACGCCAGAAATCATCGCGACTATCCACGGTGAAGGCTACCGTTTCTGCGGTAACTTAGAAGACTAATCTTCTAAGTCCGTTTGAATAATAAAAACCAGATCCTCGGATCTGGTTTTTTTATCTCTGTAATATGGCCAATCCTCTGCCCCGCTTTATCACTCCGCCAAACTTGAGTAACTAAACTTGAATAGCCACACTTAAACAGCCATCGCAAACTTTAAGCGTATCAATTGGAATGGAGCCCTTACTCACGACCAAGTGCTATCCACAGTCTTAACTCAGCTATTAGCTAAGGTGGTAGCTAAGGTATTAGCCAAATACCGCGTAAAAAAAGAGTGAAGTGTTAGCCTCACTCTTGGATAACTGCATGCGCAAGTTTAACTGCATACGCGTGGTTAAACAGCGCTCTGCTGTAGGTTATTTGCCGCTTTTAAGCTGTCTATCGAGGAAATCCGCCAGCGAGCGATATAAGTGATTACGCACTTTTTCACCGCGCATCGAATGCTTAGAGCCAGGATAATCAATCATCTGGAACAGTTTTCCTTCGTCCTGCAACGCCTTGTACACGCGAGTGCTGTTTTCAAACAACACGTTATCGTCGGCCATACCGTGGTACATCAACAGCCCCGACTGATAGTTTTTCACATAGGGGAACACGCTACTGGCTTCGTAACCCTGTTCATTATTCGTGGGATGGGCGAGATAACGCTCGGTGTAGTGAGTGTCGTACAAGCGCCAATCAGTCACGGGTGCGCCCGAAATCGCCGCCTTAAAATAATCCGGCGCCTTAAACAGGCTCATCAAGGCCATATAACCACCGTAGCTGTGGCCATAAATCGCCACGTTGTTGCTATCGACAAAGGGCAAGCTGCGCAGATAATCGACGCCAACCTTTTGGTCGTTCACTTCCGCTTCGCCCAAGTGACGATAAATCACTTGCTCAAACTTAGTGCCTCTGTGGGCACTGCCACGGTTATCCAGTTGAAATACCACATAACCTTGTTGCACTAAGTATTGGGTAAAGTAATCCTGCTCACTCCAACTATTAGTCACCAATTGCGCATGTGGGCCACCGTAAACGCGCACCACCACGGGGTACTTTTTGCTCGCATCGAAGGGCACGGGTTTAAAGAGACGCGTTTGCAAGACTTGTCCGTCTTCCGCTTTTAGCTCTTTAAACTCAGGCAGTTGCCACAGGCCTGCATAGTCATACAGAGGATGACCCGCTTTGACTTGGTTTTGCTCAACCCAGGCCAAATGCTGGCCCTTATCGCCGTGCAAACTAATCTGTGGTGGCTGAGATAAGCTATTGAAATAATCCAGATACACGCTTTGACTATCGGCAAATACCGGATTGTGCATCCCCGCCTCGCTGCTCACCCGCTCAACCTTGCCACCCGCTAACGGCACACGGTAGAGATGTTTTTCGATAGGGGTATCTTTGCGGCCAGTGAAATACACCCAACCTGCGGTTTCATCAGTATATTCCAGCTCATCGACCGCCCAATTGCCCTTGGTCAGTTGCGTCTTCAGTTTACCTTTTAGGTCAAACAAATAGAGATGATTAAAGCCGTCACGCTCCGAGGCCCAGATAAACGCCGATTGTTGCTTTAAAAAGTGCAGGTCATTGTTAAGATTCACCCAAGCATCGCTACGCTCTTTGACTAAGGTTTTCGGCTTGGTCAGCGCATCGAGAGCCACCAGTTGCAGATCTAATTTTTGTTGATCGCGGCTCTGCCACTGGAAGGATAAATGCTTGCTATCGGGCAACCAATCGACACGAGGCAGGTAAATATCCTTATTTTTATCATCGCTTAAGGTGACCCAATTGATGGCTTTATTGCTTAACGTCACCACGCCCAGTTGGATCTCGACATTGTTTTTACCCGCCGCTGGATAACGCTGCTCAGTGAGCTTAATGCCATCGGCGTAGATTTCATTGCGGGTGACTAACTCCACGCCAGACTCATCGATACGGGTAAAGGCGATGGCCGACTCATCGGGCGCCCACCAGTAACCTGTCATGCGATCCATTTCTTCCTGGGCGACAAATTCCGCCATGGCATTTTTAATTGCGCCGCCACCGTCTGTGGTCATGGCCTCAAGCTTTTTAGTTGCTAAATTGAGCACATACAGATTTTGGTCCCGCACGAAGGACACAAAGTTGCCCTTGGGCGATAGGCGCGCATCGGTGGCAAAGCCCTCGCCTATCGGCAGTTGGCTGACGCTGTTATCCGCTAAGGAGAAGTAATACAGATTGCCTGAGGCAGGGATCAACAGCGCCTTGCTATCGTCCGCCCAGAAATATTCCATAATGCCTTCGCCATAAATACGTTGGCGCTCGCGGCGGGCCTTTTCTTCATCGGATAACTCATTGCTCGCCAGCTTATCGGCATTCAGCAATAGGCTAGATTTGCCTGTCTTCACATCCATCTGCCAGAGATCGTAAAAGTTCTGGTTGTCTTTACGTCCCGCAAGATAGGTCACCCTTTGACCATCGGGGGATAACTTTAATCCACGGGGGCTGGTGCCCGCCAAGGCAGGCGACGCATTCATGCGCTCGATAGTCAGCGGCGTTGTGCCGCCCTCAAGCGCATAGGCGGGGGTCAATATCGCGCTAGAAACCATGGCCAGTTGACTCGCTATCAGTAGGGATGAGGCGCCCAATGTCACCGAGCGCAGGGAAGAAGCTAACCCATTTTTAGTCATTATTATTCCTTGGAAGCATACTCGCCTTAAGGTGGCGATCAAAAACTGCCGTCATTGTGCCAAGGCAAAGCCTAAATAAAAAGCGCAGGCAATATACAGATACAAATTAGCTGGCGAACTCTCGTAGTTCGCTCAATTTTCACGATAACCCACTCAGCCTGACACAAAGGGATAACCCTCTTGGCTTAAATTGATTAAAACCCACAGCAACATCGCTGAAATTGTCAACTAACTGAGTTATTATTCGCGGCAAATAATGAAATTGACCTCAATGTTGAACCCCTAAAGGACCTAACATGCAGACTCTTGCCCAGCACTTAACCTCAAAGGCAGTGAACGAATCCCTCTCGCAACTGATTTTGACCTTAGCCGACACCTCCAAAGCCATCAGTCATGCCGTGCGCCACGGTGCCTTAGCTGGTGTGTTAGGCGCGACCGAACAGGAAAACGTGCAAGGTGAAACCCAGAAAAAACTGGATATCATCACCAACGATATGCTCAAAGATGCATTAAAAGCCGACGGCACAGTGCGCGGCTTAGCCTCTGAGGAAGAAGATCATGTGGTTGAAGTCAGCGCCAATGGTCAATATCTGGTGTGTTTCGACCCTTTAGATGGTTCATCGAATATCGATATCAACTCGCTAGTCGGCACAATTTTCTCTGTTTTACCTGCACCACAAGGTGAGTTAACTGAAGCGAGCTTCCTGCAATCGGGTCGCAATCAGTTAGCCGCAGGTTATGTGCTCTACGGCCCATCAACCATGCTCGCCCTCACCACAGGCCAAGGCGTGCAACTCTTTACCCTGCACCCAGAAACTAACGAATTTTTACTGACCAACGCGGCCATGAGCATCAGCCCAGACACACAAGAGTTCGCCATCAACATGTCGAACCAACGTTTTTGGGAAGCGCCAATGCAGACCTACATCGCCGATTTACTGCTAGGCAAAATTGGCCCGCGCGAAAAATCCTTCAACATGCGCTGGATTGCCGCCATGGTGGGTGACGTGCACCGCGTACTTTCTCGCGGCGGTATCTTTACTTACCCAACCGACAATAAAGATCCGAAAAAGCCATACAAGCTGCGTTTAATGTACGAAGCCAACCCAATGGCCCTTTTAGTCGAGCAAGCTGGCGGTAAAGCCTCTACGGGTTATGAAACCATTCTGGATATTCAACCAACGCAAATTCACCAACGCGTAGCGGTTATCCTAGGTAGCGCCAATGAAGTAGACGCTTGCCTAAGCTACCATGGTATCGATTACAGCGAAGAACCAAGTCTGGACTAAGCCGAATCGCTTAGATTTTGATTTTTATGATAAAAGCCACTGACCACAGTGGCTTTTTTGTTGTCGCAGAATGCGACATTTTGGGTTTTGATGCGGCTTTACTGCCGGAGTAATTGCGGCCTTACGGCCGAGAAATTTTACGTCGTGGGGCTTCAACCCTCTGCCTGATATTCGTGCTGTTTAGCACAATGCTATATTGATTGCGGCCTAGCGGCCGAGATAAATCAAGATCGTGGGGCTTCACCCCACACCCGACCAAGGAGGACTGCTCGTCCTATCAAAAACGTCCATGTTAAGCTGCCAGCTCGATATCCCTATCTCGCGCTCAAAACGGCCGCTGGCCTTCGCCCTTGGATGATCCAAGACGCCCCTACGGAGTTGAAAGCCCCTTGGGCATTAAGCGTTCTTATGCTATCGCGTCAGACGCTCGTCCCTGATTCGACTGACGCTATCTCGGCATCCATGCCTCGCTCACGCAATGAACGCAAATGCCCTGCGGCAACTCCGAGGGGAGGTGAACTCCTGTAACTTCTGTGTTGGCTGTAAATCCCAAAGATTTGCACTTTCCCATCTTTGAGCAACGTTAACGTTTAGCGATTTTTATCTTTATCTTTCAATGGCACAGTGGGTATTATGAAACCGATTATTATCAAGTTATGAATGGACGCTGTTGATAAATGATTCTGAAAACTAAAACACTTCAAAATACTCAAACACCACAAACTATTGCGGGTCAAAAACAAGAACAGGACGTTGCCTTCTACCTGCGTCGAGCCTTTAAAGATCACCCCGAAGTGTTAGTCATCAATGATTTTCGATTCACCTTTAACGGTGAAACAGCTCAAATTGATCACCTAATTATTTATCCCTACGGCTTTGTTTTAATTGAGTCTAAAAGCATAAAAGGTCATGTGGATGTAAACCAACATGGCGAATGGACTCGCAGTCACGGCAATAACTGGTTTGGTATGCCATCACCAATCAAACAGGTTGAACTACAACAATCACTGCTTAAAGAGATGCTAAAGCAGCATCGAAGTGAAATTCTCGGTAAGTTACTCGGCATAAGACAGCAAGGCTTTGGTATGCGGTGTTGGGATCATTTATGTGCAGTCTCAAGTGATGCAGTCATCAACAGAGAAACTATGCCTGCGGCAGTTTCAGAACTGTTAGTTAAGACAGAGTTTTTAGTCGAGAAGCTTGAAAAGGTCATGAATCTTAAAAGCAAATTCTTACGACTGATAAATGTGAGTGATACCCGTCCAGACTTTAATCAAGAAGAACTGAATTCAATCGCTAAGTTCTTAATCGATCGTCATATAGACCCATCTCAAGCTACGACCGAAATAACGTCCGTACAAACACCACAAGTCAAAGAACCTGTTGCCTCCTTTGACGTTAACAAGGTGGCAGAAGTAAAAAGCCAAGCAATAGCGCAATCCACAATAAACAGTATCCTTCGCTGTAAACATTGCGGCGAATCAACAAACTACACCCCAATGTACGGAAAGTTTGGTTACTACATAAAATGCAATCAATGCACCAAAAACACGCCAATGAAACAAGCATGCCCACAGTGCCAAAGTACACAAACGAAAATAACTAAAGCTAAAGAGACCTACACATTACATTGTAATTATTGTGATAACCATTATAGGGTTATCTAAACGAAATCAATTAGGATACTCATAATTTTGTCTACTACAGCGAACATGAAGCCCTATCAAATTAAGTTGAGGTACTTTTTATTACCAGTACTACTGCATATGAGCGGTATTACGCTATTATTTTTCTTATCATCTATATTCTTTACAAAGTATCTATCCGAGTTAATTGGTCACAATCACTTTTATCAAACCTATCTAACTAGCATTGAATGGAATGGGATTATAAGCCTATTCTGCATTTCTGGATTTGTGTCATACCTCTCAACTCGATTGATAAAAAAGCCTTTTTCATTTATTGAATTTAAAAAGCCAAGATATAAAGATTCAATGTGGTTATCACTTTTCTCACTACAGTCACTTTTATTAATATCTGCTTTTTTATTAAGTTCATTTGGTTTATCAAGGTTATCAGAATTAGATAGTCCAACCGAATGGCAAGAAAAAGGAATGCCTGTATATTTCACCGTCAAAACAGCTGATTTATCAGGGCAAAAATCAGCACACATCCAATTAAGTCCATCACAAAGATACAGCAAGGCGATAGATGTGTTCTGCGTTATTAGCCTTGATAGCAGTGGCAATTTTTGGGCAGGTTTCAACTACCCATTTTCGGTTGAAAAAACAGAAAAATACCCAAGTGAAAAAATAGACAAGCTAATCAGTGATAGTGTTAATAAGTGTAAAAGCACATC
The DNA here is from genome assembly GCF_023475885.1 of Shewanella sp. 10B. Taxonomy (NCBI): domain Bacteria; kingdom Pseudomonadati; phylum Pseudomonadota; class Gammaproteobacteria; order Alteromonadales; family Shewanellaceae; genus Shewanella; species Shewanella sp. 10B. The sequence goes on from NZ_JAMDJO010000002.1 coordinate 759,404, forward strand.
AAATAGTGATGTCAAATACTTCAAAAAAAGTAGTTTCGCCTTTGAAAACAGCGGTTATTTAAATGCTTTAAAGCGGATAGTTAGCAGCGATATACTAGAGAATAATAACATCACTTTATTTGTAGCATCACAACATCTCGAATTTAATAGTGTCAAAAGAGACCTATTAAATGGTTTCTTTATGATATTCGCTACTATTATGACATTTTTGGCTTATGATCTCTGGCAAGCTAAAATACACTGGGAAACTTATTGGGCCCTTAAGAAAATAGAATCAGGAAAGGCATAAATCTTTTGGGATTGACAACCGACACCGTGGGAAAGATAGGACAGGCACAAATCTTTAGGACTAACAGCTAACACCAAGGCAACAGAAGTTCACCTTCCCCTGCGAAGTTGCTGAAGGGCGTTGAAGAAAATCACGTGAGCGAGGCATGGATGCCGAGTTAGCTTTCGGGGTACAGGATGTACCATCGGAAGCGTTAGTGATTTTCGAATAAGCACAAAGCCACTAACCAATGCATGTAACTTCGCTAGGGGCGGCAAGGGAGATCCAAGAGGGAATTGCTGTTGATCCCCTCTTGGTCGGGTGTGGGTTGAAGACCCACGACTTTGACTTACCTCGGCCGAAGGCCGCAATGACTAATATACCCACAGCGATAACTTTGCCCATTCAAACGCCAAACAAACCAGCACGATTTTCGGGTGTGGGATGAAACCCCACTAACCTAACTGACTTAGGCTGTAAGGCCGCAAAACCAAATCAGCTATGCCCGTAACTTGGGCTTAGCTGCATATACCTCACGCCTTTGCGATTGGCCGATAGCGCGGCGTTAACCCAGTATGTTATTGTTTTGGCTTCATAGATTCGATTATTAAGCTTTAACCACTAAGGATTTGCTACATATGGAAAAAATATTTGAAAGGCTAATGTACGCATCACGCTGGATTATGGCGCCCATTTACTTGGGACTGAGTCTAGTGTTGTTGGGTTTAGGCATTAAATTCTTCCAAGAGATCTTCCATATTCTGCCGATTATTTTTGAGATGACCGAAGTGGATCTGGTGCTGGTCACCCTGTCCTTAATTGATATCACCCTAGTGGGCGGTCTGATTGTGATGGTGATGTTTTCTGGCTACGAGAATTTTGTCTCGCAGCTGGATGTCGGCGAAGACAGTGAAAAGCTCAGCTGGTTGGGTAAATTAGATTCGGGCTCACTAAAAAACAAAGTGGCCGCCTCCATTGTGGCGATTTCGTCAATTCACCTGCTGAAAATCTTTATGGATGTGAAGAATATCGATAACGACAAAATCATGTGGTATTTGCTTATCCATATCACCTTCGTGGTGTCGGCATTTGCCATGGGCTACTTGGATAAGATGACTCGTAAGTAAGCGGCGACATCGCCCCATGAGCGGCATTGCTGTTTGAGAGTGAGTGCTAAGCGTCACTAAACCCGCCATTGCCAAACAATGCCGAGAGCTAAAGATTAAAACAAGCCACTGATAATAGTGGCTTTTTTATTTTCTGAACAAAAACTGTGCCTCGCACTTTGGTATTAATTTAGTCGGCATTGCATAAGTGCATGTTTGAATTGAAATTATTGCTTGAGATAATAGCCCGAGTTTCAACCTAAACGGCGTTTGATACCAAAGGCTAACCTTTTGAATCAAATTCAAGACCAATTAACCCAAAAGGGTTATTAAAATGCGTCAAGATTCTTTATAATCGCCAACATTTTGACAATATCGCTACACAAATAATCACCTGTATTCGTCCGCACAATTAACAAGGTAGTAAAGTGAAAACACAGTTACTGGCCCTCATGCTCGTCAGTCATTTAGGCTACGCATATGCCAAGGAAGATTTAGCCACAAGCTTAGACACCGCAGAACCCGCCCCTAAAAGCCATAGCATCGACTTTATTGATAAAGGCCTCAAGCTGAGCTTGAGCTGCTCCGTTGGCGAAACCCAACCCATCTTAAACGTCACTATGGGTGAATCCTTTGCATTTGGTAGCGACCCAAGCGTGCTAATTATTCGCAGCGACAAGCAGCACAGTGTGAAATTTCGTGGCACCGCGACCTTGATGAACTTTACCAGTTTGCCAAAGGCTGATGACGATCTGTGGCAGGCGTTAGCTCAGCTGCAAACTCAAGAGCTAAGCCTTGAGGCCGTTTCGTTTCGCTCAAGCAAATACACTAGCTCAACCTTAGTGGCCGTGGGATTTAGTGAAGCGGTCAGCCAGCTAAAACAGAAGTGTAGCCAGTAAGGGCATGTCTCGTCCTGATACAAAAAAGCCACTGTAATCAGTGGCTTTTTTAGTTGTGCGATTTAAGACTCGCTATCGACTAGCTCGACTTGATGGGTCTTTTCGGTTTGGTCGACTATGGTCAACACCGCCGTATCCCCCACCACGTTGCAGGAGGTCAGCACCATGTCGATGATGCGATCCAGCGCGGCCACAATCGCAAAAGCTTCAATCGGCAAGCCCATTTGATGGATTAATACCCCAATCATCACCATGCCGCCACCGGGCACACCACCCGCGCCAACGGATAACAGGAAGATACTAAACAGCAGCGATGGCAATTGCTCGCTGGTGATTGGCATACCGAAGGCATTGGCAACAAAGAAGATCGCAATCGTGATATAAATTGCCACGCCGCCCATGTTCATGGTCGCCCCGAGTGGCACACCAAAACCAGCAACGGCGCGATTAACCCCAAGCTTTTCCGTTAGGGTGCGCATAGTCACAGGAATCGTGGCATTAGAGCTGGCAGTAGACAGGGAAAACAGCACTTGCTCTTGGGTTTTCTCGCGAAAGCTCTTGGCCGAAATCGGAGTAAAGAATCCCACCGCCAGCGGATAGACCACAAAAATCCACAGTAATAACAGCGCCAGAATGATCACGACATATTCGAGCACACTCATAAATACCGCCGCATCTAAGGTGGCGCCTAACTTAAACATCAGCGCAAACACGCCATAAGGCGCAAGGCTCATCACCACAGAAATCAGTTTCATCATGATTTTATTGGCGGTTTGAAAACCTTGTACCGCGCCAGCCACATGCTCGCCAAGGGATTTAATCACCCCGCCCAGCATCAGTGCCATAAAGATCACTTGCAGCATATTGCCCGACATAAAAGCCGCCACTGGGTTGCGCGGCACTATATCAATCAGCAGCGCCATTAAGCTGGGCAGTTCGGTCGCGGTAATCGCCACCCCATCAGTGCTGCTCATATCGACGCCTTTACCTGGGTCGAGCAATAGCACCACTAACAGGGCGGTAGAGATAGCGACCACAGTATTAACGATGTAAAAGCCGAAGGTTTTGCCGCCAAGGCGCCCAAAGCTTTTTAAGTCCTGCAGCTCACACACGCCACAAACGATACTGACAAACACCAGAGGCACGACCAACATCATGATCATATTGACGAACATAGTGCCGACGCCGCCAGCCAGTTCGACTAAATTGCCAGAAAAGAAGCCAATATCGTTTAGAAAATATTGCACTAAGGTGCCGAGAATAAGTCCCGCAAACAGACCGATAAAGATCCGTGTCGAAAGTGATTTAATCATGCTTATGGTTTCCCCAAATAGCTCATCTTTTATTCTTCATCTTCCTTGATGAGCAAAATCGCCATTCCCTTTTCGGTTCAGGCGGGGATAGTGAAACATGCTGGCAGTAAATTCAATGAATAAATTTACTTATTTCATTTTCAATTAAGCCAAACCCATCACAAAAATTTCTTATTTATATGATTTTTATTAAAAATAAAATTATCGATTAATAATTACGCTATTAGAATGCAAGTTAAAAAATCAAAATTTAAACAGTATTTAAACCAAATAAATACAATTAATCGATTCAGCCTGAATAATGCTAGATTTAAAAACCAAATAAGCATTTTAATTGGAATTAAAAACTACATACTGAGGCATTTATAGATAGATGGGGAAGAATTACGACTAACAATATGCCAGTAGCACTAGCTCAAGCCGATGCGCCAGCAGGTGCTGCTGTTTAATGCTAATGCGTTGCTGAATTAACCAAAGGCTTAATTGCCGCCAATTTTTTAAGTCGGCTGACTGTAAGTATTTAGCCTGAGGCGCTTGCTTGGCAAAGTCATCTGCGGAATTAATCTGTGGGATAGCGAGTAACTCGCTGGGCGCAAAAAGCGCTAACTGTGGCACGATACAATGGGTCATGCCCGTTAAGGTATGGGCAATTTGCAGCCCTGCGGGGTCGAGATCGGTAAAAGCAATGATCGGCATTTTCCCCGCCATCGCCTGTAAAAACTGTCGCACACCAATGGGGGAATGGTGGCCGCTACCACGGTAAATCACCATAACACGGCTAAGTTCTTCAGGTAAGCGCGCTTGGGTTATTGCATCGAATATATCTAGGTTTTCAACCACTAAGATGGCGTTAACATTAAACCCATGGCAAAGCTGCTCTGCTTCATCTAAGGGAATGCGTAACGCAGAGCGTGCAGACATCCCCATAGGAGGCGATTCAAAACCGAGATACTTCAACAGAACATACTCGGCTTCGGGGCGGATACTCGCCAGCTTTTCATTCTGGCTTTGGGCGGACATGGCGATACGGTTTAGATTAAAGTCCAGCGCCTGTAAATCCACGCCCTCTTTTGCCAATACACCTTGGCGCAGCAACTCAAAATCTCGCGGCGCAAAACACAAATATTTTTCCGCGCCATCCAGCTCGCCTACTTCTAACTCGCGGTAAATCGTTCGCCAATTCGGGCTGAGTTTTACCCTTGGAGAGCGATTAAGATAAACGCCCTCCAAGAGTTGCAACTGCTGCTTGCCTAGGCGAGCCATAATTCCACATCGCGGATAATAAAGTTACCGCTGTAGATGGGGTGAGGTTCACCTAAGGGTTCTAACTCAAAGTAAGCTTTATGCTCATCGGGTAAGCCTTCGTAGCCGCCAATCACTTGATAAATCCAGCTTTCGGCATCCCATGGCAGGGCTTTTTCGGCTAAGTAATCGAGCGCCGACTGACGTAAGCCCGACTCAATCACGTCGACAAAGTAAGTGTCGACCGCTTGCTTGAGTGGATTATCAGGAATATCAAAGTCTTCATTCTGCGTCAGCGGCACGGCCACATCCTGCTCGCGCACCGTTTCGACTATGCCCTGACGGCTAATCGCCTTGATATGGGCGACAATGTTCATCAGCTCAAACTCTTGACTGGCGTTATGCACATCCACAGACGCTGGGGCCAACAGCACTTCGGCGCGATTGAAAAGGCTTGGGATTTCCTTGTGGGACACATGGTCCGCAGGGCGATAATCCGGATGCAAATCGGTGTACAGTAACCAACCCTTAAGCAAGCGGGTACGGCCGCGAATTTGCCTAAAGCGGCCGAGAAGTTCGAGCAACCTGCCCTGCACCACACTGAGTTCCTGGGCGCAGTCGCTCATGGTTTCCTGCAAAGTCGTCACCAGCAGCTTACGCAGCTCACGGATATCACCGGCGATTTCACCTAATTCGCTAAACTGGAACATCTCCAAACCATTAAGTAATTCAGACACTTGGCTTTGAGCGAGTTCGTTTTCACGGATCTTAGCGTTAATGGTACCGACATAACCGAACTCGTTGTTGATGCGTCCCCACAACACGCGGATGGAGTAACGTAAACTGTCGGCAAAGCTATACACATGCTCACTTAAATCAGACAGATACGCCTCGGCGGCGCTGTAATCTGAGCTGTGGCGCGCTTCTTTATAATGGTCGGCCAAGGTCTTAATGGTGGCGAGCGCTGAGCCGACGTTGGAGTCGATTTGGCGATTGCGTTCATCACTTAGGCCCTCTTCGAGCAAGGCACGCACCGAGCGTTTAAGGCGCAGCTCTTGGTCTGGCTCTGGGCGCCATAAAATCCCTGCCTGCTTGAGTTTTTCAACTACGGCGGGGTCATGGCTCTCTTCCTTGAGCGAGCCTGCAAGATAGGCGTCCATAATGATGTCAGCATGGCGACCTAACTGCTTGAGTAGCTTCACCCCAGCCTGATGTAAGTTACTGCTCATCACGGCCTCCTTGGTTGATGCTGTGCGTTATCGTCCAAGGCATCATAGTAAATCCCGCTGCGTCGCCGTTTCCGCCTGCGCTTCAAGGCTTAGGCCTTCGGTCTCGTCGATAAAGCGGATCACTTCGTACAAATAATCCAACTTGCCAGTGGCGATATAAATTTGTTTTTCCACGTTAGGGCGCACCAGATAACCAAGTTCCACTAAGCGCTTGAACACTAACTTAATTTGCGCATCGCTATTGGTACTGGTTGAACCGAATAAGCGGTATTGGCTGAGTTTGGCTAACTGCTCACGAAACGCGGGCGTATCTTCAATTCGGCTTTGCAACTCGGTTAAACGTACTGGCGCGCCTTCGCTTAAGGGGGCATCTTGGCCGCTGGCTTCCTGCACTAATACCAGCCACTCCACCATAGGGATAAGTGCCTGACAAATATCCTTAAACTGCGATGAAATCACCTTGCGTTCGCTTTCGCCTAACTGCAAATAACCGCAGAAAAACACATCGCCCTCGGCGGCCGAGGCCACGGTGCGATTGATTTGATTCAAATAAGCCTCGACCCGCTCGCGGGTGCTGTTATTTTTCAATGCGCGCCAGCCATCTTCATTGGTGGTGCGGCAAATAAACTCACCTTTTAGCAAGAGTTCGATAATGGCGCCCGTGCCGACTAATACGGTTTGGTTTGACTCATTCATGGCAGCACTCATTAGATGGCCTCCTTGCTCAGGCGTTTACTCAACATATCGGCAATCGGATTGGCTTTGGGCTTCACCACCTGCAACTTCTTGGTTTGTTTATTAATAATGTAACGGTTCTCGAACAGGTTCAGCACTTCTGACTCAGGGTTCGGGAAGGCACCTAACACGCTGATATTGTTGTTACCACAGGCATCGAAAATCTTCTTCACGTTGGTGTGGTGCAGCGTGCCCAGCTCGTCGATCGGCCAGTGAATGGTCACATCGGCACGGCCACGTAGCAAGCGCGTGAATGCCAACAGGAACTTACACAGGATCAAATAAGCCATACCGTGGCTCGAGGATTCGTTCAGCTGTCTGTCGGTGCGGATAATCAGGTCGCTATTGCCCTCTTTGAGGCGCAGTTCGATTTCCAGCAACTTAGCAATGCCACCGGTTAAGGCCGCGCGGCCAATAATGTCTAAGGCGCGGCGCATACTGTTGGTGTATTCCTCATCGGGCAGACCATTAAAGCCGTCGGCCTTCCACTGTTTGAAGGCTTTAACGAACTGTTCAAGCTCAGGCCAAAACTCTAATTCACTGATTTTAGAGCGAATACGAACCGCAGACTCGGATACGCCATCGAGGAATAACTCCTCGCCCACTTCGCGGGTAATGCGCGCACTCTGGGAGGCGATGCGACGGTCGATATCGGCAAGTACATCGTAGAAGGCGGTTAAGTCGACCCCGAAGATCCGCCCCTGTTCGCGCAGCGCCATAATCGATTGCGGCACAATCACATTGAGTAACTGTTCTAGCTGCGGCACTAGCTTGCGGTAATCCAGCAGGCGAATCCCTTTGTCGTTGATAAAGCTCGATTCTTCGCGGGCGCGCTCCCAAGTCTCGGCTAAACCTGAGCCTGACTTGCTGGCAATTACAGAGTCGAAATGCTCCACATATTGCTTAACCGAGCCCATCAAATAATCGCGTTTTAGCAGTAAATCTTCGCCCTGACGCAAACGCTCACCAAGGCTGCCCTGAGCTTCTTCATTGTTGGCGGGCAGTTTCAGCTCGGCCAACTTACGCATCACGGCGCGCAGTTTAGTTAAGTTTTCAGAGGCTTCAATCTGCGCCGCATCCGAAGCCTTACGGTCGGTCTCGAGTTGTTGACGGCGAGTCTTCACTTCTTGGGTCTTGGCTTTAAGCTGCTGATCGATTTCTGAGGCGGCACGTTTCACGTCGCTCAATTGGGTCTGCAACTTAGGCTTACGCAGCAACCAAGTGTGTTGATACCAATCCTCGAAGCGCAATACTTCGCTGCGGCGCTGCTCGGCGCGGCTGATTTTGGTTTCAAGCTCACGGATTTGTTGCTTGAGCTTAAGGATATTGTCCTCATCCACACCGCGGGACTTAAGCTCGTTTTTGTACCAAGTTTCGCAGGCTTTCTGCTCGGCCTTAGCGCTTTCGCGGCGAGCGTCGATAGTCGCCTTGATTTGCCCGAGTTGATTGTCGAGCGCGCCAATAACTTCCTGCCAGTAGGCTTGTTTTTCCATCCGCGCTTCGAGCGCCTGCTCTTTTTGCTCTTCGAGCCAGAGCTGATGTTGATGCTTAAGCTGCTTTAGCTCGCCATCGAGTTGAGTTAAGCGCTGCTGGGCAAAGGCTTTACGCTCGGCCAGCGCCTTGTTGATCTTGTCCTGCTCACTGCGTTTTTCATCGAACAGACGACGTAAATCATCGCGGCTATTCTTGTAAGCCGTGCGGGCAAAGGTGAGTTCACGGCTGAGTTTATCCAGCTCACCGTTAATCGCCACCAGCTGAGATTCGGCCTCGGCCTGTAATTCCTGCGCACTTTGCAGCGCCTCTTCGGCCTTGCTTAAACGAATACGCAGTTCCTGCTCCGAAGCGGCATATTCAGGCACATCAATGGCTTTAAGATCCAAATGCACCCCAAACAGGGTGTCGCTCGTTCCTGTCACGCTCGGATGCAAATCGGTGCGGTGCAGTAACTCAGGGGCAATCACTTTACCCAGACTCTGCTCCCAACCTTGGGCTTCCTTACGCAGGAACTCGAGCAAGGTATGGGACTGCGGGAACAGCATATGGTGCAGTTCATCGAGCAATGTTTGGCGCTCGTTTACTCGCAGGCTGGCAATACGCAGGGCTTCGTTGGCTTGGTCGCGTTTGGCGCGCAGCTTACGCTCATCGCTACTTAAACGTTCAACCTTAGCATTGCAGCTTTCTTGCTCTTCGTCGGCGCGGTGAATCCGCTCGTCGAAAATTGCGAGGCTTAACTTTTCTTCCTCGGTGTAGGTCACGCCATCGACACGTAATTTAAGCTCGGCGGCATTGAGTTTGAATTGATATTCCTGCTCGCTAAAGCTCGCCTTACCCGCATCCATTTGGCTACGCCATTGGGCTTCGAGGGCATCGAGATCGGCTCTAGCCACTTCACGCTGTTTGTCGCGTGCTTCGCGTTGTTTATCCTGATCCGCGTGCAAACCTTCCAGCTCGCGGTTTAACTGCTCGCCAATTTTGCTGCGGCGGGCATTGTAAGCCGCTTCGATATCTTGGTGTTTTTCGGTTTGTAACTTATGGCGCTCGCTGAGGTTTTCCATGTCTGCGCGCCAGTTTGGCAGCATGTCCAAATCGGCCTTGGCTTGCTCGATATTGGCATCTAAAAAGGCGCCGTGCTGATCTTCAATCGCATCTAGCTCGTACTCGCACTTAGCCACGTCGCCCTTGGCGGCGGATAGATCGAGGTTTAGCTCGTCACGCACTTCTTTCCATTCGTCGTCCAACATTCGAAGCTTTAAATTCAGCTCCTTAGACAGAGTTTGTTGGATCTCTAACCGATCGGCCTCTAGGCTTTCGTCGTTGCGATAACCACGGGACAGGCTCGAGAGGCGCATCTCGGCGCTGAGCAATTGGTTAAATTCCTGCTCGAGCTTTTCAAACTCGGGGCGGATCACTTCAAAGCCTTGGATTAATTGACTCTCGCGGATCCATGCCTCGACGCGTTGCGGATTGAGGCGTGAGCTAGGTGGATTCACCCCGTCTTCTTCCAAAATGGCGGCGATCATGGATTTGACCGTTTCCATTTTGCCTTCTTTGGAGTGCACCGCCTTGGCGAGTTTCTCGATGTGGCGCAGTGAATGCTCACCTTCACACAGGGCGAATTGGTGCGCATAGGCTCGCAGTTCGCTGCGGTTGCTACCCGTGCTTAACAAAGTGCGATCGTTTTGAATAATCGCGCGGTATTCGCGGGTGTTGAGCAAATTAGTGGTGGCTACGCCTTGGTGTTTTAATTCGCGGCCGAGTTCTGCCATGGTGTGGCATAAAATGGTGTCACCATTTTGGGTTTTAATGTAATCGCTTAACTCGAAACCTTTGCCGATAAAGCGGTAGTTCACCCCTTTACCATCGCCCGCCGATGCCAGCACGGCTTGATAGAGCAAGCCATCGGCCTTTTGATATTCGTAAATGATGTAGCTTGAATCGTGTGGCAAGTACCAACGCTCGAAACTGTCACGGGTTGAAGGCACCACGCGGCTAGGATATTCGCCATAAAATACAGGCACTAAACGTTGCAGAGTGGTTTTACCCGAGGCGTTAGTACCACAAATATTGGTATGGCCATTGAGGGCGAGTTCCACAACGCCCGGAAGGTGCGTATCAATCAGCACAATACGAATCAAGCTTGGCATTTCATTCCTTATCCAAACGGGGTCAAAGCTAACCCAGATAAATCAAGCCCAAATCGAGACCATGACTCAAGATTAAACGCCGAGGCGTAAAACCTAAGTTCAACACACCTAAGCTCAACACAATAAAGGGGCGGTCAGTCTCAATGGACAAAAGCGTGTGACGGGTAATCATCCTTGCGAAATCATCTTTGCGAAAATTGCGAGGTAAAGTCCCATTTTGTGCCCCTAAAATAAGGCAAATAGGGGGCATAAGCAATCGAGCACCCGAGTCTTTCACCTTCGCGAAACAAGTCTGCTCAATGTTACCTCAATTCCCATCCATTTAACGGTTAACAAAACGTCAGTAGATCACCATTGGGTATAAAAGCTCAGGGGAAAACGCTCGGTTTCTACGCTCCGAGCCGATATAGAGGCATTAGCCGCCGTTAACATTTTCAGCAACTGTCAACTTGGGTAAAACAGTGAAAGACTCGGGATCAAAGCCGAACCAAAATCACATTTCATTCACTAATCACTGCAAGCGTTAACAATAAAACCCAGCTAAGTGAGTAGCCCAAATGACAAAAAATACCCGCCCCCCTTCACCGTTTAATACAATGCTAAACACCACGATAGACAACGCACCGCGCCGCACCTTACTCAAAGCCATCGGCTGGACATTGGTCGCGAGTCCCTTGGTCGGCTTAGTCGGCTGCGGTTCTGAGTCCGAAGAAAGCACCAACGACAGCAGCAACAATAGCAACACGGATACCGGCGCAGGCACAGATGTAACGACACCGAGCGATTGGGCGAGTGGCGGCACCGCCAGTATGACGGTTAATTTCCCCGATACCAGTTTGTTCACCGCCAGCGGTGCCTGCGCCCTGGCATTAACCCAATCGGCGGTGGAAGGGCCATGCTATTTCCAAGTCGATAATCGGGATGATATTTCGGATGCCGAATCGGGTTTGCCTATGCAGATTTGTTTTCAAGTGATTGATAAAGATTGCAACCCATTGAGCGGATTAGAGGTGGAAGTCTGGCATTGTAATGTCGCTGGCGTTTACTCAGGCGACACCAGCGGCAGCGCGGATAAGAGCCGCTTTAACAGTGGCTATTGCACCGGAAATTCGAGCAAGGCACTGCAATCCCAATGGTTTAGGGGCACCCAAGTGACCGACAGCGAGGGGCGAGTTAACTTTAAATCCTGCTTTCCAGGCTGGTACTCGGGGCGCACTATCCATGTGCACTTTCGGATACGAAACAACAATAACGACCAGTTGGTCTCCCAACTGGGCTTTAGCGAGAGTTTGACGACCGAGATTTGCACCAGCCATCCCGAATATCTGACCCGTGGCCAGCAAGATACCAGCCTGAGTCGCGACAATATTTTTGGTAGCAATTACAGCGCGTTTCTATTTAATACCAGCCAAAATGACGATGGCTCATTACTGGCGTGGCGCACACTCCAGTTGAATTAATTGAGTTGAATGAACTAATTCGATATGCATGATTGAGCCCGATAGAAAAAGCGCATCTTTCGATGCGCTTTTTCCTGTTAAATCTTTGGTTGCAGGAGTTTAGCTGCAAAGGCTTGGCGGCAAAGCTTTGCTTCTCGCGCCATTAATCAGAGTCCAAAGCCTTTAAATATTCGGCGATACGGCCATAGATTAAGATCATCTCGGCAAGCGAGCCAACCTGCATGCCCCGCATGAGATTGGAGCGGTGGATCTCAACCGTGCGCATAGCGATGCACAACGTAGCGGCAATCTCCTGATTTTTATAGCCTTTTGCGATAAGGGCGAGGATTTCCCGCTCACGTGGCGTAAGCGCCAGATAGGTTTTTACATATTGATTATCTTGATAATGCGCCTTGGCATGTTCTAGCGCTTTTACTACCGCGTCGGCCAACTTGGCGCCATCGGCGGGCTTTTGGAAAAAATCCACCGCCCCGAGTTTTAACGCCTCCACCGCCATGGGCACATCGCCGTGGCCAGTAAGATAAATCACCGCCAGCGGACTATTGTATTGCACTAATTGCGCATGTAACTGCGGCCCGCTGAGGCCAGGCATACGCACATCGACTAAGGCACAGCCCGGCTCGCTCAAGTCGATGGCGGCAAAAAACGCCTCGGCGCTATCAAAGTCGTGGATATTCAGGCCATAGCTTTCGAGCATAAACCGCAGTGAGCGGCGCACCGACTCATCGTCATCGATTAAATACACGGGCAATTCATGACTCATGCTGGTGCTCCATCTAGTTTACGGGGTAAGGAAACCTGTGCTTGGCAGCCGCCACCTAGGGCGGTTTCGAGACTAAAGCGGCCACCATGACTCTCGGCAATATCACGGCAGATCACCAGCCCCAGCCCTAATCCCTCAGACTTAGTCGAATAAAAGGCCTGCATCAGCAGATTGGCATCCTCGGTCAGCCCAGTACCGTTGTCTGTCACCGTGAGCAGTATCTTACGGTCCTGATACCTAAGGTCGATATCGATAGTGGGCAGATAGGTTTTTGCCGCATCGACCTCACTCTGCTGACGCTGCACACAAGCATCGGCGGCATTTTTCAATAGGTTGAGCAGTAACTGCTGCATGCCGACTTCGTCCAAGGGCAATGGATAGGCTTCGCCGCTAATATTGGTAGAAAGCAAGATCTGATGCTGCTCCAGCTCATAGGCGAGCAGCGGCGCAGTGTCGTTCACAAGCTGGTGCAAATATAGGGGTTGTTTTGAGACTGACCGTTTTTTCAATAAATTACGCAAACGGCTGATAATACTGTCAGCGCGGCTGACCTCTTGCTGAATCAAACTCAGCACGGATTGTAATTCTTCTGGACTCGTCCCACGCTGCAAACGCACCTCGGCGCCATGGCAGTAATGGCCAATCGCCGCCAGCGGTTGATTGAGTTCATGGGATAGACTCGCCCCTAACTCCCCGGCAATCGCGATGCGCTGGGCATGTTCCAACAGGGCACGGTTTTCACTGAGTTGCCTCTGGGTGTTTATCAACTCACGTCCACGGCGACTAAAACGATATTCGAGCCAGAAGTGGTACACATTGAGCAACACTAAAATCGCCAACGCTAACCAAGCCCAATGTTGATGCAGTTTTACCCATTGCCACGCCCGCTGCCACCACGGGGTTTGCAAAGGATGCATATCGAGATCTTTAAGCAGTTGATCGATCGCCAGTTGGCTCACAGCCGTAGTCCAACCCGCAGATTCGGCGGCTCTCGCGGCGGGACTGTCTTCGGGTAAGGCCAGTAGGGCTTGAGTCACCTGCTTGGCTAAGGATTGCGTCGCACGATTGGTCTTAGCCATAGACCAGTTGGGATAGAGTCGACTCGACACTTGGCAATGGAACCCAACGGGCGCCTGATTATCGAGTACCCGATAATCCTTTATGTTGATCAAGCCTTCAGCCTGCATTTGCTCAAGCTGACACACGGGCACAATCGCCGCATCTAAGCCTGGAGCTTTAACGCTGGGTACTTTACCGCTTAGTGCTTTACCGCTTGGTGCATCTGTACCACTAAGCTCATTTGTCCCCCCCTGCTGACCTATAGCGCCGAGCTGATAAACCAAGTTATCGAGTGGAAAACCTAAGAGAACAATTTCCCCAACAAAATCAGGTAAATCTATGCCCTTTAGCTGCGCCTCGTAGACCATAGTGAGATAACCACCGAAGGCATTTTTAGAGACAATACCAAGGCGCTTGCCCTTAAGATCCTGCAAGGTTTGATAGGGGGAATCGGCCCTGACCACCAGCGCCGAGCCCACCTGCATAGCCGCTCCATTGTTGATAGGGCTTCGTAGGGTGGCGAGCCAAGACAGGGAATACTGCCGCGCCAACATCACAGATTGTCCGGGGTTAGTGATCACAAAATCGAGGCCCTCGGTTTCGACCCCTTTGGCTAGCTCCTCAAGGCTTAAGGGATGCAACCTAAAGTAACTATTGGGAATTTGTGACTCAAGCCAGCCCATCAGCGGTTGCCAACGATTGATGGTGCCCTTATAGCCTCGAATGGCCAATACGCCCACATCGACTACTTGATAGTTAGCACCAGCTTCATCCATCAGCTCTCCCGCGGGCGCAACCGTTAATGCGCCTAACTCAGTTGCTTGAGCAGCCGATTCAGCCATAACTGAGAGACTCAGCAGGCTAAATAAGACGATGACGAATGTTAATCCCGTTCGCCAACTCTTGATTGATACGATGGTTGATACGACAACACTCAACACTGTGCCCATACTCCTTAGCCCTAGGATGAGATCCATTTTGTTGCTAAATCATAAACCCTAATTTTTGAGAGGTCATTCTAACTGATATTTGTTGCGCTAGATCAAGTCCCTATCGGATATGTGGAAAACCACTATAGAGATGCCACCCCGCCTTTTACAGAATGCGCCTAACGCTAAACCTTAAGTCTTTCGACCCGTTTTATCTGTAAGAGTGAAGGAAATTCCTATGGACAAGAGTAAACGTCAGTTTCTCGGAAAAATGGCCAGTGTGAGTGTCGGCGCCGCGCTCATTCCCGTCGTGCAAGTGCAAGCCCAACAGGCTCAAACTGCAGCTACGGGCAAACGCTACGGCATGGTGATTGACCTGCGCCGCTGCGTCGGCTGTCAGGCCTGTACCGTGGCGTGCACCTTCGAAAACCTGCCGCCCTTGGGGCAATTTCGTACCACAGTGCAGCAATACGAAGTGTCGCAACAGGATGCAGCTACGCCCCCCGCATTTTTGATGTTGCCAAGACTGTGTAATCACTGTGAAAACCCGCCTTGCATCCCGATTTGCCCCACGGGCGCCACCTTCCAACGCCCAGATGGCATTGTGGTCGTCAACAACGAATGGTGCGTCGGTTGTGGCTATTGTGTGCAGGCTTGCCCCTACGATGCGCGCTTTATCAACCATGACACCAACACCGCCGATAAATGCACCTTCTGCGCCCACAGGCTCGAAGCAGGACTCTTACCCGCCTGTGTCGAAACCTGTGTCGGCGAAGCGAGGGTGATTGGCGATCTGAACGATCCTCACAGCCACATCAACCAACTACTCAAAGCGAATCAAGCGGATATCAAGGTACTCAAGCCCGATGCCAATACGGCACCTAGAGTGTTTTATATCGGCATGAACAGCGCCTTTGAACACAGGATCAGCGGCCAAGCCCCCGTTCGCACCCTACTGACAGACACTGGCGAGGAGATCCACCATGGTCATTAAAGAAATCTTTACCCCAGATATCGCCATCACTTGGCTACCTTGGGCAGTACAATACTTCTTTTTAATGGGTTTGGCCTACGCCAGTGTGTGGGTGGCGACCATTCATTTATTTAGTGCGAAACAAACCGATGCCAGACTGCTCAAGCTCTGCGCCTGCTTGATGCTCACCGCAGGTATAGTCGCGCCGATTGCGCTGCTTGCAGACCTTCACCAACCGCTGCGGGCATGGCATTTCTATGCCCAAATCAGGCCGTATTCGTGGATGTGGTACGGCGCCTTTTTACTGCCGATATTTTCGGGCACGAGTCTAGTGTTTGCTTGGTTATTACTGCGGCCATATTTGCCTCAGGCGCAGTCTTCTCTTACAAGTTCGGCTGAAGAAGCGGATTGGTTAAGCCGTATCGGTCAATGGCTCAGATTCGGTAATTGGAGCAGCGATAAATGGCTAAAACCCATTGCGCTCATCGCCACATTGAGTGCGTGCTCCATTGCGCTTTATACCGGAATGGAGACCATGGCGATCAAAGCGCGGCCGCTCTGGCATACCTATTGGTTACCGCCATTGATGGCGACCAGCGCCCTGCTCGCCGCCTGCGGCACACTCGCTCTGCTCAATCGCATTTTGCACGGTTATCAAGCCAGCACCCAAGACAGATTACTGCAATGGGTCAGGGCAAGCTTTGGCCTCTTCGCCCTGTGTCTTATCGGCTGGGCCTTATTCGATAACGGCTCGGCGCACGAAGCGGCGCTGTTATTAGACACCAGCCCAAGCTGGCAACTGGCCGCCATCTGGGTCTTAGTCACCCTCGCTTTGCTGGCATTGCTATTAGCAGTGCGCCGCCTCCCCTCGGTATTGATGTTAGTCGTCAGTCTGACAGCGGTACATCTGGCATGGGGATTTCGCTGGATTGTACTTATCCAAGCGCAAACCGACCCTAAATACGGCGCGGGTACTTATTTCTATCAACTGCCATGGGGGCCTGAGGGTCTATTAGGTATCGCGGGCACCTTCGGCCTCTGGCTCGCACTGATGGTATTAGTGTCTGAATTTATTCGCCATCAACCACGCTCAACCCAACAGACCTTGTGAGCCTCATCGCTTTAATTAAGAGCATTGGCATTAAGAAAAGTTACCGCATTAAGGAGTCCGTAATGGATAAGAGTAAACGTCGTTTTATCAAAGGCGCTGCTGTGACGGGTGGCGTGGGATTATTTGCCGCAGGTTACAGCCATACCTTAGCGCAAATGGGCAAAGGTGTGGTGAATGGCAGTTCGGGCAAGACCACCCAAGATCCCATCCATGGCAATTCGCTAACCCCTGAATATAAAGTGGATTTAACCTCAGGCCAGCTGATTGGCAACGATGAGCAACGCATCGCCAATACCATGTGTCTCGGCTGCTGGACCAAATGCGGCGTGCGCGCCCGTATCGACAATAAGACAGATAAAATCCTCCGCATCAGCGGCAATCCCTATCATCCACTCTCGGCACGGGAACATATCGACTTCGATACCCCGGTCAAAACCGCCTTAGTCGGCTTAAGTGCCTATCAGGAGCAGGGCTTACAGGGGCGCTCAACCGCCTGCGCCCGTGGCAATGCCATGTTGGAACAATTAGATAGTCCCTATCGCGTCACCCAATGCCTTAAACGGGTCGGGCCGCGCGGCAGCGGGCAATGGCAAAGCATCAGTTTCGAGCAACTGCTAACCGAGGTCGTCGATGGCGGTGACTTATTTGGTGAGGGGCATGTCGAAGGCTTAAGGGCAATTCGCGATATCAGCACACCACTCGATGCCAATAATCCTGAATATGGCCCCAAGGCCAACCAGCTATTGGTGTCAAACGCCTCTGATGAGGGCCGAGATGTCATCATTAAACGCTTTACCTTCAATAGTTTCGGTACACGAAATTTTGCCAACCACGGCGCCTATTGCGGCTTTACCTATCGCGCAGGTGCGGGTGCCCTGCTCGACGATTTAAAGAAATACGCCCACCTTAAGCCCGATTGGGACAATAGCGAGTTTCTGCTGTTTATCGGTACCTCGCCGCAGCAGTCGGGCAACCCTTTTAAACGCCAGGCGCGGCAGTTGGCCAATGCTAGAGTCGATGGGCGAGAATTCAGTTATGTGGTGGTGTCGCCCATGCTGCCCAACACCTCGAACCACCCCTGCGCAGGCAACAATACTTGGCTGCCCATTCGCCCCGCAACCGACTCCGCACTCGCCATGGGCATGCTGCGCTGGATTATCGATAACCAACGCTACGCCAGTGCGTTTTTAACCGCGCCCAATGCCGAGGCGGCGAAAGCGGCGGGTTATCGGGGCTTTAGTAATGCCAGCTTCTTAATCATCAGCACGCCGAATCACCCCAGATACGGCCAATATTTGTATGCCAGCGATCTCGGTCTCCCCTTCGAAGGCAAAGCCTATGGCGAGCAGGATTCTCCACTGGTTGTCGATGCCGCTACTGGGCAGGTCCTATCGGCGGGACAATGCGCCAAGGCGCAGCTTGAGGTTGAGCAAAGCGTGAATACGCCAAAGGGTGAGCTGAGCGTGAAATCGAGTTTTCAGCTGCTCAGTGAAGCCGCGCGCAGCGTCGAGATGGCCGACTACGCCAAGGAGTGTGATATCAGCGAGGCGCAAATTGCCGCCCTCGCCCACAAGTTTACTAGCCATGGCACTAAGGCGGCGGTGATTTCCCACGGCGGCACTATGAGTGCTAACGGTTTTTACAGCGCATGGGCGATTATGATGCTTAACGCCATGATAGGTAACCTAAATCTTAAGGGCGGCGCTATAGCTAAGGGCGGTACTTTCCCCGCCTTTGGAGCTGGTCCAAGGTACAATTTGCAGGAGTTTGACGGCATGGTCGAACCTAAGGGTGTATTCCTTTCCCGCTCTAAGTTTCCCTACGAAAAAACCTCTGAGTACCGCCGAAAAGTCGAGGCGGGAGAGTCGCCCTATCCGTCAAAGGAGCCTTGGTTCCCCATCTCATCACCCCTGCTGGGCGAACATTTAACCGCGGCGGTGCATGGTTATCCCTATCGACTCAAGGCGTGGATCAACCATATGGGTAACCCGATTTATGGTCAGGCGGGACTCGGCGAAGCCATTGGTGAACAATTAAAAGATCCCAAAGTCTTACCGCTATTTATCAGCATCGACAGCTTTATCAATGAGACCTCGGCGCTGTCGGACTACATAGTCCCCGACACCTTAACCTATGAATCTTGGGGCTGGAGCGCCGCGTGGCACGGCACACTCACCAAAGAAGCCACAGGCCGCTGGCCGATTGTCGAGCCGAGGGTCGCCAAAACCGCCGACGGCGATGTGATTTGTATGGAATCCTTCCTTAGCCAAGTGGCGATAAAGCTCAATCTGCCCGGCTTTGGTGACAATGCGGTCAAGGCCGCCGATGGCAGTCTGCATCCTCTGAGCCGCGCGGCGGACTTCTCGCTCTACGGCGCGGCAAACGTGGCCTACCTTGGTAAACCCGTTGCCGATATCAATGCCGAAGATATGTACTTCAGTGGTGTTGGGCGCATTCAAGCGGAACTCAATGCCAGACTCAAACCCGAAGAGGTCAAAAAAGTCAGTTACTTATTTGCCCGTGGCGGCCGCTTTGAGAATATCAGCGCAGGTCGCGATGAGGCGGGCAACCCCAGCAAGGTTTGGCCAAAACCTTTAATGCTGTGGAACCCAGAGGTGGGCAGTCGGCGCAACAGCTTAAGCGGCGAATATATGAGTGGCTGTCCAAGGCGTTATCATCCAGCGCTCGCCGACGGCACCCCCTTGGAGCAAGCATTCGATAAGTCACAGTGGCCGCTGCTGATCAGCAGTTATAAGTCGCATACCATGAGTTCGATGAGCATAGGTTCGGACCGTTTACGCCAAGTGCACCCCAATAATCCGGTGCGCATCAATGAGCAAACTGCCGTACGTTTTGGCATTAATACCGGAGACACGGTTAAGATCAGCACGCCTAATGGCAGTATGGTGGCTTTAGTGGAATGTGTAGCAGGCGTGCATCCCGACTGCATTGCCATCGAGCACGGCTATGGCCATAAGGAGTTAGGCGCGCGGGACATAGTTATCGATGACAAAATAATAGCTGCCAATCCGCTGATCCGCGTCGGAGTCAATATGAACGACTTAAATCTGTTCGACCCAAGCCGCCATGGTCGCTACCCGCTGGTGGACTGGGCCAGTGGCGCATCGGCGCGGCAAGGGCTGCCCGCCAAAATCGAAAAACTCAGCTAAGGCCAACGCTAACTCCAAGGCGCTCCTTGAGCGTCTTGGGGTTATCTCAGCAGTTTCTCTTGCCAAATACCCACTTGTTTTTGCGCTAATAAATGATCTTAATTTGGATACTTTTGGTATCTATCTCACAGCATTAAGTTTCGTTGAAAAGCCACTTACGCGTAAAATCATGGCTATATTTACACTATGCCTAAATCAGCAGCTTAGGCACTCAACGCCGTTTTTGAGTTAACCCACTCATCAGGAGTATTCAGTGTTTAATTCTTCACTACGTAAAGACCTAGCAGAAAGCGAAATAAAGCGCAGGGAAGCCGAAGCCGTTGTCGATTCAATCAAGGCGAGTATCGCGACGATTGAGTTTACCCCCGATGGCATCATACTCGACGCGAATCCGCTGTTTTTAAAGGCTGTAGGCTACTCACTGGACGAGATTGTCGGTAAACACCACAAATTATTTTGCGCTGCAGACTATGTAAACTCCTCGGAGTATCAACAGTTTTGGCGCGAATTAAAGCAAGGACAGGCGAAGGAAGGCAAATTCCCCCGTGTGCATAAGAATGGCCAAGAGATCTGGCTTAGGGCGACCTATTTCCCCATCAAGCTGGATGGCAAAATCACAAAGATCATGAAAACCGCAGCGGTGATCACCGAGGATAAATACCAGCTAGATGCTCAAGCGGCGCTGTTTACCGCCCTGCAAAAATCCCAGGCGATTATCGAGTTCAGCCCCGAGGGCAATATCCTCAATGCCAATGCCAACTTCCTCAGAACCATGGGTTATAGCAAGGAGCAACTGCTGGGCAAGCATCACCGTTTATTCTGCTTCGATAACTTCTATCAGGACAATCCGCATTTTTGGGATGACCTGCGACGCGGGCAATACAAGAAAGGCCTGTTCCAACGTAAAAATGCCTACGGGGATTCGATTTGGCTTGAGGCCGTCTACAACCCTGTGATGGATGATCACGGTAAAGTGGTGAAGGTGATCAAATTTGCCAGTGACATTACCCAGAGGATCATCAAGAGTCATGCGATTCGAGATGCGGCCAATATCGCCCATGCCACCTCGCAGAGCACGGTGGAGCAGGCTAACCGCGGCGTGCAGTTGCTCGACGCGACGGTAAACACCTCTAATGCTATTGCGGCGCAGACCCATAAAACCACAGAGTCTATGCTGAAGCTCAACGAGCAATCCCAAAGTATTCAAGCGATTGTGGCAACCATCAGTGCAATTGCCGATCAAACCAATCTACTGGCACTCAATGCCGCTATTGAAGCCGCCCGCGCGGGCGAACAAGGCCGAGGCTTTGCCGTAGTGGCCGATGAGGTACGCCAATTAGCGGCGAGAACCAGTAAATCGACCGGCGAAATTGCTGCCGTGGTTGATAAGAACAGCCAACTGACTGCCAGTGCCACCAGCATGATGAACGAGGTTGAGCGCATCGCCGAGGAAGGCAAACAGCAATTAGCGGAAGTCACCGCCGTGATGGACGATATTCGCACCGGCGCAGAGAATGTCGCCGAGACAGTCTCGCAACTGTCTATTGATTAACCCATTTTGGCCAAGCGTTAAGGAATAGGCGAGAGACTTAACCCAATACTAAATTACATGGCTGAGCTAATAAGTTAAGTGTGAAAACGGCTGGAAAGAGAGGTTAGCAAGCTTAAGCGGGGAGAAAATTAAGTTAGCAAACTTCAGTGGTTAGACTGTTAAGTTAGAGAGCCAAGCTAAACGCTTGGAATAACAGACTTTAAGCTGTTGTTATCCCAAGTGGTTTGAATTGAGTCTTATCCGTTATCGGCGCCTTGGTTCATCCTAGGCGCCACACTCGCCGGAACACTCAGTTCTGACTCAAAATAAGCCTTACTCGAGATAGGTCTGACTCAAAATACCGCTTAAAAATCGGTTTTACGCCCTTCATAGGCGGCGCACATTTGCTGCATTTGCGCCTCTTCGTAGGGGCGTAGGCCGCTCATGACTAAGGTTTTAATCCCAGTACCGACGAAGGTATCGCCACTATGCAGCTCGAAGTGCAGTGTCACATCACCACGCTTGCCATCAATCTTAAGATCTTGTTGTACTAGCGATAATTTTACTTCCACAAAGTCGAGACTGGTTAAGTCGAATGACATGCTCTCGTAGATCACTAAGGGACGCTCGGGGTTAATCATCACTTGATGCTGTTTCATCAAAGGCACCAAGATATCGATAAAATTGTGTCCCGAAAACGCCACATAGTTGCGAATAAAGGATTCGGTTTGCGCGTCGCAGCGACTCACATCGCCCTGACGACTCACCTGCAAATAGGTTTTCTCGCGGTTATCGCAAATCGAAAAACTGTCGCTCACCTGCTCGGGAAATTGCAGCTCGACACCATCACCGACCATGCCAGCAAAGGTAAACTTCATGTTCTGGCTTAAACCGTACTGGGTTAAGACGAGGGCAAACAGCAAGTCGCCGGGCACACAAAAGCGCTTAGCACCCACATCGTGGATAGGGTTAAAGTCTTGGGCGATTTTCTTGGCGAAGTCACTGGCTTGTTGTGCAGAAACAGAAATTGATTGATTTGGCTTAGAAAAATACGGCGATAGGAACATATAAACTCGATCTTAACTGGCTCAATATTGGGCGAATAACAAAGGTGCAACGAGTCTACCTCAGTTTCGGCATTTCACTCACCCGATGACTTATCCTCTTAGGGTAACGAACAAAGTAACATCTGACTTACATTTGTAAAGATAAAGAATTTTAAGTTGGTTTTAAGTTAATAAAACTAAGCTCCGCGGCCGCAAACGAGAACAATTCCTGTTTGCAAAAAAATAAAGACAAGCACCATGTCCGATTCGGAGAGCCCAATGACCCAACTTAGCCCAATGCGCCTTAGCTTATTGGCCTGCGCATTAACTACCGCCTTCAATGCCCAAGCCAATTCGCCCACCCAAGCCCCCGCAAAAATAGAACAGATCAGTATTTTCGGCAGTAAAAATCCCCTCGATACCACGCCTGGTAGCGCCCATCAAATTACCGAAGCCGAATTAGAAACCTTTAAATATTCCGATATTATGCGCACCTTGGCCTCTGTGCCCGGCGTTTATATTCAAGAAGAAGATGGTTATGGCCTGCGCCCGAACATTGGTATGCGTGGCACGGGGCAAAATCGTTCTGAAAAGATTACCGTGATGGAAGACGGTGTTCTCGCCGCTCCCGCCCCCTATGCCTCCCCAGCGGCTTACTACTTCCCCACCTCAGGCAGAATGCAATCGGTTGAAATCCTTAAGGGAAGCTCAACGGTAAAATATGGCCCCCGCACCACGGGTGGAGTGATTAACATGTTGTCTCGACAAATTCCTCAAGAGGCATTAGCCGGCAAAATTGATCTTGCCTTAGGTCAAGATGGCTTCGGTAAATTACACACCTATGCGGGCGGACAAGGCGAGCGCATTGGCGCAGTGGCCGAGATTTATCGCTATCAAGCCGACGGATTTAGGGAGATAAACACGGTCGGCGGCGACACTGGCTTTACTAAAAATGATGCCTTAGCCAAGATCAGAGTGAACACCGACAGCACGGCCGCATATCAGCAATCCCTTGAACTCAAATTGAAATTTGCTGATGAGACCTCTAACGAAACCTATATGGGTCTGACCGATGCGGATTATCAGGCCTCGCCCTATAGTCGCTATTCGGCCTCGCAAAAAGATCAGATGACCACAGAGCATAAGCAAGTGCAGCTCAACCATATTATCGATTTTAGCGACACGCTAAGCCTTAGCAGCATTGGCTATTACAATGATTTTCATCGAAATTGGTATAAGGCCGACAAGGTTGGTGGCGAGTCATTAAGTGGTAAAGGGATCCAAAACGCTGCCGACTTTGATGCGGGTCTGCTCTCTGAGCTTGAGGTCAATGTCAAAGCCAATAATCGCAGTTACCTCGCCCAAGGCATACAAACGGAACTCAATTGGTTACTCGGGGATCACGACCTCGCCTTTGGTCTTCGCTACCATGAAGATGAAATGGACAGATACCAATGGGCCGACAGTTATGCAATGGACGCCAACAGTGTCATGTTACGCACTAAGAGTGGTGTCCCGGGCACCGACTCTAACCGTGTCGATAGCGCCACGGCATTTGCGGCCTATGTGCAGGATAAAATCAGCCTAGACGCTCTCACCATTACCGCCGGCCTGCGCTGGGAAGATGTCGAAACCCAACGCCGCGATTGGGGTAAGAAGAACCCCGGTCGCGAGGGGCATCCCGATAAACAGGTTGAAAGCCAGTTCAATGCGCTGCTGCCTTCGTTATCAGCAACTTACCAGATTAATGAGCAAGTATTACTTCTGGCTGGAGTACAAAAAGGCTTCTCGCCCGCCGCACCCGGCAATGCTAAGGGGCAAGAAGAACAGAGCTGGAACTATGAGGCTGGCGTTCGCTACCATCAAGATGCATTTAATGCAGAGTTAATCGGTTTCTATAGTGATTACAGTAACATGCATGGAAACTGTACGGCGGCGCAGGGTTGTGATGACACTAAACTCGACAATCAGTACAACGCAGGCGAAGTGGAAGTCAAAGGCCTCGAACTCAGCCTCGCCCACGAGTTTAATCGCACCGGAGCGATGAGTTTTCCAGTCAAACTCGCCTACACCTACACGGATGCCGAGTTTGGCAATAGTTTCGAATCTGAGTTTGAAACTTGGGATAAGGTTGAAGCGGGTTACAAGTTAACCTATCTACCTGAAAACCAACTGTATATTTCAGCAGGTGTGCAATCGCAACACTGGCAAATCACAGTGGCGGCACGTTATACCGATGAGATGCGAACCAAAGCAGGTGCAGGTGCCATTCCCGCAGATGAAGTGATTGAGGCCAAAACCTTAGTGGACTTGTCGGCGCGTTACTTTGTCACCCACAGTCAGGAAGTGTACTTAACCGTAGACAACCTCTTAGATGAAACCTATATGACGACGCGAGTACACGGCTCTATTTTTGCCGGAAAACCTCAAACGGTCACACTCGGTTACAGCTATAAATTTTAATCCCTCGTAAAACGAACAAGGGCAAACCCAGTTTGCCCTTGTAAATCATCTGTCTGCAATCACTGCGACTAAACTCGTTTAAATTCGCGCTTTAACTGAAAACTCTCGTCGGTCACCAGCTGTTCTAACACCTCAACCCGCTCGCGCAGTTTATCCAGCTCAATGCGTAACAGTTGGTTTTCGGCCTGAAGCTTAGTACTGACCGAATTGCCGCGCTCGCGGATCTTCATAATCGCGACTGTATATCCGCCGACAATGGCAAAAATAGGGATTAGTAATGCAAGCGTTGCTGCGTTCATAACGGGTCCTTTTCGAATTTATCTCTTAATCCAGTATGTGCAACATAACCTAAATGCACCAGTGACAAAAGTCATGAGTTGTCACTAAGCAGTTGAGCGACGCTCTACGAAGTCCCGCGCTATTCCTTATCGAAACTATCCACCACAATCGCCCCCATAGAAGCCGGCATAGTAATCACGATAATCCGTTTAATGGAGGTCAAAGGGTCGTCAATAAAGGGCAGCTTATCGAGACAAAGGAGCACCAAACTCACCACACAGGCGCTAATCAGATAGGCCATAACAATCCGAAAAATAAATACCGGCAGGCGGTGACGAATGTTTTGTTGGAACACACTCTGGTAAGTAAATACCCCGAGGAACAGCAGCGACAGACTCAATAACATCAGCAGATTCAGTAGCGGCAAGGTCTCCCCGAGTTGCCATGCCTCCTCCGAAAAACCAATAGGCACGGCGAGCGCAAAAGCGCCGACACAGACTTGAATCGCATCTTCAGTGTTAAAACGGTAGGTATCAAAGTTAAAGCTCATCGCGCCTCCCTGTAATTTCACGGCACATCATCGCCGCACATCGAATAAGCAAATAATAACCCGAAAAATATCACCCATTGTCGCTACTTTGGCTGCGCTTTTAATGCGTCGGATAGTATCTTAAAGACTACGATAGCATGGCTGCCAGAAGCAGCCTTGAGGTGGACTGTCGTCTCGCTAATCACCATGGTTCTCCTGTTTAACATCGATGTCGCCTGTTTGTTTTGAAGGAAGATGAGTAACTCGTTTGGGGACAAAAGCGATTAATCTTTTTATCTATTTATGGAGTTTATTGTCATTGTTTCCCCAGTGACTCGCCGTGAATATATCCCTATAGGCTCGACGGCGACATCCATGTCGCCAACGGTCACTGGTGCCCCAATGCCAATTTTAACTACCCATTTGCGATATGTACGTAAAAAGCAAAGGGACAAAAGTGTGTCAGGGCATCGGCTGCATCAGGTGAATTTCGGATAAAAATTTATATGGGTTAACACCCGCGTAATAGGCGCGAGCTTGCGAGCGTCCTAATTGACGCGATTGTTAGATTAATACGGCTCATCATCTAACTCAGAAATAATAATAGAATTTTTTTCGAATCCATGATCGATGCAGATTTCTCTGACCAGCTCCTTAAACCAAATGGGGGACATAGGCGCGACACATACGTTATGAATGAGATCCAAAGGGTTTACTGAAACTGAAAGGCCGAATTTGTCGTTTACTGCAGAGTAGTCGTGCATTTTTCCGTTACCATCAGGGCTTTCCTTGGATGGTGTTTTGTTGTCTTGAATTAACGCTCTCAACTCTCTTTCATGTGAAAATGCATTTCTTTTTATCATGTGTGGATTAAATGAATTATTTATTTGAATTACATCGTTTTTGTAATCAATATAAGTTAATTCACCTATAAAGCATTCTTCCGGCATCAAAGAGTGCAATTTTTCGTAGGTTGTTTGAATTGCGATAGCCTCACTCGTTTGTGCGTAAAGCTTCCACATAGCTGCTGATTCATGATTAGAGATATACCAGCAATTTATGTAAGTAAACTGCCTCATATGGTCAATTAAATGCTCCATGACCGCCCATTCTTGTCCTCGCATCTGCTGCAAGTTTTTTAATGGGTACTTACCTTCAAATGGATCTTCAAATTTATCACTTCGATTGAACCACAAGCTCTTCGTGGTCAGAAGATGCATGAATTTTGTGAAATCCATGTACCTCCATATTTTTTGCTCCCTGTCTATGGTCAGAGGAAAGCTTGGATGATTTTCTGTAGATGGCATGACCTTCCTTAAATCTAACATTTTATTAGTGCGCATACGCGTTTACCTCGTTGGACCAGTGAAAACGCGCACAGTTAACTATTTGTATGCAAAGAACTTATCAGCTTTCTGACGAATACACCATCTGGGAAAACGCGCATGCGCGTTTTCCAAACCTATTAACTAAAATTCAGTTACTATATTCACCTGATTTTATAGAGTTTTATTTATTTCGGATGGAATTAGTGCGCACTGATTTTGTCTAGAAATCATACCAAAACACCTAAATTTAAATACGACTGTATAGCCATACATTATTAGCCGTTTAGCGGTAGGGCCAAACATAGGCAAATAGATAAGAATATTTATGGCTGCAGGAGTGGGAATTTTCGATTGAGCCAACGAGCCGAAACACGGAATGGGTCAAAAACGCGTTAGTTTTTACTCTAAGTCGTTGGCTTTAGACTTTTATGGATAACACCCAAAATTTAGGGTAAGAATATGAGCCGTATTCACCATGCGGCCAATATTTTGTCCCTGCGTCGAAGGGAGCGATTAGATCAGATTGTTAGCTTTTCGCGGGTCCCAAATAATCAAACAAGCGATTCCTTTGCTCTTTATTTAACGCGTAGTAACTAAACTCTATATGTTCGCCGTTAGCCTCTAAGAGCTGTATTTTCTTTGGATACTGCGAGGTAACTTTATAGCCACAATATGAAGCTTTATCTATCTTCTGGACTTCCTCATAGGTCGAAACAAGAATTTTCTGGTCGTCTATTGTGATTGAAAATGAATCAATTTTTGATTTCCCAGTGTTGAAGAGGAGTAACCATACAGGAATGAGAATATTCACCGCTAGAAAAACAATAAACATCAGTAAGAAAGTATATTGATCACTTTTTGAACCAACGATGGTGAGTAATCCTAATTGTGGGAGGAGTAGTGTCAACGCAGTCTTATAGAGCCTGTCGAGAATGCTCTGCAAATTTGTTTGTTTTAAATCCATTTATACATACCAGAAGCTAACGTCTTATTATTGCGTATGCGCGTTTATCCCGTGAAAACACAGGATACGCGCACTATGAACTATTTTTTGAAAATAAGCGGTGTTGAGATGCAGCTTAATGCGTCGATAAGTAGCTTATTGACTCAATCAACGCTACCTGATTAAGTGCGATACAGCACCTTCACTACATGCCAACCAAACTTGGTTTTGACGAGATGTGGCACTAATAGCTCACCGGAAAAGGCGACTTTATCGAACTGCGGCACCATTTGCCCACGCTTAAATTCACCAAGATCGCCGCCCTTTTTCGCCGACGGACATGAGGAATAGCGCTTGGCTAACGCGCCAAAATTCGCGCCTTTATTCAATTGCTTAATAATATCTTCCGCCTGCTCTTTGTGTTTAACAAGGATATGCACTGCGGCTGCGGTTTTATACATCTGGTACTCTCTTTTTAAAAGACAGCGGTGCCATTTTGCGGCACCGCTGTTATCGCTTTACCTATCAAGAATAAGTATTACTGACCTAAAATCTTCTGCCACCACTGCAACGGCTCACCGCAGTTTTTCGCAGGATTATAGGTACCTCTAAGGGCTGGCAATGCCTCGGTATTGCGGCATCCCGCCTCCTTAGCTTCACCGGTATCACGGTCAAAGTAACCTTGGATCACGCCCGTTGGCGGAATCGAGCGTAGCCCAATCGGTGGACGCTCCTTCAAGAAGGCTTGATACACCGCCATCGCGCCACTGCTACCGTAGAGGCTGGTCTTACCGTTATCGTCGCGTCCTACCCAAATCGCCGCGACATTACGCTCGTCAAAACCGGCGAACCAAGAGTCGCGGCTATCGTTACTGGTACCGGTTTTACCCGCCAGCGCCACACCGGGGAAGGCATTGCCTAAGCGCGTTGCTGTACCCGAGCGTACCACTTGCTGCATGGCATATTGCACCAAGAAATCAGTATCCGGCGTAATAGCTTGCTCCTTCGGTGAGCGGGTCACAGGTAACGGCTGATTGTGACTGTCGAGCACCGCCGTCACTGTAGTGAGTTTGCGATAGGCACCATAATCGGCCAGCGTTTGATAAACCTGCGCCACCATTAAGGGCGAGCCATTCACGGCGCCCAGTAGCATAGACGGGTATTCGTTAAGCGGCTCTTGCCAGCCAGATTTCGCCAGCGTGGTTGCCACCGCATCCACCCCCACGGCAATCCCGAGGTTCACCGTAGGTACGTTCATCGACTTTTTCAGTGCCGTTAACAAGGAGACTTGTCCACTAAACTTCTTATCAAAGTTCTGCGGTGACCAGGTTTTGCCCTGCTCATTCTTTAGGGTAATCGGCTGATCTTTAAGTGGCGAAGCCAAGGTGAACTGGCTATTTGGCGCCAATGCAGTCGCATACACAAATGGCTTGATGAGCGAGCCTATGGGTCTGCGGATCTCAACCGCGCGGTTATAACCGTCAAAGCCTGGCGTCTTATCACCCACCATAGCCGCGATACCGCCAGTGTATTTGTCCGTCACGACCATACCAATCTGCAACGACTTATTGCCTTTATCTAAGCTCTTAAAGGTTTGAGTCACGGCGATTTCGGCGGCTTCCTGCGCCATAGGATCGAGTGTGGTGTAAATCTTGACCCCAGATTGCTTTAATAACGCATCGCCATAACGCTCGTTAAGCTCTTGTTTAACCAAGGCATAGAACGCAGGTAATTTTTGATGCACTGGTTTATTGGGATTACGCAAGCCTAAGGGCGACTCTACCGCCACCTTGTATTGCGCGGTGCTCAGCTCACCCGACTCCATCAAGAGACGTAGCACTAAATCGCGACGCTCTTGGCTGCGCTCAGGATAACGCCATGGGTTGTAATAGGAAGGCCCCTTAATCGCCGCCACTAAAAACGCTTGCTGCGCCGTGGTTAGCTCGCCGATGGGTCGACCAAAATAGAACTGTGAAGCCAGCCCCATCCCATGCACGGCGCGGGATTTATCTTGCCCCATATACACTTCGTTGAGGTAGGCCTCGAGGATTTCTTCCTTGCTGTAACGAAAATCGATAATCACCGCCATTAGGGCTTCGCGAATTTTACGCAGTAAAGAGCGCTCGCTCGAGAGGAAGAAGTTTTTCGCCAACTGCTGGGTCAGTGTCGAGCCGCCCTGTACGGTACGACCCGCACTGATATTCACAAAAGCGGCACGCAGAATCGCGAAGGGGTTGACCCCATGGTGCTCGTAAAAACTGCGGTCTTCCACCAGCAGCAGGGCTTTTACAATCGCCTTGGGCATTTCTTCTGTGGGAACAAACAATCTGTCTTCGCCGTCACCCGCAATAATGCGGTCGAGCAATACAGGTTCTAAATGGAATACCGCCAACTGGCGCTTATCTGACATACGCGCAATCGAGCTGATCCCATCGCTGTCGAAGCTAATCATCACTCGCTGCTCGGCCTGATCGCCCTCAGGATGTAAGAAGGGACGACGCCATAATTCGATTTTGGTGCTGGATGCAGAGAACTCACCCACCTCGCGGGGATTGGCGACTTTGCGATAACCTAAGAGTTTGAGTTCGGCCATTAACTGTGGATGACTCACGGCTGCGCCGGGATATAAGGCCATCGAGCGGCTAAATACCTGCGCGGGTAAGTGCCATTTTTGCCCCTCAAACTTGCGGGCAATAATTTGATCGAGGTAAATACTGTAGAAGGTCACAACGGCTAGGCCGATTAAGGCTAGTTTCCAAGTGAGCGACCAAATTTGCCCTAACAGGCCACGGCTGCGCTTCGCTTTCGCTTTTTTTGTCGTCTTAGTTGTCATATCTACTTCATCATTTATGCGTTAACGGCATCAGTCACAGGCACAACACAAGGTTGTAAATCAAAGCAGTCTAAAGGCTATGACTGAGATAAACCTAAGGTTTTCTTCTTGGTAAATTTTGTGGGCTGCGTATTGGCAGGGTCGTCCGGCCACAGGTGTTTAGGATAACGCCCACGCATTTCTTTTTTCACTTCCACATAGGGCCCTTGCCAAAAACTCGCGAGATCCGCTGTTAGAGCCAAGGGGCGCTGCGCCGGTGACAGCAATTCCATCGTCACCTTCAGCTTACCTTGGGCCAGTAGCGGGCTGTCTGCCATGCCAAAGGTTTCCTGCAAACGTACCCGCAGCAAGGCTCGCCCCGAAGCATCGTACAATATCGGCGCGAAGGTGCCCGTGGCTAACGGCCATGAGGTGGGCAACAGCGCATCGAGTGCCTGTTGCTGTGACCAAGTTAATTGGTTTACCAGCAAACTAAAGCAATCGAGTTTTTGTAATTGCGGCAGATTATTCACATTTTCAAGGTAGGGCGCCAGCCATGTTTCAAGGTTTGCCAGCAGCGCGGCATCGCTCATATCCGGCCAATCGGCATTCGGATCTAAATCGCGCGCTAACTGTAATCGAGCCTGAAACTGCGCTAAGTTATCGTGCCAATTAAGGATTTGTAACCCCTGCTGACGAATGTAACTCAGTAATGCCGCTACAATTTGGCCGCGATTCGGATTAGCGATAGCCTCTGATTTCAGTAAAATCTGCCCGACTTTGGTTTGGCGTTCGGCCACAGCGCGGCCTTTAGCTTCATCCCAGCCGCATTGGTCATAACGCTCCACCAGCTCGGCCAATTCCTCATCGAACAGACTTGGTGATAATGGACTGGCGAGATAAATCCGCCCGGCATTCTTGCCTTCGGTTTCTTGAAAATCTGCCACCACCAACCAAGGCGTTTGCGCTAAGGCATCTTCGGCGTTGAGCACCACACCCGTTCCATTGGCCAATTGATACCCCTCAACACCACGGGATTTGGCAATCCGGTCGGGATAAGCCAGCGCCAACAGCAAACCGACATCCTGATGATGGGAATGGGAGGCGACGGCCACTAAATCGGCCTGAGTAAATTGCTTATCTAGCGCCAGCTTTTTAAGCCATTGTTTGGCCTGCTGCCCCGCACTGCCTTGGGTGGCAAAGTGCAAATAATTCATAATATCGGCGCCTTTGCGTGGCAATCCCCGCGCCTCTAAAATCCCCGCCAGTAAACAGGCTAAGGCCGCCAGTTGATGTTCATCGCGAGATTTGGCCACCAATAACATATGGGCGAGGCGCGGATGACACCCCAGCTCATAGGCCGCTTTGCCATGCGCAGTCAGCTTGTTTTGTTCATCAACCATGCCTAAACGCTGAAGCAGTTGCCAAGCTAATGCCTCGTTCACCGTGGGCGGTGCAGTCAATAACAGTAAGTCGCTGAAGGATTTCGCGCCCCAGTAGGCACAGTCGTGAGCCATGGCAACTAAGTCGGCTTGGCTGATTTCGGGCTCATCGGCCTTGAGCAGACGTTGATGCTCCTCTTGGCCCCATAAACGGATACACTCGCCCGCCGTCAAACGCCCCGCACGGCCAGCACGCTGGGTTGCCGAGGCTTGGCTGATGCGCTTAAGGCTTAAACGTGTCACCCCAGTTTTAGGATTAAAACTGGCTTGGCGTTTATAACCGCTGTCGATAACAAGGCCAATGCCCTCGATGGTCAAGCTCGATTCGGCCACGTTGGTGGAGAGCACAATTTTGCGCCTGCTGCTGTCGGCCTTTATCGCCCTGTCCTGCTCCTGCGCCGATAGCTCGCCATAGAGTGGGCACACCGTCACGCGACTGTTATCGAGGCGCTCTTCTAGATACTGCGCCACTCTAAGGATTTCGGCTTTACCGGGCAAAAACACCAAAATATCCTGCGGGCCGTTATCACTTAATGATGTCGCTGCATCGAGCACAACGCGGCTTAAATGGTCGAGCCAATGCTGCTGCCCTGCAACGGGGCGATAGCGAATTTCGACCGGGAAACTGCGTCCTTCACTCTGTAGCAGGGCGGCATCGGGCATCAACTCGGCCAATGTCAGGCCAGATAAGGTTGCCGACATGGCGAGGATTTTTAAGTCGTCCCGCAGCGAGCTTTGCACTTCGAGCGCCAAGGCTAAACCGAGATCTGTGGTCAAATGCCGCTCGTGGATCTCGTCGAAAATGATCATCTCGATGCCTGTTAATTCAGGATCTTGCTGGATCATGCGAGTTAAAATCCCCTCGGTGACAATCTCAAGTCGAGTTTCACCACTGACCTTTGACTCGCCGCGCACGCGATAACCTACCTCTTGCCCTACCGCCTGTTGCCGACAACTGGCAATAAATTGCGCCACGCTACGGGCAGCAACACGCCTGGGCTCCAGCATTAAAATCCGCCCAGAAATCTCAGGCCAATCCAGCATGGCTAAGGGCAATGCGGTCGATTTACCCGCACCCGTTGGCGCTTCGAGGATCACTTGCGCATGTTTCGCAAAGGCATCGCGCAAGGATGGCAATAAGGAATGAATGGGTAGATTGTTCAATGCAACAGTATCAACAGATAAAAATGATGGGGAAGTTTAACATAGGCCTTAGGCAGTGTCCCTCCCGCGGCCTTAGCTTTGATACGCCGCAGTTTGGCATTGGCTTGCCTTAAAAATAACATCGCCCCAACAGCAAGACTCTCGGGGCGCCAATAGTACAAATAAGCCGAGTTAGAACTGATAGGTCAACTTAGCCCAGAGATTACGGCCCGGCTCATTGACCCTAAACATGGCCTCACTGCCCGGCAGATCGTTCCCCGTACCCGCCTTACTCACATGCTCGGCATAGGCGGTATCAAACAGGTTTTCGACACCCAAAATTAAGGATAATTCCTTGTTATATGACCAAGAAGCATTGAGCGCCAAGGTACCAAAACCGCTGCTCGGGCCTAAGTCTTGTCCCACAATGTTGCCATGACCTAAGGTGTAACGGTCCTGCGCGGCCACCACTCGCCACTGCGCCGCCATGGTCCAACTTTGCCATTGATAGTTAATGGTTAATCTGGCCTCTAACGGCGATATTTGCCCAAGCGCGACCTTGTCGGTATCGTTTTCGCCATGGGTATAACTTACCGTGAGTTGGCTCGACCACTGCTCATTCAACGCATAATCTAGACTGGCCTCTCCGCCGTAGAGACTCGCATCGATATTACGGGCAAGGGTGGCTTGGCCGCTGGAATCAATCAGAATATAGTCCGCAATCTCACCATAGAAGAGTGACACCGAAGCCTCGACAGGCCCCTGATAAATCCAACCTATATCGAACTGATTGGTGGTTTCCGCTTTCAGGTCAAAGGCTTTTTGTGCGGGGTTATCGGCGCTGGCCTTCATAATCTCCCAATAATCCGGCATCCGCTGCGCCGAGCCAAAGCCTGCATAATATTGGTGCTGCGCGGTTTGAAACTCATAACGCAGGTATCCGCTGTAGAGGGTATCGTCCCGCTCACCCTGCTGAGCAATCAAGAGCTCGCTATTCCAGTCGTCGATTCTCAATCCTGCAAGCAGACTACTACGCCCAAGCTCGCCCTCTTCAAAACGATAGCGCGACTCGGCAAACAGCCCATAGTTTTGATAGCGCATATCCTCTTTAAAGGGTTTATTGAGCAAGTCATTTAGCCCAACATCGCCGGGCGCCATGCTGCGACCATCATGTTTGCTGGACATATAATCCAGTCCAAGAGTGACATCCAGAGCATCGAGTGGCGCTAACTCGAACCACAAATGGCCGCCCTCTGTCATCCGCCGCACATTGGCACCGGAATTAACCCCTTCATCGAACCTATCCATAATGTGGTCGTTTTTATTGCTAAAGGCTTGCAGTTCGACCGCCGTTAGCCAGCTCGATTCAAACTCGTGTTGTAGCAGTAGCGCCGCATCACGATTATCGATTTGACGCGCCTTGTTTAACCTGTCGGCATACTCGGCTTCGCCGCTCGACTCACCGTAGGCCAACTCAAGTACAGTGCGCTCTGTCGGTGTCCACCCCAAGGCGAGATTGGCGTTTTGCCGGTCATAACTCGATTGTACTTTGTTGCCATTTCCATCTTCATAATGGTCACTACTGGATTGATTCATATCGAAATCAAGGTAGTAATTCTTATCCCCAGCGCTCAGCTCCACCATGGCATCTCGCCTATCGAAACTGCCGCCCGTAGCGCTGGCTCGGCCTTCAAGATCCGCCTGGTTAAAGCGATGGCGGTTTTTCTCAAATAGAATTGTGCCCGCAGTGCCGACAGGGCCGTACTTCACCGTCTGTGGCCCTTTGATTACCGTTATCTGATCGTAGCTTTCGGGATAAATATAGTTTGTCGGTGGGTCCATACGTCCACCACAGGCGCCATACACATGCTGACCATCATCGACTATGTTTAAACGCGAGCCGCCCAGCCCCCGAAACATAGGGTCGCCACCGGAGCCGCCTTTGCGGGTGATGTTAAATCCAGGGATCGAACGTAAAAATCCCGAGCCATCGTAGGCAGGCAATGGCAAACGGTTCTGTTTAGGATCGCTCACTAGATGAACAGGCTGGCGCATCACATCGCCAGATACCCGCAGATAATCATGACATTTTTTATCTTCACCACAATCGCTCGCCTCAGCAGACCAAGCCAATTGAGGTACAGCGGTGCCGAGCACTCCCGCAAAAATAACGGCTAATTTGATAGGTTGATACAGCACGATATTCCCCTACATATTGTTTTTAATGATTTTTGTGGGGGTATTGTTGTTACTAGCGGAGGAAGCGCAATCAAAAGTCGGCTGGGCGCGACAATCTGTCGCAGCCCAAATGGCGTGGAGTCACAATCGGATTAATATTGATAAATTAATCACTTATAGATTAAGAATTGCGGATTTTAAAAAATTGCCCATCGAAAATATGACTAATCCAGCATCCAATGCTGAGCGAGTCCTGAGGTCAAGGTCAGTAGTGGCGCGGGCTTATTGATGGCATAGCCCTGCGCATAATCCACGCCTAAGCTTTTCAACTTTAATGCGATTTCTTTTGATTCAACAAACTCTGCCACCACATCGAAGCCCATATCTTGTCCTAACTGACAAATGGCTTTGATGATGGCTTGGTCAGCCTCGTCTTCGCAGAGATTAATCACAAACTGGCCGTCGATTTTGACATAATCCACGTTCAAGCGTTTAAGGTAGGCAAAGCTTGAAAATCCCGCGCCAAAGTCATCCAACGCGAGTTGGCAATTTAATGGCCTCAGCACTTCAATCAATTTAGTGGCCTGATCTAATTGGCTCACCGCGGCGGTTTCGGTGATCTCAATGCAGAGCTTATCCACCAGCTCAGGTTCGGTCATCAGGCGCATTTCGAGCCAATTCATAAACTCGCTGTCACCTAACGAGGTCGCCGACAGGTTGACCGAGACCAACTCCAGCTGTTGCCAAATATCTAAATGGCTACTGCCCCACTTCAGCAGATTATCTATTACCCACAAGTCGACCTTGGCCGCCAAGTTATAACGCTCCGCCGCAGGGAGAAAGATCGCCGGCGAAACAATAGTGCCATTGGCCTGCACCATCCGCAGTAGCACCTCTAAATGCAGGCCGGATTCTTCGCGACTTAACGGGGCAATGCTTTGGAAATACAGCTCAAATTGATTTAGTGCAAGAGCGCTAACGATATCGACTGAGGCCATCATCTCGGTATAGAGGCGGGTCATTTTAGGATCTTTGGCACTGTACAAGTGCCAGCCGTTGCGGCCCTTATCCTTAGCAAGACGACAGGCCGCATCGGCCTGACTCATTACCGTATAAATATCCGTTGCAGACTTTTCGAGCTTAGCGATCCCCATGCTAACACTGACATTGTGGCAACGGTTTTCCCAAATAAACTCGTGGGTTGCTAACTGAGTGCAGATCCGATTCGCGATATGCTGAGCCGAATCCACATTGCAATAATGCATTAAAATCCCAAACTCATCTCCGCCCAAGCGCGCGACAATATCGCCCTTACGCACCAGTTGTTTAAGACGTAATGCTAACTGACACAATAGCTTATCACCCGCCTGATGGCCGCTCACATTGTTGATCACCTGAAACTGATCGACGTCGATAAAGGCCACGCAGGTGGGCATATCATCTTTGGTTTGCAGCAGGTTTTCGAGCAAGGCCTCAAAATGCAGCCGATTCGGTAACCCAGTCAAGGCATCATAATTCGCATGGAAGGATAGCTCATCGGCGAGGCGATATTTTTCACTAACATCTTCGGCAATCATCACTAGTGTGTCTTTATTGCCGTGGATTTGGCTAAAGCTCAACCTCAGCCAATCAAGCTGTTGATTCGATTTTAGGGGCAACTCACACCAGGCTTGCCCCAATACGCCTTCGCGCACCATGTGCAGCGTGTCGGTGAGCATGGCATGCTCCTCTTCGCGCACCATGCTGAATAAATCGTATCCATGCTGCACTGGCAGGGTTTGCAACGCCACTTTGTTCAGCATAGTCAGTTGGTTCTGTTTATCGAGCAAGGCGCAGGCTAAAGGCAGCTGATTAAAGACTTCGCGGTATCTGTGCTCACTGGCCAACATATCGTGGGCGATACGGGTGAGTTCCATCGCCGAGCCAATCATCACCGCCGCATGCTGAAATTCCTGAATAAACTCCTCGCTCCACTCGCAGCATTCGGAGCAATTGACCGCGCCGAGGGCAATACGGGTTTCGCCAAACACCACAGGCGGTAACACCAATAGGCTTTTAACGTTCCAATCCCGCAGTAATGCCCGCTCCGCTTGGGCCTCCGCAGGCAAGGTATCGACATCGGGGAGATTCAGCAGCGTAGGAGTTCTGACTAAGGAGCGAAAAAACGGCATACGCGCCAATGGCCAGACTCGTGTCTGTTGGCCCTGGCTAAATTGCGGTTTTAAGTACAAATTGCGGGTACGCAGATGATCTAAGGCTAAACTGCCTGTCAGCACAAATACCCCATCACAGTGAAGTTGTAATGTGATTGCTTCTAAGGCTTGATCAACATTTTGCTCTAGGGTTTCTAGTGGCGTTTCGCTAAAAATCGTCACTAATGCCTGTTGGAGTGGATTTGCTAAACCATCTGACATGAAAAGGGATTTCCTTACCTACAAGTCCATTTAAGGTATTATTTCTACACTTCCCGCGATGAATCTCAAGTCGTCTAAAGTCTATCATTAACCATTACAGCGGGAATTTCTGTAATACCAAACAAAAGCATAGCTTATGTTTGGCGTTTGAGTAGGTGATGGAGATAAACAGGTGTTACAACGACTCTTCCTTGGGTTTGCCCCCACGAGCATACAGCGGCAACAACTGCTGCAATTACAGCAAAGCTTGAGGTCACAGTTAGCGCCTAATGCCAAAGCTGTGACGCAAAACAATTTGCACTTAACCCTCGCCTTTTTAGGGCTCGCCAATCCGACTCAAGTGGCACAGTTGCTCGATAGTGTCGATAAGCTAGCTAGGCCTAAATTTAGCGTCACGCTCGATAGCATCGCCGTGTGGCCTAAGGCGCAGGTCTGTTGTTTAAAGGGGGATAGCATCAGTCCTGAGTTAGATTTACTCGCATCTCAGGCGCAGGATTTAGCACAGAAGTTGCAATTACATCTCAGTGAGCATCCGTTCCGGCCCCATATCAGCTTGTTTAGAAAGGCAAAGCCGTCAGGCATCTTGGTCAGAGAGCTAACGCTTAAGGAGCTGGTACAGCAGAAAGTCATCCAAGCTTCGATGCTTGAACTCACGCTCGCACCCGAGCAGCTGCATTTGTATCTTTCCACCAATGGCGGACGCGGCGTGGAGTATCAAATCTTACATTCTTGGCCGCTCGCATAAGCCCAATCCGCTAACGCGAATAAACAAGGCATCAGAAACAATCCGTAAAAGCAATCCATAAAAACAATCAGCCCGAGCATAGCTCGGGCTGATAACAAGACAAGCAACCACAGACGATGTTAATCGAGTAAACGCAAAGTCTCACGGTAGGCGCGCTTTTGCTCATAGCTGTGCAGGCGTTGCTGAAACTCATCGGTCTTGGTGGCTTCGGCCGTCATCTTTAAGGCGGCTATCGCTTTTTGCTGGGTCGATACCGCGGCGCCAAAATCACCGACTTCGGCATAGGCGGCCGCTAAGTTATCAAGATTAGTAGGATCGTTCTCGTTCACTTTCAGCAGCTGCAAGGATAACTCGAGCGCTTTATTACCATCGCGATATTCGGCTTCGGGGCAAGTTGCTAAAATCCACGCCACATTGCCAAGGGCAATATCATCCCCCACGCGGGTAAATTGCTCTACGGCTTTACCGCAGTTACGCGCAATGCCATCGCCACCCGAGGCATAAATAAAGCCTAAACGGAACTGCGCCCAGCGATTACCGCGCTCGCCCATATCCTTATACCAACGTTCGGCCACGGCTAAGTCACGCTTCACTAATTGCCCTTCAAAGGAGAGATCCGCTAAGGTTTGCTGCGCCTTTTCGTGTTGCTGTTCGGCGGCAAGTGTCATCCAATGTAATCCGGTCGGCACTTCTTGCTGTACGTAACGTCCAGAGAGAAACATCAGCCCCAGTAAAAATTGCGCATCGGCATCGCCCTGCTCTGCCTGCACTTGAATGTGCACAAATTTACTCGCCGCAACTTCATTGGCTGGCTGTGGAATAGAAAATGCGTGCGCGGCAGCACTCATCCCTAGGGATAAAGTGAATCCGGCGCCTAAAACCCATTGTCTGTATTTCACCTGGTAACCTCTTTACGAAAAACAACCGCGCCCTCAAGTTAGCCTGAATTATTCCCATAAGTCGAGCCTAAATCGGCGTAATCGAACCTATATTAAATAGAAATAACCCTTAAGGGGCCGCAATTATCCCATTCCTTTGATTCATTAGTCGCAATTGAGGTTATTTTCTTCGCAAAAACCCTTAAAAGCCTTTATAAGATGTGATTAACTCTACAGAGTTAAGTGAATCCAGTGAGTTTGGCACCGATTTAGTTGACTAATATCACTAAAGTAGCAAAATAAGCTCTAATTTTAGGTGGTTAATTGCATTTATTCACTCATTCTAAACTAAGAGGTGTATCAAGTTTTTATGAGTGTAATTGACGTAAAATGCTTATTTAGAATATTCTTACTTTCGTTTTAATCAATCGAGGAACATCGACATGGCTCTGATTGGTAAGCCAAAACCGGACCCAACTTTGGAATGGTTTTTATCACACTGTCACATTCATAAGTATCCCGCTAAAAGCACCTTGATCCATGCTGGTGAAGACTCAGATACCCTTTATTACATCGTAAAAGGTTCTGTAGCGGTATTGATTAAAGATGAAGAAGGTAAGGAGATGATCCTTTCTTATCTTAATCAAGGCGACTTTATCGGTGAGTTAGGATTGTTCGAAGAACAAGCTGAACGTACTGCTTGGGTTCGTGCGAAACAAGCATGTGAAATTGCTGAAATCTCTTATAAGAAGTTCAAGCAATTAATCCAAGTTAACCCCGAAATTCTGATGAAGCTATCGGCTCAAATGGCGTATCGCCTACAAAGCACTAGCCAGAAAGTGGGTAATTTAGCATTCCTCGATGTGGCTGGCCGTATTGCCCAGACATTGTTGCACTTAGCTAAGCAACCCGATGCAATGACTCACCCTGACGGCATGCAAATTAAGATCACTCGCCAAGAAATTGGTCAGATCGTCGGTTGCTCCCGCGAAACTGTGGGTCGTATCTTAAAGATGCTTGAAGAGCAAAATCTCATTCAAGCACACGGTAAAACCATTGTGGTATATGGTACCCGTTAAGATAGACTTCAGCTTGATTTAAGCCTGTTTCATTAAAGTGGCCTAGCATAAAATCTAGGCCATTTTTTATTGGGGAGCATAAATGAAACGGCTGTTTTTTATCTGTTTTTTCAGTCTGTTTACGCTGGTGCATCCAACAATAATTCACGCCGAACCGATTGAATTAGAACATTATCAAGCCAAGGCTTTAGTCAATTCCGGGCAAATTTTATCCCTCAATGGCACCCTTGCCGTGGTGAATCAATTTTGCCAAGGCGAACTAATTGACGCCCATCTCTATCAAGAAGATCATAAATGGCGCTATGATTTACAAATCAAAGTGCAACGCGGCCAAATAGTGAATCTGAGTATTGATGCCACCAATGGTCAGCTCGAACACTCCACCGCACTACCGAGCGAATGTCGAAAACATGAAACTGCTACTCGTTGAAGATAATCCGATGTTGGTCTCCGAACTGGAGAAACAACTCAAACAGGCTGGCTACGTTACCGATATTACTGACAAAGCAGTTGAAGCCGATTACCTCGTTAAAGAAACCCAATACGACTGCGTGATTTTAGACATTGGCCTCCCCGACGGCAATGGACTGGAATTACTCGAAGGTTGGCGTAATCAAGGCATTAGCACACCGGTTATTATGCTGACGGCTCGAAGCCAATGGCATGAAAAGGTCGAAGGCTTTAATGCCGGCGCCGATGATTATTTGGGTAAACCCTTCCATGCACAGGAATTACTTGCGCGTATCCAGGCGCTTATTCACCGCGCGCATGGCCGATTAAATAATCCGAGTAAACAGTTGAGCTATGGGGGCGTCACCTTAGATGAGGCCGAGCAGACGGTGAGCGTTGGTGAGCATTTGTATGAGTTGACCGCCATGGAGTTCAGGCTGTTAAAAATCTTCCTCATGTCGCCCAAGAAGCTGTTATCTAAGGCACAACTGACCGACAAGCTCTATCAGTTTGATGACGAGAAAGAGAGTAACGTGGTTGAAGTTTACGTGACTCACCTGCGTAAAAAACTCGGCAAAACCGCGATTGAAACCCGCCGCGGCCAAGGTTATATCTTCCACGGCCTGACTGCATGATCTCTATTCGCACTAAGCTCAGTTTATGGTTAACGGGCTTATTAGTGTTAGGCACAGTGATTGGACTCATATTGTTTGAGTCCATGCTGCGTCAAGCGTTTCACGACTCCATTATCAACCGCTTAGAAGAAGATCTTGAGCACATCATGTTGGCAACCCATATCAATAATGGGGAGATCCATATCGATCAGAGCCAACTATCGAGCTTCTACCGCCCCGCCTATTCGGGGCGTTATTTCCAGCTCAACCTGCCCAATGAAGTGATCCGTTCCCGCTCCCTGTGGGACATGCAGCTCGATATCGAACCTTTAGCGCCAAACCAGACCCGCGTCTGGCAGGCAAAAGGGCCGAAAAACAATGACATGCAGCTATTATCCCTAGGGCTAAACTCCAGCAGCGCCAATGTCACCGCAACCCTAACGGTAGCGCAGGATTTGAGTATCGGTCGGCGCGTGTTTAGTGAGGTCTATGGCACTAAGCTTGGGATTAACCTCGCCATGTTGGTGGCTATGAT
Source organism: Shewanella sp. 10B (assembly GCF_023475885.1). Classification (NCBI taxonomy): domain Bacteria; kingdom Pseudomonadati; phylum Pseudomonadota; class Gammaproteobacteria; order Alteromonadales; family Shewanellaceae; genus Shewanella; species Shewanella sp. 10B. Next base: position 801,714 of record NZ_JAMDJO010000002.1, read on the forward strand.
CGCGGGGATCTTCTTGATCCTGCGTCAATCCTTTAAACCGGTAAAACAGATCCAACATGCACTCTCCCGTCTGCAGGAGGGCGAGATTAACGCCTTAGAGCTGAATAACATTCCGCCCGAAGTGCAACCGCTAGCCAAGACCTACAACGAGTTATTGGAATACACCGCCAAGCAAATTGAGCGTAGTCGTAATAACTTAGGTAACTTAAGCCATGGGCTGAAAACCCCATTGGCGGTGATGCAGCAACAGGTTGAAGCCTTAGGGCTGAAAGATCCCGATACCGCCATGGCGCTGCAACAACAGCTCGACGCTATCCATAAAATGGTCGAACGTAAACTTGCTGCGGCGCGGATCACCGGTGATATGTTACCTGCCGCCCAGTTAGTGGTACCGAGGGATCTTCACAGCCTCGCCAATACCCTCAACAAAGTGCATAGAAGCAAAAGCATCGACTGCAACTTTGAGCTTGACCCTAGTATCCAGCGCCTGCCCATCCATAGGGAAGATGGTATGGAGCTCTTAGGGAATCTGCTCGATAACGCCTTTAAATGGGCGAGCAGCCAAGTCACGGTTAAACTGTGGAAGGAACAGAACAAGCTCTGCCTCAGCATAGATGATGATGGTCCAGGTGTTGCAGACGACGAACTCGATAAACTCACCCAAAGGGGTACGCGACTCGATGAATCTGTGATGGGCCATGGTCTAGGGTTATCGATAGTGAAAGAAATTGCCGAGCAATACGGCATTGAGCTTAAGTTTAAGCACAGCAGCCACTTATCAGGCCTCAGTATTGAACTGGTCTTTAGCTAACGAGTGCTTAGCTAAGAGTGCTTAGCGAACAAGTATTGAGCTAACTATTTGCTCTGAGTGTTGCTCTAGTGCCACCAATAAAAACGCCATCTATCGATGGCGTTTTTGTTTAAGATGACTCAACAACTACCTTAATTCATTAGCCCTTTTTCGCGTTGGTGCTCTCAAAAATCTTATCGGCTGATGCAGCCACGAACCCAGTGTACAGCTCGCCATTCGCCTTGGGATAACGCAGGGCAAATTCATAGAAGCAGCTTGGGATCTCAACCGTTGCATCGCTAAATGCCACTGCGATTTTATCAGCCATGGTCGATGATTGTTCCAGTAACACCTCTGGCGAACCTTTGATCTCGCCACCTGCACTATTGAGCACAAAGCCCGCTTGCTTAAGCGCATCATTCACAGACTCTAATGTCTCGAAGCCCTCGAGGTGATTGATAGAGACAGTGAAATGGTTCGCACGATAGCCAAAGGCCGCTACCCAAGCCGCATATTCGCTCTCTTCGAGCAGCGTCTCATAGGTCTTAGCATCCAGTGACCAATGGCGACCCGAATAGATAAAGTTATCTGCTTTAGTCGCCTCTTCATCCACTTGAGCAATCAAACCTTGGATAGTGCTTTGCAATGATGGGCTAAACTCTTCCACCAATAACTCAGAAATAAACACCTTTGGCTGAGTCGCATCTGGGTGCTCAAAATGCTTAGCCACCAGTTTTTTCTGTTCAAACTTATAATCACCACAAGCCACATAACCTAAAGAGGTAAAGTGTTCGGCCAATACGGCTAAATTCACCTTAGCGATGTTAAAAGTACGCAGGGCGATATGGTCGTTGATAATCGGCTTGCCGTGACCGAGTAGCTCGTGCACCTTGGCCGCAGATGGGGTCATTTGAATATAGTCTTGCCAGAGGGCGGCAAATAACGCATTGATATCTGTGTGCATAAAAACTCCTTTTATTGTGCTGCGACTATAGTGCGTATTGTTTTGCCGCTCGCACTCAATATAACGACCCTAGCCACTTGCTGCACAACGGCGCTCAGTAGCAGCCCAAGTAACGTTACTGCTTGTGATGAAAAAGGAAGAACCTAGGTTCTTCCTCAATGATGTCACTCTAAACTTAACCCTGGGCTTAAACTTGCGGGTAAGCTCACCGCATCCGCCTCAACGGAGGCAACGGGGTAAGCACAGTAATCAGCGGCATAAAATGCACTCGCCCTGTGGTTACCCGAAGCGCCTACGCCGCCAAAGGGAGCAGCACCCGAAGCACCAGTGATCTGCTTGTTCCAGTTCACAATTCCCGCACGAATGCGGGCGAGGAAATACTCATAATCATCACGACTATCGGCCAAGATACCCGCAGACAAACCATAACGGGTTTGGTTAGCAAGCTTAATCGCCTGGTCAAAATCGCTGTAGCGCACTAATTGCAGCAATGGTCCGAAATATTCCTCATCGGGTAACTCGCTCACCGCAGTCACATCGATAATTCCGGGGGAGACTAAGCCTGTTCCCGCCTGCAAATGAGTGAGTTCAACCAGCGACACACCGCCTAAGTTCTGCAAGTTAGCCTGCGCCGCGACCATACCTTTCGCTGCGCCTTCGGAAATCATTGAACCCATAAATGGCTGTGGCTGCGCGTTCCAAGGACCGACTTTAATCTGCTTCACCGCTTCAACCAGCTTGGCGACTAAGGCATCGCCCTGCTTGCCTTGCTCAACATAGAGCCTGCGGGCACAGGTACAACGCTGGCCAGATGAAATATAGGCCGATTGCAGAATATCGTGCACTGCCGCTTTAATATCGGCGACGCCTTTAATAATCAGCGGGTTATTACCGCCCATTTCTAAGGCGAGGATCTTACCCGGATGACCCGCATATTGCTGGTGCAACAGGTGACCAGTGCGAGAGCTACCGGTAAAGAATAGGCCGTCGAGTTGTGGATGCGACGCCAGCGCTTTACCCGTATCAACTTCACCTTGCACTAAGTTGATAACACCTACAGGCAGACCCGCCTTTTCCCACAGAGAGACCATCAACTCGGCCACTTTTGGGGTTAATTCTGAGGGCTTAAACACCACGGTATTGCCCGCGAGCAACGCTGGCACTATATGACCATTGGGTAAATGCCCTGGGAAGTTATAAGGCCCAAACACAGCAACCACACCGTGCGGCTTATGGCGCAGTACCGCACGCCCTGCTGGCGTGTCATTGGCCTCAGTGCCGGTACGCTTGTTGTAAGCTGTGGCCGACAGGCCAATTTTACCAATCATGGCAGCGACTTCTGTCGCGGTTTCCCATTGAGGTTTACCGGTTTCTTGAGCGATCGTCTCAGCTAATTCGGCTTTGTTCGCTTCGAGTTGGCTGCGATAGGCTTCGACTATCTTTAAACGCGCATCAAAACCTAACATAAACCAATCGAACTGAGCTTCACGGGCGGCATCGACGGCGGCATTGACTTGCTCAGCCGTTGCCGTTTGGCCGCGCCAAATGATTTCGCTATTTGCTGGGTTGCTAGAGGTCACATCATGACCCTTGCCAGCTTGCCACTGGCCTTTAATAAAATGTGTCATTTGCTATTCCTACATTGCCAAAATACGGATTTGATCGCCTTTTGCGAGTAACAAACCCTCGGCGAGTTCTGGACTAATTACCACCTGCTCAGTTTTGTCATCGACAGCAAGACAAGCGGAGGTCGCACGGTAATTGGCTAATTGAGTGTTAGAGACAATAAATTGCTTATCGGATTCAGGCATTTCACCAATATCTACGGTCAGCAGACGGCTTTCACGCACGGCGCGGATATCTGAGAGACGGCATTCCACCGTTGGACCGCCATCGAAAATATCCACATAACCACGGCATCTAAAGCCTTCGGCCTGCAGCAAACTCAAGGCAGGACGCGTATTGGTGTGCACTTCGCCAATCACTTTTTGCGCTTCTTCGGGCAGCAGGCAAACATACACTGGGTTACGGGGCATCATCTCCGCCATAAAGGCTTTTTTGCCTAGTCCCGACAGGTAATCCGCCTGAATAAAATCAATGCCTAAGAAGTTTTTCTGTAACCAGCAGTAGAAGGGAGAATTGCCAGCGGTGTCGCTCACGCCACGCATTTCGGCAATCACTGTCTCACCAAAGCGTTTAGCGTGCTGTGCCAAAAACAGAAAACGGCTGCGGGACAACATCCGGCCATTGTTCCCTTTGCGATAACCTTCGCGCAAAAACAGGGTACAAAGCTCGGCGGCGCCAGTGTAATCGTGGCACAGGGTTAAGGTTTCCACCTCGTTGCGAACTTCGATTTGCTCAGAATGATAGACCTCGGTCCCGAGGCGATAGTGGTAGAAGGCATCTTCCATACCTACGGCGGCTTCGATGGCACAGGTACCGACCACTTCGCGGGTCGCGGTATCCTCAAGCACCATCAAATAGCCTTCATCGAAGGGCTTATCAATCACCTTAACGAATGAGGCTTCTGCGCGGGCAATTTTATGCCTCAGCAAATCGGCATTGACTGGCAATGAGGTAAAGCCATGGCCAGATTCTTCGGCGATTTGATATAGAGATTCAAAATCGCCTGCCTGAATAGGACGTATGATTAACATCTTAGTGTCTCCTCACTTAAGCTTGCTGTGCAACAAGGCGCCTATCTTGAAAAAGACAGGATGGATGCACGCAAGTATTCCCTGACAAAAAAGGAGTGCGAATAATATTCAGCACTCCTTTGGTCGCTTAGGCAGCAGCGATGCTCGCCACAGCACGCTCAAAACGTGCCAGGCCTTCTGCAATATCTGCCTCAGGGATCACCAGTGAAGGAGCAAAACGTACCACGTTAGCACCCGCCATCAGGCTCATTAAGCCTTCCGCAACAGACGCTACTAAAAAGTCACGTGAACGACCTTGGTACTGTTCGTTTAGAACCGCCCCTAACAGCAAGCCTTTACCGCGAATTTCAGAGAAAACATGATATTTTTCATTAATTTTGTTCAGACCATCGCGCAATAACTGCTCGCGATGTTTCACACCGTTCAAGACTTCTGGTGTGTTAACCACGTCTAATACTGCGTTACCGATAGCGCAAGCTAATGGGTTACCACCATAAGTAGAACCGTGAGTACCCACTTTCAGGTGCTCAGCAATTTCAGCGGTAGTCAACATAGCGGCGATAGGGAAACCGCCACCCAACGCTTTAGCCGTGGTCAGGATATCCGGCACTATGTCGGTGCCCATGTAAGCGTAGAGTTCACCAGTACGGCCGACACCGGTTTGTACTTCGTCGAAAATCACCAGTGCGTTGTGCTTATTGGCCAATTCGCGAACCGCTTTTAAGAATGCAGGATCGGCATCGATAATACCGCCCTCACCTTGCAGTGGCTCAAGCATAATGGCGCAGGTTTTATCCGATACGGCCGCTTCTAATGCCGCAACATCGTTATAGGGTAAGTGGGTGATACTTTGCGGTTTTGGACCAAAACCATCTGAATAGGCCGCTTGACCACCAACGCTCACGGTGAAGAAAGTACGGCCGTGGAAGGCTTTATCGAAGGCGATAATTTCATCTTTCTCTGCGCCGAATTTTTCTAAGGCATAACGACGGGCCAATTTCAGTGCCGCTTCGTTCGCTTCGGCGCCTGAGTTGGCAAAATACACACGCTCAGCAAAAGTGCTGTTAACCAACTTAGTCGCAAGCTCAAGCGCTGGCTCGTTGGTCATCACGTTAGACAGGTGCCATAATTTTTCGCCTTGCGTTTTTAAGGCATTCACTAAGGCGGGATGACAGTGACCTAAGCAATTTACCGCGATACCGCCGGCAAAATCGATAAACTCGTTACCCTCTTGATCCCATACTCGGCTTCCTTCGCCACGTACAGGGATCACGGCAGCAGGCGCATAGTTAGGCACCATAACCGCATCAAACTGGGCACGATTCAACTTCATATCAACGCTCATTCTTCTTCATCCTTTGTTTAAATGTAACGGCCTCGGGAGCCGTCTGAGTCCCCAACGTATCTTTATCTTGAGTTAGTGATACAGGGTATGCTTGTGTCTATTAATAGCCATTATTAGCGAAATTGTGATCAAAATACCAGTTTTTCACAAACAACATTCGCCATGCTTTGGGTCAAAGTGCATAAAGATTGTAGTTTAAGAACTATACAAGCGTTTACGCTAGAGGCCTTTAGCATATTTAGTCAGAAAAAAAGTTATTTACCCCTATTTTTGCTAGCTATTCACTGAATATGAATAACTACACAATTTTAACGAATCAGCTGTGAAAGCACAAAATCTGCAATTTGCTCCCTCGCCTCAAGCGCTTCTGGCAACAGATGGAACAGGGGAAAAACATGGGGCATGTTATGATAAAAACGCGATTCTACCGCGCCACCACAGGCCTTAATTTGCATAACCAGTCGTTCTGAGTCCTGTAAAAGTAACTCGCGCGTACCAGCAATCACTAAGAGTGGCGGCAAGTCAGCCAAGTTCCCCTGTAAAGGTGAAACCCGTTCAGACATGGGATTCGCTCCAGCAAGATAAGCGCCGCGCAGCCGCAAAAGCGACTCAATGGTAAAGAACGGATCATCCGCCCCCAAAATCAGCTCGGTATCGCCGGTAATCGCTAAATCGAGCGCGGGTGACAACAACACACAGGCTTTAGGCGTGGGCAGATGGCGCTTTTTAAGTTCGAGCAACAGACTTAAGGCTAAATTGCCGCCGGCAGAATCGCCCATCAACACCAGATTATCGCAGCCTTTCAACTCAATTAAGTGCAGGTAAGCCTCGAGCACATCGTCACAGGGCGCGGGATACGGATGCTCTGGCGCTAAACGATAATCCGGGATAAACGTATCGAGGCGGCAACGCTCACTGATATCGGCCACCAGTCTTGCGTGCGCATGGGGTGTTTTAAAACAGAACCCACCGCCCCGAATGTAAAACAGATTACCCAAACGCGGCGTGTCATTAAGCAGCACATAATGCAACAGGGTGGAATGTTGTAAGGGAATCGAGGCGGTAACGAGTTTTTCGGGCCACGGCAGCCAGCGCTTATCCAGCTCTAATAAGCGTTGTCGCACTTGGCTTAGGGGAAGTTTGGCCTTACCTCGGCTGATCGATGGCCGTGCCACATAGGATAAAATAGTATTTAATACAGAAGCTTGCCAGCTTGGCATTTCCCATCCTCCACATCAGTGCCGCAATTGGACACCGATGGGAACGGCGTGCAGATCACAGCAGATCCAACTTCCGATAATTCTGTGCTTTTAGGCGCAGTACTTCCTGTTCGCTCAACTCGTAATAATCGAACATCAGACGTCTCTCCTGAGGTTCGATTTGGCGCATCTCTTCGAGCAACAGCACCTTAGCATAACAATTCGCCCGTGCCACTAATGCGGCCGGCATAGAGAGTTCACGGTAAGTTAAGGTTTGGTCCAACTCTTTAAGCAATTGAGTTAATGGACTCTGTTCAAACTTAAGTAACTCTAATAGCTGCCAATTAAGCTTATGCCCATGGCTCAGCACTTGCTCAAATACCGCCTTGGCCGGAAACTCAGTAGCAATGACCGCATCATACACTTCTTTATCGCGACTCGAGCTAGCCTCGCGGATCCAATTGCCCCAAGTTTTATCGAATAAGCGAGCACTGAGACTCAGCACAACCGAGGTGCCTAACTGATTCAATAATGCGCCACTATAAACTAGGGCTGAGTCAGTATTATGAAGCTGCGCTAACGCATTCGCTGCTATTCCGCTAACAATGCTGTAGCGCCACAACTTACGGGTGGTCCAGAGTAACTTAGCGTTGCCACTGGGCAGCCAATTACGCAGGCAAAAGTAAGGAATAATAGTGCGCAGGTTTTCGATGCCAATGTAATTCATCACTAATTTGATATCAGTGACGCGCACATCGGAGCTCTGCGGGCGGCGCGCCCGAAATGCCGGGCTATTGACCATATTGGTTAAATCGCGGCATAACCAGCTTAAATTACTGATTAAAGGTCTTAACCGGGTCGCATCGAGGTTTTTTGCCAGCAACAGCTCGAGTAACAGGATCTGTGACTCGTTAATATCCGACTTTGCCAGCACTAACTCTGGGGATGCCAGTTGATGCTCAATGGCATTATTGACCGTTTCGATGAGTTGCTTGGAAATGGCCTCAAAGACTTCACGGGCCTGAATTTGTTTGAGTAGCCGCGACAGAATCGCCTCTCGCTCAACATCGAGTTTATTGGCATCGGCCTCAAGCTCTCGGTCTAAATCATCCAATAAGGTTGGGCCGGCCTTTTGCTTACCGAGGATCAGTTGCTGATAGAGCCTATGTTCTATCTCTATAATTTTGCCGGGTCTAACGCCGCCCGCTACCGATATCGCCACAGTTTATCTTTCCTATCTCGCCCGTGCTAAGTGGCGCGCATACGCTAAAATCGTTAAAAACATGACAATTTCAGCATATAGGTTACATCTTGGCAATAAGCAAACAGGTGACTATTTTACAGCCCTGATTAGATTCACAGCCGCCGAAATCCGCGCAACAAAAAGGCCTCATATAGAGGCCTTCATATTATCGCGCGATTTACTTAAGCTCTTGTTCAAACAGCTTATAAATACGGCGATATTCGTCTAACCAGCTCGATGGCTGACGGAAGCCGTGGGGCTCAACCGGATAAATCGCGGTTTCGAACATAGGTTTTTCCAGCTCGATAAGGTGCTGCACCATACGCACGCTATCTTGGAAGAACACGTTGTCATCCATCACGCCACTCATGATAAGTAGCGGCTTAGTCAGACCTTGGGCGTGCTCGATGGGCGAGCTACGCTCGTAGGCGATAGGGTCAACATCCGGTGTGTTTAAGATGTTGGAGGTGTATGGCGCGTTGTAATGCGCCCAATCCGCCACAGGGCGCAATGCAGCGCCTGCTTGGAATAACTCAGGCTCAGTAAACAAGGACATAAAGGTTAAGAAGCCGCCGTAAGAACCACCATAGGTACCGACACGCTTAATATCCACGTTGGCATTTTGGCCCATCCAAGTCACGCCGTCTTTTAAGTCTTCGACCTCTGGGTGACCCATGTTGCGATAAATCGCCGTACGCCAGTCGCGACCATAGCCTTTAGAACCACGGTAATCCATGTCCATCACCACATAACCCTGCTGGGTCAGTAGGTTGTGGAACATAAACTCACGGAAGTAACCACTGAAACCATAATCGGCATTCTGTAAGTAGCCCGCACCATGGTTAAAGATAACGGCGGGGTATTTCTCAGCGCGGGATTTGTCATAACCCTGCGGCAAATAAACCCGCGCATATACTTGGCCAGCGCCATGGTTGGAAGGAACTGCAACCACTTCAGGTGCTTGCCATGGATATTGCTTAAAGGCATCGCTGGTGTATGACGTGAGCTGTTTTAACTCACCGCCAATCGGCTGAATATACAGCTCATTCGGCGCTGTACGGCGAGAGGCATTCAGCAGCAACTTAGTGCCATCGGGGCTTAAGCTGTAATCTAAATTACCGTCCCACAGGGTTAATTGCTCATTTTTGCCCGAGGCGATATTCACACGGTGAACGTTGTAAATGCCGGGGTGACTTTGGTTAGCCTTGTAGTAGATGTAGTTTGCATCAGGCGAGAGAGTAATATCGCTCACCACAAACTTACCTTGAGTCAAGGCGCGGGGCTTTTCGCCACGGGGCTTGATATAAAGCTGGGAATAACCTGTTTCTTCAGAGAGATAGTAAAGTGTGTCTGTTCCAGGTAACCAACCAAATTGGTTATAGTCGTAGTTCACCCAAGCATCATCATGGAGGCGGTGCTCGGTGATAAACTTGCCCTTTGCCAGATCGACACTGGCAATCCAGCGGTCTTTGTTATCGGTCGCTTCGACCATCACCGCCAGCTTGTCCTCAGACTCATGCCATTGAATCGCGCTTTGAGTCCAGCCCCAATCCTGCATCAGCTGGATTTTACGGGGAGCCTTAGTACTTTGATACGACTCACCTTTTGCCTTGGCGTTTTCACTCTTCACCTTAGCTAAAACGTCCTCATCGAAGCCTGTTAGGCCTTCGATAGTCACATCAATCTGTTTATGCTCATTTAGATCAAGTACCACAAAGCGTTGCCCCGGTGGCGTATCTTCTGCAACACGGGCGCGGACTGGCACAGGGTCGATATAGCCTTCGCTACCGAGGTAGTTTGGCATGATGTCGTGTTCACTGCTGCCGGTGTAGTTTTTATCGGTTAAGGCCACAAACAGATAGCGACCGTCTGGCGACAAACTCAGCTCAGACACCACCTCGGCATCACCGAGATACCAAGTGTTGGCGGCAAGGGTCGGATCGCTCTTTTGCAGTTCGTTCTTAAACTGTTCTTTGGCTTTGGCATTTTCTTGCTGCAACGCCACATATTGAATGAGTCTATGCTGCTGCTTGGCTAAGTAGCTGCTCGGCTCTTTCACGCCATCGGGCGCTTTCGCCATTTTGATTTCAGCCAACTGCTCCACTAATCCACTGTCTTGATGGATTTGGAAAACATTATCCCCTTGCCAATAGGCGATATCGCCATTGTTGAGGTAACGCAGTCCACTGATGGCAGTGCGCTGACGGGTAAGCTGGGTGATTTTGCCAGAGCTTAAATGCTTAACAAAAATATTGCCTTGATAGAGATACGCCTTGTTGGCCTTAGCATTGTCTAACACACCAAATTGTTGGTCCGCCGCGTGTAGTTTATCGATGGCCAGTTCAACGGCGCGGCTGTCATTAATGCCCTGCTGATAATAATTCCGTAGCGGCGATGCGCTAGGTTGGCGGGCAAAGAAAACGCTCTGGCTGTCATCGCTCCAGTAGGCTTCCTTGGCGAAAATCCCCATCCAATCTGGGTTCGCCATAATTTGGTTCAGCGTAAGGGGTTTTGAAACTTGGGGAGGCTGAGCTAAAGGGACTTGATAGGCCTGTGGTGTGGTTGCGGGAGTCGCCGTTTCAGTTGAGATGGCGGCGCAACTCGTCAATACCGCAACGGCTAACGCACTTAAACCCAAATTTCGCATTACGCTGTTCATTCGTCCTTCCTTTTATTGTTATCGCAGCCCTAGCAACACTATGGAGTAGACTCCAACGCGAGTGGGTAAGCGTCGTTTTGCGGCAGTTATATCACACTTGGGCGACATATTTGCTTAAAAGGAGGAGAAATCTTGTAACAAAGATTAGAGCTGAATGGATCTTTTCGATTAAGCCAGAGCCGATTGCGACAAGAAATTTGCCAACAATTCATGGCCTTGCTCGGTCAAAATCGACTCGGGGTGAAATTGCACGCCAAAGAGTGGCAGCTGCTTATGGCTCATGGCCATGATTTCGCGCCCATGGGTTGGGTCGTCAAACCAAGCGTCCAGCACAAATCCCTCTGGGACAGCATCAACCAACAGTGAATGATAGCGGGTTACAGTTAATGGCTGATTTAACCCTTTAAACAGGCGCTCGCCAGTATGAGTAATCGCACTGACTTTACCATGCATCACCCGCTGCGCTCGCACAACCTTGGCACCAAACACCTGCGCCATAGCTTGATGCCCCAAACACACACCGAGGATAGGCAAACGATCGGAAAAATGCTCAATCGCCGCGAGGGAAATCCCCGCCTCATTAGGCGAACAGGGGCCAGGAGAGATGACTAAATGGCTCGGTGCCAGCGCCTCGATTTCCGCTAAGCTGATTTCATCATTGCGTTTAACCACGATCTCTTGCCCTAACTGCTGAAAATACTGCACTAAGTTAAAGGTGAAAGAGTCGTAATTGTCGATCATTAGCAACATACAAAATCCATTGGCTCAAATGGTAAGTCGATGCACTCCACGGCTGAAATGCGGCGCAAATCCTACCACAGGCCTTTGCGCGGATTAAACCTTTATCCAATAAAAAAGCCAGTCGATAGACTGGCTTTCAAGAGTATAGAACAGGGTGCAAGTAACCTATTTAACTAAGGTTAAATGACTGCGACGCTTAGGCGGCTCATCCGTTGGTTCGGTTGGCTTCTCGTTTGTCTCGATAACAGACAAGGTCGATTCGGCTTCCTCTTCGACCAAGTATGCATCTTCAATATCGAAGACAGTCCCTGCGCCATTTTCACGGGCGTAAATGGCCACAATCGAGGCCATTGGCAATAATACCTGTTGAGGTACACCACCGAAACGCGCATTGAACTCCACAAATTCATTACCAATTTGCAAATTGCCCACCGCGCTGGCCGCGATATTTAATACGATCTGGCCATCCTTCACGTACTGCTGTGGTACTTGGGTGCCTTTCACAAAGGCATCCACGACAACGTGAGGCGTTAATTGGTTGTCCATCAACCAATCGTAGTAAGCCCTGAGTAAATAAGGACGATTTGGAGTCAACGCTTTCATTACATTCCCATGCGCATTTCGCGTTCAGCTTCAGTCAACGAAGCTTTAAATGATTCACGCTCGAAAATACGTGTCATGTAAGCTTTGATGTCTTTCGCTACACGGCTGTCTAACTCGATACCTAATACAGGTAAACGCCATAATAATGGGCCGAGGTAGCAATCCGCTAAACCGAATTCTTCGCTCATAAAGTAAGGCATTTCACCAAATACTGGCGCGATTGAAAGTAAACTTTCAGTCAGTTCTTTACGGGCCGCTTCGGCGCGGTCGCCTTTACGAATACGGTCAACGAGTGAGTACCAGTCAGTATCGATGCGGTGCATCATCAAACGGCTTTGGCCGCGAGATACTGGGTAAACAGGCATCAACGGCGGATGAGGGAAACGCTCATCCAAGTATTCCATGATGATACGTGATTCATACAGAACGAGTTCACGATCTAACAAGGTTGGCACTGAGTTATAAGGATTTACTTCAAGTAAATCTTCAGGCATTTCGTTTGGGTCGACCTGTAAAACATCAACAGTAACCCCTTTCTCAGCTAACACGATACGCACTTGATGGCTATACAGATCATCAGCACCTGAAAACAGTGTCATGACAGAGCGTTTGTTGGCAGCAACAGCCATTGATACCCTCCAGAGTCGAAATAAAACAAAAGTAAACGAGGGGCAAAGCCCCCCGTTTACACTATGCGGATACTATATTTTACCCGTTATTGGTGCCTAGTGTACATCTTTCCAGTACTCTTTCTTCAAGAGGTAGGCCACAATAAAGAAGATAAACAGGAATCCAAGTACCCACCAACCTAAAGCTTGACGCTCTAACTTAACAGGTTCAGCCGAATAGACTAAGAAGCCAGTGATATCACGTACTGCTTGGTCATACTCTTCTGCATTTAACTTACCACCAGAGACCACAATAGTGCCATCTTCTTGCTTAACAGGCGTGCCTTGCAGTTCTTCAAGAACGTGTGGCATACCCACAGATGGGAAGACAGTATTGTTTACGCCGAATGGACGGCTTGGGTCTTTGTAGAAGCCTTTGAGGTATGAATACACCCAATCTTCGCCACGAACACGTGCGACTAAGGTTAAGTCTGGTGGTGTTGCACCGAACCACTTAGCTGCATCTTTGTGTGGAATTGCGTTTTGCATCAGCTCACCGATTTTGGCATCGGTAAACATGTACTTGCTACGCATATCATCGGCTGAAATACCGATATCGTTCGCCACACGCTCATAGCGTTGATACTGAGTGCTGTGACAACCAGAGCAATAGTGTTGGAACATGTCCAGACCACGCTCTAAAGAAGCCTTATCATGCAGATCAACATTGGCTTTTTCTAAATGTACATTGTGTCCACTCGCGGCCATCGCCAGCGTCGGGATCAAAGTAACTAATGCAATCAGTAATTTTTTCATTAGTGTGTCAACCTCGCTGGAACAGGCTTAGTTTTCTCATTTTTGCTGTATAACCACAGTAATAAGAAGTAGCCGAAATACGTCACAGTGAAGATACGTGCAACAATAGTCAGCTCTGGTGTTGCAGGTACAGCGCCTAAGTAACCTAAGACGATGAACGATACAGCGAACTGAGCGATGTTCAACTTGTGCAGCGTGCTGCGGTAGCGAATTGACTTCACTTTACAACGGTCTAACCAAGGCAATACGAACAGCACTGCAATCGACAGACCCATCATTACCACACCGCCCAATTTATCGGGAACAGCACGTAAGATGGCGTAGAACGGAGTGAAGTACCATACCGGCGCAATGTGCTCTGGTGTCTTCATTGGGTTAGCCGCTTCAAAGTTTGGCTTCTCAAGGAAGTAACCGCCGCCTTCAGGGATGAAGAATAGCACGTAACAGAACACGATCAGGAAGCCCGCAACGCCCATAATATCTTTAACTGTGTAGTATGGGTGGAATGGAATACCGTCGACTGGCCAGCCATTCTCGTCTTTGTTCTTCTTGATTTCGATACCGTCTGGGTTGTTTGAACCCACTTCGTGCAGCGCGATTAAGTGTAAGAACACTAAAACCACTAACACTAATGGCAGTGCGATAACGTGCAGAGCGAAGAAACGGTTCAGTGTCGCGCCAGAGATCACGTAGTCACCACGGATCCACAGGGTTAAGTCATCACCGATAACAGGGATAGCACCGAACAGAGAAATAATTACCTGCGCGCCCCAGTAAGACATTTGTCCCCATGGCAGCAAGTAACCCATAAAGGCTTCAGCCATTAGCACGAGGAAAATCAACATACCGAATAGCCACAGCAGTTCTCTAGGCTTTTGATATGAACCGTAAATCAGACCACGGAACATATGTAAGTAGATCACCACGAAGAATGCAGACGCCCCAGTGGAGTGCATATAACGCAATAACCAGCCGTACTCTACGTCACGCATGATGTATTCAACAGAGGCGAACGCGCCTTCTGCTGTTGGTACATAGTTCATGGTCAACCAGATACCCGTCAGTAATTGGTTAACCAATACCAACATGGCTAATGAACCGAAGAAGTACCAGAAGTTAAAGTTAGTTGGCGTCGCATACTGACCCACGTGACGGTTATAAGTCGCCGTCATTGGGATACGCGCATCGATCCAATTAATTAAATTCTTAACCATTACGCCACTCCTTTATCTACACCGATGATAACGGTGCCATCATCAACGTATTGATGTGGAGGGATAACTAGGTTCAATGGAGCTGGAACGCCTTGGAATACGCGGCCCGCCATATCGAACTTAGAACCATGACATGGACAGAAGAAACCAGAAGTCACGCCTTGAACTTGCTCACCAAATGAATCTGGTAAATAAGTTGGTGAACATCCTAGGTGGGTACAAATACCGACGGCAATAAAATACTCTGGCTTAATAGAACGCAGAGGATTTGTTGCATATTCAGGTTGTTGCATTTCTGCAGACGCTGGATCTCTTAGCTTATCGTCGTGTGTTGGCAGTTCATTAATCACTGCTTCTGTGCGACGGACAACCCATACAGGTTTTCCACGCCATTCAACACGGATCAGCTGACCTGGCTCAATTTTACTGATATTTACTTCTACCGGCGCACCTGCAGCTTTCGCCTTGGCACTCGGATTCCATGACTTGATGAAAGGAACCGCTACAGCGACGGCACCAGCACCACCTACTACGGCGGTTGCGGCTGTCAGGAATCTGCGACGTCCGGTATCGACTGGCGCATTGCTCATCCACTTATCTCCCAGAGGGTGTTGGAATTTTTGTTTTTCAAAGACTTTCTGCCACCTAGTTATCACCATGGGCAAAAATCGAAGTTTGAAGCGGGGCTCATTATAGCTAAAAATTAGAAGCAGATCATAGTGAAAACACTCAACTAAGTTAGGGAGATTGCGTGTTTTTTAAAAAACGGACAAAAAAAGCACAACTATTAAGCGATTTTAATCGTTTTGATATACTTTTTGAGCAAATGGACTGTGAGGTCGGCATAATCCATGCATCGCTAATATAACTCCAGCTCCCATTTTGTCACTTTACATTTCCCGCAGATAAAAAAATGGGCCCTGTTGTCAGGACCCATTCAAAACACTATTGATTGCTTACTTCTTAGGTGAAGTGCTCTTCATATATTTGAAGAACTCGCTATCCGGTTCTAACACCATGACGTCAGAGTTGCCGGAGAAACTCGCACGGTAAGCATCTAAGCTACGTAAGAAGCTGAAAAACTCAGGATCTTTACTGTAAGCATCAGAATAAATCTTCGCGGCTTGCGCATCACCTTCACCGCGGATGGTTAAGGCTTTACGCTCGGCTTCAGCAATCTTCACGGTCACGTTGGCATCAATGGTCGCACGGATAATTTCAGACTGCTCTTTACCCTGTGCTCTATGCTCTTTGGCAACCGCTTGACGTTCGGCACGCATACGTTGGTAAATACTGTTACTCACGTTTGCAGGTAAGTTGATTTGCTTCACACGCACGTCAACCACTTCAATACCTAAGTCTTTAGCGCTTTCAGAGGCGTTTTCTAACGCATCATTTTGCAGCTCATCACGTTTACCAGAAACAATTTCTTTGATAGTGCGGCGACCAAACTCGGTACGTAAATCGTTGTTGATCTTACGTTGTAGTAAGGTCTCGGCATTCGACTTAATACCACCGTTAGTAGAGAGGTAATATTTTTCGAAGTCGAAAATACGCCACTTCACATAGGAGTCGACCATCAAATCTTTCTTCTCAGAGGTAACGAAACGATCCGCTGCACCATCTAAGGTTTGGATACGCGCATCGAGTAACTTCACTTTATCGATCACTGGCACTTTAAAGTGTATGCCTGGGCCGAAAACGCGGGTCACTGGTTTGCTGTCAACTTTGTCTTTAACGATTTCACCGAAACGCGCCACAATCGCACGCTCGCCTTCATTAACGACCATCACAGATGACAGACCTATGCCTAATACGATGGCAATCAGAACAATACTTAATCTACCCATGGATTACTCCCTCCCTTGGCGAGCACGGTCCTCGCGAGAAGGGCGTCCACTCAAAGGCTCACCAATGCGAGTCGTTGACATAGATGAAGAATTGACGTTCTGCTGAGCCTTATGCTCAACCTCTGGCGTAGTCACAGGCTTCTCTTTCATTAACTTGTCTAAAGGCAAATACATTAAATTGCCATTGTTCTTGGCGTCGATCAGTACCTTGTTGGTATCTGTCATCACCTGCTGCATTGCATCGAGATACAAACGCTTACGGGTGACTTCAGGTGCCGCTTGGTACTCAGGTAACAGTAACTCGAAACGAGCCACTTTACCGCGAGCTTCAAGAATTTCACGCTCTTTATAGGCATTCGCTTGTTGCGCCATACGCTCAACTTCACCGCGCGCTTTTGGCTCAACTTCACGAGCATAAGCTTCGGCTTCACGGATAAAGCGTTGTTCGTCTTCTTGCGCCGCAATCGCATCGTCGAAAGCATCTTTCACTTCTTCAGGTGGACGCGCTGGCAAAAAGTTAACGTCAACAATGGCTAAGCCTAATTTGTACGGCTCAATGATGCGCTCGAGTTCTTTCCAAGTGTCGCGACGAATCGCATCACGACCCGTGGTCAGAATATCGTCCATCTTGTTGTGGCCGATAACATAACGCAGCGCACTGTCTGTGGCTTCGCGTAAGCTGGCATTCGCATCAACGGCACTGAACAGATAAGAATACGCATCAAGAATACGATACTGTACGTCCAACTCGACCTTCACGACGTTTTCATCTGAGGTCAACATGCTGCCAGAAGCAGGAATGGAGCGAACAGACTGCACATCAACGGGATAAATCTGGTCGATAAACGTAGCCTTCCAATGCAGACCAGGCCCCACCTCACCAATGTGCTGACCAAAACGCAGCGCAACACCACGCTCAGCTTCTTTAATGGTGTAAAAACCCGAGAGTCCCCAAACAACAAAAGCGATGGCAAGAATGATGATTAAGCTGAACGAACTAAAGCTCTGGCCTGATGAGCCATTGCCTTTGCCGCCAAAGCGTTTTGAAAGATTACGAAAAACCTCATCAAGGTCTGGTGGTCCTTTGTCGTTACCACCTTTATTTCCCCAAGGATCATTACCCTTGTTACCGGGCTCGTTCCAAGCCATTTAGCACTCCATAAGTGGATGAAATAAATTAGATTATTAACAAACAGCCTTTTCTGTCGACGGATCGAAGATAAAGGTTTCTAACTCACCCTGACTCTGTTTAGCTAATCGGCGCCAATCGGCATCCGATAAACGAACAGACAAAATACAGTTCCCCAGATCGTCGTACTCTTTCTGCTGTATCGCATCCAGTCGATAAAACTGGCCAAGATAATGTCCAGCAGTTGCCGGAATCTTAAGTGTAAACTCATGAATAACTTCACCAATCAACTCGGTGATTGCCTTCAGGAGCAGATCAAATCCCAAACGTTTTTGTGCCGAAAGCCAGACGCGCACGGGCTTACCGTGTTCATCGTATTCGATGCGCGGCGTGACATCCTCAAGCAGGTCGATTTTATTACAAACGACCAACTGCATCACCTCGGCTGCATCGATATCTTCGAGCACGTTTTGTACCTGCTCGAAGTTATCCGCCATATTTTCATCAGCACAATCAACAATATGCAGCAATAAATCCGCTTGACGCGTTTCCTGCAATGTTGCCTTGAACGCGGCAACCAGATCGTGTGGTAAATGGCGAATAAAACCTACAGTGTCCGCTAAAATCACGGCACCGTCGGGCAGATCTAACTTTCTCAATGTGGGGTCGAGTGTGGCAAATAGCTGGTCGGCTGCATAAACATCAGATGAGGTTAAGGCATTAAACAGCGTTGACTTGCCCGCGTTGGTATAACCCACTAATGAGACTGTTGGCATGTCACTACGCTTACGGGCGCGGCGACTCTGCTCACGTTGTTTATCAACACGCTCTAAGCGTTTATTGATATTTTTAATACGGCCCCTGAGCAAACGTCTATCGGTTTCGAGCTGGGTTTCACCCGGGCCACGTAAACCGATACCGCCTTTTTGGCGCTCAAGGTGAGTCCAACCACGCACAAGACGCGTCGACATGTGGCGCAATTGCGCTAGCTCCACCTGTAACTTACCTTCATGGGTCCGAGCACGTTGAGCGAAAATATCCAAGATCAGCGTGGTTCGGTCCAATACACGGCACTGACACACCTGTTCAAGGTTTCGCTCTTGAGCAGGACTCAAGGCGTGATTGAAAATAACCACATTCGCCTCGGTCGCAGCCACTAATGCAGCTAACTCCTCGGCTTTACCAGAACCAATAAAAAACTTACGGTCTGGTGAGCGTCGACTTCCAGTAATGACCCCGACTGAGCGTGCTCCAGCTGACTCGACTAATAGCTGTAACTCGACTAAGTCTTCCCGGCGTTCCTCATCGGAAAAGTCGATATGGACAAGAACCGCTGTTTCTCCCGCCTCATAACGATCAAACAAGAAGCAAACTCCTCAATTAAAACTTATTCGCCACTTGGCATATCGTCTTGCGCGCCATAACCGCCCTGGGCATTTTGATGGCCAGCAACGTTAAATGGACGAGCAGGTACTACGGTAGAAATAGCGTGTTTGTAAACCATTTGGCTCACTGTGTTTTTCAACAGAATGACAAACTGATCAAACGACTCTACCTGTCCTTGGAGTTTAATGCCGTTTACCAAGTAAATTGATACAGGAACGCGCTCGCGGCGTAGTGCGTTCAAAAATGGGTCTTGTAAAGATTGCCCCTTAGCCATTTTATTATTTCCTTTTTAATTTATATAAAAATAAATCGTTATCAGTGAAGTTTTTTGTTTAGTTTTAGTATTATACAGCAAGGGCTAATAAGCTAGCGGCATTGACGCATAAGTGTAACTAAATTCCCCTCAGCACCACTTTCAAGCCAATTCAACTCTGGCCAACTACGCAACCATGTTAATTGACGCTTAGCTAATTGCCTAGTAGCGGCAACGGCTTTTTCGACCATAGTATCATAGTCAAATTCACCATCGAGATACTGCCAACATTGTCGATATCCCACGCAACGCATTGAGGGCAAATCTAAATGTAGGTCACCTCTCGCTTTCAGCTGGGCGACTTCATCAATAAAACCTTGCTCTAACATTATCCGAAAACGCTGCCCGATTAACTCATGCAGCACTTTGCGCTCACGGGGCGCAATGGCAAATTGCACCACATCGTAGGGTAAAGGAGCCGACTTGGTTTGAGTTAACTCGGTCAGACTCTTACCGCTTATTCTATATACTTCTATCGCTCTTGAAAGCCTTTGTGGATCATTAGGATGAATTCTTTCTGCCGATACGGGATCTATCTCCCTTAATTGCTCGTGCAGTGCTTCCCATCCGTTTGCGTCCGCTTCGGCTTGAATATCGGCTCGAATCGCCTCATCTGCACTCGGTAACGGCGATAATCCTTCTAAAAGCGCCTTAAAGTACATCATGGTGCCGCCCACTAATACGGGGGTCTTGCCCATGCTAATAATCTGTTCAATCTCGCGCAGCGCATCGGTTCTAAAATCGGCGGCGGAGTAGCTCTCTGCCGGATCGCGGATGTCGATCAGTCGATGCGGACCTCGTGCTAATTCCTCGGCAGAGGGCTTAGCACTGCCAATGTCCATGCCGCGATAGATCAATGCTGAATCAACCGAGATAATCTCGCAATTATGCTTTTCGGCTAATTCGAGTGCTAAAGCGGTTTTTCCGGACGCCGTTGGTCCCATCAAAAACACCACTTTTGGCTGTAATTCTTTATTCAATTGCTTGCTCTTCTAGCCACGATTGCCAAGGTAAGGATACTGCTTTATCGGCAATTTGCTGTCTTTTCTCTTCAGTTAACTGACAATAGGCCGCCCAAATATCCGCAGCCGAGGTAAATCCAGTTAAACTCTGCTCTGCCAGCCACACAGCCAATGCATTAGGTGCTGGAGCTTCAAAACGTAGGGATTGCAACCACTCGGGGATCACCTTCGCTAACTGGCTATCCCTGAGATATGGGGGCACTTTTTTAATTATCAACTGCTGATAGCGAATTGTTAGTTCTAATCCTAATTGCCGGATAAGTGTTTCATGTTCTTCGAGTAATGCAGGCCAATCCGTATCGGCGGCAATCGATACTGGCATCAATAAGGGCTGACCTATCAAACCCGTTGCCAGCTTTGTTTCTATCTCATGGCTACGGGTCGCTAACGCCACAGATTGAATCGGCAATAGACTCAAGTTTTGCCCTTGCGCCAACACCCAATATTGACCATTGAGTATGGCGGGCATTGCAAGCACAGGTTGATACGGCTTGTCCTGCACGCTATAGGATGGCGTCTGCAACAATTCTCCGTAACTGGCGATAGCCGCCTTAGAAGGAAGCTCGGCTCGGGCACGACTTTCCCCTGCCGAACCATTGCGAGACTCCCGCGGAACGGCCATACTGCCGTAGGCATTGCTCTGCACGCCAGCGTAAGGACGCGCACTGGCATTATCCCGAGTACGCTCACCTAGCGGCGAATCGACCCGGCTTTCCCGTGACATCTCGGCGCGAGAAGTATCAACACGTGAAGCTTCATCCCAAGTTGAATGCGTTTTAGATTCAGGCGATTGCAGCTCGAAGGCATGATGCTTAGTTTGTGCCTGCGCCCCAGATTCGGAGAGAGAGACCTCATCCCTAGCCTGTGGCGAATTCGGCTCGAAAGGACGCTCAAAACCCAGCTCGCCCGCTTCTTCGAGCGCCGATTGCAGTGCCTGAAGAATATAATCATGCACATAACGGCTCTGATGAAAGCGCACTTCGTGTTTCGCCGGATGCACGTTCACATCCACCTGATGGGGATCGATATCCAGCATCAACACATAACCCGGCTGTTCGACCTCGGCTTTTTGGGCAAATGCTTGGCGCACCGCATGATTGACTAAACGGTCGCGCACTAAGCGGCCATTCACATAAAAGTAATGGGTGTCGGTTAACACCGTTGACCAAGGCGACTGTAAATAACCACTTAAACGCAGGTCATCGTGTTGGCATTCGACCCGCAATGCCTCATCGGCAAATTGGCGCCCAGCAACCTGAGTCAACCGCTGCAAATACTGCGGCTCATTCATCGCCGGACGATAGTTGCGCACGGTTTTACCATTGTGATTCAAGGTAAAGTGGATATCCCCGCGCACTAATGCAATGCGCTTTAGCCATTCATCGATATGGGTAAATTCGGTTTTATCGCTTTTAAGAAAACGTCTGCGAGCGGGCGTATTAAAAAACAGATCGACAACTTCGATAGTTGAACCAACAGGATGCGCGGCCGGCATGACTTTTACCGCCATATCGACGCCTTCGGCATAAGCCTGCCACGCTTCCGTTTGCTCGGCCGTTCGCGAAGTCAAGGTTAAGCGAGACACTGAACTGATACTCGCCAATGCCTCACCGCGAAAACCAAAGCTGAGAATCGCTTCAAGGTCGTCAAGGGAATGCAATTTCGAGGTGGCATGGCGCGACAAAGCCAAGGCCAGCTCATCCTTTGGGATCCCCGAACCATTGTCGCGGATCTTAATCAGCTTGCTGCCGCCTTTATCGATTTCGATATCGATGCGCGTCGCCCCAGCATCTAGGCTGTTCTCGACAAGCTCCTTCACCACAGAAGCTGGCCGTTCGACCACTTCACCAGCGGCGATTTGGTTGGCTAATTGCGGCGGAAGGATCTGGATCCCCATAGATTTCATCCTATTAACTCTCAGGAATAACGAGTGTTTGCCCGAGTTGTACCACATCCGTTTTCATGCCATTGGCGCGCTTAATGCTTGCCATAGGCACTTGATAACGCTGAGCAATCGCCGAAAGTGACTCGCCGCGGCTCACCTTGTGCTTGATATTTCCCGAGGAGGATTTCGCGCTCGAGCTGGCCGTTGTGCCACCGCTATTACGCTTCGCGAGCAAGGTATCTGCCGGCGGGTTATTGTGGAAATAACGGCTAACGCCTTTATAGATAGCGGTTGCGATACTTTCCTGATGGCGACTGCTATTAAGTAACCTTTCTTCCTTCGGATTCGAGATAAATCCTGTCTCCACCAGAATGGAGGGAATATCGGGGGATTTTAATACCGCAAGGCTGGCAGACTCTGGGCGGCTCTTATGCAGCTCAGTCACTGAACCAAGATCCTTGAGAATATCCCCAGCAACAGAGTGACCTATGGCCATCGAACTGTTCATGGACATATCGAGCAAAGTCATTGCAAGATACTGTTCATTATCGGTATTTTGGATAATTTCCCCTGCACCACCTAAAAGTTCTGAGTGTTTCTCTTTTTGCTCTAACCAACGACCAATTTCACTGTTCGCGCGGCGCATCGATAATACCCACACAGACGCCCCCTTTGGCTGGGGCGAGGTAAAGGCATCGGCGTGGATAGAAATCAGTAAATCGGCCTTACTGTTACGGGCGAGCTCAGAGCGCTTGTTCAAATTCACAAAGTAATCGCCGGTACGGATCATCACGGCGCGCATACCCGGCGTGTCGTTGATCTTACTGGCCACTCTTTTGGCTATCTCCAGTGCCACTTTTTTCTCGTAAACACCAGAAGGGCCAATAGAACCAGGATCATCGCCACCGTGGCCCGCATCAATCGCCACCACAATATCACGGGAGGATTGCGCCGATTGAGTAACCGTTTTAACGGGAGTTGAACTCACCACAGCTGTCGCCGTGGTTAAGGTTTTATCCTCGAGATCCACCACCAGACGATTGCCATAGGGCGCCGTCACTGGTAGGGAAAATAGGTTGGCATTTAATGGCTTAACCAGATCGATCACCAAACGTAAATCACCTTTAGTGGGTGATTTGCTGACGCGAACCCCCTTAACCAATTTACTGTTGTTATCGATATTTTTCAGGCTCAGTTTTGTCGACGCCTTTTTAAGGTCGACCACCAAACGATTGGGCCCATCGAGGGAAAAATAAGTGTAATTAGGTGCTTCGCTCAAATCGAACACCACACGGGTCGACTCGGGGGCAGCCCAAATACGCACGCCCTCAAGCTGGTTAGCAGCATGGGCCGCTACAGCAAAAAAAGCGAACAGAAAAAGAGTAATAGTTTGAAAGTAATGCTTATTTTTAGTCATCTTTGTTTTTTATTTTATTGCGGCTAATAGCTTTTTACCTGATTCTGTTAAGGCTCGAATTTGGATTTCACGTCCTTGGTTAACATAATTTAAATGCAGGTGAATATCGGCATCGGGCAAGAGTCCATGACCTTTGTCGGGCCATTCCACAATGCACAGGCTGCTATCGGTAAAGTAATCACGGATCCCCATGAACTCGAGTTCTTCAGGATCGTTTAAACGATACAAATCAAAATGATAAACTTCGACACCGTCTAGCTCATAAGGTTCAACTAAAGTGTAGGTCGGGCTCTTTACCGCTCCTTTATGCCCTAATCCTTGGATTAACCCGCGGCTCAGAGTGGTTTTACCCGCCCCTAAATCCCCCGTCAAATACAGAGTCAAAGGCGCTTGAATATGGCGGGCCAATTTTTGCCCAACCGCAATAGTCTCGTCTTCGTTATTTAATTGAAAGGTTAACTCTGTCATTTCCGCTTTTATCACTGCTGTTATGGATGGAGGAGGCAACTTAAGCGCGGGAATGTCCTGCGCTTAAGTTTTACAGCGCCTAGAGTAAATCACTATTTACTAATTGGCGAATAAAAGGCATCAAATCGCTGGCTAACATGCCCCGCTCACCCTGCACTGCTGCCAAATCGGCCGCGCAGCCATGAACGACAACCCCAACAACGGTCGCCTGCATGTTATCCATTCCTTGAGCCATAAGTGCGCCTATAATACCAGATAACACATCGCCGCACCCACCACTCGCAAGCCCCGGATTTCCAACAGGTGCCACGACCATCTGTTTTCCATCAAAAATGATAGTACCCGCACCTTTGAGCAGCACCACGCCACCATATTTTTGCTGCAGAGCACGCACAGCAGCAAATCTATCCTGCTCAATGTCGGCGACATTGCATCCCAAGAGCCGCGCAGCTTCCCCTGGATGGGGCGTGAGTACCCAGTTAGTTTGCCTGCGCGGTTCTTGACTCAATAGATTTAGAGCATCGGCATCGAGCACACAGGGTTTATCGCTTAAGCCCGCGGCTTTAAACAAGTTATAACCCCAGTCGTGTTTTCCTAAACCAGGGCCAAGTACCACCACCTGCGCCCAACCTAGGCGCAGATAGACTTCCATATCGACCAGTTCACAGCCCCAAAACATCAATTCGGGGCGTGAGACGTTTACTGTCAGTTGATGTTCAGGCCTACTGATCACAGTCACCAATCCGGCGCCCACACGTAAACAAGCTTCACTTGCGAGGCGAATGGCTCCCGCCATACCAAAATCACCACCTATCAGTGTTACCTTGCCCGATTGCCCCTTGTGGCTGTCCCGTGCTCTTGCGGCAAAATGGCTTTTTAACATTTCACCGCCGACTCGCATTGCACTCTCGGCATCGAAGAAAGGCGTTAATCCCAGATCGGCAAAGGTCAAATGGCCGCAGTGGTGTCTCGCCTTACTGGTCAAAAGCCCCTGCTTTAACCCACCAAAGCATAGAGTGACATCCGCCATCACGGCGACGTGAAGAGCAACGCCAGTATCGGCAACAATTCCCGAGGGCAGATCTAAACTCAGTACCCAAGCTTCACTCTGATTGATCGCACGGATTAGTGCGGCCAATTCCTCACGCACAGCGCCCTGTACGCCTGTGCCCAGCAGACCATCGATAATGACTGGCGCCTGCTGTATCGCTTCGATATTGGGGGAATCGATAACACCGCCCAGGTTGAGATAGGCAGAAAGTGCTTGCTCGAACTCTGCTGTGCCTTGGGTCTTGAGCAAATAAACCTTGACCTGATGCCCTGCTTCTAAGGCTAGGCGCGCGCAGACCAGCGCATCGGCACCATTATTGCCGCTACCCGCCAGTACGAGTAAAGGCATTCCTTCAAGCTGAGGATGCCGCTCACGCTGTTGAGTGAAGCACTCGAATGCCGCCCGCCCAGCACGTTCAACTAATTGATATAAAGTGGTTTCCCCTTCTGAAACAGCGAGCAGTTCGGCGGCTCTCACCTGCTGCTGCGTATAAAGCGCCGTGGGTAAACTCGATAAATCTTGTGCCATAGAGGATCTCCTGCGCGACAAATAATCAAAAGGACTGCTCATCTAACACCCTGTGATTGGTGAGAACCAAGCATTACAAGGTCAAATCAACCAATGAGATCAAGAAAGTAGCAAAAACCGTCCCCAAAAATTATGACGTAAATCAGTTGCCATGCAAAAAGCGTCCAAAGTGAAAAATACTCATCCGGTAAAGACAACAAAGCCAGCATTATGCTGGCTTTGAAAGGTCATTCTGAATCGAATTAGATATCATCCATCCGAATTGTGCTATGCACCAAACGTTGCTGCTGAGTTTTCTCTACCCGAATCAGGCCCTCT
This sequence comes from Shewanella sp. 10B, assembly GCF_023475885.1. Lineage (NCBI taxonomy): Bacteria > Pseudomonadati > Pseudomonadota > Gammaproteobacteria > Alteromonadales > Shewanellaceae > Shewanella > Shewanella sp. 10B. Next base: position 827,920 of record NZ_JAMDJO010000002.1, read on the forward strand.
AATGCGGTGCGGGCATCTTCGGCAGTCGTTGAGTTAACGGTTTTTTCCAATAAGCCAATCAGTCGATTTTCTAAATCGAGGTGCAGATTCAGCACATCATCTTCGGTCATGTTGGCGGGCAACATGGTGTCTTGACAGCGCTTGGTAAAATCTTCAAATACAAAGTCTTTATACCAAGTATCTAATACTCTAACGGGCGCCTCATCCATATAATCATGCAATTTTTCAGCCACATGTTTTTGATGAGACTCAAAATATTCCAGCATCATCTTCACGCGGGCAGAATCGGCCTGATTGTTCAGTCGGCCATAGAGTTGCGCCATATCTAAGCGGCAGTTCGCCACATACTCAAGTAAATCACGCAATTGTTGAATACGCATATAATGCACTCCAGTGTTAAGCCAACTACTTGGCGCTATTAACTTTGTCTGGATTCATTATGTAAGTAAAAGCGTTGCGAATATTTGAACAAGGTCATAATTTAACTTTCGCAACGCCATCTAATTTAGGAAATCTTGAAGAAACAAGGCGCAGATCACGCATTAACCTTGCTGTTTTATTTTTTACAAAATAGAAAACATCATCAACTACAGCCGCTAAGCATGCAACGTTTACCCATACTTAACCGCATTAGCATTAGAGATAACCGTGCAAACAAAGATTAATAGATTACAGCGATGAAAGTGCTAAAAAAGCCCTTCGAACAATCAAGAACGGAACAGACATGCGAAGCAGACAAAAGAGCAAAATAGCGCAACGTAAGTTGTGATATATCAGTTTGAAATGGAGAAGATTTAATGGGGATGCTTACGAGAAAATTGGAGCGACATATCGGGTTCGAACCGATGACCTATACCTTGGCAAGGTATCGCTCTACCAACTGAGCTAATGTCGCATTTACATTTTAAGACTGTAACCGTCTGAAATTGGAGCGACATATCGGGTTCGAACCGATGACCTATACCTTGGCAAGGTATCGCTCTACCAACTGAGCTAATGTCGCATAATTTTGTGTTTAATGACTTGGTGAATCACTAAATTTGTATTTGGAGCGACATATCGGGTTCGAACCGATGACCTATACCTTGGCAAGGTATCGCTCTACCAACTGAGCTAATGTCGCATAATTTTGTATTTAATGACTTGGTGAATCACTAAATTTGTATTTGGAGCGACATATCGGGTTCGAACCGATGACCTATACCTTGGCAAGGTATCGCTCTACCAACTGAGCTAATGTCGCTTTTTGTATCGCTGCCACATTTGCCTTCAACATTCACAAAGGTATCGTCTCCTAACCTTTATCAACTGAGCTAATGTCGCAATTACTTATATGAGCAGCGCTTCGTGTCCGCATCAAAAAGTTGAGGCCGCATTATATGAAAAATTTATGCGGCTGCAACCCCTTCTTGCAGATTTATCTGCTGATCGGTCAAATTTTAAATACTTTGCTGCGGTAATACTGTAATTCCGCGATCGACTCTTGGATATCTTGCAGCGCTTGATGGGTATTTTGCTTTTTGAAACCCGCCATAGTTTCAGGGCTCCAACGCTTCACTAACTCTTTTACCGTGCTCACGTCGAGGTTGCGGTAATGGAAGTAGTCCTCCAGTTCACGCATATAACGATTTAAGAAGCGACGGTCCTGCCCTACGCTGTTACCGCACATAGGTGAAGCGCCCTTAGGCACGTATTGCTCTAAAAATGCGATGGTTTGTGCAACCGCTTGTGCTTCGTTCACTTGGCTAGCACGCACTCTATCGATCAAACCCGATTCACCGTGGTGTTTTTGGTTCCAATCATCCATGGCCGCCAGCACATCATCCGATTGATGAATAGCAATCACAGGCCCCTGACCGATAATATTGAGTTCTTGGTCTGTTACTAAGGTAGCAATTTCAATGACTCTATCGACATCGGGTTCTAACCCTGTCATTTCGAGATCGATCCAAATGAGATTATTCGCGTCCGCCGCCATAATTCAGCCTTATCATGTCAGTTAGCCTAAATTCAGGCTTTTTTATTCAAGAGCGTGTATCATACTGCTTTTTTCAGACACAAAAAATCATCTAATTGACGAAGACAAATCAGTGAGTAAAAAGAAACCCCTAAGCCAAGGCCAATTACGCCGTATGCGCGCCAATCACGAGAAACGCCTCAATCGTGACAATGGTGATAAAAATGCGCCTGAGTTACAGGATAGCTCACTCGGCCCAGAACAGAGCGGAAACGTGATCTCCCGCTTTGGCCAACATGCCGATATTGAAACCGAAGATGGCCAAATCGTGCGCTGCAATATTCGCCGCACCATTAAGAGCTTAGTCACCGGCGATAAAGTGATTGTACGCCTCGCCATTGAAACCCAAGCCAACAGTGGCATTGCCGGCATTGTAGAGGCAGTACACCCAAGACGCTCTTCCCTCTCGCGTCCCGACTTATACGATGGCGTGAAAATTATCGCCTCGAATATCGACCAAATTTTGATTGTGTCTTCGGTATTACCTAGCTTTACCACTCAGATTATCGACCGCTACTTAGTGGCGGCCGAAGACACGGATATTCCGCCGATCATCATTTTGAATAAAATTGATCTGCTAACGCCAGAAGAAGCCCCCGCCATCGAAGCCGCCTTAAAGCGCTACGAAGCCATTGGTTATCCCGTGTATAAGGTCAGCAGTAAATTAGGTGAAGGGTTAGATACCATTAAAGCCCTGCTGAAAGATAAAGTGAGCGTATTTGCCGGCCAGTCCGGTGTGGGTAAATCTTCTCTGGTCAACGCCTTACTGCCCGAAGCCGAATTATTGGTGGGGGATGTCTCCGACAACTCAGGGCTGGGTCAACACACTACCACCACGGCTAAGTTGCTGCATTTACCCAGCGGTGGTGATTTAATTGATTCCCCCGGCGTGCGCGAATTTGCCCTCTGGCACTTACCCGCCCAACGTGTCGGTTGGTGTTTTATCGAATTTAGAGACTTTTTAGGTGGCTGCAAATTCCGCGATTGTAAGCATGGCGATGATCCGGGCTGTGCCTTAAAAGCCGCTGTCGATGCGGGTAAAATTAGCGAAGATCGCTTTAATAACTACCATCGTATTATCGCAAGCCTAGATGAGCAGCGCCATGCACGGCATTTTCGTGCCCAAAGCGATGAATAACTAACGCCATCGTTTCGCATAAAATTAACGTAGAACAAGTCTCAACCTAAGTTGAGCAACATAAAGGAAAGGAACATAAATTGGATAAAGTTAAAATTGCGCTGCAGTACATGCTGCCAAAGCACCTGTTATCTCGCTTAGTCGGTAAACTTGCCGCTTCCGAAGCTGGCGCATTAACGACTGCCGCGATTAAATGGTTTATCAAGCAATATAAAATCGATATGAGCGAAGCGGCTCAGAGCGAACCCGAAGCCTATAAAAGCTTCAATGACTTTTTTACCCGCGCACTAAAGCCTGGCATTCGCCCAATTAATACTGCGGCCAATATCATGGTGCACCCGGTTGATGGTGCCGTTAGCCAGCTCGGCCCCATCAAGGATGGGCGTATTTTCCAAGCTAAAGGCCATCACTATTCTTCACTCACTTTGCTTGGCGACCAAGCCGAAGATGCCAAACGCTTCGAAGGTGGGGATTTTGCGACTATTTATCTGGCTCCCAAGGATTATCACCGCATCCACATGCCGATAAAGGGCACGCTGTCGAAGATGACCTATGTACCGGGCGAACTGTTTTCCGTTAACCCCTTAACGGCGCGTCATGTGCCAGGCCTGTTTGCTCGCAACGAACGTGTTGTGGCGATTTTTGAAACCGAGCTTGGCCCGCTAGCCATGGTATTAGTGGGTGCGACTATTGTGGCCAGTATCGAAACCGTTTGGGCAGGCACTATTACGCCACCAACGGGCAAGCAAGTCTTCACATGGGAATACCCAACCGTAGGTCCAGACGCCATTACCTTAGATAAAGGCGAAGAAATGGGCCGCTTCAAGCTTGGCAGTACCGTCGTCATGCTGTTTGCTAAAGATGCTATCGACACCTTCGCCGAAGGCGTTGAGCCAGAAGCCGTAACGCGTATGGGTCAAGCCTTTGCTAATCTGAAAAATCAGGCGTCAGCCGACTAATTACGGCGACCCAATTGAGCCAGACCGCTAAACCTTCGGGATTAATCGAATTACACTTAGCTGTGCTGATGTTTGGTGGCACAGCTTTGTTTTCAAAGTTAATTCCCTTAAGCGCACTCGATATTACCTTCTTACGATGTGTGGTCGCGGCCTTGGTGTTGGCATCACTCATCAAATTCCGCGGTAAATACTTAAGCCTTGCCAGCAAACAGGATTATCTGGTCGCTATCGGCTTAGGTGTGATAGTCAGCTTGCACTGGGTTACCTACTTCGCCGCGATGCAACTCTCATCGGTTGCCATCGGCATGATTGCCTTCTTCACCTATCCGGTGATGACAGTCATTGCCGAGCCGTTATTAACAGGCAATAAAATCAAGCTGATGGATATTATCAGTGGTGTTTTAGTGCTGATAGGCGTGGTGCTATTGATTCCCGAAGCTAATCTTGGCAACGATACAACCCTAGGGATTGCGGTCGGGATTGTCTCGGCGATGCTATTTACCGCCCGTAACCTGCTGCAAAAACGCTATTTTTCCCAATATAGCGGCCCCCACGCCATGTTTTATCAGACCTTAGTGGCGGCAGTGTTTCTTATGCCTTGGCATCAAACCGAGTTACAGACTATCTCCCTCGAGACCTGGGGCTTGATAGTGCTGCTCGGGGTGGTGTTTACCGCCGCGCCCCATGCCTTATTCACCTCGGCATTACGCCAATTAAGCGCTAAAACTGTGGGGTTAGTCTCCTGCCTACAACCCTTCTACGGGGCGATGTTGGCATTAGTGATCTTAGGCGAAGCATTGAATCTCAACACTCTGATAGGCGGAACCATCATAGTCGCCACCGCCATCTTCGAAACCCATCAATCGCACCAGTCACAACGGCGAAAAAAGAACGTCTGAAACATACCAATCTTGGCCTAAGTTGGCTAAGATGAGTGCGTCTTTCGCCCCTAATTGCTTTTGCTTATATGCCACGTATTTTATTGTTCGTTATTGCTTTTTTATCTTTTTCTCTCCATGCCAATTCGCCACTGCAATTGGACAAGCGCCTTGGCCTAAACAACCAAAATCAGCAACAAAATATTAGCATTGACGATCAAATTGTTGAGCTTAAAAACAACATTGATAGATTGGCAGCGAATGCGAGCAGTTTTCAGCAGGCGCAGCTCGATTTTGAAGAAAACAAAAAAGTCATCGACCACGGCTTAAAAGAGGCCGCTAAGCCCTTGAAGCTGGATAAAGGAACTGATCTCAACCAGCAAGCCTCGATGGCTTATTTACGGCTGTCGGAATTAAAAGAGAGCGAAACCGCCCTCGGTAATCAAGTCAGCGAACTGTTACAGCGCCACAATCTGCTGCCCTCCGTCATCGCCAACGCCAGGCAGAATGTGCTGCAAAATAAGAAAACCGAGTTAGCCCCACTGGACACGCCAGCCGGCGAGTTACAGCAAACCCAACGGGTTTTCTTCGAACAAAGCCTAGCCACCAATGAGGCCGAGCTTGCCAGCAGCCAAAAGCGCATCGAACTCACCCAGCTCCAGTTACAATTGGTTCGCCAACAATTAAGCCAGCAAGAAGCCTTTATTGAAACCATCAATAAGGCGATGAATAAACAGCGTCAGCAACAAACCGATGCAACGCTGGCGAAGAATTTAGTGGATACCGCCAAGGTCGTGGATCCTGTGACCCGCAATATTGCCGACACTAACCAGATCTACGGCCAAAAACTCCAAACCTTAACCTTGCAAATCAACAACGTGGTTGAGCAGCAAGAGCAGGCCGAGCTGCAATATCAATCCCAAGCCAAGCAGTTAGCGAATATCCAAGAGCAAATCACTTGGGTCAAAATGAACTCTGCCTTTGGCGAGCGTTTTTTGCAGATGCTGCAATCTCTGCCGAAGCCGCCAAACCATGAGAAGCTGCAAACGCTGATCGCCGATGCTCGCCTCGATAGATACCACCTCGAGCAACAACAGGCACTTAACGAGCAAGAGTTAGAGCAAACCAACCTCTACAACGAGGGACAGATTAAACTGCTGCGCTCACAACAGGCACTGCTGACGCAGTTGATGCAAAGTTATGACCAATATTTGAGTGAACTCGGTAAGCTCAAAGTCAATTATCAGCAACTTAGTCAGCAACATCTGACCTTAAAAAACACTCTCAACGAGCACCTGTTTTGGGTGCCAAACGCCGCGAGCATCAATAAACTCTGGCTCACCGACTTGCAGCGCAGCGCCCTGTGGTTAGTGCAAGAGGCGCAGTGGGGGCAATTGGGTAAAGCCTGGCAGGAGCAAAATGACTATTGGTCATGGTGGATCATTCTGTTAGTGCTCTGCTTAGTAATCCAAGATTTAATCCGGCCTAAGTTCAAACGTTTACTCACTCACTATGTCACTTATGTTGGCAACGTGACTCAGGATAAATTTATCTACACCTTTAAATCCTTAGTCCTCAGCCTAGGTTATGCCCTGATCAAACCGCTACCCATAGTCGCGGCAGGGTGGATTTTCTATCAATCTGAACGTAACTTTGTGCAGGCCGTCGGCATGGGAATTTTAGCAATAGGATTAGTTTACCTATTGTATCGCTTGATATTTATCCTCGCCCTCGACAAGGGGGTCTTAGTAGGCCACTTCAAACGCCCCTCAAAACTCATCCAAGCAGGCCAGCTCAGGCTCAAACACTTCGTGTTTGTCGCCAGCCCCCTGCTCGGCATTATGGGCTTTACCGAAGTCCTCGACGCATCCCTTATCCGCAATAGTATTGGCCGCGGCGCATTTATCTGTTTTTGCGTGGTGTTATTCTTGTTATACAAGGATATCTTGGTGCTAAGCCGCCAGAATAGCGACACCCAGAAAGACGGCAAAAACAAACGCCTTATTCAAAAAATGCTCTGGGCATTGCTGATTTCTGTCCCACTGCTAAGTGCCGTACTAGCCTTTAGGGGTTACTACTTCACCGCCTTCCAAATGCTGTTGCAGTTACAACTGTCCATCGTATTGGGATTAAGTTTCCTGCTGCTTTATCAATTAATTAAGCGTTGGATGTTGATCGAGCGCCGCCGTATTGCCTTCGATCGTGCCAAGGCCAAACGGGCCGAACGGTTAGCGCAGCGGGAAAAGGGCGAGACTCACCATGTTTCTAGCGATGGCCTTGATACCTACGAAGAGCCCGTCGTCGACCTCGAAACCATTTCGAGTCAGTCCCTCGGGTTAGTGCGCTCCCTATTGCTATTGGCGTTTTTAGCCAGCTTGATTGGCCTGTGGACGCAAACCCATACGGCGCTATTTTCCTTCCTAGATGGCATCACCCTCTGGACGACAAATACCAGCGTTAATGGTGTCGAGCAGCAGCTGCCTATCACCATGAAATCGCTGTTATTGGGCTTAGTTATTGTTGGCTTCTCACTGATGATTGCGACCAATTTACCCGGTCTGCTCGAACTGATGATCCTACAACGGCTCGACCTGACACCCGGCACCGGCTTTGCCATCACCACGGTAAGCCGTTATTTAGTCGTGTTTTTAGGCCTGCTGATTGGCTTTTCGAATCTCGGGATGGAATGGTCAAAGCTGCAGTGGTTGATTGCCGCCTTGTCACTGGGTCTAGGTTTTGGTTTGCAGGAGATTTTTGCCAACTTTATCTCAGGCCTGATTATTCTGTTTGAAAAGCCAGTACGGATTGGCGATACGGTGACGATCCGCGATCTGACGGGAACCGTGAGTAAAATCCAGATCCGCGCCACCACCATTATCGACTGGGACAGAAAGGAAATTATCATTCCAAACAAGGCCTTTATTACCGAGCAATTGATTAACTGGTCACTGTCGGACCCCATCACGCGGGTGATAGTGCATGTGTCGGTTGCCCGCGATTCGGATCCCGCGAAAGTCGAGGCAACTCTGTATCAAGCGGTGCAGGAATGCGAAGATGCGCTGCCTAATCCAGAGCCAGAGGTTTGGTTTGCGGGCTTTGGTAAACATACCCAAGATTACGAAGTGCGTGCCTATGCAAAAGAGATGTCCGCCCGTTGGCCGCTGCGCCACGATCTGCATAAACGCATAACCCGTAAGCTTAAAGAAAACAATTTAGAGCTCGCCTATCCGCAAATGGAAATCCATCTTAAAAATGGCCAGACTCGCGATCAGGTCGGCATAATCCGCAGTTAATAGGACGAATATCAGATGCTTATTTTTGCTCACCGTGGTGCCAGCGGTTATGTGGCGGAAAATACCTTAGCCGCCATGGCCAAGGCCATTGAGTTAGGTGCCACAGCCATTGAGCTGGATGTGCATAATGTCGAAGGTGAGTTAGTGGTATTTCACGACCGCAGACTCGACAGTAAAAGCTCGGGCCAAGGCATCATCCATTTGGTCAATAAAGGGTATTTGGACACAGTCACAGTCAAAGGCGAGCCGATTCCCACGCTCTGGCAAGTGCTCGAACTGGTTGCCGGCCGCGCGACAATCAACATCGAACTGAAAGGGGTGAATACGGTAGCGCCGCTACTCGCGCTTTATCCTAAGGCCATCGCGGAACTGGGTTTCAGCGCGGAGCAATTGTTGATTTCATCCTTCAATCATCCCTATTTACAACAAGTCAAACAGGCGCTGCCACAGGCATTAGTGGCGCCCTTACTTGCCAGTATTCCCCTCGATGGTGCTGCGGTGGTGAGCGAGCTAAACGCCTATTCCCTGCATTTAGATGTGAGTTTTATCAGCAAGGCCCTAGTGGATGACGCCCACCAGAGGGGCGCTAAGGTGTATGTTTACACCGTCGATCATCGCGATGATATCCATGCCCTTCAGCAGTTGGGTGTCGATGGGATCTTTAGCAATTTCCCCGACCGCGCCATGCAGGCGCTGTTACAACCCACCAACACGGATTACTGCGGCTACTTCGAATAATCCCTTGGCGTGGATTTAGCGGCTTAGGCTTGGCTATTTCGCTGCGCCCAATAGCCAATAAAGATGAACATGGCAACGATCAGCAAGAACATCCAATGAGATTGCATGGCAACGATTTGCCTTGCCACCCAAGGCGTAGCTTTGACGATCAGCAGTCCGTAGCCAAAGGCATTCACAATAATAAAAACAAAGGTTCGAAGGATAAACGAATGGCCCAGTAAATGCCGTCTAAGGATACGATTCACATCGGCTGAAAACACTAAAATCAAACACACGACCATGGCCGTGGCGATATCGAAGGACCAAGGACGAAGCATATTTCCTAAATGGCCAATAATGGCGACTAACTGATCAAACATAATCACTCAACCTAAATTGACGCTGCAAAATCAAAACAACTACAGCAGCATATTGAAAAATAACGACAACTAAGCATAAAGGGAGACGACATGGGGCACAAGTTACTCTTACTGACCAAGGCGAATGAGCAGTATCGCCAGCTCATTGAAGCGCAGCAGTTGCCAGGGCTTGAGTTGCTCGATGATAATCCCGCGAATATTGCAGAGGCTAACATTTGGCTTGCCGAACCCAAGCTTGCCGCGCCGCTGCTGCCCCATGCAAAACAGCTAAAATGGCTGCAATCCAGTTTTGCGGGCATTGATGCCCTGATGAGCCCAAGAGCAAGAAAAGATTATCAACTCACTAACATTAAAGGTATTTTCGGCCCCTTGATGAGTGAGTATCTGTTTGGTTATCTGCTCGCCCACGTGCGAGGACACCAGTTCTACCAAGCGCAGCAAAGGCAAAAATCTTGGCAAGTGCAAAGTGCTGCACGTAGCAGCTTACAAGGGATGCGATTATTACTCCTAGGCACAGGCTCCATCGCCCAGCATGTAGCCAAAACCGCCAAGCACTTTGGCATGCATGTTACAGGGATAAACCGCAGCGGCCGGGAGGTCGAAGGCTTTGATGCGATCCAGCCGCTCTCGCAGCTCGCGCCATGCTTAAGCCAAAGCGATGTAGTGACCAATTTACTGCCCAGCACCCCAGACACACGTTTGCTGCTAAATGCAGACATGCTCGCCACCCTCAAAGCCGATGCAATTTTAGTGAATGTGGGCCGTGGTGATGTGCTCGACCTCGATGCCCTCAATACCCAGCTGATTGCGCGTCCTGTGCAGCAGGCCATTCTCGATGTGTTCACGCAGGAGCCACTCCCTGCGAGCCATCCGATTTGGGAAAGACCTAACGCCATCATAACTCCCCATATCTCGGCGCCGAGTCATCCAGAGCAAATCGTGCGCATTTTTAGTGAAAACTATCGCCGCTATATCGCAGCTGAGTCGCTACAAAATCAGGTCGATTTTATTCAGGGTTATTAATTTGTGGGCGAGTTTAGCGGGTGAATTAAAAGCGGCAAATCACAACTCTCGCAGGCAAAAACAAAAGGCAATCAGTGTATGATTGCCTTTTGATTAAGGATTATTGATATAGAAGTTAGACTTTAAAACTGCGCTTTAAAAACTGTCCAACTAGCACTGTATGGGAGTTCATCTCGCCTATCACTTCATCATTAAGGCTCACCATTTCGCAACCGAGTTGATGACTGGAGTGGGTAAATTGCGACACATTCACCACACTGCGATTCATCTCGTTCGCCACGCTCGATTGCTCCTCCACCGCACTGGCAATATGGTGGGTCATATCCGTGATGGTAGTGATCGCTTCACGTATGGTACGCAGCGCCGCGCCCGCAAGATCCGCCGTCGTAATACATTCGCCAGCCGCATCCACGCCCTCTTGCATGCTGCGCACCGCCTTATGAGTACCTTGCTGTAACAAGTTGATCATAGTGTGGATTTCTTTGGTGGCATCATGGGTGCGCTGCGCTAACGCCCGCACCTCATCGGCAACCACGGCAAAGCCCCGCCCTTGTTCCCCCGCCCGCGCCGCTTCAATCGCAGCGTTGAGCGCCAGTAAGTTCGTTTGCTCGGCAATGCCTTGGATCACATCCAGCACTCTGCCTATATCCCGGCTATGCCCTTCTAACTCAGTGATCACCTGCGAGGTTTCCTGTAACTGCTGCGCCATCGCCTGAATCGACTGAATAGTACTGACAACGGTTTTATCGCCGTTGATTGTCTGCTGTGACGCCATCTGTGACGCACTCGCCGCATCGGCGCAATTTGAGGACATATCCCCAAGGGTTGCCGTCATCTGCTGCATGGCCGTGGCCACTTGTTCAATCTCGGCCAGTTGTGACTGGCTTGTCCCTTGAATTTCTTCACCTTTGGCTGCAGAGATTTTCGCTTGCTGACTGACGTTATCACAGGAATCGCGCGCGCGGCCAAGCACGGATTTAAGCTCAGAATTTTGCATTTGCAGCGCGAGATCGATAGCCCCTAAATCGTCGGATTGCCCCGTATAAATGTGTGCCATCAAAGGGTTGTCGTAGATTTTCTTCGCTTTAGCAACCAGAGTGCGATAACGGCCTAAGATCAGATTGCCACCGATAAACAGCGCTAGAGCACTGATGGCTAATGCCACAAATCCCACCACTCCAATCTGCAGCGCCAAATACAACATGGGCAACAGGGCAACTAAGGCGAGTAACGCCAACTTAGTCGGCATCTCTAAGGTGCGTTTTAGCGCCTTAACTTGACCGTTTTTATTTAACTCGGCGTAGGCGGCTTCAGCTCTGTTGATCTGTTCACGGCTGGGTTTAGTACGTACCGACTGAAATTCGGCCACCTGACCATTCACCACAATCGGCGACACATAGGCATCAACCCAATAATGGTCACCATTGGCGCAGCGGTTTTTGACAATGCCTTTCCAAGGCTCACCCTTACGGATTGTTTTCCAAAGATCTTCAAAAGCTTGGGGTGGCATATCGGGGTGACGCACCATATTGTGGGGCTGGCCCAACATGGCACTGAGCTCATATCCCGCAACGGTACAGAATGAGGGATTGGCATAGGTAATATGACTTTTGGTGTCGGTCGTCGACAACAAAATCCAATCCGCTGGATAATCGTATTCCCGCTGTGTGACTGGTAAATTCTTTCTCATGATAACCCTTGGATTTATTGTGAATTTATTATTCCATCGTCCATGAGTTATCCATCCTTGATCGTGTCCAATGCTCCATTACCGCTAAAATCATCTCTCCTTTTCCCGCCTCCAGAACTCTGAGCATAGCCTAGAAAATGTGCGATGAGTAACAAAATAGATAACCAACACAACAAGTACACCATTAGGATTGCATTTGATAAGCGTTTTCATTTAGAATTAGCTCAATTCGTTTTGGAGTCGAAAAAATGTACGTTTGTCTCTGCCATGCCATCACAGATACGCAAATCAAAAACGCGGTAAGTCAGGGCGACTCTAGCCTTGCTGACGTTAAAAAGCGTTTAGGCGTTGCCGATCAATGCGGTAAGTGCGCCAGAATGGCCGTACAAATTATTCAGAACCAATTAGAAATTGAACCTAATTACTACGAAGTGGCTTAACTTCGAGCCTCCTGCTCTTTTTCTGTCAAACTATATCTGTATTTCAATTCTTGTTCCTTGAGCGAGGCACTCGCCTTAAAGGGACTACCGCAAATCTCAGCGCATCCCCCTATTTTGCGATAATCATATTACCCCTTAATGACACATCCCACTCAGCCCAAAAGCATAAATGCTTTGAACTCAATGGGATGCAATCTGATTATCTGCGTCTTAATAGATAAGCTGCTTCATTCAGCCAAGGAACTTCTTTCTTAACAAACCTTGGGTTGTCCGCAAGCACGTCCTGACAATCCAAGAGTTGGATGTCAAAATCGTCACTTAAATGTGTCTCCACCCAAGTTGGTGACACCGCAAAAGGCGGCCCACTTAAGGCCTCTTGCGGGTAATCGAGTGTCACTAATAAACCTACGCTGCCCTGGGGCAATAACTGCGCTAATTGCTTGGCGTATTGCGCCCGCATGCTCTCAGGCCAAGCAATCAAGGCGGCGCGATCATAAAAACCACTCACTTGCGCCGTAATAGACGCAGGCAAAGTGAAGATATCCCCTTGATATAAACTCACCTGCTCGGTGTGATAATGCTGATGCTCACCCAGCGTGCTTTGCTGCATAGGTAATTGGTTATCTTCGAAAAACTGCTGCACTGCGAGTTCATTTAACTCACAACCAATCACTTGATGCCCCTGCTCGGCTAAAAAGCACATATCTAAAGATTTGCCACACAGGGGAACGAAAACTTGGGCCTCGGCAGGCAATGCCAAGGTATGCCAATACTTTACGAGAAAGGGATTGATATCTTGCTGGTGAAAACCAATCAGCTGTTGCTGCCACTTCTCATGCCAAAAACCGGGTTCCATAGGTATATCTCAAATGACTAAAGTTATCCTTACTCTAATGGCATTCACGGGTGGATGCAAAATCTCAGATACCGTATGTTAATCATAGAGATGTAAACAGTTAATGACTAAGCCAGTGCCGTTTGTACCCGGCGGAGCCAAACGCAATTCTCACACTGGCATTGGCGGCGCGACAAATGATGCGGACTTAGGGATGAGTCGATAAAGTCAACGGCGATCAGCAACTGCTGCTTAAGCTCGGCGACGGATTTTTGCTCGACGGCTACCAGCTCATCGTTCTGGTTCATCCAGATACATTCCATGCCCTGGTGGCAAGTGAGACACTGCTCATCGCGATCATTAAAAAATACCGCATGTGGACAATGGGTCACCTCCATTGACTGCAAAATTCGCTTACGCGGAAACTCTAACAACTCGATCAATAAAGCCTTATCTTGGGCGGGCATATGCCCTCCTTTCATCCACTTTGTCCACGGGAAATTTAACAAAAATGTATCCCATCCAATGTGCTTAAGATTACCTAGACTCCATACGATTTAACTTGATATAAATCAAAGTCAGCGACGAAATGATGGGATAGGTAAGCCCTAAAAATCACAAGTTTATCGCAGGCAACACCAGTCACAGCATCCTAAGCCGATTTGCTTATCAGCCTCGCTTACTGTTTAAATAACCAAAACAAGGAGTCGCGCATTGCAAACACCCCAATTACAACATTTTTACATTTCCGAAGAGCAATCCATTTACTTGCTCAAAGCCAACGATGCCCGTAAGCACAAGGCGTGGATCCGTTTATGTAAACAACAGTTAAGTAAGTTGGGTTATCGCGACATTGAGTTTATCGGTAAGGGGGCTTACGGCTTTGTGTTTGCGGGGATTAATCAGGCCGATGAAGCCCATGTATTTAAATTCTCAAGAATTAATCTGCCGCAGCATATTCAAGATCGCTTAGAGGAAGAAGCCTTTATGCTGTCCTTACTCAAACACCCTAACATTCCAGGGGCGATCAAATTTGAGCGGGTCGGCAAACAAGGGATCTTAGTGATGGAGCGTGCTAAGGGTGAAGATCTCGAACAGCTTTGCCGCCGCTTAGGCGCCCTGCCCCCCGCCATGGTGATGAGTATTGCCCGCCAACTGGCCGATATTCTCTACTATCTGCGAACGGGAAAACCCTTAGTGCATGGCGACATTAAGCCCTCGAACCTTGTCTATGATATTGAAAGCCAACATTTATCCTTAATCGACTGGGGCTCGGCCGTATTTGCGCAACGGGATGAATATAACAAGGCCGTCGAAGACAATGTGATGACGTTGATGTCGAGCGATCAGCAGCACACCAATGCCCGCATGGGGGACGTGTATTTTATCGGTGAAGAACAGCTAAATGGCGCGCTCTCCAGCCCGCGTTTCGACGAGCAAGGCGTAGCTGCGACCTTGTATGCCTTGGCCTCAGGACAGGCAAGTCGCTTCGGCGCGCAGGTGATCCCGCCCACCAGCATAGGCTTACCCATGGAGTTGGCGCGCACCTTGGAAGGCATGCTCAGTATTGATGCCGTGCAGCGCAATCTGGCGGGGGATTATTTTCTCAAAAGCATGCGCCACAGCCATAGAATACACTTACCCGAGTTGCCCAAAACCGAACTGCTGGGTGAAATCCCAGTCTGGGTACAATCCCGCGAAAAAGATGTCGAAACCGTCAGTTATAGCTCGCGTAAATCCTTTTTAAAGGAACATAACGCGCAGGATCCCATCGCTAAGATGGATGACATCCAGCTCGAAAAATACTATCGCAACTTCTTAGCCGGCATGGGCGATACCGAAAAGGGCTTTATCGCCGCCGTGGGGCGACTCGGTCAATACCCTATCGTGGGTGGCCTTGCTATCCATTGGCAGGAAACGGGCGTGTTTATCGACTCCAACCTCGCCATCTACGATGCTAAACAAAAGAGTGCCCTCATCATCGCCGTTAATAATATGGTGACACTCGCGCGGGGGATTAAGCGTATCGGAGTGTTTAAGGCCTGCTTCTTTAACGCTAGGGACACGCTGCATATCGAGCGCGAAAACACCAGCGAACCCTTTGTCGCCAGCGCCGATCTCCAACTGCCCTTCGAAGTCGGAGATGTGCCGACCCTCGAAGATAAATCTCGGCTGCACTCTTACTTTGAAGACGGTAAGGATCCGGATGAAAACCTCGAATTACCAAGTGAAATCATGGAGGAATTGGCGCGTATCAACCAAATCCACCACACGGGCTGCATCATTTTCGAGGCGCTACCGAATCACTTAAAGATCCACAGCTACTTAAAACTGCTCAATCCACGTAAACAGGCGGCGTTTCGCGCTAGCCTCGACCGCATTTTGCATTATGTAGGTAAAATTCAAGGCCATGGGGTATCTGGCTTTATGAAACTACCCTATAAAAATACTCGCCGCTTTACCCATATTGAGCGTAAAGCCGAACATTTTTATCCTAGAAACCCAAAAGAAATAGGCGCATAACGAATCACCTCGTTAGCGCCTATGATGCTGAAAACCAAGCTTAGATTGGTGAGCCCGGCGGCAGTTTCAAGGGGTTAGGAATGAGTTTGCTGTTGGCATCTGTGAGCCCTGCACTCAGCCCCTGTTGCAACCAAGTGTAGTGGGAGGCCACCTTAGCATTCGCGCGATTCGCTTTGGCTTTGAGCTGTTTAATCACAAATTGGGCGCGCTCGTAAATTGCCGCCTTCACCTCTGCCGAGGTTTGCGGGTCGTGATACGCAGACAAGAGTTCATCAATCACCACCGCATTTACCCGCATCCACACACCTTCAATCAGAGCGAGCTTATCTTCTTGATAAAGGGTCGCGGCAAACAGCTTATTGAGTAAGGTTTCGACCGAGAGCTGCTCATTATCTGCCATTGCCCCTTGGCTGACGCGATTTAAGCGTTGTGGCATTAATAGCTGACCCACAGTATGGCGCGCTAACACTTCCGCCATGCCGAGGGGATCGCTCACCACCCCAAGCCCAGACTCGAAAGACTCCCGCGTCGCTTGATAATTGCCCGCTTTAGGCACCAGCGTATCGAGTAAGGTTTGCGGAACCGTTAAACTGGCCACATCTAAGGTGCTGAGCAGCGCATCGAGGGCCGACATTTGTAACTGCGGCGCGATATAGCTCCAGCGACTACCCTCACCGATAGACAAATAATTATAGTCAGTGCCGCCAATAAACTTAGTGACCGCATCGATTTGGTAACGGTTAAGCAAATAGATAGGCACAAAGGCATCGGCTAACTCACCCAGTGGCTCGCCCGGCAACAGTGCCGTGCTGCTAAAACCTTCGATGGCCTTAGCGCGAATACGGGTCAAATCCAGCAGCTGCGCGATAGGGTCGTCACCGCTGTCCCATAAACTCGCATAGGCTTGGCTGGCATCCGCTTGGCGCGAATCGGCTTCGCCAATATAGCGCAGCCCTTTTCGAGCCACTTCGACCAGCAACTGATTTTGCAGCGCCTGCTGCGCCGTTACATCGCCTTCATCGCTATAGCCGTAAGCGATAGCAAAGTTATCCCATGGCCCGACACCTACGCCATAGGGTGCTGATATATCAATGTCATTGCCTTTCAGCATGATCTTAGGATGGGGATAATCCATCACTGAGGCATCCTGATTAGTCGATGCGGCAAAGTTATGATCTAAGCCTAAGGTATGGCCGACCTCATGGGCGGCAAGTTGGCGAATACGCGCCAAGGCTAAGTCATTAGCCGCTTGCTCGGCGGCGCTTCTATCACGCCAGCCCGCAGTTAAGCCTTTGGCAATCAAGTAATCTTGGCGCACCCGCAAGCTACCTAAGGTCACTTGGCCTTTGATGATTTCGCCGGTACGCGGATCGGTTAGCGCCGCGCCGTAGGACCATCCGCGCGTGGCGCGGTGTACCCACTGGATCATGTTGTAGCGAATATCCTGCGGATCGGCATCGGGCGGCAAGAGTTCAACCTTAAAGCCGTTGATAAATCCCGCTTGGGTGAAGGCCGTTTCCCACCAGCGTGCACCATCGAGTAGCGCCGAGCGGATAGGCTCAGGCACGCCTGGGTCGAGGTAATAGGTGATGGGCTTGACTACTTCGCTCGGTGCAGGGCCAGGATTCACCTTTTGCAGACGGTGGCGCAAAATAAACCGCTGCACCAGTGGCGCCGAAAACGGTGTGGCATAGTCGCGATACTCATCGGATAAATAGCCGCTCATAGGATGATAAGCGCGGGGTTGATAGCCCTCATCGGGCAGCTCGACAAAGGAGTAGCGCATCCGCACCGACATTAAGGTGCCATCGGGCGTGACCTTAGCCACTTGCTCACCCGCCGCATCGGCTTTAAAGGTAAGCTGCACATCCACATCACTATTCTTTTCAAAAGATTTCACCCCAGCGGGTAAAATCGCCGAGCGGGTTAAATCGAGGCGATAATTCCCCTGCCCGCGATGCAGTAGAGCATCCGCGACACCGTGCAGATCGTTGAGTACCAACTCGCTGATCGCCACCATATCTGGCTTACCATCGAGTAACTTACCCTGCCACAATACCGAATCGGCAAAGGCCTCATCCACGGCGCGCTTTTCGGCGGCGTCTTGGGTATTAGCGCGATACTGGGTGTTCAGTTGCTTAAGTTGGATGTAGGGACCTTGGCGCTCAAACTGCACCATGCGAGTTTGACCTAATTGACCACGGTCGAGACCGATATCGTTAGAACCGACCCCTTCAGGCAAACTAGTCACCAATAAAAAAGGCTGATTTAAACGGCTCACCTCGAGGTATAACTCCCCCTCGCTTGGCTCATAGTAAAGATTAAGAAATCCCTTAGCGGCTTGGCTCTGCTTAACGACTTTAGTGCTCGGCAGATCCGCGGCGACGCTCAACGCGGGTAAACCTAAGAGTAGGATGGCGAGGGCTAGGCTATGGGGTTTCATCTTTCCTCCTGATTAGGCTGTCTACGTGGTCATGTTACACAAAATCTAAACCACGCGGGGCCATCATTGGCCCCGGGCAAACAATTAATGATGATTATTCTTGTGTTTTATCCAATGCGATAAGGTTTCAAACAGTTCAGTTAACACTATCGGCTTAGTAATGTGGGCATTCATCCCTGCCGCGAGACTCTTTTCTCGATCGCCCGACATCGCATGGGCCGTCATGGCGATAATAGGCAGCACGTCGGCACTAAAGCGTTCACGCAGTGCCCGCGCCGCGGTTAACCCGTCCATCACTGGCATTTGAATATCCATTAATACCGCATCGAAGGGGCGAGAGTCGATAATATCGAGGGCAATTTGGCCATTCCCTGCAACAACGACTTCGTATCCTGCGCTCTTTAGCAGCTCAGTCGCCACCTGTTGGTTGATAAAGTTATCTTCCACCAAGAGCACAAGCCCTGTATGTTCACCCTCTTCTACCGGCACTTCATCAATAGGTTGCACCACATTAAGCCTTGGCTCATCGGCAAAGGCGGCGATGATCTCATCGAACAGACTCGATGCCTTAAAGGGCTTTTGCAACACGGCAAACACATTGGCACTGTCGACTTCGTGCTGTAAAGGTTCCGCCGCATAGGCGGTCATCATGATGATAATGGGCCGTTTTGCGATGCGGCCTTCGGCCACCATGGTATCGATGGCAGTGATCACATCGCCACCATCCATCTCTGGCATCATCCAATCGAGCAACAATAAATCGATAGGATCCCGCGACAACTTATACAGCGCCTCGGCGCCGCTTGCAGCAGTATCCACCTCGAAGTGGAAGTCACGCATCAATGCCGAGTAAATTTGCAGCGCCGTTGGGTTATCATCCACCACAAGTGTACGTAAATTATTGAGTTTTTCAGGCACCACTAAGGGCTCAACCTTGGCCTCTTCGGCAATCTCAAAGCTGATGGTAAAGCTGAAGGTACTGCCAACGCCTAACTCACTCTGCACCTGCATCTTGCCGCCCATCATGGAGACCAAATGCTTACTGATCGATAAACCTAATCCCGTGCCACCGTACTTACGGGTCGTCGAACCATCGGCCTGAGCAAAGGCATCGAACAGTTTTTCCTGCTGATCTTTACTAATCCCAATACCCGTATCCCGTACCCAGAATTTTAAGGTAATTCGATGGTCGCGCTCGCCCACATCTTCGCAGCCCAGTTCAATCTCACCGGATTGGGTAAACTTCACCGCGTTCGATAACAGGTTAATCAGCACTTGGCCTAAGCGCAGCGGATCGCCCTTAAGAATGAGGCCTGCCGTGACTGGCGCATACAGTAATAACTCGACGCCTTGCTCCTGCGCCTTAAGCGCATTGAGATCGAGGGCATGGTCGAGCACTTTATCCAGCGGGAATGGCACCCGCTCTAGCTCTAACTTACCCGCTTCAATCTTAGAGAAGTCGAGAATATCGTTAATAATCCGCAGTAACGACTGCGCCGAGAATCCGGCCTTTTCGAGGTAATCCTTCTGCTGCGCCGTCAGCGAGGTACGCTGCGCTAACTGCAACATACCGATAATGGCGTTCATTGGCGTGCGGATTTCGTGGCTCATGTTAGCCAAGAACTCACTCTTATACAGGTTCGCCAGTTCCGCGTCCTGCTTAGCCTCCAACAGTGCTACTTCGTTACTCTTATGGCGCGTGATGTCCTTGTGGGTACCGACCATACGCTTAGGCTGACCATCGGCGGTAAATTCCACCACCCGACCGCGGGAAAGCACCCAGTGATAGCTGCCGTTTTTGCCTAAAATCCTAAACTCGATCTCATAGGCATCGACGGGATTTTGCAGATACTGATTACGGTATTCTTCGACCCGAATTCTATCGTCGGGATGCGTCAGCTGGTCGATAGCCGACACTAACGCAGGGAATTCATTGGGTTTATAGCCCAGCATCGAATAATAGGATGGGTTGCAAATAATATGCTCTGAATCCAGATACCAGTCCCACAGACCGTCTTCCACCGCGTCCATCGCTAAATGGTAACGCTCCTCCGACAGGCGTAACTGCTCGGCGGACTCGTACTCACGCGTGACATCGCGCCACACGGCAATTAAGCCTTGCAGCTCGCCACGACGGTTATAGAAAGGCAGTTTCAGGGTGTCGAGCAACACAGGTTTGCCGGCTAACTCGACTTTCTCTTGATAACGCAGCGGCGTGCGATCTTTTAAGATCTGCTCATCCTCGGCGCGAATACGAATGCCCATCTCCGGCGAGGTTAAATCCTCCGACGACAGACCAATCATCTCGCTTTCGGTGTAGCCCAGCATCCGCTCGGCGGCCTTGTTACAGCCGAGGTAATTGCCTTCTTTATCTTTAAAGACAATGGCTTCAGGGATGGAGTCGAGTAAGGAGCGCAACAACGCATACTCACGCTCACGGCGTTCGGTCGCATCTTTTAACCGCTCGGTACGGCGCGCGACCAGTTTGTCGAGTCGCTTATTTTGCTCGGCCAAATGATGGGTGTATTGCTTGTTTTCCTCAAAGATGCGGCTCACCAGCAGGAACCAAGGCTCCCAGCCCGGAGTGATTTTTTCCGGCGGTTTACGCGGCTCTTGGGAGCAGCCTTCTAAGTGCGATAACAGCCGCGATGCAGGGCTCACGAAGGAGCGGCGGGTTTGCCAGTGCACTATGGTCACCAGTACCGACAGGGCGATGACTACGAGGATAAAGGTCAGTTGCAGTTTTTCGACCGAATCTTGGAACAGATCGTCTTCATTTTGCAGATACAACAAGCGCCACGGCGCGTTATGCAGCGCGACCGAGTGAATATAGTAACCGTTGCGAATAATGCCTTCGTGGGCATCAAATAATTCGGACTCTGGGAGCGAATGCAGCTCAGACGGAATGCGCTGACTGATGTGGTACACCCGATTGATATCAGAGCCATCGAAGTCACTGTGGGACAAAATATTGTTCTGCTGATCGAGTAGGATCACCGTCCCCGGCATCTTGAAGTACACTCGAATTTGCCGCGCCAATGAGGCCAAGGTCATATCGAGGTTAATTGAGCCCATAAACTCATCGTCGAGATAAACGGGCACACCTAAGGTGGTCAGCAAGCCTTTGCCCGTCGAATCGACATAGGCCTCACTCCAAAACACACTGCGCTGCGGGTTCATCGCCGGGGTGGCGTATTGGAATTGTTTCTTATTGAGCAGCTCGTCCCTAAAACGCTGATCACCGTTGGTCCAAGGGAAGTAGGACATCATCCGCTGACGCGATAAATAATAAATCGCCGAGGCTTTAGGTGCGGCTTCCTTCGCGACAGGGAAAGACAGTGACAATTCAAACAGCATTTCCAGCTCTTGGTAGAACTTATCGCTGCGACCATCGAGGGAACCCGCGCCCGTGATCCGCCCCATGTTGGTAAAGGGTTTACCGCCCTTGGCGTAGTTAGGCTCTAAGGTAAAATACTGACCACTTTCATTAAATTTGCCGTATTGCGGTAAACGCTCTTTACGCACCAGCTCCCCTAAGCGCAGGTGATCCACGGCCACATCCCGCAAACTCTTCACCGCGCGGATGCTCGACTCCAGCAATAAGTCGATTTGCAATACGTGACGCTCGACCTGCTCTTCACGCTGATCCATCTGCTGAGTTTTTTGGCGATCGAAAAACATCCACGCCGTCAGCAACGACAGGACAATCACGCCGATATAAGTATAAAAAACAGCACGGTTATAATTCTTTTGGATCGGCGATTTTAGCTGGAGATCCGGCTCACTCGATTTCATCCACTACCCTTGATTGCAGCGCTTGATTTTAGCCATCGGTGGCAAAAGTGACTGAGTTCATTTATGGCTTCATATATTAGCAGGAAGAAACCCCGAGTCGCATCAAATAATTGCCGTACGAAGGCTGTCAAAGTCTATGATTAGTTGATTGAAAAACATAGAAATGCGTAAAAACAAAGGTCCCACGAGTGAGACCTTTTGTAACAATAAAGTAAATAGTTAGAGATGTTCTTCGGCGTATTCGGCCAAGCGTGAACGCACTACCCCATTCAAGTACAGGTTGGCGCTGCCTTCAAAGTCTTTAAAACGTTCCACTATGTAGGTTAACCCCGAGGTCACTGCGGTGAGATAATTCGAATCGATCTGCGCTAAGTTACCGCAACAAATCAATTTTGTGCCTTCACCCATCCGAGTGATCATGGTTTTGATCTGCGACGCCGTCAGGTTTTGACATTCATCCAAGAGCACGATGGAGTTTTGGATCGAGCGGCCGCGCATAAAGTTGATCGACTTAAATTGGATATTCGCCTTCTCCATGATGTAGTTCAAACTGCCTGTGGGATTCACATCATTCTTATGCAGCACTTCTAAGGTATCGGTAATCGCCGCCAGCCATGGCATCATCTTCTCTTCTTCGGTGCCGGGTAAAAAACCTATCGACTCAGCGATTTCCGGCGTATTACGAGTCACAATCACCTTATCGTAGCGATTGCGCTCCACCACCAGCTCAAGTGCCGCCGCCATTGCCAGCAAGGTTTTACCGCAACCCGCGGGCCCGGTTAAGATCACCAGGTCGATATCGGGATCGAGCAGCGCCTGCAACGCCATACCTTGGTAAACATTCTTAGGTTTTACTCCCCAAGCCTCGAGGTTTTTTAAGCGCTCGCGGCCCAGATCTAAAATATGCAGATGGGTATCGCTACGCTCGGTCACGCGGCCACAAAAATCAGATTCGGTATCAATCAGATACTGGTTAATGTAGAAGGGTTCGTTGTCTAAATCTTTTAATGGGACTTCGTGAATCGTATGTCGACCGTGGCGCTCAGTGGATACTTTGTTTAAGTGTTCCCAGAAATTTCCTTCGAATTGATAAAAGCCCTTGCTGAGGAAACGAATATCATCGATCAGCTGGTCGGTTCGATAATCCTCAACCAATTGAATGCCCGCGCCCTTGGCCTTAAGACGCATATTGATATCTTTAGTGACTAACACCACGGTACGTGGATGGTGGAGGTTTTGCAGGTGCAAAGCGGTGTTGATAATGCGGTTATCGTTGCCATCCCCCGGCAGGGCGCCTAGGGTAAAATCGACAAGATGGTCAGGGAAAATAGACAGCGCCCCTATCGCATCGGCATGCCCTTCTCGACTCGGTAAAGGGACACCATTAATGATTTGTTCCGGTGTAGTATCACCGCCTAGGGTATCTTCCAGCGCCCGTATGGCGACCCTAGCATCCCGACTCACGTCACTCTTTCGATCTTTAATCTGGTCTAGCTCTTCTAGCACTGTCATCGGAATGACCACATCGTGCTCTTTAAACGAATAGATCGCCAAAGGTTCATGTAGTAACACATTGGTATCCAGTACAAACAACTTTCTGTCGTCTTGTTCCATGGCGCCTCCAGAGTGCTCGATTGTTTTTATGCTACATCTCTTTCCCGGTGAGTGGATATGGCTCCTATGTCAGTTGGCGAGCTAAAGAATGATCTTAAAGTTCAAGCCTCTACTTAATAAAGACGGCTAGCGGCTTAAACTAATATTGGCACCATTCTCTCTGAATGCCAACCGAACGAACCTGTGTTTAAGTCGGTGACTCGAGGGCAGTGTAGGTCCCTCGATATGACAGTAGCATGACAAATCATCGAACGACTATAGAGAATTTTCTTCACTGTTCAATTTGTAATCTAGTGTATGGGGAATTAGGCTCTAACGGGTGAGAGGGCGATTCAAATATCCCTAGTATTGATATAACATACGCGCCCTTTGTTAGAGTCCGCCCAGAGATGAGAATTTAAGATGCCGTTTGCCTTAGGACAACGTTGGATAAGTGATACCGAGTCAGAGCTTGGTTTAGGAACAGTCGTACAAGTTGAAGGCCGTATGGTCACAGTGTTATTCCCTGCGACTGGTGAGAACCGCATGTTCTCGCGCAACGAAGCCCCCCTGACCCGTGTCATATACAACCCTGGCGATACGGTTGAAAGCCATGAAGGCTGGAGCCTCGCGGTTGAAGAACTCACCGAAAAAGACGGCCTCGTCGTCTACCACGGTATCCACAGCGAAACGGGCGAAAAAGCCAGCCTGCGTGAGACTCTGTTAAACCACAATATTCGCTTTAACAAACCGCAGGATCGCCTGTTTGCCGGTCAGATTGACCGCCTCGACCGTTTCGGCATTCGTTATCAATGCCAGTTACTGCGTCATCAATTGGCGACCTCAGATTTACTCGGCTTACAGGGTCCACGCGTCGGTCTTATCCCCCACCAGATGTGGATTGCCCATGAAGTGGGTCGCCGTTATGCGCCGCGTGTATTGCTGGCCGACGAAGTGGGTTTAGGTAAAACCATCGAAGCGGGTCTGATTATCCATCAACAACTGCTCACAGGCCGCGCCGAGCGGGTGCTGATCATTGTGCCGGATACCCTGCGCCATCAGTGGTTAGTGGAAATGCTGCGCCGCTTTAACCTGCGCTTCTCGGTATTTGATGAAGACCGTTGTGTTGAAGCCTTTGCCGATCATGACAACCCTTTCTACACCGAGCAGTTAGTGATTTGTTCCCTCGAATTACTGCGTAAAAAGAAACGTCTCGACCAAGCACTCGATGCCGATTGGGATCTGCTGGTCGTCGACGAAGCCCACCACTTAGAGTGGACCGAAGAAGCCCCGAGCCGTGCCTACCAAGTGGTTGAAGCATTGAGCGAAGTGGTGCCAGGGGTATTATTGCTGACCGCAACGCCGGACCAACTCGGCCATGAGAGCCACTTTGCGCGCCTGCGTTTGCTCGACCCAGATCGTTTCTACGACTACGATGCCTTCCTCGCCGAAGAAAACAGCTACAAAGATGTCGCCGTTGCCGCCGAAGCCTTAGCGGGCGACGGAAAATTATCCGATGCCGCCATCAACAGCCTCACCGAATTACTCAGCGAGAAAGACATAGCGCCGAGCATTCGGTTAATTCAAGCCGAAGATATCGACAGCGAACTGCAACAAGCGGCCCGCAGCGAGTTGCTGCAAGAATTGCTCGATCGCCACGGCACTGGCCGCGTGCTTTATCGCAACAGCCGCGCCTCGGTAAAAGGCTTCCCGAAACGTATTTTCAACGCCTATCCCCATGCAATGCCTGAGCAGTATCTCACTGCTGCCCGTGTGAATGAGATGATGGGTGGCCGTAAGACCTTAGAAGCAAAAGCAGCACAAGCCCTAAGCCCTGAAAAGCTCTACCAAGAATTTGAAGATAACAGCGCCAGTTGGTGGAAATTCGATCCTCGCGTGGATTGGTTAATCGAGTTCTTAAAATCGCACCGCAGCAAGAAAGTGCTGATCATCGCCAGCGGCGCCGATACCGCCCTGAGCTTAGAAGAAGCCCTGCGTACCCGTGAAGGCATCCAAGCCACAGTCTTCCACGAAGGCATGTCGATCATCGAGCGCGACAAGGCGGGAGCCTACTTCGCCCAGGAAGAAGGCGGCGCTCAGGCGCTAATCTGTTCAGAAATCGGCTCCGAAGGACGTAACTTCCAGTTCGCCAGCCACTTAGTGCTGTTCGATCTGCCATTAAACCCAGATTTATTAGAACAACGTATCGGCCGTTTAGACCGTATTGGTCAAAAGAACGATATCCAAATTCACCTGCCTTATCTGCAAGATACGGCGCAGGAGCGTCTGCTCAACTGGTATCATCAAGGCCTGAATGCCTTCGAGCTGACCTGTCCAAGTGGCCATGTGCTGTACAGTGAATTTGCCGAAGATCTGTTAAACGTTCTCGTCGGCGGGGATGAAGATGAGTTAACCAATCTGCTCAACCACACTCAGAGCCGTTACAAAGAACTGAAACACGCTATGGAGCAAGGCCGCGATAAGCTGCTTGAAATCAACTCCCACGGCGGCGATAAGGCCAAGGCGATTGTCGAACGTTTAGCCCAAAGCGATCAGGACACTAAGCTGATTGGTTCGGTGATCCGCTTGTGGGACATTATCGGTGTCGATCAAGAAGATAAAGGTGAAAACTCTATCATTCTGCGCCCAAGCGAACACATGATGTTCCCAACCTATCCGGGCCTGCATGAGGATGGCGTAACGGTCACCTTCGACCGTGATACCGCGCTGTCCCGTGATGATATCGCCCTGATCACTCAAGAACATCCGTTAGTACAAACAGGCTTAGATCTGATCACCGGCTCTGACACTGGCACGACGAGCGTCGCGATTTTGAAAAACAAAGCCTTACCCGCAGGCACCCTGTTCTTAGAACTGATTTATATGGCGGATGCCTCGGCGCCTAAATCGAGCCAGTTATATCGTTATCTGCCACCAACGCCTATTCGCGTACTGCTGGATAAAAACGGTAACGATTTGTCAGCTAAGGTGGATTACACCAGCTTTGACAAACAGTTAAGCGCGGTTAACCGCCATATTGGCAGCAAGTTAGTCACAGCTTCACAACCGATTCTGCATCCGTTATTTGCTAAGGGTGAAGAATATGCCCAAGCCGCGGTGAACGAGTTAGTGGCGCAGGCGCGTGAGAAAATGACCAGCCAACTGACCGGCGAATTAGACCGTTTAGAATCCTTGAAAGCGGTTAACCCGAATATCCGTGAGGAAGAGTTAGAGTACCTGCGTAATCAAATGCAGGAACTGAGCACTTACCTCGACGCGAGTCAGCTACAGCTCGATGCGATCCGTATGGTATTGGTGAGCCACGTCTAATCCGTAATAACGGTAAGCAAGAACCTCCTCAGGTTCGCTTAAGCGAATATGCAAACGCCCAGCAAATGCTGGGCGCTTTTATTTTCTCTTTCCGACTTTACAATAAGTATGGCTATGGACTGGATCTAGGGCGCTGCTATGCGCGGTAGCCGTCACGACCTCAAGCAAAAATTGCTTCTGCTACGCCGCTTCAGGTTATACTCTAGCTAATTGAATTTATGAGACTACACAGGTGGTTATCAATTCTATGGCGCGTATTATCTCCTCGGTATTGGGCCTAGCCTTAGCTCTCGCCAGTGCGAGCTTATTCGCCGCCGATCCCAGCACTCAAGCGCCAGACCCCAATACTCAGGCACCTGAAACAAGTACTCAGGCACCTGAATCCAGCCCGCAGACGCCAGAATCTACTACTCAGGCGCCAGAGACGACTCCCCAGAACGCCGAGACGAGCCAGCCTAGCACAGCGCCCAAGGGGCAAGCTGCGGCGAAAAGAACGAGCAACTATTTACCCGCCAATGAAATTAAGCAGATCACCATAGATGATCAGCCGCTCGAACTCTTAGTCCGTTCATGGGAAGGCCGCAAAAAACTCGGCGCCGCGATTATTTTACCCGCCACCAATGGCACCGCCGATGCGCCCGGATTAATGGCCTTTGTCAGACGTAATATCAATGCGGCCGGCTGGGCCAGTTTAAGCCTTACCCCGCCCACAGAGCCGCCCGCCCCCAACTTTGCCACCCCGGCGACCGAAGTGACCTCCGCAGGTTCGGCGCAGTTAAGCAGCCCTTCGAATAAACCGAGCCAAAAAGTAAAACCCGAGCAGAGCAATAAGCATCTGCTTGAGCAGGAAGACTTTTTAGTCAAAAGCATGTCACAGCTCGACAGCGTTGGCACCGACTTCCCCGGTAAACGAGTGTTGATCACCGCAGATCAAAGTGCGGGATTATTGATAAGCCTATTAAGCCAAAAGAAAATTGCCGATCCAGATGTATTAATCGTCATCAATCCCTACAGCGAAGATGAGGCGCGTAACCAAGCCATCGCCGAGAAACTGGCGAAGCTCACTATGCCGATACTCGATATTCAATCACCCGATGGTCACCCCGCATCGTTAGAAACGGCAGAGCAACGCAAAAGCCTCGCCGTGACGTTAGAAGCGCCGAATTATCGGCAAACGACATTGGCATTAAATCTGGATAACGAGAGTGCATGGCAGAATTGTTTAAGCGCCATTAGGGGATTCGCCGCCCGTATGAGCGGCGCCAATTGAGGTCAAGTCTTTCTAAAGCTTAAGCAATCCGTTGTTATGCGTTATCTAGATAGAATGATGTCACTACCAACCCGATTGGCGATCTTGATAGGCTTTATTGGGCTCCTTTAGCTGACGAGTCGCCGCAATCGCGCGATTTTTCCCGAGTAACAGTCTCACTTGGCTCCACGACTCACGGCATAGCAGTGCACGAATCGACGCCGTCCAACTGCGGTTGATGCTCAACTTAATCGCCGCTGCGGCATCGGGGGAGGTATTGAGAAGCTCCTGAGCCAATTGCTGCGCGCTTAACATGGGATTATCACTTAGCTGAGTCACTAGCCCTAAGCGACTAGCCTCTTCGCCCGACAACACTTTGGCCGTCAGACTGAGTAACATTGCCTGATCCTTGGGCATGATTTGCCTGAGCGCCACTAAGCCCGCCATATCCGGCACTAGCCCCCATTTGGCTTCCATAATAGATAACTTGCTGTCTGGGCTCGCAATTCTAACATCCGCACCTAAGGCGATTTGCATGCCGCCGCCATAGCAGCAGCCTTCTAACACCGCAATTACTGGCACGGGTAAACGCTGCCAGCCAAGGGAGACTCTCTGCGCTAAGTTGGCATTGCCTGGCAACCATTTAAACAGCAATTTAAATGCCTGCATCGGTGCCGACATCACACTCTTTACGTCCAGCCCCGAGCTAAAATGACCTCCGGCTCCAGATAAAATCACCAATCGAATACGCGAATTTGATTTAATACGTTTGATCGCTTTATCCAACTCGCTAAACATTAAATAATTAATTGCATTATATTTTTCTGGTCGATTGAGCTGGACATAAGCAATGCCATTCTCAATCGTTACTTGCACACAAGGCTCACTCATGAAATATTCCGTTACTGGTCAGGCCAGAACAAATGTTAACACGTTTGGAATAATTCACCAAAGGATGTAACATAAGGCTAATTTTTGACATGAGTCAAAATATTGTCAGCTGTCATTAAGTATTAGTGAGTGATTATGCTAGGCTCAGGTTGAAGCCTAATAACTTCAGAAGTGTGAACCCTT
The DNA here is from genome assembly GCF_023475885.1 of Shewanella sp. 10B. Lineage (NCBI taxonomy): Bacteria > Pseudomonadati > Pseudomonadota > Gammaproteobacteria > Alteromonadales > Shewanellaceae > Shewanella > Shewanella sp. 10B. The sequence continues at coordinate 857,297 of NZ_JAMDJO010000002.1, forward strand.
TATGTTCAATCATGGATGCAATTTGCACCTACTTATAAGTATTCATCTCTGAACATCAATCGCATTGAAGCGGCTCTTATCTACAGATGTGTCAAACCGACTGTAGCCATCCTTTGGGTGAATTAAGCGTATAAATACTCGCAAAAACATACATTCTGTTTGCGATAGATAAACGAAATTCGATTGGATTATCCAAGGTCTTTTACCCTTAACGCTTAGGGTTAATTGGGTAAACAGATGGAATTAGTAAATAAAATCTATAGGTTACATATAGATGATATAAATCAAACTTGCCCGAAGAGCTTAATTCGTCATTCAAAGATTAAGAATTAGTGTTATCTTCAATAAATGGGCAAATAAGGATCTGTAGTCAGCATGACAATCTCTGTACTCATCTGTGACGATTCCGCCATGGCGCGCAAGCAAATGGCTCGTACCCTACCAAAAGAATGGGATGTCGAGATCACCTACGCCACCAATGGTGCCGAAGGCTTAGATGCGATTCGCGCAGGTAAAGGCGAAGTCGTCTTCCTCGATCTCAATATGCCAGTCATGGATGGTTACGAAGTGCTGCAGACCGTGCAGCAAAACGATCTCCCCGCGCTGATTATTGTGGTCTCGGGAGATATTCAGATCAAAGCCCATGAAAGGGTTAAAGCCTTAGGCGCATTGGATTTTATTCAAAAGCCCGTCAGTGCCGACGCCATCAGTAATATCCTGCAGGAATACGGCATCCTCACCTTAACGCAGAAAGAGCAGGCGGAAGACACGCCGATGATCAAAGTCGATATGCGTGATGCCTGCCAAGAGATCGCCAACGTCGCCATGGGGCGCGCCGCCGATCTGCTAGCCAAGCTCCTCGATGTTTTTGTCCTCTTGCCTATCCCAAATGTGAACGTACTCGAAGTCAGCGAGCTGACGATGGCGCTCAAAGCGACAGAAGAAAGCTCAACAGTATCAGCCCTCTGCCAAGGATTTATTGGCGCAGGCGTGGCGGGAGAAGCCCTGCTGTTATTCCACGATTCTAGCTTTCAAGACATGGCAAAACTCATGGGGCTGGCCAATCCCGAGGACATCAGCACTGAGATAGAAGTGTTGATCGACACAGGCAACGTGTTGATTGGTGCCTTCCTGAACGGGATCTCAGAGCAGCTCGATATGAAGTTCAGCCAGGCTCACCCTGTAGTGCTAGGCCGCCACTGTACGGTGAACGATCTTATCCATGATAACTCGGAAAAATGGCACAGAACCTTAGCAATGGAGATTAACTATCGTATTGAAAACCATAATGTTCAATGCGATTTGTTACTGCTATTTACCGAAGACTCTATTCCGACGCTCAGTTATAAGCTCGGTTATTTACTCGATTAATCAGTTGGATTTTACCTTATGTCAAACGATCAAAGCGCAATGAACGAACTCCATTGGCTTATCGATATGGTGCAAACCATCGAAGTGGGTCTAGTGGTATTAGATCGCGATTATAATATCCAACTGTGGAATGGCTTTATGGAGAACCATAGCGGCGTATCCCCTAATTCGATTAAAGGGCAGAACCTGTTCACCCGTTTCCCTGAGCTACCAGCGACTTGGTTAAAGCAAAAGATGGAATCGGTTTTTATGCTGAAAAATCGAGCCTTTATCAGCTGGGAACAAAGACCCTACGTGTTTCAGTTTAAAAACTACCGCCCGATTACCGGACGGGCCGATTTTATGTACCAGAACGTGACGCTGTTACCTCTGGCCTCATTAACCGGAAAAATCACTCATATCAGCGTGATTATTTATGATGTCACCGACATCGCCGTCAACAAGTTACAGCTCAAGGCCGCCAACGAGCAGTTAGAACGCCTCAGCCAAACCGATGGCCTGACACAGCTGCATAATCGTCGCCATTGGCAACAATGTTTAGAGCATGAATTTGACCTCTACGCCCGTTATTCTGGGATGGCGAGTCTGGTCATGATAGACATAGACCATTTCAAAAATATCAACGATACCTATGGCCATGTCGCTGGGGATAAGGTTATTCAGCATATTGCCCATATCTTAAGCCATTCACTGCGGGAGACAGATTGTGTCGGCCGTTATGGTGGCGAGGAGTTTGCGGTGGTCATGCCCAATACCTGTGGCGCCGATGCCCTCAACTTTACCGAGCGTTTGCGGGAAAGAATTGCCGACTCCACTATTGTGTATGAAGGGCTGAAAATAAAAGTCACAGTGAGCCTTGGCGTGTGCGAAATCGGCAAACATATTACTAGCAGTTCTGGCTGGATTTCCTGTTCAGACAAAGCCTTATATGAGGCGAAACAGAAAGGCCGTAATTGCAGCATCCTACATACGGCGCAAACCTCTGCCTAATCCTCTGCCTAGTAAAGCAAAAAGCCCATCATAGATGGGCTTTTTATTATTCGTTTAATTCCGGCAATTAGTGCGGAAAACCATCGTCTTCTTCGTCATCACCTTCTTCATCGTCGATTTCATCGCCAACGAAGTAAGTGCCCCAACCGTCGTAATCCACTTTTTGCTTAGCCGCGAGTTGCAGTAACTGCTCTGTCGCTTTATCCAGTAATGGCACTTCCAACTTGTGGTAAGCAATAGCATCAAAACAGAAAATCACTGAGCCATCTTCCAGCTCCATTTCTTCGGCGTCGTTGACTTCAAAACCGAGTTTGAATGCATCAACGGCAGCTTTTTCTAAGCGGTCGAAGTTGCTAGATGAGAAATGGTGCTCAATGGTGTATTCCGCATCTGGCTCTGAGCCATCGTCAAGCAGGGCTTGCACTATGTCACGATTCTCGGCAAGTTGGGCTTTTAATTGACTTTCAATAGACATGGATTTGTCTCCGTTAAGGTAAAACTGGCTCAAATTGGCGCTATTATACGTCATCGCCTTCGAGAGTTTTACCCATTAATGTTGCCGCTTCACGATTTATCTCGTTAAATTTTGCCGACATAGTCTCATACACTTGGGCAGAAAAAGCCTTCACATCGGCTTTGTCTAACCCTTCGGTCGGAATAGGCGCCATCATCTCGATGATCACCACACCATTATCCCAACGGTTTAAATTAATATGGCTCTGGCAAGAGGCGAGCACTGGCACTATAGGTACCCCTGCGGCAATCGCAGTGTGGAAAGCACCAGCCTTAAAAGGCAGCAGGCCGCGGCCACGTGAGCGGGTACCCTCGGGGAAAATCCACACTGATAAACGGTTCTGCTTAATCTTTTCTGCAGTTTTAGCCATGGTATCGAAGGCGCTGTTTCGATTTTTTCTATCGATCAGAATATTGCCCGATAACCAGTAGATCTGCCCAAATAGCGGGATCCACACTAAGCTCTTTTTGCCTAAGCTGACAGTGCTTTTCGGCACGGCTTTAGTATGAGTGAACAAGTCGAAGTTATTTTGATGGTTCCCTAAAAAGATATAGGGGCCATCCTGAATCTCTTTATGCCGACGCACTATGACTTTAAGCCCGAGAATAGGGGCGACGGATGAGAAGATCTTGGCGAACATATGTACATTGTCACGGTGACGGGGTCGCAACAAGCAGACCAAACCACCAAAAATAAACGCGAGTAACAATGACACAGCCAACAACACAGATCTGACGAGTAACAGCACGACATACTCCAAGGATGAAAGTGGCGACAGTATAGCCACCCAGCCCTAGGGACTCAATATAATGTTTACATCTGTAAGCTGAGTTGCTAACAATCCAAACAAAAGCCCATCGGTACTCGCGCAATCATGCACGACGATGGGCTTTTAAATCAATATCTAAGCTTAAACCGCTAAGCTAAAAACCTAGTTTGCGACCTGGCGCATTGCCGCGGTTTTACTTAAGCCTAAACGGAAAACCAAGGCACTAAGGGCCAAAGTCGCGACAATTGCCGCGCCGCTCGGTAAGTCCAACGTTGCCGAGAGCACCAGCCCCAGCAAGTAACCCATAAGGCCGACCAGATAAGCGTAAAATAGGCTGTTTTTACCTTGGTATTTGTTGAGCGCAAGTGCTGGCAAAATGAGGGTGCTAAACACTAAATAGACCCCAACCAGCTCTACAGACAAGGTGATCACCAGCGCAAATAGCAGATAGAATCCCGCACCGTTTAAGATTTGTGGCCGCAAGAATATCACCGCTAACACAGCCGCATACACCACTGTCGGCAACACTAATTGCGACCAACTCACCCAAAGGATCTGGCCCGACATCAATTGCTTCAACAGCTCAGCCCCGTGGGGATCGTTCGCCAGCAATAGCATGGCCGCCACCGCCGACAACACGTAAAAGCAACCTATCATCGCCTCTAGCTCGCCCGCCATACGCTTGGATAACCAAGCGATAAATCCCGCCCCCGCAAGGGCGAATAAGGCTGGCATCCACACATTAGAAAATGGCATATTCTCTAACCTGTGGTCCATATGTGCCACAATCGCCCCTAACGCGGCGACTTGCGCAATGGCTAAATCGATAAAGATGATCCCACGCTTAAGCACTTGTTTACCAAGTACAATATGCGTTGAGAGCACTAAGATCCCCGCAGCTAGTGCTGGCAGCAGGATCGACATCAGTTCCAGATCCAACATAAGCTTATTTCACCCCGTTTAAGAGGGAAATGGCATTGTCGTAGAGGCTAAAGAGATCTTGGCTGGCATCGTTACCCCCTACCGACATTGGCAACATCAGCACAGGCAGATTGGCCTTTTCGCCCAACCAGTTAGCACCACGTTCATCCTGATAGGAAGCCACAACTACCGCCAGAATATCCTTCTGCTCGGCGCGGCTGAGCAGACTCGCCAAGTGGCCGCTGGTTGGTGCCAAACCGGGTTTAGGCTCTAAATCAGCAACTTGCTCTATGCCTAACCAGTTAAACAAGTATCTAAAACTGGTGTGATAAGCGATGACTTTTTTGCCTTTTAACGCTTTGGCTTGCTCTTCCCAGCGAGGAATAGCCGCCTGCCAACGTGAACTAAAGTCCGCTAAGGCCTTTTGATAATTCGCCGCCTCACTTGGATCCAGCTGACTCATCTTGGCACTCAGTGCATTGGCGACAGTGAGCAAACGATTGGGATCGAAGTGAATATGCGGATTCCCCTTGGCATGCACATCCCCGATGCTGCGGTCCACACTCGCTAATTTATCTAAGGTATCGATTTGATCTGCGGCGAAAAACAGCCCCTGATCGGTAGAGCGAACCTTAGCGTTAGCCGACTTCATTTGCAGCATTGGCAACCAACCGATTTCTAAATCGGCGCCCGCACAGACCACCAGATCCGCTTGGCGCATTTTAGCGATCAAACTCGGACGAGCCTGCACTTGATGCGGATCCTGCAGGGCCGTGGTTGCCGAATAAATGTTGGCATTTGGAGCCAGCTCTTTTGCCAGTGCGGCATACTCGGGTTCACAGGCAAACACATTAAGCTCAGCATGGGCAAAGCCTGAACAAGCGATAGACAGGGCCGCTGCGGCCGCTTTAACAAAATTAGAATTGATGCGCACCGTGAGCCCCCAGAGACATAATGTATTGAATAGTGAAAACATTGTCGTCTTCGATTCCATCGAAGTTAGTTCCCTTCTGATTGGTGTACTGGAAACGTACCGTCGAGAAATGGCTCGAATGCCACGCCAGACTCACCTCAGATTCCTTTAACTTCTGTCCATGGAAATGATCGCCATGGAGCTCTTGGGTATCCACCTCGCCGTAACGCACACCTGCAGACCAGCTTGGCGTGAATTGATACACGCTGCTTAGATACCAACCTTGATGATAGTCCTTGCTCGGCGCATCCTCAGGATGCAGGTCGCTCGGCACAAAGTCAGTCACGCGGTAATACTCACCGCTCAGGGTCAGGTTTTGGTATTTATAGTTGCCATTTGGCGCCCATTTATACACAAAATCAGCACCATAGGTGTTTTTACCTGTGTAAGATGCCGCGTGGCTATGGTCATGGCCTTCCTCGGCCGCTTCATCTTCGTGCTCGTCACCCTCTTCATGGGCAGTGACTTGACCATTTTCATTACGAAGGTAGCTTAATCCGGCTTGCCATGAGCTGTTGTCACCAATGTCGCCACCGATTTTTGAGTATAAGGTGTACACGCCTACGTTTTTAAACTCACGCTCACCGTGTTCATCGGCGGCGCGCATGCTCTCGCCTTTAAAGGCTTCGGCACCTATGGTCCAATACAGATCCGTTGGCGCCACAAAGTTTAAGCGCACACCATCATCAAAGTAATGGCCGCCGAAAAATGCGCGGTAAGCAATTGGGCGATCGGTGAATGAATCGGTATGTAAATGCTGGTTATTTAAATAACCGATATCCGAGAGGAAACGTCCGCCACGGATTGAAAAGCCCGCTGGCATCGCCATGGTTTGGATAAAAGCCTCTTCGAGATTGAGCTCAGTTTCACCATCGTGCATCTCAACAACAGCGGTCACTTTGCCGTAGAACATGTCGTCGATATTGGCACTCATCGCCAGCTCAGTTTCACCTAAGCCAAAGCCTTCGGCGGTTTCAGCCAATGGGCGCTCGGCCGTTTGGTAGTAGCCATTGAGTACTGCGCTAATCGCAGGGTTGGTAAGGCTCGAATCTTCCGCTAACAGTGCTGGCGAAACGAAGGCGCACGCCAAGGCCACCAAAGAAATTCGGTTGTTCAAAACAGTCATGATATCTCCAAAATACAACTAGCACTCGATGACTGAGCAAAGTCACCAAGAAATACAATAAGTTAAAATGTAAAAGTTGATTTAACGGAGAACTGGCGGCGCGCGGCTTAGGTAAACACTGACGTGTTTAGAGAAGGTAATGGGTAAGACAAACTCACAAACATCGAATCGCTGTATCGCTAAATCAAGCTTAAGCGGCTGGGTGAGCAGAATTTTATTCAGCTGATGTTGATGGAAGCACAGGGTACAGTGCGTCTTTGCCCCATCATCAAGGTGGGTCACACTATGGGCTGAGGCAACAAAAGACAGCAACACCAATACGGCGGCAAGCCATATCGAAATTGTGCGTCTTATGTGACTGTGCAGTCTCACTCAGTCGTCCCCATAGTAAAAAAGTGGCACAAGTTTAAGTCAGGCCACTAGCAAGTTGCAATAAGGTAATAGGCGCCCAATGCGTTACAAGATATTTACCATTGCAACTTTAGGATGAAAAACGCACAACAAAAAACCGGCTCAAGTTGGCAAAAAGAGTTATTTAAGATTAGCTTAAGTCAGTAAAACTATGATGTGCTCGGTGTGATACCCGCTCAATCTAGAATCCATTCAATCCAGCAAAAGGCAACCAAAATGCTAGCATTTTTTCGTGAAAACTTAGGATTAATCTTAGGGATAGTGATTTTCGGCGCAGTAATTTTGGGTGGTATTTATTACGTAGAACACTCATTAGAGAGTCAAGAACAGGTTGTTCAATAGCCAAGCTCTAGTCTAAACCAAGTTGAGCCTGTGCGATAAAACCTGCGCGGCTCCACTCGGTTAATCCAATCCCCTCGCCTCTAGCGATACTTTTGCCGTTGATCGCTATCGTCTTCTTTCTCTGGTGCCTCAATCGTTTGCAATTGATCCATAAAATGGCTTACCAGCAGCAACATCACACAGAAGATCATCACAGGGATCAAAAAATGCCGGGTCGAAGCATCGAAGTAGCTGTATAGGCCTGTAGCTACACTCGCATAAAAGCCAAAAAGTTTTAGCTTCAATAATTTAGGGTTATGCCCCAGCCATGCTGAACAATGGGGACATTGCACTTGAGCGTGAAAACCTTTGCCACGCTGTTGGGTAATTTGAGCAATTTTAATTGACTGATGGCAATGGGAGCACAGCATTTACGGTACATTCCTAACTATGGGGCGCTAAGTTTATCAGATCCTCATCCCATTCAGTCGAACTAATTAGCCCTCAAGTTTCAAAACCTCCCTCAAGAGCTTAAAGCTGCCAAGCAGCGCACAATTTTTGTACTCAAGCAGCATTTTATGCTGTTGCGATTTTACAGTGTTTCGCGCACCTCCTATTATGTACCTACCTATTTTTATTGAAGATAACGCCTATGCGCCGCTCACTCATATTAATACTTGCCCTAAGCTTTCCCCTGCTATTGAGTACCGAAGTTTTCGCGACGGATGCAGAACCAGTCGCCGCCACGCAAACTGCGCCAATCCCGAATGAAGCTCAAGTTGAGCTCACAACATTACAGGCAGCCATTAAAGAAGATATTGCGCGCTTAGCTCAGTCCCAGGGTGAATTGCGTACGATTGTTGAATATCGCATTCAAAATAAGACCTTACAGTTACGCAATAAAATTAAATTACTGCTCGAAGATGGTAACTACGACAAAGCCTTTATGTTGGCATTGGTGCAAGAGCAGCTTAAGTTTAATGAAAAAATCAACGACTACTTCAATGATAATGTGACCAAGTTGTCCCACAAACTCGGCACGGCGGATGATGAGTCGACCCTGCTCGAGATCTCAAAGCGCGAGCTCGATAAGGACAATAACTACAAGCAACGACTGGAGACCTTAAACTGGCTCAGCCAAATGGGCGAAGATGTCGCAGCGCAAAAAAACGAGCTGACCCAAATCCTCTTAGGCCGCGCCGATAACTTCGATAGTTTTGTTACCTTCACTCAGCAACAGTTACAAAATGCAGTCAACGCTGCCACCAATGCGGGTAAAGACGTGACTGCAGCGCAAACCAGTCGCGTTATGCAACTGAAGGACAGATTGGCGCTCAACAGCCAGAGCCTTAGCATAGATATCGACTTACTCGATGCGCTAGAGCAAAACACCGCCTCACTGAAAAAGACCCTGTTCAGTATCTCAGGTGATATCACCCAGGATGTCTTAAGCATCGATGTGGCCTCAAGCTTAGTCGAGCAATGGCTACATACCGCTAAAGAGCAGGCCATTAACCATGGCCCCACCTTAGTCTTTAAGTTATTTATCTTCTGTCTGATCCTGTTTGTCGCAAGCCTTGCGGGCAAGCTGGCGAAGAAGATTGTCCGTAATACCGTCAGTAACTCTAAGTTAAATTTCAGTAAGTTACTGCAAGATTTCTTTACCTCGCTCTCGGGCAAAGCGGTCTTTACTATCGGCGTGCTGATTGCCCTGTCCCAGCTTGGCATAGAGTTAGGCCCGTTATTGGCAGGCTTTGGTATCGCCGGTGTGATTATCGGTTTCGCCCTGCAGGATTCACTCTCGAACTTTGCTTCGGGCATGATGATTTTGATCTATCGCCCCTACGATGTGGGCGATCTGATTAACGCCGCAGGTGTTACGGGGCGCGTAAGCCATATGAGCCTAGTTTCCACCACAATTAAAACGCTAGATAATCAAAGGCTTATCATTCCAAACAATAAGATTTGGGGCGATACCATTAACAATATTACAGCCGAGCACCAACGCCGCGTCGACATGACCTTCGGCATTGGCTATGGCGACAATATTGAGCAGGCCGAAGCCGTGCTCAAGTCGATTGTTGAGGCGCATCCTAAGGTGCAAAAAATCCCTGCACCAACCATTAGACTGCATGTGTTAGGGGAATCCTCGGTCGACTTTATCGTCCGTCCTTGGGCCAAACCCGAAGATTATTGGGATGTATATTGGGATATTACCCGCGAAGTGAAAATGCGCTTCGATGCCGAGGGCATTAGCATTCCTTTCCCGCAGCGCGATGTGCATATTTACCAAACCAATAAATAACGCATAGCCAACGCGAAAACGAAACAAAAGGCGCAATCCTAGATTGCGCCTTTTTCATTATATTCAAACTATTAACAGGTTAACCTAGGCCAATAATCTCGCCATCGGCGGCGATATCAATCTTTAAATAGCCGGGAACTAATCCAAGCCCAGGCATAGTCATCACATTCCCAACCAGCGCGGTAATAAATCCTGCCCCCGCATTTAACACTAACTCGCGCACAGGCACGGTAAAACCTTGCGGCACGCCTTTAAGTTGCGGGTCATGGCTAATGGATAAGGGTGTTTTCGCCATACAAACGGGTAAATGGGCGTAACCGAGGACACTGAGTTCCTGTAATTGCAGCTTAGCCGCCTCGGATAAACTCACCCCAGCAGCGCCATAGCCGACTTCGGCCAAGGTCGATAATTTCGCCTCAAGCGCCATGTCATCGGGATATAGCAGAGTAAATTCGTTTGGCTGCTCACAGGCGCGCATGACGGTTTGCGCCAAGACCAACGCCCCCGCTTCACCTTGGCTGAACGCCTCGCTAAGTTCGCAGCCAAAGGCAGCAGTGCCCGCAACGGCTTCCATTAACCAATTAAGCTCGGCATCCGTATCGGTTGCAAAGCGATTGATGGCCACCACAACGGGAATGCCGTAACGCGCCACATTGTTGATATGCCAGTTTAAATTGGCAAATCCCGCCTCGAGACGGGCTTGGTCGGGCGCATTGATATCTGCATCTGAAGTTAAGCCGCTATTGGCCTTCAGCGCCTTTAAGGTGGTGACTAATACCGCGGCGCTTGGAGTTAACCCCGACTGGCGCGCCTTGATATTACAAAACTTCTCAAACCCCATATCGGAGCCAAAACCGCCTTCCGTCACTACAAAATCGGCCAATTTTAAGGCGATATCATCGGCAATCACCGACGAGTTACCGTGGGCGATATTGGCAAAGGGCCCTGCGTGGATAAGACAAGGCGCACCGTTTAAAGTCTGCATCAAGGTAGGTTTTACCGCATCCGCCATGATCGCCGTCATCGCGCCGGCAACTCCAAGGTCTTCCGCGCTAATAGCCGCACCTTGGCGATTTACTGCCAGCACGAGCTTGCCAATACGCGCGCGCATATCTGCCAGATTACGGCTGAGCGCCAGAATAGCCATTAACTCAGAGGCGGCCGTAATATCAAAGCCAGAGGTGTAAGCGGGACCATTATTTTCACCCAGCCCGACTTCAATCTCACGTAAACAGCGATCGTTATGATCGAGCACTCGGTGCCAGCGGATGCCGTTAGGCGCTATATCTAGGTAATTCTGCCCGGACTGCTGCTCAAATTCGGCCTTGCCTAACCGCGTTTCATGGTACAGCCGAGAGGCTATCGCCGCCGCGCCCAGATTATGGGCACTGCTGACAGCATGAATGTCACCCGTTAAATGCAGATTCAGCTCCTGCATGGGCACCACTTGGGCGTAACCACCACCAGCGGCGCCGCCTTTCACTCCAAATACCGGGCCCATACTGGGCTGGCGAATACAGGCGCACACCTTGTTACCTAGCGCTTTGAGGGATTGGGTTAAACCAATGGTGGTGACGGTTTTGCCTTCGCCGTGGGGCGTTGGCGTCACGGCGGTGACAATGATCAGTTTACCCTGTTGCTGCTCAACTAAACGCTGCTGCACACGCAAATCGACCTTGGCTTTGGTCGTGCCAAATAGCTGCATCTCATCGGGTAATAACCCAAATTCGACGCCAAGCGCGGCAATATCTTTTAGGTGCGCGCGGCGCGAAATATCCATATCGGTTAGCATGGGGTCATCTCTCCCTTGGGTATTTTGGTATCCACGCTAGGCATGCAAGCTGGGAATACAAAATAGGTATGCAAAATCGGTAAGTATCAGCAACGGCTGATTGAATATGGCGGATATTAGGTGATTAGCTTTAAGATATATAGCCATCGAAAGGGTTAATGAGCGATTCCTTAATCTGCATCAAATAAATCGACTCGGGTCCTTTCCCCTACAAAATACAGATTCCCAAAAGAGAAACAACATGAGCGGATCCCCTTTTAGTTTTTCAGAGTTTGTTGCCGGCTTTTGGCGAATGCACAGTTGGCAAATATCACCTACCGAGCGGCTTAACCTGATAGAACAATATCTCGACCTAGGTGTGACCACTATGGATCACGCCGATATTTACGGCCAATACCAGTGCGAAACCTTGTTCGGCGAGGCGTTAGCGCTAAAACCCAGCTTAAGGCAGCAGATGCAATTGGTGAGCAAATGCGGCATTAAGCCCGCCTTCGATTGTCGTCCCGAGCGCTATGTAAACCATTACGACACCTCCAAGGCGCATATTATTGCCAGTGTTGAGCAATCACTAAAGCAGCTGAAAACCGATTATTTAGATCTGCTGCTGCTCCACAGACCCGATCCTTTAATGGACGCCGAGCAAGTGGCCGACGCCTTTGCTGACTTAAAACAAGCCGGCAAGGTACGATACTTTGGCGTATCTAACTTCACCAACGCGCAGTTTTCATTATTGCAGTCGAGATTAACTGACCCCTTAGTAACCAATCAAATCGAAATCTCACCGCTAACAATGGCGAGTTTGCACGATGGTACTCTCGATTTATGTCAGGAGCTGCGCATTCGGCCTATGGCTTGGTCGTGTTTGGGCGCCGGTAAGATCTTTGACAATAACCATCCGCAGGCCATTCGCCTGCAACAAACCTTAGCAATCATCGCCGATGAGATTGGCGCCCAAGATATCAGCCAAGTGATTTATGCCTGGGTGCGGATGTTACCGAGTCGGCCCGTACCGATTATCGGCAGTGGCAATATCGCGAGGATAAAAACGGCGGTGGCCGCGCAGTCACAGACCCTAGACAGACAGCAATGGTTTAGTATCTGGCAAGCATCAACCGGACACAGCGTGCCTTAGCACTGTAAACAACACCAACAAAAACGGCGCCTAAGGCGCCGTTTTCATCATGCTTAAAGTTGTACTTCACCACTGAGGTGCGGTCTGCGACCTTTACTGTCGCGTAGCTCAAATACCCACTTGTCTTGTGATTTTTCGTAACCAAATCCCACTTCGGCGGGCATCAGCAGCGGTAACTTAAATGCCACATCGACTACGAAGGGGCGCTCACCAATCTCAGGCATTAATTCCGCTAGGCAGCGCGCTTTAGACCACATACCGTGGGCTAACACACGGTCAAAACCAAAACGTTTCGACAGCACGGGATGCAGGTGGATCAGGTTATAGTCGCCTGATGCTTTGGCATAACGGCGGCCTAAATCTTCACTTAACTCCCAAGATTGGGGCGAGTCCCAAGCCATCTCGAGCGCCTTAGGTGGACGAACGCGGCGGCCAGCGGTCTCGATACGATAGAGGTAAGTCGACAGCGATTCCCACACCAGCTCTTCGCCCACAAAGGCCTTAGAGACAAATTCAAACTCTAAGCCTGAATCGGTTTCACGGCAGGTAGTTAACGCGCATTCGAGGGAGAACACTTCATCGACTGTCGTCGGACGATAGACTTGAATACGGTTCTTTAAATGGATCATCCCCAGCAGCGGGAAGGTAATACCATCGTGGGTAAAAATCACCGCGTGCAGGCGAAATGCCATCACATACAAATAGGTTGGCGGTAATATTTTACCGTTGAAATCAAAGCCACACACTTGGGCATATTGGCTAACTTTGGCCTCGGACACTTGCACATTGGGCGCCGACACCTTGATATAAGGTAAGGGCTGTTGATCCCAACCGGGTTTACGACCAAAGAAAATCTTGCGATAAAGAGAAAACAGCGAGGGCATCGCGTTCAATTCAACACAATATGCATTATTCAAGTCTGAGTACCTTTTAATTAACTATCCCTACGCACGAATAACCAGAAATACCCCGTACAGATGCATAACATCTGAAAAATCAAAAAGCTCACGAGTGTAAAACAGGCAAAACTGTGTCTAAAAAGGGCTGATGCTGACTCACCGAATGGACAGCTAAAGAGTCAGGTTTATCGAAAACGGCGAGATTATACCCCAGCGGATAGAGTTCTGGATATCCCCCACTTTACTGTGATTTTTTATCCCATTAAAAATCAATACATTATAAAAACATGGCTCTGCATGACTTTGCCTTATCCACACTGCGAGTGCGAAAATATTACGCCTGTGCCACACTATCGCCCCCAGTCTTTAACTTAGTTAACCCGTGCAAGATAAGAATTTCGATAAACTCGCGCAAAAGTTCGCGAAGAACATTTATGGCACCCCTAAAGGTGAAATCCGTGCCGCCGTGTTATGGCGCGATCTCGCTCCCGCCTTGGCGCAATTTGGCGATAAAAAACTGCGGATTTTAGATGCGGGCGGCGGCTTTGGTTATTTCAGCCAAAAGCTGGCACGTCTGGGCCATGAAGTGGTGCTGTGCGATATTTCCGCTGAAATGCTTGCCCAAGCGAAAACACAAATCGATGCTAGCGACACGCCATTGGCTATCCGTTTAGTGCACGCGCCGATTCAGGCCCTCTCGGTCGAGGTACATGGCAAGTTCGATCTTATCCTCTGCCATGCCGTAGTCGAATGGCTCGCCGATGCGAAAACCACCATGGAAGGCTTGCTGACCATACTTAAGCCTAATGGGCTGTTTTCGCTGATGTTTTACAATAAAGAGGCGATGCGTTTCCATGCATTAGTGTCAGGTAATTTCGACTATGTTGCCGCCGATCTTAAGGTGAAGAAGAAGGTGCGCCTCACGCCGACGCACCCGCTTTATATTCATGATGTTAAACAATGGTTTGCCGAATGGAACATGGATCTGCTGCGCGAGTCGGGCGTGCGAGTCATTCACGACTATTTGAAGAAACATCAGCCTGCGGATTTTGACTATCAAAAGCTGCTGACGATGGAGCTCGAATATTCCCAACGCGAGCCCTATATTTCGCTCGGCCGATATGTGCATTTTCTGGGGCAAAGCGCCGCAACTCTAGATGCATCCAACTAATGTCGCGAAACAATAAAGGACGCCAAGGCGTCCTTTATTGTTTCATCACCAGATGATTCGACCCTAGTTCTGTGCACTAAGTGCGTTCAAATCCAGAGTGCCAACCCCAATCATCCGTTACACAACGATATCAGTCACATTGCTCACGCCAACAGGCGGTTACGGTTACGCCCTTCTGTTTAAGCAGTTGCACCACGCTTTTATCACCTACCACATGGCCGGCGCCCACCACCACAAATAGCGGTTCACTGGCGGCTTTTGCGGTCATTAATCTCATCATGCCATCGGCCATGACTTTATTGCGCTGCCAGAGAATTTTATCCAGCATCAGGGTGTCGCCCTCCCCGCCAAGCTGCTCCTGCATCAAAGTATCCAACGCTGTTTCATCACCGGAGCGCCACGCCTCAACCAGTGAGAGTAGTTCGGCATCTGAGGCATTAATGGCTTCGCGCACCATAGACCACTGGGCCTGGCTATCGAAGGAGGACAGTAATTGGAACTGCGACTCAGCCGTCTCTAGCTGATACACAGGCTTACCCGCACGGCCAAGCAGCTGCATATCGACACCATAGTCGGTGCTAAAACCTAAGCCATTGTAACGTAATAGATTAAGTTGAGATGCCTGCAACCAAGGCGCAAAGGCTTGAATCGACTGGCATAGGCTGGCTTTGTCTTCACAATAGTGACGCATCACCTCTATCGTTTGTTTGTCCCGGCTCTGCCAATCGAGCCCCTGTGCATTAGTCGCCATACCATACTTTTGCAATAGGGCACGACTGTCGATTTTATTGGTATCGATTTCAACCACCAATCCCTTGGACTTGGTAAATGCCGCTTCCACTTGCGCCGGCATCGGATAAAAATCGGCACGGCCAATATGAATCGAGCCCAACAGGTAAGCGGATTTCCCCTGCCATTGCACCTGATAAAACGGCGGTTTATCCGTCTGTGCCGCCCAACTCGACCCACTGGTAAACATTGCGACGCCGCACAGCGCCAGTAATAGTCGCCACCGACTTGTTGCCATATCCTTTGCCCCTTATAATTCCTGCAAATTTTGCAATGAGACGCTGTTATGCCACACACTAAGGTTATAGAGCAACTGAAAGAAAATCTTCAAATCGCCTATCGCCAAGCCATAGACGCTGACGCTAAGTTAGATGAATTGAAAAAAGCGGGCCATGGGAAATTCACTAGCATCTTCACCGCCGAACAGGGCTTTATGGTGTCGAGCAACCGCTTTTTGCCCTATGTGCAAGAATTGGTGGACGACCTCACTAAGCTGCAACAACAGAGCAGCCTAGATCCCGCCGCACTGGAAACCTTAGTGCGCCAACTGGCCACCCTTCTCAAAACCCTGCACGCCTTCAAAAAGCAGAGCTAATTCAATAAACGCTGAAATATCATCAATTTCAGCGTTTGCTCTCATTTCCAGTACACGGATTTTCAGCAAACAAAATTGTCATCATTTTGTCATTTCTAAGTCATAGACTCCGCAAACATTGTCGTGGGGACTGAAGTAATGACGAGTTTAGATCTGGCAAAAGAGCTTGATAAGATTATCGCAAAGGGGGCTATCAGCCCACTTTTTCAGCCCATTTTCAATATCTTGGAACACAAGATCCACGGATTTGAAGCCCTGAGTCGTGGGCCGGAGCATAGCCCGCTATACTCACCCATTCCGCTGTTTAAAACCGCGGAACATCAGGGCAAACTGAGCGAACTCGAGACACTCTGCCGCCGCATTTCACTGGAGCAATTCAAACTGCGCCAGTTCCAAGGCCGTTTGTTTATCAATATTTCCCCTAAGGCCCTACTCGATCCCACTCATCCAAAGGGCATGACGCTGCAACTGCTACAGCAGTTAGGAATTTCACCGTCACAGGTGGTAATTGAGTTATCGGAGCAATATCCCGCCGACGATATCGACTTACTGAAATCTTGCCTGAATCACTATCGCAGCCAAGGCTTTATGACGGCTATTGATGACTTGGGTGCAGGTTATTCGGGTTTACGGCTCTGGTCTGAGTTATCGCCCGACTATGTGAAAATCGATCGCCACTTTATCCACCAAATTGATTCAACCCCGGTGAAACAAGAATTTGTGCGCTCGATTGTCGAACTGTGTCAAAGCCTCACCTGCAAAGTGATTGCCGAAGGGATTGAAACCCAAGAGGAACTCGCCGTACTCAAACAGCTAGGCATAGTTTATTGCCAAGGCTATTTACTCGGACGCCCGGAGGCGCTGCCGAGCCGCGTGATGAAAGCGATCTTAGTGCCGAATAATACCCAAGTTCAGCCCAGATACAGTGAATCCGCCGAAAGTCTCTGCACCAGCGCCATTACAGTGGTGCCGACACTCAAGCTTAAGCACCTAAGCGATACCTTTAGCTCTCAACCCGCCTTACAGGCCGTGGTTGTGGTGCAAGATCAACTGCCGCTGGGGATTATTAGCAGAGCGACTTTGCTGGAGCTCTTTAGCACGCCCTATGGCCGAGCCCTGCATGAAAACCACGCCGTCAGTGAAGTGATGGACCCGCAAGTGTTGCAGATTGAAGCCAACGAGCCCCTGTCGATTGTGAGTCAATTACTGACCTCGGAGAGCGCCAATACTGTAGCCCAGCAATTTATCATTCTGCGTCGGGGCAAATTGCTTGGCATTGGTCACACCAAAGATTTGCTACAGCGGATCACCGAGCACAGGATCAAGATGGCAAGGCATGCCAATCCGTTAACGGATTTACCCGGTAATGTGCCCATTCAGGAAGAACTCAAACGCCTCAGAAACCAACAAAAGCCCTTCTACTTGGCCTATTTTGATCTCTGTCAGTTCAAGCCTTACAACGATATTTACGGTTTCTGCCGCGGCGATGAGGTGATCTGTGAGGTAGCCAATCTGTTAGTGAAATACAAGACGGACAACTGTTTTATCGGCCATGTCGGTGGCGATGACTTTGTGGTGATCAGCACCTGCGAG
Source organism: Shewanella sp. 10B (assembly GCF_023475885.1). Lineage (NCBI taxonomy): Bacteria > Pseudomonadati > Pseudomonadota > Gammaproteobacteria > Alteromonadales > Shewanellaceae > Shewanella > Shewanella sp. 10B. The sequence continues at coordinate 874,969 of NZ_JAMDJO010000002.1, forward strand.
CAACTCATCGAGCGCTGCCAACGGATATTGACCGAGTTTGAGGCCAACAAGTCGCTCTTTTATAGTGCAGAGCATTGGCAAGCCCAAGAAATGCTCGCCGATGACAGGCAAGGACAAGCCTGTTATCACAAGTTAATCAGCCTGTGTGTCGGCGTCCTTACTCCCGCCCATACCTATAACTGCAATGAACATAGCTTATCGACCTTAAGTGCCAAGGCAAAAAAACAGGCAAAATCCGCGAGTAACGGATTTTGCCTGTTAGAAGAAAGAGACATGAGCCCCCAAGCATTGAGTGCTTAAGCTGGTTTAATCAGCCTAGAGTTTCGGTGCAACGGTCTTTTTTAACCAATCACTTAGCATTTTGGTTTCATAGTTAAATGGTTTGTCATTTAACGGCTGAATACCCGTCATAAAACCCATATCGGAGAGCTTTTCATCCCCGGCGATGATCACTTTGTCATTTTCAAGTACTTGATAACTAAAAGTCATACGCGGCGGATAGATCTCTTTGATCACCCGTAAATCATCGGCGGTTGCCCCAAAGGTTGGGCGCATATCCCCGGCGAGGTCGACATCGGTCACCGTCAGCTCTAACTTTTGATTCGGTTTTAAGACTTTTGCCGCTTCTTTATTGATATTCGTAGTTAAAGTATCGAATAAACGCTGTTCATAACGGGACTGAATTTCGCCCGATGACTTAATATCACGGAAATCTTTTGGGTTTTGCCAAACAATCTTAACCACCCCATCTTCTGTCACAGGATCGGTTTTCGCCTCGTCTGCGGCCCATACAGCACTGCAACTCAACACACTGGCGAGTAATAGGAACTGAACTTTCATCTTTGCCTCCTAGGCCTCATTGTTTCTGCCATATACCGTACAAAATCTAACCTGAACTTCAGCTTAATGCAAAATCGTATTTATGACAGCATAGACTAAGTAAGCTTTTGTATAGATTAGTAAATAATTTAAGCTAATCGCTATCAATCCGTATCTTTTTGTATCTTAACGCACCAAACGAGTGCAAAGTTATTAATTTGTGATCATTTAACGCGCATCTTACTTAAAAAAGTATTATCCTTCGCTCAATCTTTTATGACCACGACTCAAAAATGAAATTCCCCGTTGTACCCGTGTTTGTGTTAATCCTCTTTACATGCTTTGCCAGCGCCATTTGGTTTATCTCTTCGGGAGAGAAAGACACGCGCCCCGAAACCTGGTCATCCTTTATTTATACCCATGGTTATGATTCTGGGAAGTATAAGAAAATGGATAATTTCGACAGTTATGAAGCCTGTCGTGACTATGCCAAGGAGCAATCTTCCTTTTACGATAATGTGCCTTGGGAGTGTGGTCTAAAGTGCGGCTTCGATTCCCGTAAACAGGGTTTTCAATGCCAAGAGATGCGAAACGAGCAGTAAGATAGCGGTTCAGCCAAGGTTCAAGATCCCTCCAGTATGCTTAATTTCTCAGCAATACCTTTGGTTTTGTTTGTCATGGATGCACGATGAAAGCCAAACGACGATTTAAAGACTAACCGATTATCGGTAATTTAAATTTGGAGTGTTCTATGAAACTAACAACCGCAAAGCTACAACAACCTATGATGGCAAAGCTTGCCTTACTGACACTGCTCACCCTAGGCACACTCATCAGTTTACCTAGCCATGCCACCACCCTCAGCGCTGCGCAGCAGCAAGTGGTGAAATCGCACTTTGATAAACTGGCTCAGTCACAACAGCAGGCAGAAGAGCGCATGACTGAGCAGCTCGACCAAGACTTTAGCCGCGAATTAGCGGAGCAAGAGCATCAACTGATGCGCCAAACTTGCCCTCGCTACGGCATGACCTTCGATATCAGCCGCAATGCCTGCTTACGCTCGTAAGCCAAATTAAAACGGAAAACGCGCACTAAGCTCAGGATATTGCTGCTTTAAATCTTTGGGCTTAGTGCTAAATTTTTTACCCGCAGGTGTCGCCTTACCCGAAGGCATAAAAGGCAACTCCTTACCCGTTCTGTCTTCAAATAGTTGACCCGCGATCAAGTCGTAATCTTCGATAAAAGGATAGGCGTAGCCGTCTTTCTCAGGCCATGCTGATAACTGCGCCAAAGTGTCAGGATTGGCAATCACCGCCTCATAACGGACCTGCCCAAGTGAGATCAGAAACGCGCGAAACTCAGCAAAGGCATAATCGGAATCACAGCCCGTGATGATATAAGCCGCTCCCCATACCGACCATAAGTAGCTTCGGCGCATCTGTTGGCCAAACAGCTTATCGAAGGCTTTTAGCTCGTCGTCACTCAGCTCTGCCAACTTTTGCTTTAATGCCTGCGCTAAAGACTCCTGGGATTGCGCTGGCTCACTGCGGGTCACTAAGTCCCAAAATTCTACTTCTGTCATCACTTAACCTAATATTGAATGCCCAAGCAAAGGCGTATTCTACATGATAATACGGTTATGCTGGACTCAGTTCGGGGCTTTTCCTACACTTGCTCCACTTAAAATAACCAATAAACCCAAGTCAATGCCTAAACGCCTTATTCTACTGATTGCCCTTTACACCCTCTTTGCCGTAGTCGCGCTACTGCGTGCCGTTGCTACTGGTTCGTTCGATCTCTTTAGCTTAGGTGTTTTGCCTGTTTTGTTTGGCATACTCACTCAGGCGCCTTGGTCTAGCTTAGTGCTGAAAATTTATATTGGATTACAAACCTTAGGCCTGTCTGCACTGGGGATTACAGCGATTATCGCCTATCAAATTACCCCGCAGGACGTCAAAGTGGTGGTTGAAGGCCACAACATCCCTATGTTGCCCTTAGTCTTAAGCATCATCGCCCTGTTATCTCTGCAGTATTGGATAGCCTTTTCCCGCGTCAGCCATAATTATTTAACTGCAAAGGTAAAAGCATAAGCGTGTTTATTGCTAAGCCCTTGTTTATAGCCTAAGTTAACGGCTCCCTAAAAGACCTGATAAAGCCAGCCACTATGACTCATTTATCGCCCAGCGAACTCTCGATTCTCATTGTTGAGCCATCGGAAACCCAGCGCCGGATTATCATCAAGCGCTTACAGCAAGAAGGCATTATCAGCATTCAAAATGCGGCTGATTTGGCTCAAGCGAAAGAACTGATAGCCCGTCACAAACCGGATCTCATCGCCAGCGCCATGTATTTTGAAGATGGCACCGCGACCGAGTTTTTAAGCTACCTGCGCACCAACAGTGAATACAAAGACATTCAATTTATGTTGGTTTCGAGCGAATGCCGCCGCGAGCAATTGGAGATTTTCCGTCAGTCTGGCGTGGTCGCGATTCTGCCAAAGCCCTTTAATGCCGAACACTTAGGCAAGGCGTTGAATGCAACTATCGATTTACTCAGCCATGATGAGCTCGACCTCAGCCACTTCGATGTGCATGACGTGCGTGTGCTCGTGGTTGATGACAGCCGCATGGCCCGCAATGTGATTAAACGTACCATTGGCAACCTTGGGATCAAGCAGATCACCGAAGCGGAAGACGGCGCTCAAGCCATTGAGTTAATGCGTAATAATATGTTTGACCTGATCATTACCGATTACAATATGCCCAGTGTCGATGGTCTGGCACTCACCCAATTTATCCGTAATGAAAGCCAGCAATCCCATGTGCCTATCCTCATGGTGTCTTCCGAGGCAAATGATGCTCACTTGAGCAACGTCTCGCAGGCGGGCGTCAATGCACTGTGTGATAAACCCTTCGAACCCAAATTGGTGAAGCAGCTCCTATATCAGCTGCTCGAAGAATAAAACCTAAGTCACGAACGGGGCAAATATTCTGCATTTTTGTTACTTATAGGACACAAGCCCGCAGCAAAGGGCTTTCCAACGGCTAAACCTTGTGGCATGTTAGGCACGCTGACTTAATAAATCTACGGAAAGAAGAGACAATAAAGATGAACAAAACTGAACTTATTGCCAAGATTGCAGAAAATGCCGATATCACTAAAGCTGAAGCAGCACGTGCATTGAAATCTTTCGAAGCAGCTATTACTGAATCAATGAAAAACGGTGACAAGATCTCTATCGTTGGATTTGGCTCTTTTGAAACCACGACTCGCGCAGCTCGTACTGGCCGTAACCCACAGACAGGTAAAGAAATCCAGATCGCTGAAGCCACTGTGCCTAAGTTTAAAGCGGGTAAAACCTTGCGTGATAGTGTGAACTAATTCGCTCGACATCATTCTATAAAACGCCTCCTTTGTGGGGCGTTTTTTTTGCCCTGCGAAAAGCATGAAAGATGATTTTTTGCACAAATACAGTGCGCACACCGCTCCATTTTTGATCATTTTAAAACATTTTATTAACAACGCTTTTGTAACCATTTGTTTTTAATGATGTTCAAATAATGGCATGTGATTAGCAATTCCCTTATCAGAAAAAACCATGATGCACCAATGTCACCCGCTCGGTGGTGACATGAGTGAATCGATAAATAAGTCAATCGAGGGGATGAGAATGAGAAAATCACTGTACAGCGTTTTGGCATTATCGACGGGATTGTTACTAACCACCAACGCCTTGGCGGCGGTGTCCGGCAATATTGGCGGCACGTCTAACTATCTATGGCGCGGGGTCACTCAAACCAATGATGCGGTCGCTATCCAAGGAGGCATAGACTACAGCCATGACTCCGGATTCTATGCCGGCACTTGGGCATCCAATGTCGACTTTGGCGACGATACCAGCTATGAGTTGGATCTCTACGCAGGCTACGGCGGCAACATCACCGAAGACCTCAGCTACGATATTGGTTACCTCTACTACGCTTATCCCGATGCCGAAGGCAGCATCGATTTTGGTGAACTGCACGGCGCTATCACCTGGAAATGGTTTGAACTCAGTTACTCACAGGTGATCAATGCGGGTGATGATGTCGCAGCCGAGCCATTAGATAACAAGGATATGAGTTACCTTGCGGCCACAGCATCTTTCCCGCTGACGGATAAACTCAGCCTGTCTTTGCACTACGGCTACTCCAGTGGCGATGTGGTTGAATCTTGGTTTGGCGAAGATAACTACGCAGATTACAACGTTACTCTGAGTGCCGATACCAGCATGGGAACCGTGTCATTTATGGTGTCAGATACAGATCTGCAGGGTGATGATGCCAAGGTAGTTTTAGGCTATTCCTACGGCTTTGATTTATAAGATTAAGCACTAAATTAAGCGCTAGTAAAACAAAAACGCCGCAATAATCGCGGCGTTTTTTATTAGGCAATCACGGCACGATTCGATTTACGTGCCGATACCATCTTCTCAATGTACTCTACGATGGGTTCAGTGACCGAGATCCCCGTGGTCTGTTCAATCCCTTCAATACCGGGCGCCGAGTTCACCTCAAGGATCAAGGGACCGCGATTCGAACGTAAAATATCGACCCCTGCCACCACTAAGCCCATGGCTTTCACTGCAGCGACCGCCATCTTGCGCTCCGCAGGGGTGATTTTCACTTTCTCACCACAGCCACCTAAGTGCAGGTTAGAGCGAAAATCTCCCTCAGGCCCTTGGCGCTTCATCGAAGCCACCACTTTATCGCCGACCACAAAACAGCGAATATCGCTGCCGTTGGACTCCTTAATATATTCCTGCACCATAATATTGGCTTTCAGCCCTAAAAAGGCTTCGATCACGCTCTCGGCGGCGGTTTTGGTCTCGGCCAACACCACGCCAATCCCTTGTGTGCCTTCCAGCAACTTAATCACTAAGGGCGCGCCGCCCACCATGTTAATCAAATCGGGAATATCATTGGGTTTATTGGCAAATCCAGTAATAGGCATGCCAATACCTTTGCGAGAAAGCAATTGCAGCGCGCGTAACTTGTCCCGTGAACGCGCGATTGAAATAGAGTCATTGGCGGCAAATACCCCCATCATTTCGAACTGGCGCACTACCGCGCAGCCATAAAAGGTCACGCTGGCGTGAATGCGCGGGATAATGGCATCGAACCCCGTTAATTCTTGGCCTTGGTAATGAATGCTCGGCTTGATGGAGTTGATATTCATGTAGCAATTCAAGGTATTAATAACCACAGCCTCATGACCACGGCTCTCGCAGGCCGCCACTAGGCGTCGGGTGGAATACAACTCAGGGAACTGGGATAAGATACCTATTTTCATTGCCAAATGACCAAATTAAACACTGTGATTGAAGCTCTGTGCACACTGCATCAGAAAGGGGCGCTGATATTTGTCTATTGCTGAGTGTAAAGCAAGAAAATATTCCTCACCAGACGAAAACCTCAGCCTTAGCCAAACGTAAGATAATCTTCACAATTTAGGGTCATTATTTTGTAAGTAGTGGAGTAATGTACTTGGCCTCAAATTCGCTCGCTTCTAAGGGCCGCGAAAATAAATACCCTTGGAGCACATTGCAATTTCGTGCGGTGCAAAACTCGGCTTGTTCAGCCGTTTCAATGCCTTCGGCAACCGATGTCACGTTAAAACCATAGGCGAAATTGAGTAATGCCGCGAGTAACCGCGTATCTTTGTCATCCTTATCGTAGGAGGCAATAAAGCTCTTATCAATTTTTAATACACTGATTGGAAAGAGTTTTATATGTTCTAGGGATGAAAAGCCTGTACCGAAGTCATCGAGTGCGAATCGCACTCCAAGTTGCGCAATTCTATCGAGCACCTTGGCATGTTCATGGGGTTCTTCAATTAAGCTGTTTTCGGTAATCTCAAGCTCTAGCGCTTTCGCATCTAATCCGGTCACCTCGAGGGCATGGACAATTTTTTCATATAGATCAATGTGTCCAATTTGCGACGCCGACAGATTCACCGCAGTGGTAAAGCTATGTCCAACGGGGGTTAGCTGCGTGAGCCATTCCTGCGCTTGACGACAGGCTTCGATAAGCACCCAGTCACCGATTTCTTCCATCAGACCAATTTCCTCTGCAATAGATAGGAATTGATCCGGTGCAATCAAACCATCTTGCGGATGCAGCCAACGGATTAACGCCTCCATCCCTATCATTTGATGGGTTTGAGAATCTACTTGTGCCTGATAATAAACCTTGAATTCATTCTGCTTTAGCGCCATGCGCAAGCTGGACTCGATATGATTACGGTAACGGACTTCTTTATCTAAGGCCTCAGAATAAAACTGAATTTGGTTGCGCCCCATTTTTTTGGCGCGATACATGGCAATATCGGCGCATTTCATCAACTCAGAGCTATCGGAGGCGGCCTCATTATAAAAAGCCACGCCGATACTGGCGCCAATCATCACATCGTTTTCACCCAGGCAGAAAACCTCCTCAAAGGCCTTAAGCAGGCGATTGGCGACTATCATAGGGAAATATTTGTAGTCATTGTCGGTCACGAGTACCACAAACTCATCGCCACCTAAGCGGGCGATCACATCACCATCTCGCAGTACTGAACTTAATCGCGAGGCGACTTTGACGAGTAAGATATCGCCAGTTTGATGACCTAAAGTATCGTTAATTGCTTTAAAATCATCTAGATCGAGCAAGATAACGGCGAGAAAGTCATTGCTGCGTTTTGCCCTTGCTATAGCGCGGTTCAAACACAGTTCAAACCCGTAGCGATTCACTAATTTGGTTAGAGAATCATGCTCAGCCAACTCTTTGAGTTTTTGATGGCTATTTCTTAGGGCTAAGACCATGGAGGAACGTTGTTTGGCGTAACGAATCGCACGGCTTAAGATCCGTGAATTGACTTCATCTTTTAACAGAAAATCCTGCGCGCCCAGCTCGATACAGCGCTGCGCCAGTTTCTCATCCTCATAACGACTCAGCATCACCACCACAGTTTGGTCTTGAGTCATCGAATTGAGTTTGATCAGCACCTCTAAACCATTGGCATCAGGTAATAGATAATCCAACAAAATACCGTCGAAATGCCTTTCAAGAGCCAAGTTAAGGCCATCGAAAGCACAATTAGCCTCAACCACATTGAAAGCTAATTTGGACTGTCGCAGTGCCCGAATAATCGCAGTTCTATCGACTTCATCATCATCGATCAGTAGTAAATCCATATACACACCCTATACGGTTGGAAGCTCCACTATGCGCCAGTAGCCTTCCAACATATTGAAAATGTTGTTGAAACCATCCTTAATATCCGTTTTCACCATATAGCCTGCGACATGGTGACTATAAGCCTTCATCCGATCCTCATCGGTACTCGAAGTCGTGAGCATAAATACCACGGAGGAAGACAGGGTTGGGTCGGAGCGAATATGTTCTAGGAATTCAAACCCATTCATTCTGGGCATATTAAGATCGAGCAAAATAAGGTAGGAACCTTTTATCGCTTTGCTGTGGGTCAAAATACTTAATGCTTCTAGGCCATCTCGTGCTCGTACTAAGGGGTTGAGCAATCTCAGTTGCTTCATCGCCCGCTGCACCGCCATATAATCCACATCATCGTCATCGACCAATAAAATAGTCACTTGTTTATAGTTATTGGTGCTGCTCATATCCCCTCCTTGTTGACTATGCGCATCGGCCAGCTAAATCGAAAACAACAACCGCGTCCCTCTGATTCTAGTTGAATTTTTCCACCAAGACTTTCTACTGTCTTTTTGACTAGCGACAAACCTAAACCGCTCCCCTCCACTTCATCCCTCGGCCTAAGCGTTTGGAACATCTCAAATACCTTGCCATGGTATTTAGTGGATATGCCCGGACCATCATCGATGACACTAAACCAGTAATGGGTGTTGGAGGCACCACACACCACTTTAATCACACCTTCAGCCTGATCATGGTGTTTAATCGCATTACTGAATAAATTCCTTATCACTAATTCGAGCAGAGTTTTTACGGTTTTAAATTGTGGGAAATTTCCTTCGAGCTCTAGGGAAAAGCCCTGCGGCGGTGCGACTAAGGCGAACATATCCTCAATCAGTTGCCGTGAATCAACATCAACAATCTCCGCATCGACTCGCCCAATACGCGAAAACATCAGCAAACCATCGAGTAGCAACACCATACGTTGGATACGACTTTGGATTAACCCTAAGTATTTTTGGACGTTTTCGTCCATGTTCTCCGACAAATCTTCACTTAACCAACTCGTTAGCTGTTCAATGCCCCGCAGTGGCGACTTAAGATCGTGGGAAGCGATATAAGCAAACTGGTCGAGTTCCTTGTTGATGCGCTCAAGTTCAGCTGTATGCTCAATCCTTTGCGCTTCGATCCGTTTACGCTCCGACACATTGTTTATCGTTGCCAATATCGACACGCCATTACTGAAGTGAATGGGGGTCAGCCCCACTTCAATCGCCAAGCGAGTCCCATCTTTGCAACAACCGAACAAGTCGTCTCGTAGTGACATGTTTTTCGCAATCGGCTGAGCCAGATAACTGCCCATATGCCGCTGATGTATTTCCCTTAACCCCTCGGGTAATAACATATTGATTGAACGCCCGAGTAACTCATCCCGTGCGTAACCAAAGAGGCGTTCGGCATGGGTATTGACTAAGGTGATAATTCCTTTTCTATCCACCATAAAGAGCGCGCTAGGTGAAGCTTCAATCACGAGGCGGAAGCGTTTTTCATTGGCAATTAACTCTGCGGTTAACCTCGACTCTTGATAACGATTTCGCGCCATCGTCAGCACCGAGTAAAACAAGGCTAAGATAAACGCACTCCCAATCACCTGAAGCCACACACTTTGGGTTTGTTCCGCGCTTGAGATAAAGCGTGATTCAGAGGACACCTCTAAACGCCAGACTTGACCTTCCATGGTTTCTAGCTGGGATTGATAAAACACATCATTTGTAGAGGGCAAGGCTTTATGGCTGCTAAACATCAGGCTCTCGTTGTTGGCCTCCATACCATCGTAAATCGCCAGTTTTAATCCCGAAAAACGTTTCCCCATAATGCCTTGCATCAGATCATTCATACGGAATGGGGCGTACACCACGCCGATGGCCTGGTGCTTACGTTCTTCCTCCGTCATCGGCTGACCGTGGTATAACGGGACATACATTAAAATACCGGCCTGAGCATCGTCTGGGGTTTCTTGTACTAAGGTGACCTTACCCGATGCGGTGGGGAGCCCTGTGGCAATGGCGTGTAAGATGGCAGCCCTGCGGGTTGATTCGGAGCACATATCGAAGCCAAATGCCCGTTGATTGCGCCAGTCAAATGGCTCTAAGTACTTAATCGCACAATAGAGATCTCTGTCCCCAACAGGGGTCACTCTATAATCATCGAATCCTTCCTCTTGCACTTCTTGAGTAAAGGTTTCCACTGTTGCAGGCGTTAAGAGTTGCGCAAAGCCTAAGCCTTGAATTCCAGGGTAATATTCGGATAAACGAGCATTAGAAACATAGAGTTGCCATTCACGGCGAGTCACCCCATCCGAGGCGAGAAATAGTCCTACGCCACCGCGCAATACCTGCTCATAGGCAGTCATACGACTGCTGACGGCACCAATAAGATCTTGAACATTATTGTTAAAACGCTCTTCACCCCGATCTCGTAAATATTCTTCAAGCACATACCAAGAGAGTCCCATAAAAAAGACGGCGGCGAGTAACATCAACCAACTGGAGCTGATCACACTGGCATAAAAGCTTTTAGAGCTGTTGAAGTTGAAAGAATCAGGGAAACTATCCTTGTCCATACCCGCTAAATCCCTAGCATTGAAGAAGATCAAACACTGATCCAAGTGTTGTTGGTGTTTTAGGCAAATTCAAGTCTATCCTACTATTTAAGTAGGAATTAACTTAGAAAATAAAAATAATGAGTTATGCGCTAAATCACAAAATTAAGCGGTTGCTGAATGAGCACCAAAATAGCGTGACAATATGACAAGCTTACAGGGTCAATACCCCGCTTTACGGGAAGAAAATTTTACGTTCAGTCGTAAAATTTTTTGCTTTTCTGCCACACTCTTTTTAGATAGAAAGGCGTTAGGAACAACAATGAGGAATTCGTTATGGCTCATATTACTGAAGTCGTGCCCAACGATACTGAAATTGAGGCAATGACCACCCCAAGAAACAGCAAAGCAGCCGAGGCAATGCAACATAAGCGTGAGATCAAGAAACGCTTAGAAGATTACCTCGAACGCGCCGAGTTAAGACGTGCATTAGGAGATGACGACTTATTCTAAGCTTCCCGTTCCCTTAAGGCGTTAGGTTACTCAAAACCTGCGCTTTTCTAAAAGCCTCACCCAGCTCCTAGGGCTGGGTGTACAATTTACTATTATTTTGATATTACTTTTTGCCACTCTTATAGGCTTGAGTTTTGATCAGTAGCCATTCCGCTTTTGCCCCAAGATACACATAAGCCCCTAATCCAACTAATAAACCCACTACAGCAAGCATCATCCAAATCGCCGGCTCGATATATTGTTTCTCCCCCAGTGACGCCTTAAACATGGTCAATAAGGCCTCAATTGAAATGGCGATCAAAATCGTTGATACAAAGCGAGTGATGGTTCGGCGGGTGGAGCTATGACGAAAAATATCCTTATGCATTAATACTTCTTCCTCAAGAATTGTTTTCCCGAGGTCGAAGATCGCTAATGCTAAGGTCATAAAGATAATGATCCCAAAGGGTTGCAATGGGTCTTGCCCGACTTGCTCCACCACAAATAACCCATAAATATCCCTGAGCGCTGTCCATAGTAGCACCATCACCAGCACAAAAAGTCCCGCGACTATCACGCCATACACGGCTTTAAAGGCTGGCGTGACCCGCCGACGAGCACTGTCGCCCATCATAAATTCAATCATTCGCGTCAAATCCACATCGACGACTAGATAGCCCAGCTTTTGCTCCTGCTGCACAATCGCTAAGGAGGCCGATAAACATAAGTTCCCGCTGGCATTGGATAAATAAGGGCGAGTGATATTAACCCCATCAGACTCATCCCTATTGGTAAAATAGGGCCGCTGACTACGATCGCGATTACCTCCAAGGGGCACTAACTTGATCTGCTGATCGACCACTGCGATATTTTGGCTAATTTGCACCCCTTGGGTATCGAGCAAATACATTAGCTCGACAAAGGGATAACTGCCCGCAATGCCTTTCATGGCCTTGATATCGACTTTTGGTTGGTGAAATAAGTCCGCATCGGCAATGCCCGTTAAAATAGACTCCATCAGCTCATGCACTGTGGCCTCATACTCGTGATAACGCTCAATCACACTCAAATAGCTCATTGCAGCCATAATTCTCTCCCATCGACGTTATCCGATTGCTCACACACGCAAAGCAGCTTTGATGCCAGCAAAATAAGTTAATGTTTAACAGTGAGTTATGAGATTAAGCCCGCGCAGTCTCGCGCCAAAATAAGCCGCATTGCACCAAAATGATTCATTAAACCGATAACTTGTCAGTAATTTAATCGACAATATTCAATTGCTTGAAGGGAGAAACCTATAAATGCAGCGGCTTTACCGCTATGATTAAGCTAATTTTTATCATCCAAGTCGCAACAGGATTACGGGAATGTCAGAGTCGTTAGCCCAGTATCAAGAAGATTTACGCCGCCTTTCCGATGAGCTTATCCGCATCCAAACGCCGATTAAAATTTTAGATGCCATCAAATGGCCACGGGAAATGGAAGAGCGTTTTCTCTCCAGTAAAGGCACGGTTCTGCCAGCGATTAGCCAAGATTTTTATCAAAAAATTGCCTTGCCCTTCGATCCCGTTAAAACTCAAGCCGAGCTGCTTGACCTAAAACAAGAAATCCATCGCCGTTTAGGTAAAAAAGACAAGCTGGGTAAGATCTTAGTTGCTAACGTCGATCAATATCGCCTGGTTGTCGATATGCTGGGCCATCGAGGAACACCCGTCTTTGGTCAGCTGAGCCAAGAACTCTACGGCAGCGCCAGCCACAGACTACATGGCGATCGCCACACCCTACGCCAATTGGGCGATAAACTCAGCTATATCTTCTCCCTGCCCGCCGCAAGGCATATGAATAAGCATCATCCCAAAATCATTAGCGCCCCCGAAGCCGTGAATGTGCTGAGCCAGCGATTGGAAAAGTACTTCCACAGTGATGATATGCGGGTGCGCTTGAGTGACGGGATTGTGTCCGATGCCGCAGTGGGTGGCGATACGGTCAAACTCAACAGCAAGGCCATGTTCAGCGAGTCAGATCTCAATGTGTACGAAGTCCATGAAGGCTGGGTGCATGTGGGCACTACCCTCAATGGCCGTGCTCAGCCCCATGCTACTTGGCTTAGCGTCGGGTCTCCCCGTGTCGCAGCCACCCAAGAAGGGCTTGCCGTGTTACTCGAAATGCTCACCCTGAGTTCAAACCCAGGTCGTGCCCGCCGGATTAGCGACCGTGTCGCTGCGGTAGATATGGCGGAAAAGGGGGCGAACTTTATTGAAGTATTCAACTATTTTAGGGAATTAAATCTTAGCGCTAAGGACAGTTATCGGGTCACGCAAAGGGTGTTTCGTGGCGGCATGGTCGAAGGTGGCAGCTTTTTTACCAAAGACATTTCCTATGTGCGTGGTTATGTCGAAAACATCAACTTTATTCGCAGCGCCATCACATCGGGTTTACCCGAACTGATCCCTATGCTGTTTTTAGGCAAGCTCGCCATCGAAGATATCCCTGTACTCTATCAAGCTTGCCAAGAAGGGATTCTTACACCACCTAAGTATTTACCGCCGATGTTCGACAACTTCAGCGGCTTGTATGCCTGGTTTGGTTTCGCCTCAGGATTAGCAGGAATCGATCTGAAAGGAGTGCAACGTCACTTCACCCGCTTATTTAAAGACGTGCCCAGTATCGACCCAAGCCTCGAGTTACTCGACGACACTGAATTTGATAATAACTCAGATTAAAATCCCATTAACATTGAAGGCTCACAAACAATGTGAGCCTTCAATGTTAAGACTGAGTTTTTAACGCTTAGTTTTTGATTTCGAACCCTTCGCCATTACACTCTAAATACTGCTGGCAAGCAGGATAAATCCCCTTGCCACACTCGTAGAAAATAATCGCATTGCCACCTAACTTCTGCACCTGAAGCTTTAAATCCTTTTTCAAATCATCAATATCAACTTTTACCGTTGGGTCGATATCGCTTTTACAATAGGTTGCTGACACCTCGCCCAATCCTACGTATTTATGTCGCGATAATTCCGCCATTGTGTACACTTCCACCGTACCTGCAATCGCATTATTTAACGCCACAGATCCGACATTGGTTCTAAACGTAGCCCCACTACATCCACCAAGCAAAAGAATACATACGAGCAAATAGCTTTTTCGATTTATCATTATTTCATTCCATTGAGCCTGTCTGATACGATAGCCATGAGTAAGAGTGTTTAAAGGTGTAATCCAAGCATATTTCAATGTCAATAATGCAGTAAAATTAGCTAATTAAGTTATCTTAGCTAGTTAGTCACCCAGACTAATTTGGGTAAGGCATTTAAATCCAACATATCGCCACGGGTGGCAATAGCCAGCGCTTTAGGTTTGGTTTTCGAGTCTTGATTCATCACCGCGACCAATCCCTGCTGCGCTTCGGGCTCACCGTGAACAAGCACCAAGGGCGGCTGCGCTTCAAAATGTCGATACCAACGTAATAACTCCGCCTGATCCGCGTGGGCTGATAAGCCACCGACAGTGTGCAATTTAGCGGCAACTTTAATGCTATTACCATGGATAGTCAGCTCCTCGGCGCCATCGACTAAGGCGCGTCCCGGCGTACCAAGTGCTTGATAACCGCAGATAATCACATCACATTCTGGGCGCCATAGATTGTGCTCTAAATGACTGCGGATGCGGCCACCGTTACACATGCCGCTGCCCGCAATAATGATCAATCCTTTGTGTACATCGTTAAGGGCGATAGACTCCTCAGTCGTTTGGATAAATTCTACATTAGACAATAACGGATGTTGCCCCGGATGCTGGCGCGTAAAGCGCTTAAAATCATCATCCATTAAGGGGTAGTTATTGACATACACCCGCGTCGCCTCAATCGCCATAGGACTATCGAGGCAGACTTTCCAGCGGGAGAGATCCCACTCTTTGGCATATAAATGAAATAGATATAAGAGCTCCTGCGCACGCCCAACGGAGAACGCTGGCAACAGAATATTGCCGTGGCTCTCGGTCACCGCCTTGGCGAAAATCGCCTTTAACTCGGCAAGCGTATCGGTCCAGCTGCGGTGAAAGCGATTACCGTAGGTGCTTTCCATTAACACTAAATCGGCGGTGTCGACTAAGGTGGGATTACGTAATATCGGCATGCCATCACGGCCAAGATCGCCACTAAATACCAGTTTTTTCTGCGCTTTCCCCTCACCTAACCAAAGCTCCACCAGTGCCGAGCCTAAAATATGCCCCGCATCCGATAAGCAAATATCCACATGGGGAATAACCCGGGTGACTTGGCCATATTCCAGCGACACAAACTGAGTAATGGCCTGCTCCGCATCTTCCACGGTAAATAGCGGTTCTAGGGGGTCCAACTCATGCTTCGCACGCTTCTTATTGGTTCTTTCGGTATCGCGCACCTGCAACATGGCGGCATCTTTCAGCATGATGGCACACAGTTCAGCCGTCGCTTTATGGGTAAAAATCGGCCCGGTATAACCCGCCTTAACCAACAGAGGTAAACGGCCCGAATGATCAATATGGGCGTGACTCAAGACAACGGCTGAAATAGCAAGGGGATCGAAGCTAAAAGGTTCGTGATTACGTAACTCATCGGCCTTGCCGCCTTGAATGAGGCCGCAATCAAGCAGCATTTGCTTACCTGCCACTGTGAGTAAGTGGCACGAGCCAGTCACTTCCTCGGTCGCGCCCAAAAACTGCAATGTCATCTGCATAGCTTGCCTCCAGCATGTTTATCTCTTTTAAAGATAGACTATGCCCTTATTCCTAAAAGAAAAAGGAATAATTGGTAAAGCATGATCAAAGCCAACTTTCGATGTAAAACCTTGGGGATCAATAACCTAACAGAGGGTACAACTGGCCCTGACGAACCGCTTTATCGGCTTGCGTCAGTGCGCCATCCCGCTGCCATTGTTCGAGTTGTTTTTGCAATATGGGTTGCACTTCGGCGGCCGTCATGCCGGCATGAATATCCGCACTGTAGAGCAGTTTCAGCAAAATATAATCCAGCCCAGTGAGTAAATCCTGCGGTGTTTTATCGTTAAAAATGGAAGGAAATACTTTCACCGAATCATTGGGTAGGCCCAACACTTGGGTGATTTCTTCCACCACGCAGGCCACCAATTTGCCATGCATTTGCGCTTGGTCGACGGGGATAACCACCCAAGCGCGCTCAATCTCACTCTGGGAATTAAGCGCAAATTTGCCCATACAAACAGAGCCATGAATATTACTGGCCGCACTTGCCCCCATTAGACGCATCACCACATCGGCCCATTGGGATTGACGGGTAAAGACTAAATGTAAGTTGGCCTCTTCGAGCGAATCCACCTTGGCAATACTGTGGCCGGTGATTTGTGCCAGATGACTTAAATGCATCTGCACCAATTGTGCATGCACCCCATTATCGCCCACTTGATGCTCGACAAAGACGCGCACGGGCTGACGCCATTTCCGTACCCGATGTTTATCTTTATCGTATTCATTTTTAAGGGCTATCTCATCAAAGGCTTGGATAATGTAGGCAGGATCTTTCCAATCTCGAATGGGCTTTGGGGCGAGATTGGGTGTCTCAGCTAATGCGGAATTTGATGCAGGTGTAACTGATGCTAAGAGCGGCGAAACAGCGAATAGCGAAGCCATGCAGACAAGGCAAATGGTTCTAACACTCGGTAAAGACTTTCGCCAGCTCAACATCTTGCTATCCTTTGAGTTGTCGAGGCAGCTTGATAGAGATCAGTGCCGTTATTGCAATAAAGGCCGTCGAAATCCATAAGCAGGCCACCAGTCCATAACTCTGATACACCCAGCCCGAAAGCACGGTTCCCACTAAACGCCCCATGGCATTAGCCATATAGTAGAACCCAACATCGAGGGATACCGCCTCTTCACTGGCGTAACTCACAATTAAATAACTGTGCAGTGACGAGTTAATCGCAAACAGTCCGCCAAATAACATCAGCCCCAAGATCAGACTGAGCTGTGGTGAGAAATCCAGATACAAACTGAGTGCAATTAACGCGGGAATAAAAGCTAATAAGGTCGACCAAACTAAGGCGGTATAACCATCGGGGATACGCTGCGAAGTGTTAGCTTCCAATCGACTCGCACCGGTGATCTTCGGAGCTAAAGTTTGCACTATGCCGTACCCTATCACCCAGAGCGCCAAAAAGCCGCCCACGGCCCAATGATCCCAGCCCCATTGACTCGCCAGATACACGGGCAAAGCCACCACAAACCACACATCCCTTGCGGCAAACAAAAACAGGCGCGCCGCCGAGAGAATATTTACGCTGTGGCTCTTAGAAAAAATCTCAGTAAACTTAGGTTTGTTCTTCGCTTTCCCCAGATCCTTTTTCAGCAAGACCAGACTCATTAACCACACCAGCGCAAGCACGGCCATCATGGCGGCAATCGCCATATTGAAACCCAATCCCGCCAGCAAGGCGCCACCGAGGAAAAATCCCGCCCCTTTAAGGGCATTTTTAGACCCGGTTAACAGGGCAACCCAATGGTAAAGCCTGCCCTGCTCGCCCTTTGGTACCAACAATTTAATCGCGCTTTTTGCGCTCATCTTGTTGAGATCTTTAGCAATGCCCGAAAGAGCCTGCGCCGCCATCACCCAGGGCACGCCCGCAAGCCACAGCGGTAAACTGGCCGCTGGCACCAATAACATCCCTAATGCCAACACCTGCATGCCAAGGCCTAGATTCATAGTGCGATTAAGCCCTAGGCGAGCGCCGAGATAACCGCCCACCAGATTGGTCACGACACCAAAAATCTCATAGAACAAGAACAACATCGCAATCGCGAATGGCGTATAACCGAGATCGTGAAAATGCAGTACCACCAACATCCGCAGCGCACCATCGGTTAAGGTAAAACTCCAATAATTGAAGGTGATCAGCAAATATTGCCGCACAGCAGCGGGCAATTGCATCAGTTGCTCAAATAGCTTGGCAGCAGGCACAGTGCTCTCCTAACGCGGCAGATCAAGCTGGCCGACTAAACGGGCAAGCTCTGCCGTACGGTTGGCATATCCCCACTCATTGTCGTACCACACGTAAAGTTTTAGCTGAGTCCCATTCACCACCATGGTCGAAAGCGCATCGACAATGCTCGAACGGGGATCGGTTTTATAATCAACCGACACTAACGGCCGCTCCTCATAACCTAAAATGCCCTTGAGTTCGCCTTCGGCGGCGCTTTGTAGCAGCGCATTCACTTCCGCTTCGGTCACGCTGCGCTCAAGCTCAAAAACACAGTCTGTAAGAGATGCGTTGGCGAGCGGCACCCGTACGGCATGGCCATTCAGCTTACCCTTAAGCTCAGGGAATATATGGGTAATTGCCGTCGCACTGCCCGTGGTGGTGGGGATTAAACTTAACCCACAAGCGCGGGCGCGGCGCAGATCCTTGTGCGGTGCATCCAGAATCGTCTGAGTGTTGGTAATATCATGGATAGTGGTCATAGAGCCGTGCTTGATGCCAATCTGCTCATGGATCACTTTCACCACAGGCGCAAGACAGTTGGTCGTGCATGAAGCCGCGGTCACAATCGGATGAATAGCCGGGTCGTATAACTGATGATTCACTCCCATCACCACATTTAACACACCTTCCTCTTTGACTGGCGCCGTCACCACCACCCGCTTCACGCCTTGATCTAAATAGGCTTGTAGTAAGGCTTTGGTTTTCATCACCCCAGAGGCTTCAATCACCACATCGCATCCCGACCACTCGGTCTCGGCAATCGTCTTATTACGTGTGGTGCGAATGGTTTTGTCTTGGATTTGAATACCATCCTGATTCGCCGTGACCGGATAACGCCAGCGACCGTGAACTGAATCGAACTCAAGCAAATGGGCCAAGGTAGCCGCATCCCCAGCGGGATCGTTGATCTGCACAAACTCAACATCATCCCATTCCCACGCCGCGCGCAGAGCTAAACGCCCCATGCGCCCAAATCCATTAATCCCGATTTTAATTGCCATGATTTATAACTACCTAGTTAACTTACAATTAATTGATTTTTAATATTATTTATTTTAAAAACAGATTAAGTCGTAAACCAATGGCGGGTGCGATTGGCAAAGTACACTAAAGACAACATCACTGGCACTTCAACCAACACGCCCACCACAGTCGCCAGCGCGGCCCCCGAATGTAAACCAAAGAGCGAAATCGCCACGGCCACGGCTAATTCAAAGAAGTTAGAAGAACCTATCATGCTCGCGGGCGCGGCAATGGCATGGGTCAATTTGAGTTTTAACGCCAGCCAGTAGGTCAAGATAAAGATGCCATAGCTCTGAATAATCAATGGGATGGCGATTAATAGAATGTTCTGCGGTTGGTTAAGGATGGTCTTGGCCTGAAAGCCGAACAGCAGCACAACCGTCGCGAGTAGTCCTATCACAGACCAAGGTTTGAGTTTAGCCAATAACTGCGGCACAGCTGTGGCGTCATGGCGAGCCTCTAAACGTTTACGGGTCAATACGCCTACGACTAAGGGCAATAGGACATACAACACCACTGAAAGCAGCAGGGTTTCCCATGGCACTTGAATATCACTCACCCCCAGCAACAACGCAGAGAGCGGCGCAAATAAAAACACCATGATGATATCGTTTACAGAGACCTGCACTAAAGTGTAGTTAGGATCGCCCTTCGTCAGTTGGCTCCAGACAAACACCATGGCGGTGCAAGGGGCGACACCAAGAAGAATCATCCCCGCGATATATTCACCCGCCGTTTGCGGATCGACCCAATCGGCAAACACCAGTTTAAAGAATAACCAGCCGAGTAAGGCCATAGTAAAAGGTTTAATCAGCCAGTTAATGGTCAGCGTTAGCAGTAATCCCTTCGGGGTCTTACTGACATTCTTGACTGCCGAAAAGTCAATTTGCACCATCATGGGGTAGATCATCACCCAGATAAATAACGCAATAATCAAATTCACATGGGCAAATTCAATCGCCGCAACGGCAGCAAATACATTTGGAGCGAGATTACCAAGCACAACCCCAGCGAGAATACTCAAGCCAACCCAGACACTTAAATAACGTTCAAAGATCCCCATAACGACCTCTACTTATCTCATATCGAATCCATTTCTTAATTTAACAGCAAGCTTTCGCGCGTTCGGGACGAGCTCCCATACTGCACAGGTTCTGCATACTCTCAGCTAAAAACGCGCTGTTGGCCTCACAACTTTGCGCCAACACTTGCTGACACCAAGCATTAAGCTCAGGATTAATTTGATAAAACACCCATTGACCTTGGCGCCTATCGACTAAGATCCCTGCTTTTTTTAACTGCGCTAAATGCCTCGAGATCTTAGGTTGGATCTCCGACAGCGCGGCCATTAATTCACAGACGCACAGCTCCCCTTCCCGCTGGATCAGCAGTAAACATTTCAGCCGAGTCTCATCGGCAAGAGCCTTAAAAAATGCCACGGGTTGCATCGAGTGCTCCCAAAATGATCAGATTACATATGGAATAAAGTATATATGAAAAAACATATATGTTAAGTAATTTTTTTGCAGTATTTAGATGGAGAGGACTGATTGAGCTGATCTTGAAGTGAAACTTTGTAGCCTGATAAAAATTGGAGATATCACTTATAGGCATGGAGCGACAGCACTCTTATCTCAATCCCTTTTGGGCCCTTGTTTCGCTAGCCATTATTGCGCTGTCCATTGGGTGGCTAGGTTTTTTCCTAAGTTTTCGCTTAACTTTTCTCTTAACCTTCCATTAACTTTGGCATAGCCTGCAAGTGGCATGGATTGCCTCAATATTCAGAGCAATCCATCCACAGTAGACATGTGACGATGGCGTAAGAGAATCCTAGCGAATATATCTTCTTCCCCTTAGGCGATCTCAAATTAACTGTGAATTTAAGTCAACTTTAGACCGAGTTAAAAACAGGACAAAAACCTATCGCCGCAGAGGGAAGAAATCAGCTTCAAGCGTTAGTTGATAATATTGCCCCAAAGGTAATCAGACCCACACCACAGGCCTGATTAATCCTATGCCATGAAGACAAAAGCCAAACATCGCTAGCGAGTGACAAAAAATAGGTGTCAAAATTTAGACATTGCCATTTTTATTTGACTCACACCAATAACTGGCTGTTTCTGTATCCAAAAACATTTTCAACAATAAACTAACTGCTAAATGAATGAAAAACAGTCAAAATTCAGTCTGGTTTAACCTGTATATTTTTTGAACAATTTTATTTCTTTCATTTCAACGATATCAGCTGAAACCCGCATTATTACTGGGTTTTAGCCTATATACATTCATTTTTCTCTATCCTAGAATGCCCCCGCGAAACAGCTCAAAAACTGTTTGCCTTGTTAAATGGAACTTATGTCCCCTAATTGAACGTTAGTGCCCATAAGTTTCACGTTTTGCCCTAAACCTGAAGAGATAAACAATGAAATACTCTGCCATGATGCTAAGCAGTTTACTGCTCACCAACACTGTCCTCGCTGCAGATATGCGTCCTTTTGAAGGCACGCTGTCCCTCGAGGTGGAAGATTTCCCAGAGCATGCCATTGAAACGTTTCGTCTCCACGGTAAACAAGGCGAAGTACATGATTTAGCCTTAGCATCGACACCTCGTTGGTTAAAACCCGGTCAAAGCGTCCGTGTGTTTGGCCATGCTAATGGCAAACAATTGCAGGTGAGTGATAGCAGCGTCAGCTTACTGCAAAGCAATGAAACGACTTCTTCGGCTCAAACCGTCAACTCGGCCATCACACCGATCAGTGGCAACAGAAGCGTATTAGTGGCGGAAGTCAACTTTGCGATCAATCCGATCGTAAAACTGACTGAAGCCGAGATCCAAGATCTGTTGTTTAATCAATCTTCGGCCTTCTACGAAGAAAACTCCTATGGCGCAGTTTCCCTCTTGGGCGACACTACCAGCCCAGTTACAGTCGATGTGGATGTCTCTGTATGTAACACAGACGCCGTTGCCTTAGCCGCAGACCAAGAACTCAGTGCCCGTGGCTTTAACCTCAATAATTACGACCATGTCATGTACTTGATCCCGACTCACCCTAAGTGTACTTGGTCAGGTAAGGCCAATGTGGCAGGCAAGCGTAGTTGGATCAAACGAGTACAGTTATCCACGATTAACCATGAATTAGGGCACAACCTTGGCTTATTCCATGCAAATAAAAAGGATTGTGGTGCCGTTACCACAGCTGACAGCAGCCAATGCACTATCACTGAATATGGCGACTATCTCAGTGCAATGAGTGGTACTAATACACCTAAGCATTTCAATGCATTCCACAAGGAGCAATTAGGTTGGCTGAGTGGCGATCGTATCAAAACCGTCACTGCCGATTCTCGGGTGACCCTATCTCCCGTAGAGGCTGAGGGTAACTTCCCCCTGCTGTTAAAAATTCCCAATGGCCAAGATTCTTCAGGTAACGAGCTGTTTTACTATGTTGAATATCGCCAGCCAACCGGCTTTGATAGCTCACTGGCCAACGAAGCTGCCGCTATGCTCAATGGCGTAAGATTACGCGAAGGCGCTAGCAACAATGCCGCTAGCAGCTATTTGCTGGACCCAACACCAAACAGCAGCAGCTATGATTGGGATGACATCAGCTTGGCTCCAGGACAATCCTTCGAACAGCAAGGTGTCCGTATCGATGTCGTCGCATCAGACGCTTCCTCTGTCACGTTAGATGTAGTCATGCAAAACAGCACTGCTCAGTGTATCCGTGGCACTAGCAGCTTGACGGTACAAGCGGCTGTCTCACAATTGCAACAGGGGCAACAAGGTTCAGTCGATTTGCTGCTCACCAACAATGACAGTAGCGCCTGCCCAGAAACCACTTACAACCTGACAACCCAAGCCGATGCGGGTTTATACGCAAACTTAGCAAGCAACAGTGTGACACTTGCGCCACAAAGCAATCTGCATCTGACACTGTCGTTAGAAGCGCTGCAAGCAAGCGGTAGCAATACTTGGAAAGTGATTAGCAGCAACCAAACTAGCTCACAGCAAGCGGTGAGTTCAGGTAGCGTACTGTTAACTGCGGCAACCAGTAATACTGCGCCACTCGCTGTGAATGATGATTTCAACGATATCAGCGCGAGCACTGTACTGAATGTGCTGGCCAATGACAGCGATTTAGATGGTGACAGCCTGTTTATCAGTGGCACCACTCAAGGAATGAATGGAAAAGTGACTGTCAACGCTAACAATACCTTGACCTATGTGCCCTCTAAGCGCTTTAAAGGCAGTGATAGCTTTAGCTACACAGTGAGCGATGGCAAACTGACCGCAGTTGCAACTGTCACTATCAGCCCTAGCACAACAAGCGGCGGCACGACGGATACCAGCACAAGTACTGGTGGTAAAGGTAAAAATAGATAATATGAGCAAATAAAAAGGGCCGTAATGACGGCCCTTTTTGCTAATACACAACTCAGTTAACTATTCTTGCACAGGTAATGGACACAAGTCGCAGCTCGCGGTATCCGAGTTACCAATTGTCGCTAAATCGCCCGTATCGACCACAGGAGAAGTCGCCCTCGCCGTTGCGGTGTTAGACAAAGTACCGTCGGCACCTGTGGGTAATGTGCTTGGGAAGTAATGGCTTTGGGTTAACTCACAAACATTTCCCCCAAAGTTACCTTCCACTTCACCCGCCGTATTAGTACACATTAGGCTGTTACCATCGCAGCTATAACCCGAGCCGCAATCGTTGTTGGTCAAGCACTGTTTCGCAAAATCCAAACTGAATGTGGCATTTAAACTACTGTCCACAGAGTCTGTCAGAGAGACATCCAACGGTGCGTCCCCCGTGTTACAGACGGTAATGTCGTAGTCTTTTCGCAGAGCGACCAAACCGCTGTTTTCTGCCAATGAAACACTACAGTTTTTCACAATGGACAACATAGGACTCAACGCCAACGAATCGCAGGTTGCAGTGTAGGGATCGGCGCTAATGCTAGCAGAGCCAAAGCTCACACTGGCATCGACAGTGTTAGTACCACCATTCACATCAGAGATGTAATACCCTGTATAGGTCAGCATTTCGTTAGGAGCCCAACCATCAGCACCATTAGCAAACGCGCTCAAGGCTTGGCTAATGCTAAATGCAGTACCGTTGCTAGGTGTATCGTTGATGGTGACAGTTTCACCGGCACCAATGCTACCGACCCCAGTATTAGTGAGTTGCAAGGTGTAATCAATACGGAATTGATTACTGCCGGTCAGCTCAGTCGCACTACAGGTTTTCGCAATCGCAATACTACAGAGAGGGAAATCGCCGCCTAAAAAGTCCTTCAATTGCGCGGTTTCAGAACGAGACGACCGGGTTTCAATCAGGAAGCTGCTAAAACAAGGGATCTCATTCACACCCGCCGCCAAAAAGGCTTGGGTTACATTCAAACGACCTTCGAAGAAGGATTCATAGGGATAAGTGTTAGGTATGCCCGCTTTGTTTTCATAGGGCCACAAACCATTGGCCACGCCAGCAAGTTCGGAGTTTTCATTGGTAATAGCACAGGCAACGCCAGTATCACCTGCGGATAAACATTTGGCGCCGGCATTGCCAGAGGCATAGAGCAGTTCCAAATGTTCAGAGACATCTCCCCCCGAATTCACCCAGCGCATCACTTGCACAAAGGGCACAGAGTTCGAATCCTGAGGGTATTCCATGATGATAAATAAGTCGTTTTCTTGGTGTTGTCCGGTAAATTGGTTACCTGGGCCTGGGCCAACTTTATCCTGGAAGAACCAAAATCCCATAATAGCGTCACCATTGTTGGCATAACGCTCTGCACCAAAGTAAAACACTAAATCATCACTACCACTGCCGTTATTAATAAAATAGGCAGCTGCATATCCATTGCGCAGGTCATCCTTATCGGGTACGGCACCGTCTTTGTACCACCATTCGGTCACATCTAAGGTGTCTTTCGAGCCCCCTTTCCAAAAAATCGTTTGTGGTGGCAAGTCGGAAATCACTCCAGTGGTGACATTCGCTGTACTGCTACCTAAGTTAATCGTTTGCCAATCATCGAGTGTAGTCTGCTTGACAATATTACCATCCAGCTCGACCTTATCTACCGTAGCCTGTACACCGTATACCATCAATGTGCAGACCCAAAGTAGAAGGGTACGAAACAATAATTTGAGTTTCATAACATTCTCCTCATTTCCTGTGGACGGAATCCCGCTGCACCCACCAACCTCTGCATATGCGCATTCCGGATTGTGAACATCTGCACTAAGCAAGCCACAAGCCAAAATTTAATACATTGATATATAAGAAATTAAAAGAGATGACTGGATAAGATGTGTCACAGCGGTGAAGCAGACTGTCGCAGGATAAATAGACGAACTAAGGCACCTTGATCTGACACTTTTTCAGGAGTCGATAGAAGGTCGCTCTGGAGATATTTAATGAGCGGGCGGCGGCGGAAATATTATGTTTATGATCGCTAATGGCTTTCAGTAATACTTCAGCCTCATGCTCTGCGCGGCAGCGCGCGAGATCTTGGCTGGTACGGTTTGCAGTGAGTGAATCTAGCCCTAACAACTGCGCAGTAATAATGCAGTCATCAGTTAAGACCATGGCTCGGCGGATCCGGTTACGCAGCTCGCGCACATTGCCCGGCCAATTGTAG
This sequence comes from Shewanella sp. 10B, assembly GCF_023475885.1. Lineage (NCBI taxonomy): Bacteria > Pseudomonadati > Pseudomonadota > Gammaproteobacteria > Alteromonadales > Shewanellaceae > Shewanella > Shewanella sp. 10B. The sequence goes on from NZ_JAMDJO010000002.1 coordinate 900,744, forward strand.
TGTTTCATCGCACAGCGGGCATCGTCACTAAAATGAAACTGAGTACAGTTGTCCGAATGCTCTAACAAGAATTGTTCGGCGAGCAGCATGACCTCGTCGCTATACTGTCTCAAACTTGGCACATGCAGGCGTAACACATTGATACGATGATATAAATCTTCACGAAAGCGGCCTTCGTCAATCGCGGCCTCTAAATCTTGATGGGAGGCAAATAACAAACGGCAATCCACTTTTATGGGCGCATTGCCGCCAATTCGCATAATGTGTTTATCATCCAAAAAGTGCAGTAAGTTGACCTGTAAGTCTAAGGGGAGATCGGCAATTTCATCTAAAAACAGTGTCCCACCATGGGCCTGCTCTAAATGACCGATATACCGTTTATCGGCGTCAGTAAAGGCACCTTTCTCATGGCCAAAGAGGGTGGAATGGATAAGCCCAGTGGGCAGCGCGCCACAATTTACTGTGATAAATGGCCCTTCGTGCCTTTTAGATAAACTATGTAAGGTTTTAGCACATAGTCCTTTGCCATAGCCCGTTTCACCGCTCAGTAATACGGTTTCATCCGACTGACTAAATTTATGCAGCCGCTGACGCAGCTGTTGCAATAAGGGATGCTCCCCCTTAATGGTCGTTAAAACCTTTGCAGGTCCCTTCCCTCCTTTCGATGGCGTCAGCTGCGCCATGCCCCAAGCGTGTCCAAGGGTATCGGCAAAGCGATTCCAATCAAATGGGCGATGGTAATAATCAACAAAATTAGCGGCGCTGAGCCAGCTGCAATGCTGCTCCAAGGCGCTATCGGTAACGGCAATCCAATGCAAGGAGGGATATTCGGCTTGAATAATGGCAATTTCTTTCGCCAGCGCAGTTTGGTTAGTGTCGCTGATAAAGGCAATGGCGACACGCAACTCATATTTTTGCAGCAATACTAAGGCTTCGGCCGCCGACACTGCTTTTACACAGTTCCAAGCCGCTTGTTTCAGTTCTTCACTACACTCCGGCAGACATTGCTCGGGGTCGAGTACTAACAACCACCGTTTCCAACGTGTTTCTGCGGGAGCAGGCTTACCGATTTCATCCATAGGAAGGGGTGGGAGATGAACCTATTACTAATCAAGTCTAGAAGGACAATGGCCTCCCGACAAACCTGACCAGCATGAGTTAACTGGCTTAAACTCAGTAATTGGCGGTGTTGAACCGTGGAGTTAGCGACTTGATAGACACAAAGCATGGTATGGGATTGAAAGGATTAATAAACCGCGGTGAAACAATCGATAATGCAAGTTGTAGCTCGCTAATAACACTTGGCAGTGAATAGTTTTGCTCGAATAGAGACTAAGCCATCACGCCCTCCCCAGAGCACTAATGATTAGCTTGCAGTATCAAATCCACCTCGAATAAATCAACAAATTAAGGTTTTTGCTACTGCAAGCCTCTGCCTCTACGCGACTTAACCTGCCGGTTAAGCAATCACTTGATGGTAAGTTTCCACATGGAAAGACTCGACTAGCTCTGGCATCACCTCATGGAAATAATGCTGAATGGCATCCTTAGCGCAGTGCTCATCGAACGCGGCGATATCGACAAACTTCTCCACAAAAGTCACGCGGCGCGGTTCATCACGGCTGACGTTGAGCTCATAACGGATGCAGCCCGCTTCGCGGCGCGTATCGGGGATCAGCGAAGCAAGCGCCGCAATCAAGGCCTCGGTTTTACCTTCTTTCGCTAAAAAGCTCGCGACGCAAACGAGTTGTTGTTGATTGATTTTATAGTCCGTAACTGTCGTCATTTGATTTCCTTAATAAGAGTAAATTCAGCTATTTAAAACCAGATCACTTAGGCTGATAGCGCATATCAATATGGGGAATGCCATCTTCCAAATACATGTCGGAACAGGCGCTAAACCCGAGTTTTTGGTAGAAGCTTTTCAGATAATCCTGAGCACCAATTTGGATCCCCGCAGCAGGCCAAGTGCTGAGCGCCGATTCAATCGCCCGTTGCATCAAAGGCATTGCCAATCCTTTGCCTCGTCCAGCAGGAGACACGACGACTCGGCCAATACTGGCCTCGGGATAACTCAGCCCCGGAGGTAAAATGCGGGCATAGGTGAGTAACTCACCAGCGGGCGATAGGCCGAATAAATGCAGGGTTTCAGGGTGTCTATCTTTATCGTCAAGCTCTGGATAAGCACAGGCCTGCTCGACCACAAACACATCGACTCTCAGTTTGAGAATCTCATACAAAGTGTTAGCAGTTAATTGAGTAAATTTAAGATTTTGCCACTCGACTGAATCTGGTATCGACATAAAAAGGCTCTGCGTACAACCGGAAAAGAGCTCGAGTCTATCACAGGTCTACACATAAAAAAGCGCCTTAATCCTGGGGGAATTAAGGCGCAGGGGTTACGCATTGCGAAAACGAAATAAGCCTGTCTTATTCGATTGCCGCATCGTGGGCGACTGGCCCTTGTGGTTTACGGATAAGCAGCACAGCCACCACGGCAATTAACAACAGAGCACCCATAATCAAAAACACATCGTTATAGGCTTGAATATAGGCCTGCTGACTCATGGTTTGCCCTAATAGCGCCTTGGCCTGCATTGAGGCGGTATAGGGATCCGAGCCGCCCTGTTGCAACATACTGGCGCTCTGATTCAAATAGTCCTGCGCCTGTGTGCTGACCGCAGGCAGAGACTCCTTCACATGGGCCAAATGACTGCGGGCCAAGTTATCGGTTAAGGTCGCCACCAGCGCGATACCAAAGGCGCCGCCTAAGTTACGCATCACGTTCAGCACGGTCGAAGCCGAAGGATTCTCATGGGGCTTTAAATGGGCCGTCGCCAACATGCCAATGGGCACTAAGATAAAGGGCTGGCCTAAGGCGCGCACCACTTGGGAGGCGATCATCTGCGGCCCGGCGTAATCGGCGGTCATTTGGCTATTCATGTAATAACTGAGGGCAAACATAAAAAAGCCGAAGGCGGCTAAGTAACGCCCGTCGAAACGTTGCATTAACCGCGGCACTAATGGCAATACCAATAGCTGCGGGAAGCCCATCCACATAATGACTTCACCGATTTCCAGCGGAGTGTAATCATGCTCCTGAGACAAATAAAGTGGGATCAAATAGATAGCGCCAAAGAGTGCCATCCCCAGCAAAAAGTAAGCTATGGTCGAAAGCACAAAGTCGCGTTTACCGAGCAGGCGTAAATTCACTAAAGGATCTTTACGTTTAAGCTGGATCCACACAAACAGCACTAAATTCACCGCGGCAATGATGGCGAGATTGCGGATCAAATCCGAGCCAAACCAATCCTTGCGGTTACCTTCCTCAAGTACCACTTCGAGGCAGCCCATGCCCAGCGCCATGGTGACAATGCCCGCTAAGTCGGCATTTTTCAGTTTGTCCCACACCACAGGGCGCTTTTCGAGACCATAGGCCAGCATCGCCATCACCAGCAATCCGGGCGGCACGTTGATATAAAACAGGTAATGCCAACTAAAATGCTCAGTTAACCAACCACCTAGGGTTGGGCCAATCGAGGGCGCAAACGTGGCCGTCACCCCGAATAACGCCATCCCCACGGCACGTTTATTCTCGGGTAAAAATTCTAAGATCAACCGAAAGGCTAGCGGGATCAGCGCGCCACCAAAGAAGCCCTGCAACGCTCGAAAGGCGATCATGGCCTCGAGGTTCCACGAAATCGAACACAGGATAGAGGCAAAGATAAAGGCAGCTGTGGTCCACAGCAGATAACGCCTGACCGACAGTCCAGTGCTTAACCAGCCCGAGAGCGGGATCGCAATCATCTCGGCAACCAGATAAGCCGTTGAAATCCAACTGCCTTCCTCCAGCGTCGCGCCGAGGCTGCCTTGGATTTCCTTCATCGAGGCATTGGTGATTTGAATATCGAGGATCGCCATAAAGGCGCCAATCAAACCACCGAAAACGGCAATCCACGAACGGCGACTACCGCGCTCATATTCGCTCGGTATAGCCCCCGCGGCGATCGCCTCAGGTGCCGCAGCAATTGTGCTCATGTTAACGACCTACTTAGCGACCGACGTTAGCAGCGATGGCTGTCGTCGGATGCGACGCAGTATCGACCTTGACCACGGCACTTAAACCGGGGACGACACGCGCCTCTTCTTCAGAGAGATCTAAACGGATCCGCACAGGAATACGTTGTACGATTTTCGTGAAGTTACCCGTGGCATTTTCGGCGGGCAGCAGACTAAATTTGGCTCCGGACGCCGGTGACAGACTATCGATAACACCTGTAAAGGTTTTGCCGGGAAACGCATCGAGACTGACCTGCACCGACTGTCCGGGTTGCATATGTTGGATTTGGGTTTCTTTAAAGTTCGCCGTGATCCACACAGCCCCATCCGGAACCAAACTGTAGAGTGCCTGGCCAGGCTGCACGTATTGCCCCACCATAGCGCCGCGTTTACCAATCACCCCAGAGAAAGGCGCGGTCACGCGGGTATCATTAAGCTGAATTTTAGCCAGCTCCAATGCCGCATTCGACTGTTCAACCACAGAGCCTGCTTGATTCAGCTGGGCATTGAATACAGCCAGCTCACGCTCTTTAGCCACTAGCAGTGCCTTGGCTTCATCTAGCCCTGCTGCGGCGGAATCAAAACCGGCTTGTAATTGGTCGACATCGTCCTGTGAGCTGTAGTTGCTGACTTTTAACTTTTTAGCTCGGCTTAACTGTTGCTCGGCACGCAGTTTGTCGGCCTGCGCCGCAACCACGCCCGCACTCGCTTGGCTGATCAACGCGTGCTGTAATTCCACCTTAGCGGCTAAAGTTTGCAGATCGGCCTTAGCACTGGCGAGTGACGCCTCGGCTTGACTGACTTTAGCGCTAAACTGGTTATCCTCAAGCTGCGCCAATAACTCGCCCTTACGCACATGTTGGTTATCGGTCACATCGGATAACACCACATAACCTGGTACTTTCACGCTCACATGGGAAATATCGGCCTCAACATAGGCGTTGTCAGTAGTTTCGATAAAACGAACCTGCGTCCACCAGTAATAACCGCCACCCGCAACGGCGGCGAGCAATAGTGGAACGGCGATGATGAGTTTACTTTTGGACATGAATGACTCCTTGATTAGTGAGTGCTAGTGTACTACTGTCTCATCACGTTTATTAGATAGCTAAAAATCAACCCACTGTTTCACAGGTGTAACAATCATGGATCTCAATCGTGTGCAGATATTTGCCCAAGTCGTCGAGCAAGGCAGCTTCACCGGCGCCGCTAAGGCCCTTGGTTTAACTAAGGCCACTGTCAGCCGCAAGATTGCCGAACTGGAGTCAGATACTGGTACCCAATTGTTATTCCGAACGACCCGCGCCCTCAAACTCACCGAGGCGGGATCGAGTTACTACAATCGGATCAATAAGATCTTGAGCGATCTGCAGAGCGCAGAAAACCAACTCAGCGCCCATCAGCAATTGATTAAAGGCAACCTAAAAATAGTGTGTCCCATCGAATTAGGCCAATTGTTCCTAGGACCTATCTTCGCCCAGTTTTTAACCCTTTATCCCGATATCACCATTGAGGCTGAGCTCACTAACCGTAAGGTGGATGTGATAGAAGAAGGCATCGATTTGTTATTCCAAATCGCCGACTCGAGCGATACTCGTTTGCAGAGTTATTCCTTAGTTAACGCCTACAAATCCTTGATGGCAAGCCCAAGTTATTTAGCCGAACACGGCACGCCAAAAGTGCCGCAGGACTTAGCCAAGCATAAAGCGATTCGCTTACAGTCGGCGCATATTGAAGGGGCGTGGAAGCTGTTTGATGGCCAGTCTTGGGTGGTGATTGAACCTGTCACCCAACTGACGGTAAACAATGTCACTATTGCCCGCGAAGCCGCCATTGCGGGGCTTGGCATTACGGCCGTGCCATCGATTATTGCACAGGAGGCGATAGAGAAAGGCTATTTAGTGCCACTCCTCGACGATTACCCTATGGTGCAAACCAAAGTGGTACTCAGCTATCCCAAACGGGCGTATTTGCCGCGCAAATACCGTGTCTTTATCGAGTTTATTTATACCGCCCTGTTCAAACGCTGGGGATCACAGGTATTAGAAGTGCCGGAATTTATCGGTCAGCAAGAACCCAATAACTCTCGTTCAACTTAACAATTGTAACCTTGCTGAGCTGAAATTAGCCGATGAAGGATAAATCCAGAATGTCAGAATTGCCTTAATCCTTAAGCCCCTATAAGCTTGGCAAGGTAACAGGCAGCAAAAGACCCTTAGGTTTTCCTGATACAGTTAACACAATAAAATTTAACATTTCATTTTTAATTTCGGAGGAAACCTAATGAGCTTAATTAAAGAGTTCAAGGCTTTTGCGTCCCGTGGCAATGTGATCGATATGGCGGTGGGTATTATCATCGGTGCCGCTTTTGGCAAGATAGTCTCATCCTTTGTGGCCGATATCATTATGCCGCCAATTGGGATCATCTTAGGTGGCGTGAATTTCAGCGATCTGAGCATAGTGTTGCAAGCCGCCCAGGGCGATGCGCCAGCGGTGGTGATTGCTTACGGTAAATTCATCCAAACCGTTATCGACTTTACCATTATCGCCTTCGCGATTTTTATGGGCTTAAAAGCCATTAACAGTCTAAAACGCAAACAGGAAGAAGCGCCTAAAGCCCCACCAGCGCCGACCAAAGATCAAGAGCTGTTATCAGAGATCCGCGATCTGCTTAAAGCGCAGCAAGAAAAATAAGCTCTCGCTATTTTCTTATCCGATTGATTGCAATAAAAAACCCATCGACTTCGATGGGTTTTGTTTTTATGCAAGCGCTTAGCTTACTCGGGCACGTCGTGCACTGTTTCGCTATAGTCTTGCACCACTTCGGCAACGCGGATGCGATAAGAGTTAAATAAGCAAGGCACAATGCCGGATTGCTCAGCGATGCTGTGTGCCATTTGATTACGCCATTGGGTAATAGAGGCCATATCATCCCAAAACGATAAGCTCAGCACCTTGCCATCGTCGGTTAAGCTCTGAAACCGTTCAATTGAAATCAGCCCCTGACGCCCTTCTAAATATTGGCGCATCTCGGCTGCCACATGCAGATATTCTTCCTTGCCTTCTTTCGTGGGCACGACTTCAAAAATGACTGCGATCATAATGCTCTCCAAAGATAGTAATCCTTAATACCAGAGCTAAGCCTAGCCTAGATCGCACGCGATAGCTCACTGATTTTTAACTTTAACATTGAGCCTTGCCACAAAATGAGGCCAAGGCTCTACATCTCACTAAGCTGACGACTTATCGTGGCGATATAACCAACGATACAGGGTCGGCAACACCAATAACGTCAGTGCCGTAGAGCTAAACAGCCCGCCGATAATCACCACCGCCAGTGGCTTTTGGATTTCACTGCCCACACCCGATGACACTAAGATGGGGATCAAGCCCAAGGCCGAGGTCAATGCCGTCATCAACACGGGGCGTAAGCGGCCAACCGTACCTTCATAAACCGAGTCATAGAGCGACTCGCCGCTCTGTCTGCGCTGGTTAATCGAGTCCACTAACACCACGCCATTGAGCACCGCCACCCCAAACAGAGTAATAAAACCGATGGAGCTCGGCACCGACAGATAAGTGCCGCTGACAAACAGCGCCACGATCCCGCCGATCAATGCCAGAGGAACGTTCGCCATGATCAATAAGACCTGTTTCAGCGCACCAAAGGAGAAGTACAACAGTAAGGCAATCAGAGCTATGGAGACTGGTACCACCAACATCAGCTTTTGTTGTGCCCTTTGCTGATTTTCATACTGACCACCCACAATCACTGTGTATCCTGCGGGCAAATCGGCCTGAGGCACCAGCGCATAGATATCTTTGACCACAGATCCCATGTCCCGCCCCGCCACGTTGGCTTGCACCACCACGCGGCGCTGCACATCATCACGGCGAATATTCGGCGGCGCCATTTCCACCTCAACACTGGCCACTTCGCCTAACCGCACAGTGGCACCATTGCTGCCGCTAAGGAGTAAATCCTTAATCACATCCGGGCTGCTGCGATACTCGGCAGCGAGGCGCAAATTGATGTCGTATCTGGCATTACCATCGATGACCTGGCCGGCGCTGGCACCGCCAATCCCTTGGCTAACTAGCGACATCACTTGGTCGACACTGATGCCATAGCGGGCAAGTTGTGCGCGGTCTGGCCGCACTACAAGCTGCGCCTCCCCACTCACCTGTTCGAGTGACACATCCACAGCGCCGGGGATTTTTGCCACCAGATCGGTGAGCACTTGGCCTTTTTCAGATAAGACGTCTAAATCGGGGCCAAAAAGCTTAATCGCTAACTGCGCCTTTACCCCAGAGAGCAACTCATCGACTCGCGTCGCAATCGGTTGTGAGAAGGTGAGTAGCAGTCCGGGGAAGACACTGAGCTTTTCCTCCATCAGCCGTTGCAGCTCCAAACGCGAGCTAGCCGATTGCCATTCTTCGATGGGTTTAAGGCCGATATAGACTTCAATATTGCTGACAGGCTCTGGATCGCCGCCTAATTCGGGCGCACCGATACGGCTCAAGGCATATTCCACCTCGGGGAATTCCAGCAACATGGCCTCAAGCTTTGGCGCCACATCTAAGGAAGTGCCAAGGCTCGCGGTCGGCGCCAGCGTCACCCTCAGGTTGATGGTGCCTTCCTCTAGTTCGGGCACAAACTCAGTGCCCAGCCTAGGTAGCAATACCATACTCATGGCAAACATCAGCAGCGCACTGATCATCACCAACTTTGGCCTAGCAAGGGTTGCACTCAGCAGCTTGCGATAGGCTGAGTCCAAAGGTGCTAAGACGACGCTCTCCTTCAGCACGACACCACGCTTAAACAGATAAACAGCTAATGCAGGCACGGCAATTAAGGCCACCAGTAAGGCGGAAATCATCGCCAAAATAATGCTAACAGCCATCGGCTGGAACAACTTGCCCTCAACCCCTTCCAGCGCAAATAGCGGCGCAAACACCACAATGATGATGGCGGTCGCGAAGAAGATCGGACTGCAAACCTCTTTCGCCGCCAGCATGATGCGCACGGCCATGTTGTTATCCGCCTCAACGGCGTGAACACTACCATCCTCATCGCCATGGTATGGGTCGGCTTCGCCATCCGCGCGGCTTCTCGCCTGGGCTAAATGACGGCGATCTGGCTGAGTTAAATGTTTGAAAATATTCTCAACCATCACCACAGAACCATCAACCAACATCCCAATGGCCACCGCTAACCCACCGAGGGACATCAAGTTGGCAGACAGGCCATAGTAAGACATCACCATCAGCGCCAAACCGATGGATACGGGAATAGACAGCAGCACCAACAGGGTGGCGCGGATATTCACAAGGAACAGCGCCAAGATCACCACGATAAACACAAAGGCCATCAGCAGCGCATCGCGCACTGTGGTAACGGCCTTATCCACTAAATCCGCTTGGTCGTAAAACACCTCGAAGGACACGCCCTTGGGCAGCGCCTGCTCAATCAGATTAATCCGCGCATCGATATCATCAATCGTTGCCTTAGTATTGGCGCCCATGCGCTTAAGCACCACGCCCGCCACCACTTCGCCCAAGTTTTGCGCCTGACCCGCCTCATCGCGGCGCGTCATAGTCACGGCCCCAACACGGATCTCACTGCCAAAATCGACCTTAGCAATGTCGCCCACTCGCACTGGCGTGCCACGCACTTCGGTCAGCGGAATTTGGGCGATTGCGGCAAGCCCTGCTTCACCCGCGGGTAACATGCCATAACCCCGCACCACCAATTGCTCCTGGCCTTGGTCCATAAACCAGCCACCGGCGTTACGGTTATTGCTCTCAAGCGCCTCACTCACCTGCGCCATCGACAAACCATAGGCTCGCAACTTGTTAGGGTCGACCTGCACTTGATACTGGCGCACCTCGCCGCCAAAGGATAAAACATCGGTCACGCCGCCCACCGGCATCATGATCAGTTTGACGAGGTAATCGTTAAGGCTTCGCAGCTCGGCGGCATTAATACCCGAGCTAGGGTCAGCCCGCAGAATGTACTGATAAATCTGCCCTAAACCTGAAGTGTTAGGGCCAATTTCTGGCACACCCACACCGCTTGGGATCATCTCCCGCGCCGCCTGTAACTGCTCAAACACTTGCTGGCGAGCAAAGTAAATATCCGTACCTTCGGCAAATACCACGGTCACGATGGACAAGCCAGTACGGGATAATGAGCGCACCTCGGTCACCGCCGGCAAGGCATACATGGCCGATTCGACCGGATAACTGATGAGCTTTTCCACCTCTTCGGCGGCCAACCCCTCGGCCGCGGTATTGATGGTCACCTGTACGTTGGTGACATCGGGGAAGGCATCCAGATTCAGTTTGGGCAACATGGCCACACTGGCGGCAACCACAACAAGCAGTGCCAGCACTACTAATAGCCGATTTTTAATCGCGGCTTCGATTGCTTTTTGCAACATAAAAATTCCTCGCGCATTCGCCCTAAGCCTTTAAAAAGGCGTAAAAAGAGGGCTTGAGAAGGTTCGACTCATCGGCATTAGTGGGCATGAATATCAAAGCCAGCTTTGGCCTGCTCCGACGCCAAGAAAAATGCGCCTCCTACCACCACTTTTAGCTGTGCCTGTCGTGCCTTATCCAACTTGTCGCCGCGCACTAGGCTTAAGCCACGCTGACGCTGCACTAGCTCCACCTCAATGGCTTCGAAACCATCTTCGTCTTGAATAAAGATCTGCCAATCACCATCCCCACTGCGGGTTAGCGCCGCATCGGGCAAGACAATTCCAGAAGAGAAGCCTGATGATAAGTCGCTACCCTTAGGCGCATCGGCAAAATACAGCTCGGCAAATTGCCCCGCGTGCAGCACATGCTCTGGGTTTGGCATGCTGACTAAAATCTGCTCGGTGCGGGTCACGCTATCCAGCTCATGGGAGCGGCCGATAATCTTGCCCGCCAGCGTTTTATCGCCCACTTGCACCAACGCCGGGCCGCCGACATTCACATTAGCCGCCTGCGCCGGAGTTAATTGCGCTTCGACCCAAAGATGCGATTCATCGGTCAACTGCATTAATGGCGTGCCAGCGGTGAACACTTGGCCTAGCATGGCGATATCCTGCTGCACACGGCCATCGATAGGTGCCAACAGTTGATAGCTGCCGATAGCTTCTGGGGTCGACTCTAAGGTACGAATTTGTTCAGGGGTCATTTTGATCGCCTCTAAAATCGCTCGCTTCAGTTCGGCATCGACCTGCGCCTGCATTCTGCGGCTGACACTCACCGCGCCTTCACTCATACGACGCACTCGACTCCACTCGGCGGCGGCATTGATATATTCCGCCTGCGCCTTGGCGACTTCTGCGCCGCCTAAGGTCAGTAAGGGCTCACCTTTTTTCACCTCTTGGCCGGGCACCACATGGCGCGCCTGCACCCGCACATCCAGCTGCGGCGCTAAGGTCGCGGTTCTATCACGGTCAACCACTAGAGTGGCGGTCGCCATAGTATCGAGGTTGAGATTGCTAAAACTTAAGCTATCGCTGCTCAAGGGCAACAGGCGCACGCCGGCCAGTTCCAACTGCGCAGGCGTAAAAGTAAGTGCCTGCTCACCATGGTCATCTTCAGTCGCTGAAGCGCTTTTTTCTGCCTTATTGGTAACCTTTTCAGCGCCGTGATCATGGCCTTCACCCGCGAAGGTCGGCGTCGTCAGGGTTAAGGAGGCAAGCATCAAGGCCAACGCTAAACGGGAAGGAATAAACAACGACCTTAAGCCCGCAGCAGACACTGTGCCCAAAGTTTGGAAAGACGATTTTTGAGTAAATGAATTCATAGTATTACCTCACGATTACTTTGCTGGCACGGCATGTATGGAAGAAATGGATGTTGATTTGCCGACGGATGTGTCGGCTAAGGTGTCAATCATGGGCAGCAGCTGACCGCTGTCCCCCATCCAAGTTAACCAACTCTGATAAATTGCCGTTTCGAGGTTTAAACCGACCAAATAACTGGCCGCAAGCTGACGCCGACTCTGCAAATACTCGCTAGTACTCACATCACCCGAACGCCACAGCTCACTTAAGGATTTAGCGGCTTTACTCCCCGAGGCTGCGACTCGCTCGCGCCAATCTTGGTAGCGCGCCAGTAAACGGGGTAAGGCATTGGTAAATTGTGCCTGTTTGGCCGTAAGTACTCGCTCACGGGCTAAGTAGTTCTGTTCCGCGATTGCGATACCCTTGTCGGCAACCGCCTGTAACTCGCTGTAGTTATTCCGCACCTGCAAAGGGATGGCCACGCCGACGCCAAACTTGTTGTCATCGCCTTCCTTTTCAACACCGAGGTTGATGGTGGGATCGGCCGCCGTGTCCGCCTTAACCTTCATGGCATTGGCCTTGGCCAGCAGCACCTGTTGATGGGCACTGGTCAATGCGGGTAAATCCACTTTCGGGGACATCTGCGACACCCATTGGCCAATTTCGGGGATAAACTCCCTAAATCCCAGCTTATCGACGCCGAGTAATTCGATGACTTTGCCATCGGCCACTAACGCCGCTTGCTCGGCCAGCGCATAGTCGGCGGTATTACTCGCCAGTTCGAGCTTCAGCAGTTGCAACTCAACATCGGATAAATCCCCCGCCGCAAAGCGCTGCTCGGCAATATTGAGCTGTGCCTGCGTAAACCTTAATTGTTGCTCGGCAAAGGTCAGCGCCTTATTGCTCTGCGCCTGTTCGGCCAGCGCCAATAGCCGCTCGGCTAACATCTGACTGCGCTCTAGCTGTATATCCGCTAACAGGATTTGCGCCTCGAGCTGAGCAAGGCGAGTCGCTACGCCACGCTTATCACCCCAATCTAGGGTTTGACTCAGCCCTAGACTGTAGGTATCTGTGTCGGCGTTTTGATAATTGAGTCCAAGCTCTGGGTTATAGATGGCGCGATCCGCCGCCGCAATGGCGAGCTCTGCCTGTTGCTGCCGAGCAATTTGCGCCTGCACTTCGGGTAACTGATTAATTTTCTTGAGTAACTCGGGCACCCACTGCTTGAGGGAAGCTTGAGTTTCTTCGGTTAATAGCTCGCCTTGCGCTAATAAAGTGCCTTCAGTATTTAACTCGTTCACTTCAAGGCCTGTGGTTGCTGCAACAGCAGAGTGAACCTGTCCGCCAACAAGCACGAGTGTGCTAAACAGGCCAAACAAGGTCTGGGCGATAATGGTTTTCTTCATCGCAATTCCTAACAATATCTAAATAGGACTGGCCCCACGCAAGAGACGTGTGAATACCAATCGAATGCTCCCCAAAAGCGTTAAATGTCGAATAAGCTCAAAGCGCTAGCGCGAGCCAAGGCCGTTTAGACCAGTTATCGATGCTGTGGGGATAAATTAAGGGCTTATGGCGGCGCACAATAACGAAGCGATAAGCAGATATTGAAGGTTAAGCGATGGGAGGACGGTACTTAGGTAATTGATCGGGTGGGAAATAGGCTAAATCCGTTGGCACATAAGCCGTTTCAAACGCGATAGACGTTTGGCTGTCGGAATGGGATAACAGGGCCACATGACCGCCGTGACATTGGCAATCGAGGCAAAGATCAAAATTTTGAATTTCAGTGGTTTGCACTAAATGTGAGTGGCCACTAGCACTGGCAGTCGATACGCCCGCCTTGAATGCGGCTTCGCCAAACTGCTCGGCACTGAATCCGGGAGTCTGCTCATTGGGACACACACAATCCACACATTGGGCTAAGGTGGTCACGGGAGCACTAAATTGGAGATGGGGATGATTCTCGGCTTCTTCGGCGCCATTACCCGCATGTAACTGATGCGCACCCAAATTCGCGCCCGCAAATTGCAGCACGATAATGGCTATCAGTAGGGTCACCATTCGGCTAAAGAATGGCTTGGCGGTCGAAATCAAATATCACCTTTGGACAATTCAGTAGGTTGTTAAGCAATAGCTTGTGCAAACTTCAGACAGGGATTTTAAGCATAAGTTCACAGCTTGCAACTAAAAATAAGCCAAGCTGTGACACTATTCGCTTGAAAAGCTTACTTAAACACGCAGTGTTTAGCGTAATCGGCAGCTTCGTTCGCTGTCCAATCGCCTGAAGGCTTATCCTTCATTTGCTTACACCAAGCATCACTACCGACCTCTGGCGCACAGGCACTTAAGCCTGCGGTAAAGGCCAACACTAAGGCGATAGCGCCTAATTTAGCGGTCGGTTTGGCAGTCATAGTTTTCAACAAAGACATAGTTAATTCCTTATAAGTAATACCCACCATGGGCCGTTAAAAAGTTGAACGTTTCGCAATCCAGTCGATGGCTTTGGCTTTTTGTTCTAAGGGGAACCAAGCCACTTCGCCCTGCATAAAGGGGCCGAGTAAACGCACGGCGTTCCCCACCCAATCTGGGCCACCAACAAATACTAGGGCTTCAAAATTAGGGAGTTGGACTTCGCCGCTGCCCGTTAGCGACTCAAATTCCCAGCCTTCGAGTAAGACGTCCGCCTCGATATACAGGCAAACTTGTCCCCAATCCTTGCGGTAACTCTTAATGGCCGGCTGTAAACGGGTACGATAATCGGTTGAAGAGAGTCGACCACTGGCGAAAAGACTGATAACACCCTTAGCAATATCGGGGATTTGGCATAACATAAAGGCACTCCGAAACGAGAACACTATTTTGCAAACGGGCAAACACGCCTGCCCAGCAAGAATGCGCCGATGATAACAAATCTATTGAAAAGCCATAAGCAGTTATTGCTGGCTTCTCAAAGCAATTGGACAAAACCCTAAGTCTGCCATGATAAAAATCTCAAACCGTGTGGAACTTCCGGAAAATGAAATCGAGTGGCAATTTATCCGCTCCAGTGGCGCAGGCGGGCAGAATGTCAATAAAGTCTCCACCGCCGCCCAATTGATTTTTGATATCAGAAACTCGTCATTACCCGAGTTTTATCAGCAGCGCCTGCTGCAAAAAGCCGATCATCGCATTACCGCCAGCGGCAAAATTATTATCAAATGTCAGGCGAGCCGCAGCCAAGAGGCGAATCGGCAAACCGCCTTGGAGCAATTTATCGCCCTAGTTGCCAGCGTGGCAGAAGTGCCCAAAAAACGCATTCCGACCCGCGCGACCAAAAGCAGCCAAACCAAACGCTTAGATGCGAAAAAACAACGCGGCGCCACTAAGGCCATGCGACAGATTAAGTTTGATTAACCCCGCCGACAACGCGGTGACATTCATAATGCAAAATCCGCCCGAACAGGTTAAGTTAATGGCATTCAACCCGTTAAGGCATGTCGTAAAAGGAAAGCGTAATGAATCATAAAGTTCTGCTCATCAATGGCCCTAATTTAAACCTCCTTGGCCGTCGTGAGCCCAGTGTTTACGGTCATCAAACCTTAGCCGATATTGTTGCCATTTTGAGTGAACAAGCACAGGCAGCAGGTGTTGAACTTGAACATATTCAATCGAATGCCGAATTTGAGCTGATCAACGCTATCCATGCCACCGATGCGCAGATGATCATTATCAACCCCGCCGCCTTTACCCACACCAGTGTGGCCCTGCGTGACGCGCTGCTTGGAGTTGATATCCCCTTCTTTGAAGTGCATTTATCCAATGTTCATGCCCGCGAGCCCTTCCGCCACCACTCCTATTTGTCCGATAAGGCCATTGGGGTGATTTGTGGTTTCGGCGCCCAAGGCTATGAGTTTGCCCTCGCGGCGGCGATTAAGAGATTGAAGGCATAAACGCGATTAGCGTGAGTACAGGGAGCCACAAGCCATGGCGGTTGACCTTCGAAAGATCAAAAAACTGATTGAATTAGTGCAGGAATCTGGGATTGCGGAGCTGGCGATTACCGAAGGGGAAGAGTCTATTCGCATCACCCGCTACAACCCGCACAGCGCAAGCGCACCTGATAGGGCGCACAATCCTGCGCCCTCTTCTGCACTCACGCCAAAGCCAGCCAAAACCCGTGACGCCCTGCCTGTGATTGAAGGTTTTGTGCAGCTATCGCCTATGGTCGGCACCTTCCATGCGTCGCAAGGCCAATCCGAGGCGCCCTTGGTGCGTGTGGGTCAAAGGGTGGCGCGCGGCGATACACTTTGCATTATCGAAGCCATGCGAATGCAAAATCCCATCGAGGCCGAGCGTGACGGCATAGTCGGCGCCATTTGGGTGAAGGACGGGGACGATGTCGCCTTCGACCAGCCGCTGTTCACTCTGATCGAAACTTAGACTTCGAAATAGAATTTAGAGGTAAAGATGATACTGATTACTGGCGCAAGCAGTGGCTTAGGCGCGGCATTAGCTGCCCTGTATGCCAAGGATAACCAAGCACTCACACTGACGGGGCGCGATGCCAATCGCCTGCATACCGTGGCCAATGCACTCAGCCCATTTTCAACCCAAAGCATTAGCGCCATTAGTGCTGATTTAGCGGACGAGGCGAGTGTCGAAGCCCTATTCGATGGCCTTACCGATTCCCCCAACACGGTTATTCACTGCGCTGGCAGTGGTTACTTTGGCGCGCTGGAAACCCAAGGCACGAGTGAGATCCAAGCGCTGCTGAATAACAATGTCACGTCAACCATTCTGCTGGTACGTGAATTGGTGAAACGCTATAAACAGCAAGCGGTTACGGTCGTGATCGTGATGTCCACCGCCGCCCTCGCCGCCAAAGCGGGAGAGTCGACCTACTGCGCCGCCAAATGGGCGGTGCGGGGCTTTATCGAATCGGTACGTTTGGAGCTCAAGCAGAGTCCGATGAAGGTGATTGCGGTTTATCCCGGCGGTATGGATACCGGCTTTTGGCCGAGCAGTGGTAAGAGTCTAGACACCTCAAGCTTTATGTCCGCCGATGAAGCCGCAGGCATGCTAAAACAAGCGTTGCTTGCCACCGAACATGGTTATATCGCCGATATCACCATTCAACGGGGTTAACGGATTAAGACGACGAGTTAACGATAAACACATGGGCGGCCAAGGCATCAAGTTGCCTTGGCCGCCCATTCTTTTGAATCAATCCCTTAGTCGATGCAATTAGCGGTGCACAGTGCACTGCTACGACGGCTCTCCCTATGGGTTAACCACCACATAACTAAACCGCCGAGGGACAACAGCGCTGCGGCATAGCCGGTCGCGGCGATGCCTTGGCCTGATAAGATCACTAAGCTGCCCACCCAGGGGCCAATCGCATTGGCTAGGTTAAAGGCGCATTGTACTAAAGCGCCGGTCATGGCCTGCCCATCGGGGGCCACGTCCATTAATCGCGCCTGCACTGTGGTAGCCAGACCAATCCCCGAACCCACAAAGAACACAATCGGCATCAGCGCCCAATAAGATCCCGTCAAACTCGGATACAGCGCCAACACTAAGGTGCTTAACACCAGCGACCAAAATGCCGCCGCCAGCGCCGACTTATCCGCCGCCCAGCCACAGACTAAGGTGCCTAAGGTGGCGCCAATCCCAAAGACTGCCATCATCACTGGGATTTTAAAGGGTTCGACCTGGGTGACTTGGATCAGCGTCTCGGCCAGATAGGTATACACACAGAAAATCCCGCCAAAACCGATAGCCGCAATGCCGAGCGTGAGCCAAACTTCGCGGTTCTTCAGGGTTTGCAGCTCTTTTTTCGGGCTGGCATTTTGCGGTACGGCCACATTCGGCGCGAGAAAATACAGCATCACGGCGGTAACGGCGGCAATAATCGCCACTATACCGATGCCAGAGCGCCAACCGACGGTTTGCCCCATCCAAGTTGCGAAGGGCACGCCAACGATAGTGGCTAAGGTTAAGCCGATAATCACCCGGGAAACTGCCCTAGCCTTCATCTCTGGAGGCACTAAGGACGCCGCCAGTAACATAGCTACCCCAAAGTAAGCTCCATGGGGCAAGCCACTTAAAAAGCGGAAAAACACTAACCAATTCAAGCTGGGTGCCAGAGCGCTTAAACCATTGGCAACCGCCATCATGGCGGCCAAGGCGATTAACAGCGTGCGCCGCTTAATCCTCACCCCCAGCACCATAATAATGGGCGAGCCCACCACCACCCCAAGGGCATAAGCGCTGATGGCATAACTCACATGGGCGACATCGACACTTAAATCGCTGGCGATATAAGGCACTAAGGTCATGGCGGCAAATTCTGTGGTGCCTAGGGCAAAGGTGCCTAATGCCAAGGCGAGTAACACCCAAAGCGCGCTGCTTTGAGCCTGAGTCTGGGGTTGAACTGCTTGCAAACGATTTCTCCGCGATTCTATAAAACGACAACTGGCTAAGAAAAAAATAGGAGCCCACTCGGGGCTCCCGTCGATAAGGCCTAAAACAACATTACTTCACTAACTGTTCTTGATAGGTTTGGCTATTCCAATCGAAGGCGTAAAGCGTACCTTGCCACTCATACAAGGTACGGCCATCCTGCTGCACTATTCTGGCATTGCTCGGCAGGCTCGACACACTGCGTGCAGCCCGTGCTCGGGGCACATTGGCAATTTGCTCCGTCGAGGCTGATGATGCCCTAGCCGTCGATGTGCCTGTTTGTGAGATCACAGTCGCGCTATTGGTTGGCATATTCGACACCATACGGCCTTCGCTCGGCGAATATTGCATACTGGTGGTGACTCGCACTGGGGGCGAAACCGCCACTGGCGTATCATCATAGGCCATAGGAATCGACAAGCCTATGCCTGAATAGGGTGAATTCCAATAGCGTGCGCTATTCCAGCCCCAATCGTTCCAGCCATTATCATTCCAACCATAGCCAAGATTCCAGCCCGTGCCCCAACCCGTCGCTAAGCCAATGCCTAGACCCAATCCCCAAGGATAATAAGGGCGGTAATAGGGGCGATAGTGGCGGTGGCTATCCCCATGTTTATGGTGATTATTGTAGTGATTGTCGTGACGACCATGACTCTCGCTATGGCGGTCATTGCCGCGATCGCGCGCCGCCGCCAGATTCGGCACGGCTAAGGTGCAAATCAATAAGGCGCCCAGTAAGGACAAGGCGAAGCCTGTTTTATGCCAAGGCTCAGCCGGCTTAGGTAAGCAAACTGATTGAGGTTGAAGATTTTTATCTTTAACAAGGCATGGAGAGAGTGTCATATAAACCTCGAAATACCGGGCACTGGTCAAATAAACATCGACCTAGGACAAGCATTTTACGCTTCCAAAGCTGGAAGATCACTGAATAGGTTAACCCTAAAACAGAAAAATGCTATAGTGCGCGCCACACGGATTTCCACTGCAGAGGCTATTTCCACATGAGTTTTAAGGATTTACGCAGCTTTATCGATCATCTGGAAGCCAATGGCGAACTCAAACGCATTAGCTACCCCGTTGATCCTCATTTAGAAATGACAGAGATCGCCGATCGCGTTCTACGCGCCAAAGGCCCTGCACTCCTATTCGAAAATCCAACCAATCATTCAATGCCAGTGCTGGCCAACCTCTTTGGTACCCCCAAACGCGTCGCCATGGCGCTGGGCAAAGAAGATCCGCTCGCGCTGCGCGATGTGGGTGAGCTGCTGGCGTTTTTAAAAGAACCCGAGCCACCACGCGGCTTTAAAGACGCGATTTCAAAAATCCCCATGTTCAAGCAAGCCTTGAATATGCCGCCTAAGACAGTGCGCAATCCCGCCTGTCAGCAAGTGGTAAAAACTGGCGATGAAGTCGATTTAACTCAGCTGCCAATTCAGCATTGCTGGCCAGGCGATGTCGCGCCGCTGGTCACTTGGGGCTTAACCATTACCAAAGGGCCGCGTAAGAGTCGCCAAAACCTTGGGATCTATCGTCAGCAGTTGCTCGGCAAAAATAAACTCATTATGCGCTGGCTGTCCCACCGTGGTGGCGCGCTTGATTTTGCCGATTTTAAAGAGCAATTCCCCGGCGAGCGTTACCCAGTGGTGGTTGCCTTAGGCTCTGATCCTGTGACCATTTTAGGCGCGGTAACGCCAGTGCCCGATGCCATGAGCGAATACGCCTTCGCGGGATTACTGCGCGGCGAGCGCACCGAAGTCTGCAAGGCATTAAGCTGTGATTTAGAAGTACCCGCCAGCAGCGAGATCATCCTCGAAGGCTATATCGACCCCGACGAAATGGCCGAAGAAGGTCCCTACGGCGACCACACGGGTTACTACAACGAGACGGATAAATTCCCCGTCTTTACCGTGACCCATATTACCCACCGTAAGGATCCGATTTACCACAGTACCTACACAGGCCGTCCACCGGATGAACCCGCCATGTTAGGTGTGGCACTCAACGAAGTGTTTGTGCCGATTTTGCGTAAGCAATATCCTGAAATTATTGATTTTTACCTGCCGCCCGAAGGTTGCTCCTATCGGATGGCGGTGATCTCGATTCGTAAACAATATCCTGGCCATGCTAAACGGGTGATGATGGGCGCTTGGTCCTTCCTGCGCCAATTTATGTATACCAAGTTTATTGTGGTGGTCGACGACGATGTGAATTGCCGCGACTGGAACGATGTGATTTGGGCCATTACCACCCGTATGGATCCTAAGCGCGACACCGTGATGATCGATAATACGCCTATCGATTACCTCGACTTTGCCTCCCCCGTGGCGGGCCTCGGCTCCAAAATGGGTCTCGATGCCACCAATAAGTGGGAAGGCGAAACCAACCGCGAATGGGGCACGCCGATTGTGATGGATCCTAAGGTTAAGCAAAAGATCGACTCAATTTGGGATGAGTTAGGCATAGACGACAGCCCAACCCTATAATTCAGCTTAAGCACGACTCTCGTACCCACTTAAGCCAAGAGAATAGGCCGCCAACGGCCTTAATGTGACACCTAACGACAACAAATGATGAAAGGTGCAAAGGAAGTTTGATGAAAACCATACGTTGTAAGATAGAGAAAGTAACCCCCTTTAACGACGCCGTGTATCAGGTGTGGTTAAAGCCCGACACCCCCTTGGAGTTTCAAGCGGGACAATACCTGTGTGTTGTGATGGGTGAAAAAGATAAACGTCCCTTCTCTATCGCGTCCGCCCCTAATGCCGAAGTGATTGAGCTTCATATTGGCGCGGCCGTCAGCGAAAGCTATCCAATGCAAGTGGTTGAAAGATTGCGTAATAGCACGCATATCGACATCGAAGCTCCAGGCGGCGAAGCCCACTTACGCCACGACAGCCAGCGCCCACGTTTATTGATCGCTGGTGGCACAGGCTTCTCGTACATTAAGAGTATTGTCGAGCAACAAATCGCCCTAAACCAACAGGTTGAAACGACTTTGTATTGGGGTTGCCGCACCCAAGATGCGATGTACTATGAAAGCATCGCCCGCCAATGGCACGACGCTCACCCTTGGTTGCATTTTGTGCCCGTGGTGGAAGAAGCCCCAGCAAACTGGCAAGGTAAAACCGCCAATCTACTCGCGCAAATCAAGCAAGATTTTATTAGCCTAAACGGCTATGACATCTATATCGCAGGTCGTTTCGATATGGTCGGTGCCGCCCGCGAAATCTTCCGCGAAATGGGTGTCGATGAAGCCCATCTCTACGGCGATGCCTTCGCGTTTATCAAATAACGCGTTGATTTGTAGCTTGGCTGAGTAACCTTTGCCAACCTAGACTCAAACAATAAACCCCAGTTTTCACTGGGGTTTTGTTTTTAAGGACAATTTGATTAAGTGTAAGGATTAAGCACTGTCATTCCAGTGACACGCAGCGAGTACATCCATGTATGCTCGACGGCGGCATCCATGCCGCCAACGGTCACTTTCATGCCAATGCTTAATCTCTCAAGCCCAACGAAATCTTAAACTCTTCAGTTAAATCAGATATCTAAAGGGTTTCACTAAGGAAAAAAGATGATGCGACTGAGTTTGCTTACAACTTTTCAATTCCATTAAATGAAGCGGCTAATTGTTGGAGCTCACCAGTTTCATGAAACCACAAATACACAGTGTCCAGAATCCGGCCTGATTCTTTGATAAAAACCATTTGGTCGCCTAACCCATTGCCCGCAATCGCGACGGCATTATCGGGGAAATGGCCAAACCCTTTGCACGACTCAGTTTCATAAAGGATATGATTGCAAGTGCGGGAAACTCGTTTTCTATCGGAAGTATCTTTAATCGGATACAACTCCCAATCATCTTCTACAGTAACGGCTTCGCCACCATTATCTAATTTCATCGCTTCACGGTACTCACGAGGCAGTGTCGCCCCCAATTCTTGTTCTGTTAGCGCTAACTGTTCTTCCGATAAATCAAAAGGCACCAGTCTCTCCTTAGAGCTAAAATTTTCAATTGAATCAAAATAGTGAGACTTCGCTAATTACTTCATCCACAAGCTCTTTAATCTGTTCTTGAGACAAGATATATGCAAGTTCTCCAATACGACTCTGAAGAATACTATTCTCAGTTTTATTCGTCATGCTGATAAAGTATTCTAGTGAACATTGTGCAATTACCGTTGGAAGAAACGATATATCTGGAAATGTATCATTGATACTCCCAACTAAAACACGGTTAGAAGAAAGTGGAAGATAAACAGCTTGTATCTGATCATTCTTATCAGTGAACGGCTTAAACGGTCTATCACCTTCCATTTGAAAAACGAGCATAGTGTCGCCCAATGGAACTTCAATATCTTGAGTATTTACAACTCTATATACTAAACGCTCATAAATATCTATTTTTATTGATGGAGCTATCATCTGTTGTAGTGCCTTGATATGACCAGATTTAGCAGATGATTTTATTACCTCAGAAATAGCCAATCTAAATTCGTCAGTAATAAGCGGAAAAGACCTAAAAACATCAGGTAACAACTTCTCTAGATTATTTTGAATAGTGTTAAAAATATCTTCCTGAGCATAAGCAGAAACATTTCGTTTTTTCAATTCATCAGTAATTGCATTATGAAGAATTTTGGGGTCATGAAATATCTTACTTTGGACATACCTCTCAAAAGCTTGCTTGTCCTCAATAAATCTAAGCAACTCATCAACAAGAAGATTAACAGAATGACAAAAGCTTTGACGTAAATAGCGAGTTCTTACTTCTAAATGTGCAATTAACTCAGCGATTTCTTTATTATTAAGCACTAAAAAACTTGTTGCCTCACGTAGTTCCTTAACTACAGCACTATAATGCTCTTCCGCAAGAGTAATATCATTATCTAATTTTTCGTCTCCGTTTAGAGAATAAAATAGCCCTTCTATACCAATATTTATTGTATTAGAGTTAAAGATTTTCAAATCCTTACGATATACCCACGTAAACGTCTCATTACCGTTTTTATGACTAGCAAACCCAGATTGGAGAAATCTAGGGACAAAGTGATGTCGCTTACCAGACATATATCTCCTGGAAAAATAAGTGAACTATTCCAAAACAATAACATAATCTACTTTAAGCCGATCCTCAATAAACAGTAAAACTAGGATTGATATCACTCTTTCGAGATTAATAGTTAGCTTCGAAATACCAGAAGTTCACCTCCCCTGCGAAGTTGCTGAAGGGCGTTGAAGAAAATCGCGTAACGCAGACAGGAAGTCTGCGTAGCTTTCGGGGGGAAGGGACGCTCCATCGGAAGCGTTAGCGATTTTCGAATAAGCACGAAGCCACTAATCAATGCATGTAACTTCGCTAGGGGCGTCATGGAGCATCCAAGGAGGATAGGACGAGCAGTCCTCCTTGGTCGGGTGTGGGGTGAAGCCCCACGACTTTGACTTTGATTTAAAAGCTAGAAGCTAGAAATTACACCCAAACCTACAATTAACACTCTAAGCTCAAACGCAGTTTGCTTCTCAAGCCTAGCGGCGTTTAAGCGCCCTACACTTGTGGTCTATGTAAATCAAACCTTTGCTCTTCCGAGATCCCATAGTAGGCGGATGGGCCGCCGGCGCGCAGCACGGGTTCGGCGAGGGCGGTTTGATACACTCCTTCACTATTGAGTAAATGCTTGGCGATATGCACGGCAACGACCTCACCTAAGACGAGCCAAGTATCAATCTTGTCCCCATTAGCGGCAGTTAATTGAATACATTGAGAAAGCTTACATTCAAAGTTTACTGGGCTTTCGGCCACCAGCTCGGCTTGGACGATAGTGCCCGCCTTTGGGGTGAGTCCGGCAAAGGCGAACTCGTCCTCCCCGCGGGGCAACATGGCGGAAGTTTGATTCATTTTCTCGGCAAGGCTGCGGGTGGTGAGGTTCCAGACAAATTCACCGGTGTCGACGATATTGGCGACACTGTCCTTCCAGCCCGTGCTGGCAAAGCCGATGATAGGTGGTTTGTAGTTGAAACAATTGAAAAAACTATAGGGCGCGAGATTGCGTTGCCCCTGTGCACTGCGCGAGGAGATCCAGCCTATGGGTCTGGGGGCGACAATCGCATTTAAGGGGTCGTGCGATAATCCATGTCCCTTGCTCGGCTCGTAAAAATAGCGTTCTGTAGTCATCTTCTTCCCTTGTCGATTTGTGCCTAATAAAGCTTAGCATTCACGCATGTCATTCATCTTAACCCGTGAACAGATCGAATAACAGGAAGATATTAACCCAATAAAAAGAGGGACATGCGTCCCTCTTTTTGACTGGAGAATTAAGCTAATTAAGCACGAGTGGCTTTTTTAGCGCGGCGAATGAATGCCATAGAAAGCAAGCTGAGTAAGCTCCATCCTAAGGCACCACCGGAGCTAGATTCTGGCTCTGGGGTTTCAGGAGTCACAGGGGTGACTGGCGTAGGTTCAACACCATCAGACTCTACCGTCAGCATAAAGCTAGTGCTGGCGGCATCAGAGCTGATTTCGTTATCACGCACAGTCACTGTGACTAAGGTGTCACCGTGGAAGTTCGCTTCTGGGATCAGGGTAAACTGACTACCCTTGATCTCGGCACTAATGTGCTCACCCGTGACTTCAACCGTGTTCGGAACCTTGTTCGCATCCACATAGGATACACTCAGTCCTTCGAGACGGGTGTTTTCGGCCACGACTTGGTTAGCGATTGGCGCTAACTTGATATTGCCATTCACAGCAATGCTGTGGACCAACGTGGTTGGCGTTGCACCTTCAAGATCGTAGTTCAGTTCAAGATCCAAGGTTTTTCCTGTTGCTTCTGGTTGAACAGCCACTTTAAAGCTGACTTCCATACGGCTCTGCTCAGGACCCACATAGTCATAACAGACCACCAGATCGTTTTGCAGTTTTTCGTCCAAGTTATCGAAACCTAAGACTTCGTAGAGGTTGCCATTTTTTGGACCGACGGTTTTTGACCATGGAGAGTCAAACCCTTCCACAAATACCGCACCTTTTGCCACATTTGCACCTAAGTTGCTATAGGCGTAAATGATTTCATATTGACCCGGACGATCATCGATACCGCTGCGTAAAATGGTTTCAAAGTCAAACTCTTCACCCGTTTTACTGTCGGTCACATTGTCGAACTCGAGGAACAGTAGATCGCCCAGATCTGGACGATCTTCAGCATACTGAGTCGCAATGGTTAAACCCCATGGCTCAGAAGGATCACGACGATACTTGCTGGTGAAAGTGCCACGCCAGAATGGTGCCAAGGCTTCGTTCAAGAATCCTGGGCCACGGTGTTGCGACATGTACCAGTAACCCGTGTTGAACTGCAACGCCCCCACGGTATGCATACGCATGTAGCCCGCGTTAGGTTGGTTGTAGACTTCAAACTTGGCGTTTTGCTTGTAGAACAGCCAATTGATAGGCACATCGAATGCGTTGTTAAAGTCACCGACAAACCAGTCTGCGTTAGGCTGGATGCGGAACTCGCCCCACAGGTCGATATAACCGCCTTTCGAATATTCATCGATCAGCGGTGTATGACACATCTTATCGGTTAAGCTGGTGCTGACCTTGTACTCACGTCCAACGTTACGTGTCGACAACTGTAAACCACTCAGGGTTAGGTTGTGCTCATCGGCAACGATCGCTTTAGTCACATCATCGTTATTGGTTTTGATCGTTCCCGCTGCGAGACGCATACCTTCCGGTAGCTTCATCTCGAACTTGTAGTTACGATCCTGTGTCTCTAGGTTAGGCGCAATGTTGAGCTTAACATCGATGACATCCATGCTACGGGCTTTGTCTTGGCTCACGGACCAAGTTACCGCATCGTCGGCACGACGAATATCCAGCGCGGTAAAGCCTAATGTACCTTCGGCACCTGGCATATTGCCAAGGTCGAAACCACCGTAGTAAACATCGCCAGCTTTGGTTTCAGGAATGTTCCAGTTAAGGCCAATCTCATAGTTACCATTACCGTCGTGGGATGCCGGGCCGGACATGTTCAAGTAGCCCTTGTCATCGTTTTCCATCACTAGGGCATAACCAGTTTCAACAGCGACATCACCTTGACCCGCGCCATAGGCCATAGCGGTTGCCACCCAGTAAGTACCTGGGGTTGGGCTCTCAAAGCTACAGTAGTTATGTTCAGACTGGCTAGTTGAGATACACATTAACTCATCAATATATTCAGCGCGAATCGCAGAACTCGTTGGGTTATCGCCTTCTGGTACGAAGGTATTGCTGCCGTTCTTATCCAAACCCACCATGATAAAGGGGTGCAACTGGGTATAGCGTGGGTTTAGGTTTTCCAGCGTCGAGACAAGCTCTGCCTTTTGAACTTCCACCACGAAACGTTTAGTACCTTCAGGCAC
Source organism: Shewanella sp. 10B (assembly GCF_023475885.1). NCBI lineage: Bacteria > Pseudomonadati > Pseudomonadota > Gammaproteobacteria > Alteromonadales > Shewanellaceae > Shewanella > Shewanella sp. 10B. Next base: position 927,425 of record NZ_JAMDJO010000002.1, read on the forward strand.
CACCACAGGGCGAATATCCCAACCCTTGTCTATGTTCGCTTTGCTTAAGATCGCGCTCACTGCGGTTAATTTGTTTGAGCTGATCTCTGGCTTCACCGGGCCATAGAAACGTGGGGTCAGTTGGCTGTAGGAGTCAGTGTTCACTACCAAAGACTCTGTACCTTGATCGCGAGTGATTTCAAAACGGTGCGCAACAGGTAACTGATCGGCCACGCTCGCCACCACCACTGGCATGTGTACATCTGGTGAGCTGCCATTGATTTCTTTTAGCAACACTTGGCCATTGAAGAAAGCATTTTTATTGAGTACTTCGCTCCAAGGCGCCGAAGGATCTGCTGGCTCCACCTTATGTTCGATAAGACTTGGCGTTTTCGCAGTGATAATAATGCTTTGCGATTCACCCGCCTTCAGGCTGAAGGACGCTGGCGATACAGATACCTCAAAACCTTCTTCCTTGCCGACACCTTCAACTGTCCAAGTGCCATCACGGGTCGCCTTAACGGTACGCATCCAGCTACAGGTTTTCTCGCATTCCATTTCCACCATAGAAGGCAAGTTCAACCAGTTCACCACACCGCCATTGGTCGGATCGGCATTACGGTAGTTGTCGATGGTTTCATCCATCACCAAGCCAGTATCCGCGGCACGCGCCACATTGATTGCGCCCGCACCCGCCATAAAGTTGTAGTAAGGTTCAACCAGCTCATAACCAGTATTCAATACCACGGGACCTGCAGTCAGCATGAGTGCCGATTGGATTTCGGCAGGCGTCCAGTCAGGGTGTAACTGAGTCAACAGCGTCATCGCACCAGTAACGTGCGGCGCGGCCATTGAGGTACCGCTCATAAAGGTCCAGTCGGACGCCGTTGGATTATTGGTGAAAGGCTGATCGTCGGCGTTCGCTGCATAGATATCCACACCTGGCGCCGTTAAATCAGGCACTAAGGTGTTATTAGTCCGACTTGGGCCTAGTGAGCTAAAGGTCGCTAGGTTATTACCCGCTGCAGCATCAAAGCTGTAATCGTTGGTAAAGTCGGTAATAGTCGCCCGTGCTGTACCCGGATTTTTCAGTACCCAGTTACGGATCTTAAGGCGATCGGCATACTTCACTTGGATACCCGGGATCACGTACATATCCGCTTCGAGGTTATCCACCGAAGAGCTCATATTTTGCAGGATCACGCCACCAGCGCCGCCCGCTGCCACGTTTTTCGCTTTTTCGATACGGGCAATATCACCACGCTCACAGACAACGATTTGATCCGATGTAAAGGTGCCCGCAGGGAAAGGCACGTTACAACTTGCCGCGGTATAGCTGTCTTTGGTGTTTGGATCGGCATATTTCTCTGCCAGCACCACTTCACCGGTAATCGCGCCAGAGAAGCTGGTGCCTTGAATCGCCGTAGTCGGTTTACCCGTGCCTTCAAAAGCGGTAATGCTCTTAATACCCGCCTTGAGTTTACGGTCATGGGTGGTTGCGCCGACTGTAGTTACCCAAGGTGATGAATGGTCAGCCGTCCAATAGGCACCGCTGTTACCCGCAGCAGCGGCAACGGAAATCCCCGCTTCACGGGCTGATAGGAAGGCCAGCTCCATTGGGTCACCCCAAGGCATGTTTTCAGCGCCACCGATAGAGAAGTTAATCGCATCCACACCGTCGGCAATCGCATCTTCAAATGCCGATAAAATGGCCGACTCAGGGCAACCTGCATAGGGGTCGCCACTGCTACCCGGCCAACAAACTTGGTAAGCAATGATATGTGCACGGGGGGCGACGCCACTGGTTTGTGGGAAGGTAAAAGGTACATCCACACCATCGCTGACCTTATCGCCAGTAAAACCTTGCAGAGGCGTATCTTTTAGGGTGTTACCCGCAACGGTACTGGCCGTGTGGGAACCATGGCCCGCATAGTCTTCCGCGTTCGCAGGACGAATACGTTTTGTCGCACCACTTGAAGTTTGGAATTCAGGCGCCGCATACACATCGGTGATTTCAGGGTAAGAATGCAGACCCACTAACTTGTTGTTACACAGTTCAGGGAAAGCGCCACAATCGCCAATCGCCTGACCTTTGTATGGGTTTAAGCGTGCATATTCTTCATCGTCGGCAAAGGCGACATGGTCGGTGTTGATACCCGTATCGATAATACCGACGACCATGCCCTCACCCTTCACCGGCAAACCGCCTTGCGTCGCGGTACCTTGCCACATTTGGTCGGCACCAATGAACTCAGGGCCACGGTCGGTGCGCAGTTCAAAAATACGGTTAGGGGAAATACGCTTCACGCCAGATTGGTGCGACATACGAATCGCATCTTCCTGCGTCATCTCAACGACTAAGGCGTTGCTGGCGATAGTGAATTGTTTGTTGATTTTCAGGTTCAGGCCCGCTTGACGCACATGCGAGACAAACTTGTCTTGCTTGCCTAACAAGTAACTCTTGTAGGACTGTGCCGTCGCCGTGTTCACGCTGACGCGACCCTTAGCAATCACGGAACGGTTAACTGGTGCCTTAGTGGCTGCAAAGCCAGGGATGTCGCCTTCATAGGTTGCTAAAGGCTCAGCCTCTAACTGAACGATATAAGTTTGTATCCCTTGCGAATTAGCTTCGGGCTGAAAAATCTCTTCGGGAGTACGGGCCTTCTTAACACGGTTGACTTGTCCCGGAGTACCGACATAAATATCACCACTGAGCTCAGCCTTGCGCTCATTAGTGACTTTTAGTACATCTTCGGCGGTGAAAGTAGGAGTATAAAAACTGCTACCTGCGACCTTCTCCATCCCTGGGTCGGCCAATGCAAACGTACAAGCACCACTCACATAGAGCGCAGTCAGGCTCGCGATAGCGGTACGTTTGAACTGCTGATTGTTCATAGCATTTCCTTCAGAATTATATAGTTATATTTTTATGCACTGGCGTGCACCACTAGATATAACAAAATCCCATCAAAAAATGCGTACCATTATGTAACACTACAAAAACACAAATTAAACATTTGAATGCGTGTTAGCTACAGCGATAAATTTCGAAAAATCATAAAAATACGCCGTAAATTCAACTTGTTCAGACTATTCTGCTAGAGTGTTGCAGATTAGGCATGGATAAAGCTCATCAGTCGGGCAAAGGAGTGGATATGAATCCGATAAATGCAGTCTGGAAACGTTGGCTATTGGCCCTAGTGTTAGCGGTCACGGGTTGTGCCAGCGTCGCCCAAGTGGATTTTGATAGTCTTTACGGTAAAAGCTCGCCGCAGACGCGGGCCGATTATCAGCCAATCCAGAGTGAACTCACAGCACAAACAAAGACTTATCATTCGGCTGTTGAACCTATCATCAACGGTCGCTGCGTGGTTTGCCATGCCTGTTACGATGCGCCCTGCCAACTTAAAATGACTTCCAGTGAGGGGATTGAACGGGGCGCGAACAAGGAAAAAGTCTATCAGGGCACCCGCTTGATGGCGGCAACACCAAATCGGTTATTTGTCGATGCCCACACGCCTGAAGCTTGGCGCGAACGCGGTTTTTATCCCGTGCTCAATGAGCGCGCCCAGACCCCACAGGCCAATACTCAGGCCTCAGTGCTGGCGCGGATGCTAACGCTAAAACAGGCCCATCCCCTACCGGACACTAAACTGCTCGATAAAAGTTTCGACTTTAGCCTCGATCGGGTTCAGCAATGCGCCAGCATTGAGGAAATGGACAAATACGAGCAATACCAACCGCTTGCGGGCATGCCCTACGGCTTGCCTGCGCTCAATCAGCAGGAACATAAGGTATTGATGCAATGGCTCGAACAGGGTGCAGTGTTGCCGACGCCACCAGCCCTCAGCGCCGAGTTTAATCAAGAAATCGCCCGCTGGGAGCAGTTCTTAAATGCCGACAACCTCAAGGCGCAACTGAGCGCCCGTTATATTTACGAGCACTTATTTGCCTTTCACCTGTATTTTGAGTCGTTAACCGCGGCCGATGCTCCCGCGGCTTACTTCGAGTTAGTGCGCTCACGCACGCCGCCGGGCAAACCGATTGATCTGATTGCCAGTCGTCGCCCCTTCGACGATCCGCAAGTGTCGCGGGTGTATTACCGCTTTAAACCCTATCACGCCACGATCGTCGATAAGACCCATATTCCCTACGCCTTGAATAACACTGTGCTGCAAAACTGGCAGCAGTGGTTTATCGATGCTAAATACCAAGTCAGCTCGCTGCCCAGCTATAAACCGAGCGTCGCGGCCAATCCCTTCGAGGCCTTTATTCAGCTGCCCGCAGGCTCGCGCTATCGCTTTATGCTTACCCGCGCTCAAGACACCATTATGGGCTTTATCAAGGGACCAGTTTGCCGTGGTCAGGTCGCCCTCAATGTGATCAACGATCGGTTTTGGGTCTACTTTGTCACCCCAGAATATATGGACGATAGCGACTTTACCGATTTCTATCAGGGTCAAATCGAGAACCTACGCATGCCCGCCGAGGAAGAAAGCACCGCACTTGCCGTGACCTGGGTGAAATACGCCGCCAAACAGGGCGAGTATATGCGGGCGCGAAATCAGTTTTTAAATCATAAGTTTAAAAATGGTCGCCACCTCACTATCGACGGTTTATGGGACGGAGAAGGCAACAATGATAATGCCAGCCTGACGGTATTTAGGCATTTCGATAATGCCACTGTGGTCAAAGGGTTAGTGGGAGAATCTCCTAAGACGGCTTGGGTGATCGACTATGCCCTGCTGGAGCGCATTCACTATCTCTTGGTTGCGGGTTTCGATGTGTATGGTAACTATGGGCACCAGCTACTCACCCGCCTGTATATGGATTTTTTACGCATGGAGGGCGAGTCTAACTTCTTGACCTTGTTGCCCCAAGAGGAGCGCCGTAAGCAGTTTAAGGATTGGTATCAGGATGCAGGCACCCAGCTGACCGCCTTTATCGCGGGGGATATTAATACCTTTAATCAACCCACGGGGGTGCTCTACTACACGGGCGATCTTAAGGCCGAACTCTACCAAAAGTTGGCCGCTAAGGTCGGCGAGGTTCAGCCCCAACGCTATCAAATCGCACTTAGTCAGTTGCAACCCAATAGCAAGGCCTTGTTGCAGGCACTAGGCAGAATCAAAGGTACGCAAGCGACTCTTTTGCCCGAGCTGACGATGATTATGATTGAGCCGCAAGCCCCAGGCAAAGCGGAAATCTTTACCTTAGTGCGTAACAGTGCCCATCGGAATATTTCGAGCCTATTCAATGAGGAAAGCAATCGCGAGCCCGCCAAGGATGATGTCACGCTAGTACGCGGGCTTTTGGGCAGTTATCCCGAAGCCTTCTGGCATATCAAGGAGCAGGACTTAGCCAAAGTCGTGGCTAAGGTCGAAGGCATGCAAACCGAGAAAGACTACGAGGCGTTATTGGATTTGGCGGCGGTGCGCCGTACCGATCCGCGTTTCTGGGCCTTTAGTGACAAACTCAACCAAGCCTTTTTCGACAGTCATCCGATTGAAAGCGGTTGGCTAGACTACAATCGACTGCAAAATCGCTAACAAAAAAGGAACCCTAGGGTTCCCTTTTTATCGACTTAACTTACCAGATCTTCACGCGATCCTCTGGGGATAAGTACAGCTTGTCGCCGGGCTTCACATCGAAGGCAGTGTACCAAGCGTCTAAGTTACGCACGGTCAGCGCGCGGTACATGCCAGGAGCATGGCCATCGGTCGCCACGCGGGCACGTAGAGCTTCATCACGCATCTTGGTCGCCCAAGTTTGGGCGAAGCCGATAAAGAAGCGTTGGTCGCCACTTAAGCCATCGATAACCGGTGCAGGTTTACCGTTAAGCGAGGCATGGTAGGCATCGAGCGCGGCCGCTAAGCCCGCCACGTCGGCAATGTTTTCACCTAAGGTCAGCTTGCCGTTTACATGCAGATCCGGGAATGGCGCGTAGGTATCAAACTGTTTCGCCAATGCCTCACCCTGCTTAGCAAACTGAGCAAAGTCCGCTGGCGTCCACCAGTTACGCATAGCGCCAGTCGAGTCGAACGCCGCACCATTGTTATCGAAGCTATGGCTGATCTCATGACCAATCACAGCGCCAATCGCGCCATAGTTATAGGCAGCATCGGCCTTAGCATCGAAGAATGGTGGCTGCAAAATCCCCGCAGGGAAGTTAAGCGCGTTTTGCACTGGCAGGTTAACCGCGTTAACCACTTGCGGCGTCATCCACCACTCGCCCTTATCCATAGGTTTACCGATTTTGGCGAGTTGATGGGCGTATTCCACCCTTTCACCATTGATAGCATTGGCATAGGCATTGGTTGGTGATACGGCATAGGCATCGTAATTACGCCATTTATCGGGATAACCCACGCCAACGGCAATGGTCGCAACCTTAGCTAGGGCTTCCTGCTTGGTTGAAGGGTCCATCCACTCGAGTTTTTCGACACGCTTACCAAAGGCACTGACGATGTTATCCACCATAGTGCTAACTTCGGCCTTGGCCGAGGCCGGGAAATAATGCTCGGCGTAGGCGCGGCCTACGGCATCACCTAGGTATTCATCCAAGGCACTCAAGGCACGTTTATCACGGCTACGCTGCTCAGGGGTGCCCGACAGCTTAGTGCCGTTAAAGGCGAAAGAAGCGTTATCGATAGCCGATGGCAATACATCGGCGTGGCTGTTGATATGGTGGAACACCAACCAGTCTTTCCACGCATCCAACGGCTCAGAGGCCACCAGCGCCGAGAGGTTAGTAATGGCACTGGCGTGGTAGGCGGCAAATCTGTCTTGCTTGCCAAGCTGGGCGGCATCTAAAAAGGCAGTCCAGTCGATACCAGGGGCTTTAGCGTCGAAGTCGGCACGGCTCCACACACCCGATGCCTTAGTGAAATCTTCACTGTCTTCACGGCTGGCGTGGGCGCTAGCGATTTTATGTTCGAGGGCGAAAATGCGATCGGCACGGGCCGCAGCATCGCTGATGCCCGCATCGGTCAGCAGGGTCTCGATATAGGCACGGTAAGCGGTGCGGATCTCGACCATTTTAGGGTCGTCCGACAGATAATATTCGCGCTCGGGTAAACCTAAGCCGCCTTGCAGAATATAAGGCAGCACTTCACCCGGCGTCGCCAGACCTTGAGTCACGAAAATGCCGAAGAGGTTTTCGGTGAAAAAGTCGGTGGCATTGAGAGGGTCCACATCGGCACGTAGGTTAGCACCGAGCGCCGCCGATAGGGCGTGTTTGTCCGCAATGGCTTGATAACTGGCCAAATCGGCTTCCATTGGCTTCATGCCCGCCGCATCGATTGCCGCAGTGTTAGTGTAAGCCTTGTAGAAATCGGCAATGCGCGCATCATCGCTACCAGCGATGTGTTCGGCCTTGACTAAGTCGGCGATTAAGCTGGTTTTATGCTTTTCAGTCTCTTGGAAAGCCACTAAAAAAGCGCCTGTGCTTGAACGATCGGCGGGGATCTCTGTGGTTTTCATCCACTCGCCATTGGCGTAGGTATAAAAGTCATCGCCGGGTTTAACCTTAGGCGACATTGCAGCGAGGTTAATGCCGATTGGCGTGGCGGGTTGGCTGGCAGCAGGTGCTGCGCTGGTTTGTACTTTTGCTGCATTGTCGCTGGCGACAGCGGCGGTTTCCTTGGTGTTATCACCACAGGCAGTTAACCCTGTCAGAACTGTCGTCGACAGTAATATGACGGGGATCAGGCGGTCCGACATATGAGACTCCTTCCGTTGTTATTCTTGTATTTTTGGTATTTTGGCTATTTGAATGCTTTCCAGCATGGCGAGGCAGTGTAACTGGCGATATGGTGGGATGTAAAAGAAACTCACGCTTTATGATAGAAAGTTAATGCAAAGTCTTTAATACACTCTATCCCTTGGCAAACAGATGCTTCTAGCAAAAAGCCAAACAGCCGATGACTATCGTGTTTGAATAACACAGGTTAGAGTTTGACTTGAGTGTACTGAGTCCAGGCCAGCAGTTGCCCCATCTGTGGGACTATCCACACCGCCGTGCCCTGATTTTGATAAACCCGATAGTAAAACAGATCTTCATCGCGAATATCGTGCTTACGAATAGCGCGGTAAAACTGCATCGCCGAATGGCTCACTTCATCGGGTTTGGTCAGCTCCTTTTGTGATACTTTGACATGGAAAACATCCACATTCAGATCATCAATTTGCGTCTGGTACTGCTCGAATTCGCCACGGATAGTGTACTTAATCGGAGTGGTTAAACAGTCCTGATCGGTAATGCAGGAGGTGGAGTAAAACTTGCCTCGATTTTCCCCTTCGTACACCAGCGACATGCTCAGATCCGTGCGCACCAGCAGCTCACCCGCTACTGGGAAATAGATATCCGCGTGGTAGTTATGCTCCAGCAGCTCCCCCGCGCCCTTATCATCAATCGGCAGCACGATGCGGTTGTAGCGAATACGCTCCTCCATTTTTTTACTGAGCGGAATAAACTCAGCCATATCAAGGCCCGCCGGAGTGGCATGTATGGAGGTGATATTGATGATGCCCTTGCCGTTACAATCCTTGGCATCGAGCGAGGGGCAGATGGCCATCGAATAGTTTTTACCATCAGTTGCCGCAAAGGCGCTGAAATAAGGTAAGCCACTGATATGGTTACCCTCTGGTGCTAAATGTTTTTGCCACCATGAGGGATGTAAATGTTCCTCATCGTCGATATACAGCACCTGCGCCGTCCCTAAGGTACCACCAATATTGAGGCTGATATATTTATCAGCATTCCATTTAGCGACCCGTTTCACCACGGCATGATGATCGCTCCAGTACCACACAGAGATAAGGATTAACCCCAACATGACGATGCCCGCCACCTTAGTCCAGGCAGAGACGCCAACAATCGCATCGCGGATCGCATCGGCATCGTTAATCGCCAACATCTTCACATGGGACTGTTCGGACACATGCAACTGATAACCGCGGCGCGCCACTGTTTTAAGCTGCACTTCGGTATAGGGTTCTAATTTTTTACGTAATGTACTGATGCACTGAGTTAATGAAGTGGGCGCGACCACACGTTCTGGCCAGCCGACGTGCAGCAATTCTTCCTTGGTAAAAATCGCGTTCGGGGAAGATAACAGCAATAGGAGTACGGCGGTTTCTGAAAAAGTCAGGCCGATATGGGTTCCATGAACAAGGTCAACAAGCTCCTTGGCCTGCTCATCTAACGTTAGATATGAAGTGATTTTATGCATGTTAAGCGCCCAACACTAAGCCAACACAATAGACTATGATTGCGCTAACAACGGGCAAACACAGTGAAACTCAGCTTCACCCGAGAGCAACCGTGATTCCTGGCTACCAAATCAAGATGGTTTATTTTACTTATTAACAACATAAAATACTGTGACTCTATACTCAGTTTACCCATTGTTTATAAAGCATAAATTTAAACTAATGCAGAAAAACCTAAACCTCTTGCCGTGTAAAAATCCAGCTAGCCAGCAACCCTAACAGTCCTATCCAAGTTGCCAGCATGGCGTACATCAGCACAGGCCCCATTCCGGTTTGGGCAATCAACGCGAGACTGCTCTTCGCCGACAAGGTATCTGCGGGATTGGCTAGCAGATTTAAAGCGCGGAAAAGATCGGTAGGATTGATTAAAATCAATAGGTTAAATAGCTGACGATTGAACACTTCCGCCAGACTTACCAGCGCCGTGAGCAGCACTAAGTCATAAACCAAGACCAGCACAAACCACAGCAGCAGTAATACGCCTAGGGCTTTGGCCTTTTCCCGCACACATAAACTCACGCAATAGCCCAAAAGTACAAACACCAACGACAGCAAAATGCCACTGCTAATCAAATGGATAAACCCTATGGCTAAGGCGTGTCTGGCGTGTTCTTCAACAAAGGCCAGCAGTAACAGCGCCGTCGTCCCAAACCCCATTAAACAGGCGGAAATCATCACATAGGCATGGCCGAGTAACTTGCCGCACACCAAGTGCCAACGGGCCAAGGGATAAGTGAGTAGTAGCAATAGCGTGCCCGACTCGCGCTCGCCGACAAAGCTGTCGTAGCTGAGTAAAATCGCGCCCAAAGGCAAGATAAACACCGCCAGCGTCACTAAGCCCGAGAAGATTTGTGCATTATCGAGCAGTACCACAGTGCCCGACACCGCGCTGCCCATAAAACTCACGCACAGGGATAAAATTAACAAGATCCCCGCCATCAAGCCCAACCAACGGTTGCGTAAATTGTCCTTAAACTCTTTCACGGCAATGGCTTGAATCAGTGTCAGCGCCCGTGGAGGACAATATTGGGCACAGCCTTGCTTGATGCTTATCTGACTCATGCCACTAACTCCCTTTGGTCTTGCTCTTCTCCAACAGCCGAGCGCACGGATGACGTATTAGGGCGATTCAGCCCTGCCATAAAGTGATGGAAAATATCCTGCAAACTCGCTGGCACAATGGAAAACTCATGGATTTTAAGAATATGTAATTGTTCGATAACCTTGGCCTTAAGCGCATCTGGCACACTAAAGCACACTCTGTTTGCGCTTGAGTGATTCCGCATTGAGGCAAATAGCGGCAGAGCCATTAGCTGCTGATATTGCAGCGGCGAAACGCGATGTAACTCAAGCAGACTTGGCAGCGAACTCACTATTCTAAGGCGAGTTAAATCGCCCGAGGCGAGCAGCCGACCTTGACCTAAGACCAGCGCACTATCCATTTGATCTTGCACTAATCCTAACTCATGGGTACTGATGATGATGGCGCAGCCCTGCGCCTTCAGTTGCGCCATTTTCTGATATAAAAATGCCGATGCGAGGGGGTCTAACCCCACTGTCGGTTCATCCAGCAACAGCACTTTTGGGTCGGCCAATACCGCCTGAGCTAATCCCAAACGTTGGCGCATGCCCTTAGAAAAGGTGCTTAGGCGTTTATCCTTGGCCGCCATCAGGCCGAATTCTTCCAGCAGAATGGATATTCGCTTGGGATCAACACCCTTGAGTTTGGCAAAATAGCTTAAGATCTCCTGCGCCGTCATATTGTCATAAAAGCTCACATTTTCAGGCAAATAGCCTAATGACAGATTGACATTGGGTCGCTTGGTATGCAGAGGTTGCCCCTGGACAAATAGCTCGCCATGGCTTGGAGAGATAAGCCCTAAGATCATTTTAATCAGGGTCGATTTACCCGCGCCATTGTGGCCGAGTAGCGCTAAAGTTTGTCCAGCATGTAATTCAAAATGAAGATCCGTGAGTGCTTCGAACTTCGCATAACGCTTGCAAAGCCCGATGGCCTTTACCGCCACTTGCCCTTGGGATGAACCCTCGTTTGTCATCAAGGTTAGCGCCTGTTTATGCCTTGCATCATTGCTGAAATGGCTCATTGCCCATCTCCTCGGTTTTCCATTCCATTAAGGGAAAGCTGTCACTCACACCGCTTACGCCAGTTGGCTGAAACTGCCGCTCTACCCAACGCAGCAGCAAGACCACAGGGCTTTCCATCAGCAGTTTCGCTTCGGGATAGAGCCAAAAGAGTTTGTCTAAGCTGTCGTTGGGCCGATGGGCGATATCCCCGACGCCATCGGCATTAGTGTCCCAGCCCTGATATTCGGACCAAAAATTACCCTGCCCCTGATAACTCCACTCGAGTTGCGCCTCGCCAACGTATTTGACTTGGGTTTGATTGGCTAAAATACGATTGTGCCAAAGGCGGTTTGCTTCGCCGCCCATGGCCATGCTGATCCCGGTATCGCTATGGCTAAACTCGTTCGCCTCGATGCGATTATTCTGCGCGGCGTAGATAAAAATGCCCTTGCCCTCGTTGCCCAGCTCCAGCGAACCTTGGGGGTTGACCACCTCTGTCGCGACATTTGCCTGAATATGGGCATCGTTAGTAATATTGAGCAGAATGCCAAAGTCCCGCGCTTGGCTGACCTTGTTGTGGTGTAGAAAGATGTGCTGCGAGTTCATCAAGGCATAACCGCCATCGACGCTAATTGCTTGATTGTTTGAGGCTTCATCGCCTCGGGTGTACATATAATGGATGCCGTATTGCAGCTTAGCGAATTGATTATGGTGGATTTGGCTGTCCGTCACCGACTCGAGATACACGCCATCGCGGACAAAAATAAAATGGTTAGCTTGCACTTGGGGCGCGCTCACATGTTTGAGGAATACACCATCGCCCCGATCCAACACATAAATGGCGCCATTACCGCTGATGCTGTTTTCCATAATGCGGGGCGCACTCAGCTGCTCGCCATAGATACCAAAGCCATCCCCCACCAGTCGATTGCCCTTAATAAGCACTTCGTCAGCACCCGGTTGCAGCAGAATACCGGCATCGTGGTAATAGAGATCCCGCCCCCAGTGACGGATATTCAGCCCTTCAACAATCACCTTGGGCGCCGCAATGGTTAAGGCACTGCCTTGACGCAGGGCATCTAAGGTTGCGCCCGCTTCGCCCTTAAGATGAATTGCGCGGCTGACCGTAAAATTGCCTTCGTAAACGGCGGTGGCGAGCACTACAGTGTCGCCATCCTGCACCCGCGTGAGGGCTTGGGTCAAAGCAGCAGTATCTGTGACCCTAAACTCCTGCGCTAACCCAACAAGGGATAAACTACAGAGCCAACCGAGCAGCAAGCAGCGCCACATACCAATCGCCTACTTATCGCCAGCCAATAATTCGAGGGTGATCTCTTCGAAGCGGAGCACGCGGCCACCGTATTCTTGAGCAAAGGCCTCGGCGGCGGCTTTAGTGCTAAAAGGTGCTACAGCAGGCCCCATCACGGCTTTTTTACTGGTGCCATAGACATAAAACGCGCTGGCGGCATCAATAAAGGCGCCATCGTCTGGTTGTTCCCAGTCGGTCGATGCGGCGTCATGCACCATCATGTAATCAATTTGTCTTTTGTTTTCAGGCTGTAGAGCAAAGTTAAACATATCGCGACTGGAGCAAAACTTAGGCACCATCTTCTCGGCCTTCAAATGCACTTGCCCCTTAGGCCCAGGGTATTTAGTGATCACCATGCCGCAGAGGTGGCAACGGTCATGCTCGTGGATCATCTCAGCTTTATGTTGATGATCAGTGGCTTCGCTCTTGTTGCAACCCAATAACAAAGGAGCGAGTAGTAGCAAACTTAAATACTTTTTCATCCTGTTATTCCTTCTAAAAAATATCAACACCTCGCCAAGGCACCTTGCAGGGACAGACCTCTTGCGACGAGGGTTGATACGAAAATGGTTTATCGCTTCAGGCCTTTGGCCTTAGCTTTGGGTTAAATCGCGTAGTTTTGCCCCGCCAACAGGATGAAGAGTCGCAGGCACATCATGCCCACGACTGCACACATGCCCGACATATAAAACGCTTTGGCCGAATGGCTAAAATGCTTACCCGTGGCGAAGTTAAGGAGCAGCGGTGCACCAAAACCGATACCGACCACACCAATCCAGAATACGCTTGCCCAGATCCCTTCTTGGAAGGCGGCAAAGGCAAACTGACCTCCGGCATTGCCAGTTAACAGCGCGGTAGCGATCATAAAAATAAACAGGGCTTCGGCGAACATAATCGGCCACTCGGCGCCGTGTAGGATCTTCATCTCGCCGCTGTGCAAAGGTTCTTTAAACAACCACACCGCCAGCATTTTGGCCGAGGCCCCGCCCGCTGAAAGCCCTGAGGCAATAAACAGCGCAGGCAATACCGAGGTGTTGATCAGTGGGAAGCGGATCAAGGCGGAGATTAAGAAGCCGGTGTAAGCGCAAACGGATAACGCCAGTAATAACACCAGTGCTTCCATCGGGCGTCTAAAGCCCTTCAACTTAGTGATGATGGGGCCGAGGAACTGCAATTGGGGAATAGCCATCAGCTCTTTTTCGAGGGCGAATAGCGCGACCACTGCCACTAACGGGATATACACCGACAGGGCAATCACACCAATCGACATCACAGAATTTAAGTTATAGAACACCAAAATTCGCCAGAAGAATAAGGGGTTAGTCAAGTCGAGCACCAGGCACAACATCCCTAAACTGATAGTGACAAACGACAGCAGAGTCGCCGCTTTTAAAAAGGCGGTATTTTCAACCTGACCTAAGTAAAACCGCAGCGCCAGCGCAATGGTTAACGCCCCGCCGGAGATGCCGGCGAAGAACAAATACACCGCAATCGGCCAAGGCCAAGCGACGCCTTGGGAGAGGCCTAGGGTAAATTCCATACTGGTATCCATATTTACACTCCCAGTTTGACGATTGGTATGTAACGTAAGCTCGGCTCAGTGCCAAACTGCGGCTTAATGCGCACTGAGTCTTTTACCGCTAAGAGTTTGCTTACGTAGGATTGAGGATCGTTGGCATCACCGAAGACCAGCGCATCGTATTTACAGCTCTGCACACAGGCGGGTAATTCGCCCTTGGCTAACTTGCTGTTCAAACAGAAATCGCAGTTATCGGCCACATCCGTATCGCTGTTGATGTAGCGAGCGTTGTAAGGACAAGCCCCAATGCAGTATTTACAGCCGGCGCATTTGCTCGCATCCATAGTCACAATGCCCGTTTTCGCGTCGCGGTGCGCCGCACCCGTAGGGCAAACAGTGACACAGGGGGCGTTCTTGCATTGCTGGCAGGAAACCCGCACAAACTTACGTTCACAGTCACAGCTCATCTTGCCGCAATGTGGACAAGGCTGACCTTCGACACGGCCACTCTGCTGCTCGAGCAATACCCGTGACTTGCCTTCAGGTAAATGGTTGGCTTGATTACAGGCGGTTTTACAGTCGCCACAGCCGACACACTTGTTTTGGTCAAAGACCATGACGTAATGGGGCTTATGGGCGCCGTCGGACTCTTCTTTGACCGAACACCCGGCTAAAGGCGTTAACATCAAAGAGCACATGCCAGCGCTTTTAAGGAACCTCCGTCTCTCTATATTTTCACTCACAACATCCTCCATCTATCGGTTTTATACCGACGTTTTTAGTTATATCGTTATCGTTCCAACATGCCTGAAAATGGCTAGCGACTTGATTAATATCCACTTTCATTCAATTTGCTTTCAGCCTTGCCGATGGCGTTTAACAGGGCCTCACGATTAATCTCTGCCCTTGGCTGCGCCAGTAATGCTTGCCAATGGTCTATCGCCTCTTGGTAGCGCCCATGGAGATAGGCGTCGTTGGCCTGTAGCATCCGCGTCTGCGGCTCAAAGGGCGCAAGCGCCAAGATCTGTGCCATCAGTGCTTGGGTCTCTGCGGTCATTTGCCGACCATCGCGGTAATAGAGGGCATTGGCCTTAGCGCCGAGCACCTCTGCATCCTCCCCCACTAACGCAAGCTGTTTGTCTAGGGTCTGCACCGCATCGGCATACAAGCCTCCCGCGCTGTAAGCCTCGGCAAGCGCCTGTAATGCCAACGGGTTTTGCGGTTGTTCATCCACGAGGCGCAGAGCTTTGGTGATGTCGGCAGCCACTAAATAGTCAATGTTTTCATTGAGCTTGCCTGTATCCCAATCCTGATAACGCCCCGTTTGGCTATAGATGGCGAGCGTGAGCAATAACAGAAGCGCACTGCACAGCATAGGCACGCCATGGGAGACTTGAGACTCTCCCGCCAGCGTTTGCCGTTGGTTTAAACGTGCGTGTTGCCAGAAAATCCAAGCCACAAACCCGCTTAATAGCAGTGCTATGCTGAATCCTAAACTTGCCATGCCTTACCTCGACGCTCGCCTATCCAAGTTCATCACTAAACGAACCTAAGCCAATGTTTAGCCCTTAGTGGGCTGGCATCATGCCCATCATGCGGGCTTCTTTTTTCTCGCTGGGCTTTTCGATATTTTTCAACTCGATTTCAAAAATTAAGGTTGATTGCGGTGGAATTTCACCCACAAATTCATTGCCATAGGCTAAGTTTGCTGGAATAACAAAACGGTATTTCGAGCCCATAGGCATGAGTTTTAAGCCCTCTTCCCAACCAGGGATCACGCTCATCAGGGCAAAACGTGTGGGTTCTTTACGGCCAATGGTGTTTTCAAACTCAGTGCCATCGATAAGCTTGCCGACATACTCGACGGTGACCACATCTTCAGGGTTGGGTTTATTGCCCGAGCCTTGGGTTAATACTTCATATTGCAGGCCTGATTCGGTGACGGTTACGCCTGATTTCTTCTTATTTTCAGCAAGATATGCTTCGCCAGCCTTAGTGTTTTCTGCGGCGAGCTTCTCGGCGTTCGCCTTTCTCACTTGATTTAGCTCTTCGGCGCGTTGGTTTAGATAGGTCAGCACTTCTTCATCGGTTAATTGCTGCTGCTTTTTCAGCGCATCGACAAAGCCCTGCACCACTAAGTCCACATTCACCTCTGCGCCGAGTTCCACTTGGTTATAAATCTGGCCAGAAATGTAGTTACCCACAGAGGCGCCAATGCTGTAAGACGCTTTATCCGCATCGTTTTTAAGACTTGGAGCAGCAAAACTCGCCATAGAGACAAACAATGCAGCGCAGGTCGCCACTGTGAGGGTTTTTGGGATAAAAGAAGTTGGCATAGATATTTTCATTTTATGTTCTCTACAATTTAGCCCTTGGGCTTTAGTGCTTTAGCCGAAAACGTATGGGATAACCCATAACCGATTAATAATATTCATTTGATTACTATGGTTTTTCTGTTGTTCTACCCGACATGCGCCAGCCGAAGATGCCATCGGCCATATGTCGCACACCTGTGTAACCTAGCTTCATGGTTTCCCGTGCGGCCATGTTGCTGGCGGTGCAAAGACGGTTAGCGCAATAGAACACCATCACAGCATCTTTATTCTTTGGCAGTAGCTCTCGCCAATTTTGCACATTGAAAAAAACCGCTCCGGGGATAAAACCTTCCGCCCAAATTTCCAGCGTGTTTACATCGAAAAAATACACCCCTGGTTGACCGACTAAGGTTTCGGCTTCCCGCATGGAAATCGGATTCAACTGAATTTCGTTATAGGGCGCCTCGGAGATCTCTGAGCCCCCACCAGCCGCGACGGGTAAACTCATGCCACCTAAGCCCAGAGCCAGTAAGCCGCCTATCAGGCTGTGTCGAATCACTTTATTCATCATTTGGCCTCGTATAGCCCCCGACACTCGCGTGCCGGGGACAAGTTAGACTCGAGTCGAACTACATTTTCTGTGCGCTCAGGCCGTTGCCATCGATAATGGCTTGGGCTTGAGTGACATAGGTCAAGGCAGCGTCGAGACGTTTCAGTGAGTAACGTGGACCATGGACGCCCCATGAACCGTCAGCCTTGATTAGGCGAACAACGTCTTGGGCTTTGTCGGTCAACATCAGCACTTGAGTCTTGTCTTCTACCGACAGCTTGGTGACTTCTAACAGCTTGTCGATACGGGCAAGGGCTTGTTCTACTTGAGCAAAAGTATCCTTAACGGGTTTTTGCCACTTTTGAACTTCGCCGTAGATTTCCATCTGATCTTCGAAGTGCAGACCAACTTCTAACTCGGATTGGAACTGGCTATGACAACCTTTGTTATCCACCACATCGTGGTCTGAGGCCGATGTACGGGCACAGGTCCACATCAGGTCGAGGTAGTTGTAGCCGTTCTCGTCTTTCGCCACAGTCCAGCCCTTAGTGGTTGCATCACGAGACTTGCCTTCAGGTGGGTTGAGGGTCTTACGCAGTGGATCGACATCAATCTTCCACATGTGTGACTTACGCACGTTGTCGAAGCCCGCCATATCTGGGAATTGGATCGCAGTGAAGTTTTCACAACTTCCCATGTTTGGCATATGACAGCTTTGACAGGTTTGGTTGCTGTGGGTGTTAGTGTTCTTGGCGATCTCGGCTTGAGCCGTGTGACAGTCAGTACACTGTTTGATGATTTTTGGCTTAGTGATACCTGAGGTCCAATCGCCATCGGTCACTTCATGCGGATCGTGACAGGTTGAACAACGCATACCTTTGTCATAGTGCGCAGAGGCAAACATTTGCGAACCTTCAGTACCACAGGATGGGCAAGAAGACTTCATCTTCACGTTGAAGGCATATTCCAGCTTCTCTTTACCCTGTGGCGTGTCGGCTAACTCTTCAACAAAGTTAAAGCGTTGGTGACAACGTTCACAGTTAGATGGCATGCCACCACCGATACCACCGTCTAAGTGACCGCCGGCGCCGTGACACTCTTCACAGGTAATCCCTTTGGCGATAGTGTGCTTTTGCAGCTCTTTCGGGTTACCTAAAGCCGCGAAGAATTCATCCTTGGTTTGGAAATCAAACTTAAAGGTGTGGCACATTTCACAATAGGAGCTAGCCGGTTGGAACAGGAATTCCTTCTCGTACTTAGCGCCGTATGAACTCATGCCCCATTGGTGTGAACCGCTGGTTCCGAAGTCTTCCATTTTGACGGGGAAGCTTGGGATAGCTTTGTTGATTTTGGCTGCCATTTCAGGGGTTAACCACTCAGCCCAACCACGGGAGAACTGGTTACCACCGGCGACCATAGTCCCTGTGCCGTCCTTCAACAGACCGTCTTTAACGTGGTAAGTACCACGCACTAAGTAAGCGTCGATAAAGCCATACTTGGTACGTGGTGTACCGACAGTCGCGTAGATAGCATCTGGCGTAATACCCGATGGCAGAATCGAGGTATCCTTAGTGCCATACATGGTTTTTTTCAGGTCGTTATCGACCTCAGGATGCTCGCCAGGAAAGCGAATGGTTTTAGAGTGGCGTGAACGTCTCCACTTCTCGTATTGCGGGCCATGACACTCACCGCATTTTTCTGGGCCGACAAACTTGTTAGGGAAATCGAGGATAGATTTGGCCCCTAAACGGTATTGCAGCGCCTTTGGACGTTGACCATCGTTGTAGGAACTGTAACGCACCGCTGTGCCATCCGTCGGGTTCACTTCTTTACTGTGTTTGCTGTAAGCAACACTGTCACCACCGTGTAAATATTCTTCACCACGGTCACTGACTTTATAAGTGCCCTTTAATCGACCTTCAGCGTCATATTTAAAAACTGGGTGATTTTCAAATAGAAAATCAAACAATTCTTGCTCTTGAACAATATAATCCTGCAAAGTTTTCACACCGCGGGATTTTTCCATTAAATTTTCATTTAAATTGGGGTTAGCCAAAATATCTTGAGTATAGTGGGATTGCTGCTTATTCCCCACGCCAGGCACCACTTTACCCTCCGACTTAGCATCGGAGGCGACTGTGGTAACGCTTACGGCAGAACCTAAACAAAATAGCACGCTTAATGCTACTTTGGATTTCCATCGCTTCATCATTCACTCCTAATTTATCATTAGTTTTATATTTTCCACTGAACCTAACTGTTCACTGAACGACATAAACAATTGACCAGTGGCGGCATGATGAAGCAGCTAAACGCCTAAAAACCTGCGCTAGTGCACATTAAATTTTGATTCAAAAATCAATAGAAATAAAAAGACACAAATAAAATAAAACCAATAATTTAGATAAAAATAAGTGAAAATATTTTAGAAATAAACCGTGGCTTTTTAGATCTAAAAAGAGCTAAAAAATGGTTTTATTTTTCAAAAATAGCCAAAGGGAAAAGTGACGATTTTAATGCCGAGACAGATCACATTCCTGCCCGAAAAACTCCGCTACCCTGCCAGTCAATCCTAGGTAGGTGAAATGCGCGATTTGTTCAAAGACACTCAAAAAACAATACAAATGCAGACGAGACAATCTAAATAGGCTTTAAGTGAATTAAAAATAATCTCACACCAATACACGCCATAAATAAATTAACCATGCAACACAGGAATGAGTAATGATAAATATGACTCCAGAAATAGGACATATATTGCTAATCATCAGCACTGTGTTGGCATTACTCTCCGCCATTATTCATTTTGTTAGCATTCATCAGTCACAACTTTATTTAATCGAGTTCGGCAATAAATTATTTAACGCCATGTTTATAAGCTTATTGAGCGCACTCTTATGCCTTATTTACAGCTTTATTAGCGATGACTTTTCGGTTGCCTATGTGGCGAACCATTCCAATAGCCAACTCGCCCTCGGCTATAAAATTGCCGCAGTGTGGGGCAGCCATGAAGGCTCGATGCTGTTTTGGGTTTTCGCCATCGCGTTATGGGGTGCCATTATCAATTGCCGCCAAGCAGGTAAACTCATCGGCTTAGATAGCGCCGATATGCAGACAGATAAAACCTATTTTGCGCGGCTATTGGCGATTCTCGCGCTCGTTATCCTCGGCTTTAATCTGTTTTTACTCTTTACCTCCAATCCCTTTGCCCGATTACTGCCCAATATTCCGATTGAGGGACGTGACCTCAATCCGATATTGCAAGACATTGGCTTAATACTGCACCCGCCCATGCTGTTTTTAGGTTATGTCGGGCTAACGGTTTGCTTTGCCGCGGCGCTAGCATCCCTGCTGGGAGGCGCATTAGTGCATCGTCACCTCGAATACTTGCGGCCTTGGGTATTGCTGGCGTGGATTTTCCTCACCGGGGGTAATGCCTTTGGCTCCTGGTGGGCCTATAACGAACTGGGCTGGGGCGGTTGGTGGTTTTGGGATCCCGTTGAAAACGCTTCTTTTATTCCTTGGTTAGTCGCCACTGCACTGGTGCATTCCTTAGTGCTAACGAGAAAGACCCAAGGCTTTGCCCTGACCACGCTATTTTTGTGCATCTTGGCATTTTCGCTAAGCTTATTAGGCAGCTTTTTGGTGCGCTCCGGCATAGTGCAATCGGTACATGCCTTCGCGGCAGATCCCACCAGAGGCATGTCAATCCTCTGTTTATTGGTGCTTTTTGTCGGTGCTGCACTATTAATCTTTGCAATCAAAGCGCCAGCGTTGAAACGAGAAGTCAGCCATCACCTATTGAGCAAAGAGACACTGTTACTCCTTGGAGCCATTGTATTAGTAGTTGCAGCCTTTTCCGTTCTGCTGGGCACCTTTTATCCCCTGATCTACGAGCTGCTAGGCTTAGGCACGTTGTCGGTCGGCGCCCCCTATTTCAATACTATGTTTGTTCCATTGACCTTTATCGCAGTGATCTTGATGGGCATCGCGCCGTTAATCGCTTGGAAGGCGTCAACTCGCAAGCCACTCAAGGTATTAACCTTACCCTCTGTCGCCATTGTGATTATCGCGGCGCTGATGAGTGTTCGAACCCAAACCGATGGTGCCTTATTCCTATTCCTTGGCTGCGCCAGTGCACTATTTTTGCTCTGCTGCCTCGGGATGAGTGTATGTATGAAATCCCAAGCATTGACGCCTCCCAAGCCAGCTATGTCGACAACATCAAAGCGCGCCAGATTGGCCATGCTAGTCGGTCATTTGGGCGTGGCAGTCAGCATTATCGGCGCGACAGCAGTATCGTTTTTTGAGCAGGAAGCCCTGCTGCGTATGGGGCCTGGGCAAGGTAAACCGCTTGCCGATTATGTGCTGGTGTACGAAAGCACAGAACCAGTAGAAACCCCAAGTTTTACAGCAATCCAAGCCAATATCAGTATCCGCGATGCCAAGCAGGATGATGTCGTGCTGGGTTACCTCCATCCGCAGCGGCAAACCTTTAATAGTAATGGCATGGAAGTATCCCATGCGGGCATAGACCACGGTTTTTGGCGGGATATCTATGTCTCTATGGGGCTACAACTGAGCGACACCGAATATCTGATCCGCATTAGTTATAAGCCCTTAGCGACTTGGATCTGGTTGGGTGCCTTATTGATGATGCTTGCGGGCGCTATTGCCGCTTGGCCAATCAAACAAGGCCATAGAGTTGCACAAACAAAGGCGCTGAATGTAAGTAGCTCACCAAGGGAGACTATGACGTTATGAACCCACTGTTTCGCTCGCCCTATTTGAGCCTATTGTTTTGGTTGCTGTCGTTAAGTCTATGCTTTGGTAGCGCAACTTTTCTCGCCACGGCGCAGGAGGCCCCCAACCTTGGCGCCTCCTACCAACAGCAAGCCATAGAGATCAGCAAAGTGCTGCGCTGCCCTATGGCAACCAATCAGACCTTATTTGAGTCGCAAGCACCGATTGCCCATGAACTTAAAGGGCAAATCTTTTCACTGTTGGAACAAGGCTATAAGCGGGACGAGATCCTCGATTTTATGGTACAGCGCTACGGCGAGAAAATCCGTTATCAGCCCGAATTTAAGCCCGCCACACTGGCACTCTGGCTCGGCCCGATCGTGCTGTTAGGCGCTGGATTTGGCTTAGGGCTGACGCTAATAAAACGCAGGCCATAGCCATAGCGTTTAGACCATAGTCCCGATTACTCAGTTTGAATAGAAGGATAACCCCATGAAATCTCACACCGCCAAGCTCACTCTCCTTTGTGCCGCATGGCTGCTGAGCTGCACAGTTCAGGCCCATTCACTGCAAAACAAACTCTATGAAACAGGTGAGCCCATTCCTAAACCCAGAGTCATGACTGGCTTTATCGAGATGCAGCATGCCCGCGGCGTGCCTGAAGTCCCGTTTGTCGATGAAGCCGGGCAAACACACACCCTAAAGCAATACCAAGGTAAATTGACCTTAGTAAACCTTTGGGCAACCTGGTGCACGCCCTGCTTACGGGAAATCCCCGAGCTGCAAAAACTTCAGCAGCAATATGCCGATAAGAATATCGCCATAGTGCCCATCTCGATTGATGAAGAAGTAACAGAGGTGCGACCTTTTCTTAATCAGCATGGCTTTAGCAACTACCGCACTTGGCTCGATCCTGATAAAAACATTGAACAGATCATCCCTGCTAACGTCGTCCCTGCTACTTATGCTTTTGATGCAAAAGGTAATCTGGTCGGTTTTGTCCGTGGCTATCTCGATTGGACAGACAAAGATGTCGCGCCCTATTTAGATAAACTTATTGCCAAATATGCCCAGTAATTGCACTTGGCACTCATTACGAAAGGGCTAAGTTGGTTTTGACTTAGCCAATGCTTGAATCAAATCTCCGTTCGGTACCCCACCCTAAATCTTTGCCGAAGCCCGCTGCTCCCCGATTTGGCAGCGGGTATTTTTAGCTTATCGCCAGCGCGCTTTGTATTCTGCGCCACCTTTCTTTAGAATTGCCGCTGTTATCCATGAATCGATTTTGCAAATCCATTCGTAAAACCCATTGATAAAATCTAAGGCTTCCCGATGAAACTCACTTGTTTAACTCAACCTATTTATGACCACTTGTACCGTGATATCAGTGAGTTTCGCAGCACCTTCGACCTAGCCGTCAACGATGCTAGCTCCTTGGATGAAAAGGCCGACACGCTACATACTTCACTGATTATTGAAGAATTAACCGAACTTGCCGAAGCCGATAGCCGTATCGAGCAGGCCGATGCCATTGTCGATTCAGTGTATGTATTGATGGGGCGCTTAGTGCATTTAGGCGCAGCCCAAATGAGTGACCGCCTAGAGATCAGCTACCTAATCGACTTGCTGCTGTGTGTGGCTAAAAACCGTGAAATCGACTTTATCGCCTGCTGGGATGAAGTGCATTCGAGCAACATGAGCAAAGTTTGCCGCAATGAGCAGGAACTGACAGAGACTATCGCCTTCTATGCAGAGCAAGGCGTTGAAATCGTTGGCAGCAAAAAGGGTGAGTTTATCATCGCCAAATGCGCTAAGGATGTGGAAATGGCGGGTAAAGTCGTGCGCCAAGGCAAGGTATTAAAGTCAGTTTACTACCGCCCGGCGGATTTGACTCAGTTAGTAAAAGCGTAACACCGCAAGCCTAGGCTGCACAGCATGTAGAAACAGCATGCAGCCTAGGCATCTTGCCTTAGTCCGACGTGTCTTGCTCGGCATCCTTGCGGTATTCCAAAATATCCCCCGGCTGACAGGCTAAGTATTCACAGATACTCGCCAAGGTATCAAAACGCACCCCTTTGACTTTGCCCCGCTTAAGCAAGGACAAGTTAGCCTCGGTAATGCCCACCGCTTTGGCAAGCTCCTTAGAACTCACCTTTCGCATCGCCATCATGACGTCTAAATTAACGATAATATTCAAAATCAAACAAACTCTTGGTTTTCCGCCTCGTAATCGCGGGCGGCTTTAAGCAAATACACGATCAGCAACATCAATAAAATCGTGGTGATATTGCCAAAATCGAGCACTAATTCGATGCGACCATCCTCAAAAAATGACTGATGATAGTAGCCTACGCCTAAGTTTTGTAACATCTCAAACACTAAGGCGGCCGCTTTCAGCCAAACGAGCCACAAGTAACATTTCATGCTCTCATCACTGAAAAACAGCCCCCGCTGATAGCAGGATAACAGCCGTTGCAGCCAATACACACCGACTAAAAATGAGATAAATAAAGGGGTTAGCATAGCGAGTAACAGGTTTCGGCTAGCGTTCGGCAAGTTCCACAGTTCGAGGAACTGGGAATTACTGGTATTGAAGCGGATCTCATCATAGGCCCAATAGCTATAAAGCAGATGGGCGATAATCGCCACCGCAGATAACAGTACCAGCCAGCGACAAAAACCACTGATTTTAATTAATTTTTCAAAATTTTGATTCATCCACTCACCCAAACATCATCCCAAGCCGTTCATAGCGAACGAGCACCAGTATAATCCTTCGACAAAAAATATTACAAAGAAATATAATTTTATTGTTTTACGATAATTAATTTTCGTATTAGCATAATGTCAATTTTCCTAGACTAAGGTTACGACAATGCAAAAATTTCCATTTACGAGTCAGTTATGCAGTGCTGCCATTGCCGCCGCACTGCTACTGACGGGTTGCACTACGGCGGATGTTCGCAACGAACAGCCTCAAGTTGCCGCGACGCAGCAAACCGAGGCGCCGCTCATTCCCATCGAAAAATTCTTTAACGAGCAAAGCATTCGCCATTTAAAAATGTCCGATGATGGCAAATGGCTCGCCTTTGTAAAGGAATACCAAGGAGCCAGCAATATCTATCTGATGGCAGATAAAAGCGACCTCGCGAGTGCCACGCCACTGACCACATCGGTAGAACCCATTCGCGCCTTCGAATGGTCCACCAAGGGCAATGACTTATTCTTTATGAAGGACAAAGGCGGTAATGAGAACACTCAGATTTACAAGCTGAGCTTTGAAGAACACGCGGGCAAGATCACCGCCAAAGAGCAGCGCTTAACCCATAAGGACGACGTGCAATACAGCGTGCTCGAGCAGGTAAAAGACAATCCTGATTTGCTGGTTGTTCAAGCCAACCACGACGATTCTAGCCGCATGGATATTTATCTGCTCAATATCAACGATGGCAAACTAACCCCAATCCTGAAGAACGAGCTGAGCTTTACTCAGGTGAAGTTTAATAAGCAGGGGCAACCTGTGATTGCCAGCAGCAGTAATCTCGATAACACCAATGCCTTGTATGTGCTGATCGACGGCAACTGGCGCAAGATCATTCAAAGTGCCAAGGGCGAAAGCATCGATATTCTTAAAGTGAACGATGATAAGAAGCTCGCCTATATCAGCGCCAATATCGGCGATCGCGATAAGCAGGAATTGCTGAAAGTCGATCTGATGACGGGTAAATATGAAACCATTCACAGGGATCCCGACAACGAGGCCGACGTATTTGCGGTACAGTTTAGCGATGCGGGTGAGCCCTTAGCAGTTGGTTACTACGGTGGACGTTTACGGGTTTATCCCTTAGATGCCGAGTTTGCTCGCCATTGGGATGTGATAAATCGTCATTTTAATCAAGATGTTGAAATTACAATTGGCGAGATGAACGAGAAAACCAATCTGTGGCAAATTCATGTCGCCAGCGACAGAGCCGCAGGCGCGGACTATCAATACAATGCCACCACAGGGGATATCCATCTGTTAGTGGACATTCCGGCGAGCATTCCGGCGGATCAACTCTCGCCACGCCAATCGATTGTGTATACCGCACGAGACGGGGTGAAAATCCAAGCCTATTTAACGCTACCGAAAGGAAAACAGACTCAGTTACCGACCATTATCCTGCCCCATGGCGGCCCTTGGGCACGGGATTTTTGGACGCTCGACTCGGGCTATTTCCACGCGATTGCCCAGTTCTATGCCAACCGTGGTTATGCGGTGTTGCAACCTAACTTCCGCGCCTCGACGGGTTTCGGTAAGAAGTTCTTAAACCTAGGTAACAATAACTGGGGGATTGGCAGCATGCAGCACGATCTCACCGACGGGGCCAATTACTTAGTCGAACAAGGCATTGCCGATAAACAGCGTTTAGGGATCTTCGGCGCCTCCTACGGTGGTTATGCGGCGCTGTCAGGTGCGACCTTCACACCCGACTTGTACCAAGCGGTGATCGCCTATGTAGGGCCATCGAGCCTAGTGACACTGATGAATTCCTTCCCCGACTACTGGCGCCCCTACTTAGGCCAATGGTTTGAGTCGGTGGGCGATCCGCAAATTGCCGAGCAGAAGCAAGATATGGAAAAGCGCTCGCCAATTAACTATGTCGATAATATCAAGGCGCCATTGATGCTGATCCAAGGGGCGAACGATCCGCGCGTCACCCAAATTGAGTCGGATAATATCGCCAAGAAGATGTATCAAAAGTCTTTGCCGGTTAAGTACGTACTGGCCAAAGATGAAGGACATGGCTTCAGTAAACGCGCCAACAAGCTGGCATCGATTGTCGCCACCGAACAGTTTTTTGCAGAGCATTTAGGCGGGCGTGTCGATACGAATGTGAACCCCGAAATTCTAAAACACTTAGACAGCCTGAACGTCGATATCAGTAAACTCTAACGCGCTAAGGGCAAGCTAAAGCTTGCCCTTTTTGTTGTGTCTTTATCACTCTGCGACCACGGCATCGATCGCCGCAGGTAAGCGGATCTCAATTCGAGTCAGTAACTTAGCATCATCCACCACGAGATTGGTCTCGCCCTGTTGCGCCCGAGCAAATAAGCGCGCCGCATAGGTGCCAATGCCTACCCCTTCAGCCTTGCCTTGCGTGACATATTTTTCCCAAAACTGCTCACGGATATCGGCGGGCACGGCGCCCGTGTTTTCGATAGCGATCAGAACATCACCTTCGTGGCGCGATAGCGAAATTGCCACCTTAGTCTTGGCTCTTGCTGCCTCGAAGGCATTTTTAATCAGGTTGAATAACATAGGGTGACACAATTTAGGATCGCCCATCACATCGAAGCTACTGCAAGGATCTTCATCTGGAGACAAGTAAGCCACTAGTTGTTTGCTGTGAAAGTTGACCTGCGCCGCCTGTAGCAACTGCTTTAACATCTCATGCACCGAAAACCACTCGGCATCCAAGGCATATTGCCCCGCCTCGATACGCAGAATATCCGAGGTTAAATTCACGGTATTAATCGACTGTAGTGCCAGCTCATCGACTAAATTGATCTTGGGCAGCCACTCCTTAGGGAAGCTTTTATCCTGCGCGAGTTTTTGCGCCAAGGCGCTTATCGTCGCCAGCGGATTTTTAAGATCGTGGCTTATGATGCTATCTGCATTGTCTTTAAGTTGTGCCAGACGCAACAGCTCGTCGCACTCTTGCTGTAACGCCCGTTGACGCTGCACTTGCGCCAGCACATTCGCCAGCTTGAGCTTTAAGATCTCCGGCTGCACGGGCTTAGTGAGATAGTCGATTGCGCCGCCTCTTAGCCCCTGCAGATGATGCTCAACTTCACCGAGGGCACTGACAAAGATCACAGGGATCTCGGCCGATCGCGGCTCAGCTCTTAAGGCTTGCAATACTTGATGCCCGTCCATTTCGGGCATCATTACATCTAACAACACCACATCGGGCGGCGTCGCCGACTGGCAAATTTTTAGCGCTGCCTTACCGTCCTTGGCAAACAGCACCTTATAGTCGTCGTTTAACAGCCCCGCCATAAAGGCCAGATTATCCGGCATATCGTCGACCACCAGCACCACATTCAAGGCGGGCGCGGTTTCCGTTGCCGCCGTCGCGTCTATTTTGGCCGCCATCGCTGAAGATGGCGCGACTTGAGTGCGCTTATGGCGACGCGTAAGTGCCTGTAACACTCTGGCCTGCAAGGTCTTGGAGTTAAAGGGCTTGGCGATAATATCCGACACCCCATACTTCATCGCCACTTCCACTAAACCGCGATGGGCGTTGGCGGTCACTAGAATAATGGGCAAATCTTGCCATTTATCCTGTTGGCGCAGGCTCTCGAGTAACTCTTGCCCATGGCCATCCGGCATACTCCAATCCAGTAATAGGAGATCGATATGCATTCGCTGCAACATATCCAAGGCTTGGCGACCACAATCGGCTTGCACCACTTGACCAAAGCCGAGTTGGCGCAGCTGCTCGGCCATAATTTTACGCAGGGCATCCATATCCTCGACTATCAAGCACTGCATTTGAGTTAACTGCATGTCGTCACCCTCGCCTGTTGCGCCTGTTTAAGGGTTTGTAGTCGCACTAATGCCTGTTCAAAATCAAACAGTTCAACGTCCATTTTCAACTGTTTGAGCAGGCCAGAATCCCCCTGTAACTGCGGCGCATGGGTAAGCTTATTCACCCATTCCAAGGCATTGGTGTTGTATTCCAGCAGGCTTTGCTCTAACTGTGCCCACATGGCCGCGAGCGCCTCATCGCTTAACGAGGCTTCCGGCTTGATGCTATTGTTCTGCTGATGCCAGCTCTCTAAGCCACTGACTAAGCACTGTAACTCGGTTTGTAACGCCAATAACTGCTCATGCAGCTCCACCGTAAAACTCCGCTTCGCAGTCAGGCATTGCAGCTCGAGTTCACCAGCCTGGCGGCTGATCTCCATCGCCCCAACATTAGCGGCAACCCCCTTTAAGGTGTGCAAACTTAAGCGCAGCTCATCGGCGTTTTCCTCCTGCCAGGCGCGCTGTTGTTGCCCCAACAAGGTCTTACTGGTGTTGATAAATAAGCCCAACAAATGGCTATAGAGTGATTCGTTGTGATCACAGTGCGACAAACCATTTTGAATACTTAATCCCTCGAGCTGCGGTAAATCCTGCGCATGGTTCGAGCGTTTCAATACTAAGGGCACTGATTTTCGCTGCTTAGGCGTGATCCAGCGCGCCATCACAGTGTAGAGATCCTTCACATGCACAGGCTTAGTGATCTGATCATTCATCCCCACCGCCAGTGCCTTTTCAATATCGCCGGACATGGCATTGGCCGTCATCGCCAAAATAGGTAAGTTGGCAAATTGGGGCAATTCGCGGATGCGACGCGTCGCCTCGTAACCATCGAGCACGGGCATCTGGCAATCCATTAATACGCAATCGAAGTACTGCTGCTCAACTCTATCAATGGCCTCAAGCCCATGATTTGCCACTGTGACATTGATGCCCGCCTGGCGTAATAGCTCCACCGCCAACTCTTGATTGAGCTGGTTATCCTCGACTAACAACACCTCTGCGCCCGCCAGTTGGGTCTTAAGGGCATGCAGCGAATGATCCTGCTGCACTTGCCTGCCATCCTCACTCTGATGTCCCAGCAGGGATAACAGCGCATTACCTATGGCAATCGGCGTAAGCGGTTTAGTCTGCGATATGACTCTGTCATTATTTTCAATGAGTTGTCTAAGAGAGTCCTGATCGCTTAGCTGGCCAATCAGTAACATTCGCGATGCTTGATTAACCGCCAACGCTTCCAACAACTCAGGCACAAATGCACTGTAATCGCAGATCAGCAATTGCCTTGTGGGCGACTGTTTAAGTTGGGCGATCACTGTACCCACATCGGCACTCTCGACCTGCATGTTTGCCGAAACACCATGTATGGTCAAAAGCTTATCTAACCTAGGATGTAAACCGATCAGCTTAGCGGTTTCTCCCGCTAAGGGATCAAACAAAGCATTAGGATCATAGGTATCGGCACAATCGAGAGTGAGTCTGACATAAAAACGACTGCCGACGCCTAATTCGCTCTCACACCAGACCTCACCGCCCATCAGATGAGCGAGGCGCTTACAGATAGCTAAACCTAAGCCTGTGCCGCCATATTCCCGGGAAGTAGAGGCATCCACCTGCTCGAAGGAGCCAAAAAGAACCCCTTGTTTCTGCTCAGGAATACCAATGCCAAAATCTTCCACACAGAAGGTCAGCTCAACCTGCTCACCATGCACTTTACTCTCGCAGCTCAATACCACATTACTGTCGTTATGGGAGAATTTAACCGCATTATTGCAGTAGTTGATCAGGATCTGCCCCAAGCGCAGGCCATCCCCATGGTAGTAGCGGGGCAATTCGGGCGGCAGATCGAAGATAAACGCCATGTTCTTCTCTTCGACCTTATAACTCACCACATTGGCCAAGTTAGACAGCACATCATCGAGATCGAACACAGTGCATTCGATATCCATCTTCTCGGCCTCGATTTTGGAAAAATCCAAAATATCGTTGAGAATACCCAGCAGCGAGCCCGCCGCCTGATGCACTTTGCCCACATAATCCCGCTGTTTACTGCTTAACTCTGTCTGCAACACCAAATACGACATACCGAGGATCGCATTCATCGGCGTGCGGATCTCATGGGACATATTCGCTAAAAAGTCAGACTTAGCACGGTTTGCCGCTTCGGCGGCGTCCTTAGCGATGGCCAGCTCATCCTGAATTGACTTAGTATCGGTAATATCCAAGGCCCAGCAGAGGTTAGCATTCTGGCCATCCTGCACTGTGTGGTACGCCGTTAACAACACATCACGGCGTTGCCCTTTGCAATCAAATAGTTGAGTTTCAAAGACGGTACTGTCTTGGCTTAAATCCAATTCACTTATATGGCAACGGTAGTCATCGGGCTGCGCAAAAATCGGGTAAACGGATTGGCCCACTTGTAACCCTGTCATCTCGGTAATTTGCTCGTTCACATAGCGGCAGACGCCTTCGATGCAGATCCAAACGCCAATCGGGCTTCTACCTAACACGTGTTTGAGCAGATCCCGCTCACGTTCGAGCAAGGCATTCATCAGCATTCGTTCCGACAGATCGTGATAAGTGCCCAATACAAACAGCGAGCCATTGAGCTCGATACGCTTAAGCGTGACCTCAACATTGACGATTTCCGCCATTGAGGTCACAAAATCGGCTTCGAATCGCAACTGCCCCTGCTCCAACACAGTCTGTAGACGTTGTTCGAACAGGGTCTCGCTGTCGGTTTCGCCCAAGTGCGGTGGATAATAAACTAAAGTGCGACGACCAATAAGTTGATGTTTATGCTGATATTTAAGTAGTGATAACAGGGCTGAGTTACATTCAATAATCACCCCTTGCCTATCGGTAATCACACAGGCGTCGACCGCCGAGTCGAATAAGGCTTGGAACTTATTCATACTCAGGCTGAGCTGCTCTTCGGTGTGGATCCGCTGTGCGATATCTTTATTTAACCTTCTGTTTCGCAAGCTAAACATCAGCAGAACAAGCACAACGGCCACGGCAATTCGCACCGCCCAGTCAAATACTTGCTGCTTCTTGAGCCCCAGCTCATATTGCACGTTTACCCAGCGGTGCTGAATTTCACGTACTTTATCCTGAGGGATTTGAGCCAGAGCCTTATTTAAAATGCTCTGTAGCTCAGGCCAATCCTTACGCACCCCCATAGAGATACCAAAGCGGTAATCACTGGCAGACACAATTTGCAGTCGATTAAACTGTGGCGATTGCAATAAGTAAGCTGTGCTCGGGAAATTCACAAAGGCAGCATCGACTTGGTGTTGCTTCACCGCCGTTAACGCTTGCTCAAGATTTTCAAAGGGGATAAGGACGATTTCAGGATAATCTTCAAGCAGTTGTGTTTGTGTCACATCGCCCGAAACCACACTGACTGACTTGCCCTTTAGCTGCTCTAAACTGCTGGGATGTTCTCCATCGACATGGGTGACTATCACAGGCGGATATTGATTGATGGCATCGGTAAATAACATCCATTGTTCACGGCCAGCATTGGCCGAGGCCAGCGATAACATATCCACATCGTGCCGCTTAAATTCATCGATAGCTTGCTGCCAAGAACCTTCGTTATAGGTTTGGAAGATCAGCGGTACGACGCGGCTGATCTCGGCGAGATAATCCGCCATCATGCCACGGTGAATGCCGTTTTCATCAATAAAATCAATAGGTGCAGAATGAGGATCTATCCCAACCTTGACGATTGGGTTGTTGTTGATAAAGGCCCTTTCTTCCACGCTTAGCAGAGTCATAAAGCGGTGAACATCCATATTCGGGATCAAGCTGCCTAAGCGAAAGTCCACCAAAAACAGATTCGAATTTAGCGCAAGAGACACCCGAGAAAAGTCAGGTTGCAGTGAGTCAAAATCGAGTAACTCATAGTAATCGTTATAGTTATTGGGGCTTATGATCAAAGGCAAAACCTGAAACTCGAAGCCCTTAGCGCGAGTATCCACCCCGTTTAAATAATCAAATAGCAGCACAAGGCCAAAGGCGCCTTGAAACTCCACCCCGCCGACACCCGCAGCGACAGTGCCCTTTTGGATCCCTTGTGCCAATTGATGATTCCAACTTAGCGAACCAATATGGGGCATAGGGCGCGAAGTATCGGCTTCGGCCTCATGGGTCACCGCCATGGCCATAGTGGTGTTCATTGCAATCACTGTATTAATATTAGGATCTTGCTGTATCGCCTTAAGATAAGCAGCACGCGCCGCCGAAGCGCTCCAATCGGTATTAACGATCTTGAATTTGGCATTGGCAAATTGCTTGCTCACGGCATTTTTGAGTTCAGCGGTACGCTTTTGCACATCGAGATTGTCTTTACTTCCCGCGAGTAGCAACAGGTTCATCTGCTCGGAGATGGCTTCCTCCTCAAACATTTTTTCGAGCAGATTTTGCCCCAGATTGCTGCTATTCATAGTCACCTTACCAACCCAGTTAGGATTTTGGGTTCTTAAGGCCAATGAGCTTTGGGCAAATTCGGAGTTAATGGTCACGACGGGGATATTGTTGCGTTTGGCCTCCACTAAGAGGTCTTGCCCTATACCTAAGATAGGGACAAAAATAATCCCAGCAACGGCGTTATCTATCGCCTCATGCCCCAGAGCGAGTAAGGTTTCCGGCGTGCCATCGCCGTAGACGATGTCGAGCTGGATATTAAGATCCATGGCCGCAATCTTGGCAAACTTAGCGACTTGATTCCAAAAGGGTCTATCCGCCTCCAAAATCATACTCACCCTATGGCTATGGGCGAGTTTTTGCGCCGGCGTCAGTTGGGATAAAGCCTGACGATGCTCTTGCAGTGACATCTCATTGGCCGCAACCGTATTCGGCCACAAGCACAGTAAAGACGCCGACAGGCTCAAGAGACAGGCAAAATACCCCAGCGAGGAGATAACGCGCACGCTAGGTTTTACCCTTTGACGCTGGTCGCCAATGGCCGTAAAGATGTGTCGAATGGCCTTATCTAAACGACCCGAAAGAATGCCAAAAACGGCCATAACTTTTCCTCTTAGGTTAAGTTTCTTACCGTCCCGCTGGTATGAATGGTGTACTTAAGAATGAGAACAGACGAAATGCGAACAGCTAAAACACTGTGGATTCAATTGAACCCGAGGTAATGGATGGAACAGGCTTGGCCATTTGATCCATGAGGCCAATGGCACCTTAGCTCATAAAACAGGCAGTAATTGTAGAAAAAACCACTCACACTAAAAAGCATTAATCCCTAAAAGTGTGAACAAAACAAACCAAAAGATACAACATGATACATTTTTTTGGGTTATTATCTGGCCAGAGCAAGATTTAACCAGCTGTTAAATCCGTTATCTTATTTTCCGTCAAGCTTATAGCTACCGCCATCATATAACCTGAACGATGAAAACATAATCATCATAATTTTATAATGATTTTCATATTGTTATAAAACACTTTCATGGAATTAAGCAGCACTACCCGCCTAGTTTGGCACTGGCATTAACGGGGACGAATTGGGGTTTTCTCAGTCTCGCCACCGGATTAATACGGGAAACAAACCGACTCAGTAGAGGCGAAACCATGACTTCACTTGTCACTAAACCCATATTATTAGTGGTGGACGATACACCCGATAATATCCAGATTATTCACGGGATCTTGTCAGATCAGTACACGATCCGCGCCGCAACCTCAGGTGAAAAGGCGCTTAAACTGGCCAGCACCCATCCCCTCCCAGAGCTTATCTTACTCGATGTGATGATGCCTGAGATGGATGGCTTCGAGACCTGTCGTAGGCTTAAGCGTGACCCCATCACCAGCAAGATCCCAGTGATCTTTGTGACCGCCAAAACCGATACCATAGACGAGCAAACCGGCTTTGAACTCGGCGCAGTGGACTATATTTCCAAACCCATTAGCCCTGCGGTACTCAAGGTACGCACTCAAACCCATTTAGCCTTGAGTAATCAGGCGCGGCAACTCGAAGCCCTAGTGCAGCAACGGACGCAAGAGTTGGAATCGACTCGCCATAAAATTATCCAAAAACTGGGGCTGGCGGCGGAGTATCGCGATAACGAAACGGGCCTACATATTACTAGGATGAGCCACTACGGCCGCATTTTGGCCCAATATGTGTGTGATTCCCAAGCTTGGTGTGAGATGTATTTTACCGCGCTTCCGATGCACGATATTGGCAAAATCGGCATCCCAGATTCGATTCTGTCTAAGCCGGGAAAATTAACCGATGATGAGCGACGCCAAATGCAGCAACACGCTTCCTTTGGCGCGCAGATCCTCGGTGATGACGATGACCCGCTGTTATCCCTCGCCAAGGAGATCGCACTCTATCATCACGAACGTTGGGACGGAACAGGTTATCCCCACAGGCTGGCGGCTGAGCAAATTCCATTAAGTGCCCGCATTGCCGCCATCGCCGATGTCTTCGATGCACTCACCTCAGACCGCCCTTATAAAGTGGCGTGGAGTACACAAAAGGCATTTGATTATATTGAAGAAAATGCTGGCACTCAGTTTGATCCTAAACTCACTCGCGCCTTTATCGAGTGCAAAGCGCAGGTACTAGAAGTACAGCAACGCTTTGCAGAACCCAAAACAACCAGTGTTGTCGCTTAAACGCCTGACTAAAGTGAGAGCAAGAGGTAGACTCATAGTCATAGTGGCTAGAGATGGGGCTAACAGATGAATCCAGCAAAGGTAGTGCGCAACGAAGTAAAGCGATTAACGGATTTACCCAATATTGGTAAAGCCTGCGCAGCAGATTTACGATTACTCGGCATCGAGAGCCCAGAACAACTGTTAGGGCAAGATCCCTACGAAATGTACTCACGTATCAATAGATTAACTGGGCAAATCCACGATCCCTGCATGCTGGATGTGTTTATATCTGTCACCCGCTTTATGGCGGGTGACGATCCTAAACCTTGGTGGTTTTATACCGAAGAGCGTAAACAAGCGCTCACTCAGCTCTAGCTTGACTGCTCTTGCTCCCTTGGGGATTCAAGGGATTCGGTCACCAGCGTATGATCAGGCTCATCCCTTAACCACTCGCGCCAGATAGCAATCAGCAACGCCATCAATACCGGGCCGACAAACAGGCCAACGAACCCCATGGTTTTCACCCCGCCAATCAGTCCGAAGAAGGTCGGCAGGAAGGGCAATTTGATTGGCCCGCCCACCAGATTAGGCCTTAGGGTTTTGTCGACAATAAACAGCTCGATACTGCCCCATAGGAATAAGCCCACTCCCGCCGTCATATCGCCGGTGCCGACTAAATACAGTGAGATCAGGGTGAACATGGTTGGCGCGCCGCCGGGCACTAAGGCCATAAACGCGGTCAACACCCCAAAGGCCACGGCCGAAGGCACGCCGGCAATCCAGTAAGCAATCCCCAACACTATGCCCTCGCCGATGGCGATAAGCGTCATGCCGATAACGGTTGAACTCACAGTCGCAGGCACCACACGGGAGAACCGATGCCAGCGTGCAGGAAGAATGCGCTCGCCGACAATATCCAGCTGTTTGGCGACAGACTCGCCATCTTTATATAAGAAAAATAAGGTGATCAGCATAAACAGCAAGGTCAGCAACAGACCTAAGGTATTCCAACCCAATTGCAGTACCCAGCGGGAAATACCACTCAGATTCTGACCGCTAATGGCACTGACTATCTTGCCCAGTTCATGGGGTTCACCGATAAACTGCTGCCATTGCAGGGTAAGCCACTCGCCAATCCAAGGTAAATCCTTAATCCACAGCGGCACGGGAGCGCCATGCTGGTTGGCATACACCAGCCATTCCACCCAGGCTTTAATCTCTTGTAATGCATAGGAAAATACAAAAATCAGCGGCGTGATAAGCCCAACAATAATCAAGACCAACGCGACCGTGGCAGACAGCGCCGAGCGACCACCGCATTTAGCCATTAATTTTTGGTACAACGGCCAACTGGAGAAGCAGACGATCAGGGCGGCCAAGGCGGGAACTAAAAAATCGATAAAAAAGAAAACACCAGCACACAGCAATAAAATCAATAGGGTACGACCCACCGCAGCATTACTGATAATCTGTGCCATCCACATACTCCCACAATAGAATCCAACAACAAGGTGGAAAACTCGGCAGAGTGCCAAGCAACAACCAGCCTTTGGGCGTTCCCCATTCTGTGAGCCTGTTTATTGCGCAGTGCTTTCCATGGGCAACGACATTTAGCTAAAGCGTGAGTAGTGTATCAGTGGTGCTGGCATCCCCAAAGGCCTTCGAATGTCTCGAAGGCCAAATGGCTGAATCCTATGGCGCGGCCTTGAGCCTAGCGACAATTTTATCTGGCTGGCTAAAATCGGTAATACGCTCAATGACTTTACCGTCTTTGACCCAAAGCAATGTCGGGATATTGCGGATACTAAAGTGATTAAACAGCACACCTAACTCATCGATACTGAAATCGACGCGTGAAGGATAGAGCTGTTTAAAATCGGCAAGGGCTTTATCGTCGGTCCACAGATGATTCACCACCCCATGCCAGGCTTTATTCGGAAGCTGTTGCGCTAGCTTGTCTAAATCTTTCTGGGCGGCAACACAGGCCTTAGACATTTCAGGACGGCTCTCTGCCAAATACCAATCACACCAAGTGGCGGTAAAAAACAGTAAATGCTCACCTTGCTCCCAAGGTTTCAGCAACTTAGCAGCTTGTTCAGGGCTTGGCGCATCAGTGGTTTGTGCACTGAGCTCTTGGCCATTGGCCAACATATCGATAAATTTATCGAGGTTCGCATCCGACTCATGGCTAGTGTAAACCACCTCGCCTGCGCGATTGATTAACACGCTATAGGGCGTCCCGACCAAGCCTAGGGCCACACCCAATTCGCCCTCGTTATCCAGCCAGACTGGCATAGTCAGACCGAAACGAGAGATGACTTCGGCTATCTTAGGTTGTTCTTCGTTGATATTGATATTCAGGGCGAGGATATTGACCTTGTCCTGATACTTTTTCTGCAATTCCTCAAAATGCGGCATCTGCTCCATGCAGGGCTGACACCAGGTTGCCCAAAACTTAAGGTAAATCGGTTTATCGCCCGCGATGTTTTTGAAGGAGGTTTGCTGTTGATCTGGATAGGTTTTTAGCACTATATCTTGATAGCTTTTATCGGCAGCAAAGGTGGAAAAACTGATAAGGGCGAGGCAGGTAACTATGATTCGACGTAACAACATTAGCGTTATCCTTTCAGGTAGAGATCGCTCGCAACCACAAGGGTTGGTCGTGATATTCAGCCAGTGACATAAGCAATTACTGAGAACAAATACCAAATGAAACAGAGCGGCACGGAAAGACTGAGCCGCCCGGCCGTCAGTATAAATGAATAGGCCTATATTTTAGCCATGTAAAATATAAGCCTATTTGAGCAGAATCGACTCACTGATTGTACTGAGATAGCGAACTTATATTCTTCTTGCTACGACGCCTTATCTAACACAACACTTGAGGTTAAGGTATCGGCTAACGCTTGAGGATCCTCGACGACTAAGTTCACTACAGTCAATGACTCAGGTAATTGCCCCATAGCGCCGTAATAAACTTGAGGCTGCTTAAATATCAGCTGCGCATTCGCCTCACCACGGCCTAAGGTCAATATTTCAGGCGCGTCACTAGGCGTAACATCATCCTGTGAA
This sequence comes from Shewanella sp. 10B, assembly GCF_023475885.1. Taxonomy (NCBI): domain Bacteria; kingdom Pseudomonadati; phylum Pseudomonadota; class Gammaproteobacteria; order Alteromonadales; family Shewanellaceae; genus Shewanella; species Shewanella sp. 10B. The sequence continues at coordinate 965,465 of NZ_JAMDJO010000002.1, forward strand.
GCCTGCGACACAGGAGTGCTAAAGTGTCCTAATTTCAGTTCACTAATCTGCGTGAAATCAACGGCCATAAAGCCCCACATACCGTTATTAATGATGAGCTTATCTGCCCTTTGGTAGAGCGAGTAATAACGACTGATCCGATAATTCGCCGCCATTAATAGGATGGAATACAAAAGCAAACCTGAAACAAATAGAGCCGCTATATGGCTTATCCCATCGAGTAAACTGTAGCTCACCGCAGAAGCAGCCATTAACCCCACGATGACAACTAATGCATGCCAAGGCTTAGCGCTGAACAAGTTGAGTGAGCCAATAGCCTCTGGGTGGCGACGGGAAAAGTAAGGAATGGCGTAATACCAACTGGCGGGCTCAGTGGCGAGGATTAAACCCAATGTCAGCCTCTTCTCATCGGGAATGGGCGGCAAGTCCGACTCTGACGGCTTGTAGGGATTAATTGACTCTCTTTTTACCGTTTCAGCACTCGGCTCAGGCTGCGCCATTGCGGCATACTGCTCAACGATAGCTAATCTTGGATCCCCCGATGCCTTTCTCGCCAGCCATAACCCCTTAATAATGCTCACCATCAAGTACAGCTCGATAAGGAGTAATACCGCAATAATGGGGTAACGTAGCCAAGCGATAAACTCGAAATACTCAGCCACTTCATGCGGATAGCTAAGCCTCGCCATCAGGCTACTCAAACTTAACACAACCAACATCTTCCAGGGCTTTTGCGCATCTATTTTGATAATCCAATACCAATAAAGCACTGGCAACAACACAAAATAGAGTGCAGTCACTATGGCTAAGGATAACTCTTCACGCGTGTTTGTAAGCTGCTCTGGCAGCAATTGAAAGCCTAGGACATATACCGCAATCGTCAGTAACAGAAAGGCAATGCGGTATTTAACTTGGCGTCTAGGTCGGATTTTTAGCATTTAACATCCCTATCAACGAGCATATTCAACTTAGGGATGTGACTCGATAACCCTCATCCCCATGATAATGAACACCAAACTCCTCAATTGGCTTAGTGGTTATATGGGGAGTGCCTAGCATGGAGACAAGGTTGAATTAAAAATAATCAGCCAGATAATGCTCCCATCAAGCCTAAAGCTAACTGCCGCGTCAGCTCAGCGGCGGGAATGTTTTGGCAACCACTGGCATTTTGTCCACACCATAGTGGGCTAAAATCTCCAAATCCCTGTCGCTCCGCCGCCGCTCTTAAGCCTGCAACCGCCGAGGATGCCAAGGGAAAATCTGGCACAGCCTCATTTATCGGCCCCATCTCGCCCATAAAGCGGTTCACTATGCCGCGGGCGGGTCGACCAGAAAATAAGTTCGTCAGCGCCGTATGCTGCGCAGCGTCGCTTTGTAGCGCCTCACGATGAATGCTGCTGGTGTTGCACTCTGGGCAGAGTAAATAGGCAGTCCCCACCTGCACCGCCGAAGCGCCCATTGCCATGGCGGTGCGCACTGTGGTGGCATCGACAATGCCACCTGCGGCAATCACCGGAATATCCACCGCCGCAATCACCTGCGGTAATAGACTAAAGGTCCCCAACTGCTCGGTTAAATCCTCGGATAAAAAGTGTCCTCTATGCCCTCCCGCCTCAAGGCCCTGGGCAATAATCGCATCGGCGCCGCGAGCCTCGAGCCAGAGCGCCTCTTCGACTGTGGTCGCCGTGGAGATAACTTTTGAGCCCCAGGATTTGATTTCCAGCAGCAATTCTTCGTCGGGCAGCCCAAAATGAAAACTCACCACCTCGGGCTTAAATTTGGCTAACACCTCAGCCTGCGCCTTGCTGTAGGGAGTGCGCTGGGCGCCAGCAGGCTGCGCATTTGGGTCGAGATTAAATTCAGTGAAATAGGGCATCAGCCGTTCGAGCCAAGCCGCTTGCTTGGCCGTCTGCGGTAAAGGCTCGCTATGGCAAAAGAAGTTCACATTGATAGGTTTAGTGGTATTGCTGCGGATTTCGGTTAACTCAGCCTCGAGTGCCTCGAGGGATAACATGGCACAGGGCAAGGAGCCCAATCCGCCCGCCTGCGATACTTCAATCGCCAGTGCACTGCCCTGCACGCCCGCCATCGGCGCTTGAATAATCGGAAACTGGATCCCAAACAATTGTGTTAGTCGGCACGGCATACTTCACCTCCATTGAATAAATCCTGTAGCGACTCGTGCTTGTTTTGCTTACAGCTAATGCGGCGATAAGCGACCGAGCCGAGTGCGAGTTGTTACAATCTACCAGAAAAATGCATCCCAATTACAGCATTTAGCCAAGCAGCAAAACTTGGCAGTGTTAAGCAGATGATAAAATGTCATCATTTAATGGATATTTCAGCCTAATTAAAAACAAAAATAATATCGTCAAAATTGAAATTACATTTGTATCAAGATAAAAAACACTTACCGACTATTTATAAAAAATCCCGTGATATTCGCCGCATTAGCTAATTAAAAAACTATTTCAGCATATTTAAATCACTTATGATCCGGCCCCATTTTTTGGAGGCTATATGCTATTAAAAAACCGTCTATTTTCGACAAAAATAATCAACCAACTTATTATCTGTTTACTACTGATGTTTACCACGTCAGTTGCCTATGCAAAAAATGATGATAAGGACGATGAGATCACCTTAGGCCGCACCCTATTACTCGGAATTGGCGACCACCCAGCAATCATCCCGCTTATCATTTGCCGCCAAGCCAAACACATTAGAATCAAAGCAGAAAGAGACGTGAGTATCGATCGCGTCGTCGTCACCTATGGGGATGATAAAACTCGTACCGTCCGCTTTGATACTGAGCTAGGAAAGGATGAGCACAGCGAATGGAAATCCCTCGGTGCCCGTCGCTGCGTGAAAAAAATTGAAGTGTATGGTAATTCCGACCGCAGTAAAGCGGGCATTAAAGTATTAGGTCGTAAGTAAGACTTATCTATTTAATTATTCCATCTTTATTCAATATTGGAATTGAGCAATATATCAATGAATTTTCGTGCAATATTATTGTTATTACTCGGTATTAATTTGACCGCATGTGTGACTTTTCCAACCGAGGAATCGGCACAGGTTAAAATATTATGGGAAAACTCTGTCGCCATCGAAAACTGTACCTATAAAGGCACAGTCATTGGCTCGCAGGGGCATTTTTATGATTATTGGCTGCACAGTGATAGGGATATGGTGTGGGGCACACTCAACGAGCTACGCATCAAAGGCCATGCGCTCGGTGCCGATACGGTTTACCTCTATCAACCGCTTAAGTTTTTAGGCTCAGTGACCATGATGGGCAATGCTTATCAATGTGCTGAGACTCATGCTTCTGAGGCCAAAGCTTCTGGGACCAAAGCTTCTGAGGATAAAGCCTCTGAAGCTCTAGAGTCGACGAGTCCGCCGTCGCAGACAAAGACCGCATCGAGTCAATGAGTTGAATGTTGAGCAGGTTTTTTATGAGTTTTGAGCGGCTATCAGGCGACACGCCTGATAGCACTCATACAAACGGAGAGGGAAACTTAAAACAGGTAATCGGCGCCTAAACCAACAAACAGTGCTAATCCCGCCCAGTTATTGTTGAGGAAGGCTTTAAAGCAAGGAGCTCTTTCGCGGCCAAAAATTAACATCTGTTGGTAAGTGCTAAAACCAACAAAGGTAAGCAGTCCTAGACCATAGAGCTGGCCACGGTCGGCGCTCCAACCCGCGGCGATAAAACACAGCAGTGCAGCAAGTTGGAATAATCCAATGATTTGGCGGTCGTACTTGCCAAAAAGAATGGCGGTCGATTTGATACCGACCTTTAAATCATCATCCCTATCGACCATGGCATACATGGTGTCGTAGGCCACAGTCCAGAACCAATTGGCGGCAAATAACCACCAAGCTTCGATGGGCACTTCACCGGTTTGCGCCGCATAGGCCATGGGAATCGACCAGCTCCACACCACACCTAAAAACATCTGCGGCATGTTCGTTACCCGCTTTGTAAAGGGGTAGATAATGGTGAGGATAATGCCGACAACAGAGAGCTTAACCACTAAGCCATTGAGCAGTAAGACCAAACCAAAAGCCGCTAAGCCTAAGATCACAAACAGCAATAGCGCTTCTTTAGTGCTGATTTCGCCACTGGCGAGGGGACGGGATTTAGTGCGTTCAACGTGGGAGTCGAGGTCGCGGTCGGCATAGTCGTTAATAATGCAGCCGCAGGCGCGCATGATCACCACACCGATAATAAAGATAATCAACACTTTAATATCGGGCATTCCACCCGCTGCTAGCACCAGCGCCATTAAACAGGGCCAGAGTAATAACAAAGTGCCGATAGGACGGTCGAGTCGAGTCAGGCGGGAATACACGTCCCACTTCTGCTTTAGATTCATTAACTAGCTACTCCCAAACCTAATTTTTTATCTCGGTTGCTAGGGTAAGCATCATATACCCTAGCCACCTTTTAAGCGAATTTGCGCAGGCTGAAGCTGTCACAAAATCATGACATTGATGCCAATCAACGCGCCTCTAAACGCGCGTAGGCCACCACCAACCACTTACTGCCAAAATCACTAAAATTCACCTGCACTCGCGCCTGCGCGCCACTGCCTTCAAAGTTTGTCACTTTACCGTCACCAAACTTGGGATGATGCACTCTTTGGCCGACGCTAAAGCCGGTATCGTTGGCGACCGCGGACTTTTGCGCACTGAAGCGATTATTCGCCATCGGGGTCGACACCTGCGCCTTTAAGCGAATTTCGTCCACATATTGCGGCGGAATTTCCTTAATAAAGCGCGATGGACGGGCATAATCTTCGCGGCCATAAATACGGCGCGATTCGGCATAGGTGATATAGAGTTTTTCCATCGCGCGGGTCATGCCCACGTAACAGAGGCGGCGTTCCTCATCGAGTCTATCGCCCTCTTCGAGCGCCATTTTGCTCGGGAAAATGCCCTCCTCGACGCCCGCCATAAACACCATAGTAAACTCCAGCCCCTTGGCCGAGTGCAGTGTCATTAACTGCACCGCATCGGTAAAGGCGTCGGCCTGACCTTCGCCCGCCTCTAATGCCGCGTGGGATAAGAAGGCGTTAAGCTCGCCCATATCCTCAAGCTCCTCTGGCATTTCGAAGGTGCGCGCCGCGGTGACGAGTTCCTCTAAGTTTTCGATACGGGCGTGGGCCTTCTCACCTTTTTCCGCCTCATACATGGCCTTAAGGCCAGAGGCTTGGATCACTGTGTCCGTCATCCGGTACAGCGCCATATCCTGGGTTTCTTCCTGCAGGGTGACGATAAGATCCATAAAGCCACGCACCGCAGAGGCGGCGCGGCCGGCCAGCACTTTTTCATCCAGCAGACGTAAACAGGCCTGCCATAGGGTGAGTTCCTGCTGACGGGCGGTCGAACGCAGAATATCTAAGGTTCTGTCGCCAATGCCGCGGGGCGGTGTATTAACCACGCGCTCGAAGGCGGCATCGTCATTTTTATTGCTGATAAGACGCATATAACCCATAGCGTCTTTAATCTCTTGGCGTTCGAAGAAGCGCAGGCCACCGTAAATACGATAGGCTAAACCTTTGTGTAATAAGGCTTCTTCGAGCACCCGTGATTGGGCGTTTGAGCGATATAAAATCGCGCAGTCACTTAAATTGCCGCCTTTTTCGTACCAATCATTGATACGGCCGACAATAAAGCGAGCCTCGTCCATTTCGTTAAAGGCACAGTAGAGGGAAATCGGCTCACCATCGGCTTCGTCGGTCCACAACTCTTTGCCTAAACGCTCGGGGTTGTTGGCGATAAGGGCGTTAGACGCCTTCAAAATATTGCCCTTGGAGCGGTAGTTTTGTTCGAGGCGAATCGTAGTCGCCGTCGGGAAATCCCGCAGGAAGCGGTGCAGGTTTTCAACCTGAGCGCCGCGCCAACCGTAAATGGATTGGTCGTCGTCACCCACTATCATCACGTTAGCCGTTTGGCCGGCCAGCACTCTAATCCACGCATATTGAATGGCGTTAGTATCCTGGAACTCGTCCACCAGAATATGCTTAAAACGCTCTTGATAGTGTGCCAGCAGATGCGGTTTATTGAGCCAAAGCTCGTGGGCACGCAGCAGGATTTCGGCAAAGTCGACTAAACCTGCGCGGTCGCAAGACTCTTGATAAACCTGATAAATCTTCAGCAGGTTTTGCTCAATCGGGAAACCACCCGCATCGATATGCTTAGGACGAAGACCTTGGTCTTTCTTGCCATTGATATAGGCCTGCGCCTGACGGGGAGGATATTGTTTTTCATCCAGATTCAAACTTTTCAGGATGCGTTTCAGCAAGCGCACCTGATCGTCCGAATCGAGAATTTGGAAGCTCTGCGGTAATCCCGCATCTTGGAAGTGAGTGCGTAACAGACGATGCGCTAACCCGTGGAAGGTACCAATCCACATCCGCCCCATATTAGTGCCCGCGACCTTCTCCACCCGCTCACGCATCTCGGCCGCGGCTTTATTGGTAAACGTCACGGCTAAAATTGAGTAAGGGCTCTGCTGTTCGACCTGCATTAACCACGCGATACGGTGGGTTAATACTCGCGTTTTGCCACTGCCTGCGCCCGCAAGCACTAACATGCTGGATTGCGGTGCCGCGACAGCCTCGCGCTGTTTATCATTCAGGCCGTCTAGTAAAGAAGATACGTCCATTCTCGCCTCCAAAAAATCGAGGGGGCAGTATAACAGAAGAAGCGCCCAAGGCATGCCACGAGTTTGAGCTCAATCACAGACAATTCATTTGACTCAAAGGCCAAGTTTGGCTTGAATTGATTGATACAACTCATTAACAACTAAAGTATGACTCGATGCCAAGGGACCTGAATGCATTATTGCTTTAACGCTTTTGTGTTGGATACCCAGAACCGAACCTTGTTCTGCAACCACCAAAGGCTCCACTGCGACGAGCGCGTTATCCTGTTACTCGCACAGTTGATCGACGCCTATCCCGCCCATTGCGACCAAGCCTGCTTGCTCGAACATATTTGGCCCAATACCGTGGTGAGCAGTTGGTCGGTCGCAAGATTAATCTCGGATACCCGCAAACTCTTCGAGTCAGCAGGCCTTAAGGTGCCCATTATTCAAACCTTGCATGGCCGAGGGTATAGACTCTCCCCCGATATCGCCGCCATTATTCGCTCCGATGCCGTTGCCAATAGTTTTACCGCTCAAGACCACTCACTCGCAATAACAGATAACGCCACCAGCGCAGCCAACTCGAATACACTTCAACCCGCGCAAAAAAAGCCCTATTTCACCCTGCCAGGATTAGTCTTGATTGCTATCTTGTCGAGCGCAGTGCTTGCCCTACTCTTTTATAACCAAATCGAACGCAGCGGCCCATTAGTGTTGGCCGAGCCGCATAACGTAAAGGCACGCATATTGTGGGTCGATGATCACCCAGAAAATAATCAGGCCGAGCGCCAATTTTTAGAGCAAAAAAAGATTGGGGTTTACACCACCAAAACCAGCAGCGATGCACTCACACTGCTCAGTTTATATAGCTACGATGCCATTATTACCGATATGGGCAGAGGCTCGGATCCCCTCGCAGGCCTTAAACTCATGCAGGCTATCCGCGATCGCGGCATCAACACGCCCATTTACCTCTACACCATCATGCCCTCCGAGGCGCTAAGACAAAAAGCCCAGGAACATGGCGCGCAGGATATTGCCGTCGAAGCCGAAGACTTATATCAACACTTGATGCCGCTTATCCGTTATGCCGATGAAGGCGTGGAGTAAAGCCGCGATCGACTCTAGCAAGTTTCACTTCAATCTATTGATAGTATTCACTTTCAAAAACATTCAATAAGTTTCAAAGACAAAATCCCTCCCGAGGATTTATATCTTGTTCAGGGTTCAGCCACTGATCCCTTCTGCATATTGCTTGCGCTCATGCCCCAAACGATAACTGACGACCATCCCGCCATGGGATAGCGAATCGTTGCTGATATTTACTCAGTAGCCTAAAAGGAATTTACATAATGAAGCCAATCTATCGACTCACTGTTCCCATTCTCTTAGGTCTCACGCTCGGCGCCTGTGGCGGGAGTGATGATGACGATGAGGACCCTAGCCCCATTGAACCCCAGCAGTTTGCCATTAAGGGAACCGTAAAAGGGCTGACCAACACCCTAAAACTCACCCTACAAACCAATGGCCAGACAGTGGAAACCCTTTCGGTTCAAAGTGATGGCACAGATAAGGCCTTTGCATTTTCAAATATGCAGAATGAAGGCGTTAGCTTTGCCATTACCGTTAATACGCAGCCAACGGCACAAACCTGTACCGTCGCCAATGGCAGCGGCACCTTAAGCCAGAGCAATGCCGAAACCGCCCTCGTCACCTGCGAAACCAATGCCAATGCCGAATTAACCGGGATCTTTAGGGACAGCCCAGTCGCCGGGATCCATTATCAAACCGACAGCCAAACCGATGGCACCACCAGCGATATTGGTGAGTTTCAATACTTACAGGGGGAACAAGTCACCTTTTCGGTCGGCGCGATTCAATTTCCCAGTACAGTTGCCGCGCCACTCGTCACACCCACCGAAATTGCAGCGGGCAATGAGGTCACAAAGGTAAATATCCTGCAATTGCTGCAAACCTTAGATCAGGACTGTGATGTCGAGAATGGCATTCAAATCAAGACCTCACACCATGATCTGCTCGCCAATACTGTGTTAGATATCAGCAGTGCCGATTTTGATACCCAACTCAACACCGCCTTTGCCAACCTCGGTTCTGGTTTGAGTCTGATCAGCGAAGCCCAAGCCCTTAACCATTTCGATACTTCCAACCGTAATCTGCTGCTAGGTAGCTGGCTGCTGTCGGAAGGAGAAGGTCAAAGCAACATACTGACCTTTATCGACCATAGCCGTTATATATTGATCCACGAGCATGCGGGTGATGGCGATCAGGGCGCAGCCTCGGTCGAATACGGAAATTACACTTGGGACAGTGTGACGGGTAGTTTCAGTGTGAGTCTCATAGCTCAATCCGATGGTTCCGGCGGTCTCTACGATGAAAGCAGTGTCGTTAACAAGGCGATGGTAAGCCTCAACACCCTCACACTCAGCCTCACCGACAATGGTTCGTCAAGCATCACACTTACGCGTATTGAAGATGCTAGCGATGCGTTAATCGGCACTTGGCATGTGTACGATCCCGAAACCGATAACGACAGCTTTGTGACTTTCCTGCCCAATCAAGCCTATGCCATTGTGCATACAGCCAATTCCGACAGCTATGAGGGACAATCACCCCAAGCGCAATCGGGGGAGTTTGGTCATTACGTTAAAGATGCCAGTGGCTATAAGTTTACCGCCAGTGTCGAGTCCGACGGCCCTAATGGCCTCTATGATGCCCAGTCAGCCGACGCCCATCAGTTTTCGTCCATCAGCACCAGCCAATGGGGCGAGATGATGGCGACTGAAAATGGCCCAGACGGCGGCACTTTTACCTTAGATAAGGTCGGCAGTTTTGTGACAGAGTTAGTCGATAAGCCTTCTTCCGCCGCAGGTACCAGCCTTGGACGCATCACCTCGGTACGGGATATCGAAGGCTTTAGTTACGACGCCACAGTCAATCGCCTGCTGCAATTTGACTTAACCTTTGCCACGGACACGCAAAACCGCTGCACCACTGAGTTCGCCAATGGCCAATGCGGCGCGCGTTATAACATGTTGGTGCAGAATGTATCCGAGAATGATATGGGGGATGTGATTGGCGAAATCAGCCTGAACGAAGTCACCAGCAATGCCCAAGTGAACAGCGATTTTTATATGACGACCGCTGGCACACTGCACTTTGCCTTTAGTGGCAGTCAGACGATGACCATCAGCCCCTTGTTAGGCAAATCTTGCCAAGGCAATCAACGCGCCTTAGTGAGTTTAACCGATACCAGCAATAACCAATCGCTTTGGTTAGTCGAGCTAACCCCAGCCGCCCTATAGCTAACGCTATCTTCCCTTTGCCGGGCTATGTTCTTCCGTAGTCCGGCATTTTTTTATTCTAAAAACTATGAAGTCTAGCGAAAACCGCAATTACCTATCGAACAACGCGAAATCGAACAACTGAAAACGAGCCATATATGGCTGATTTAATTTATTAAGTACCAGAATACTGATTTATTTCGAAACAAGGTTCTTCATTATCTTCAATAAGGATTAAGCACTTTCATTTCAGTGACACGCAGCAAGCACGTCCCTGTGTGCTCGACCGTGACATCCATGTCACGGACGGTCACTTTCATGACAGTGCTTAATCTCGCCAAACCCGACAGTAATCTGAACCCTTTCTTACAAGCTTAGACTCTGAAAATTTAACAATTGGTGGCTCGTTAACTCCTTTCATTTCAAATAAAAAACATTAAAATTAGTCACTTATATAATCCATTAGGTAGATAATAGGTTTGGGAAACGCGCATGCGCGCTTTTCCAGATGGCGTATTTGATAGAAAGCTGATAAGTTCTTTACATACAGATAGTTAGCCGTGCTCGTTTTCACTAATCTAGCGAGGTAAACGCGCATGCCCACGAATAAAATGTTATGTCATCAATGTAGTGAACATTTTTATCCTAAAAGGGACTTTTAATGAAATTTTACCCATACTCAAGATTGAAATCGGAGAATTTGAAACCCTTGCTTTTCGCTACCAGATTGTTGGGAATATTTAGTTACCTGTTGTTTTTAACAACATTTATTCTAATTATAGCTATTCCATTTCTCGGTTCAGAAGCAATAACGAAAGATTTAGGCGGAGGGATGACAATGTCTTTTAGCACTCCAGATACTAGTGGCGCAGCCATAATTGGGAGTATTTGGAGTCTGGTTAGTGCTATTTCTTTGCTTGCTTTTAGCGGTTTGTGCGGCGCTGTTGTTTCATGTGAATACAAGTATACGAAGCAAATTGACATAACCAAAGATTGAAGACGGACAAAAAAGTGGTTTTTGTCGCTTAATCAAGCGTTAAATGTTCACAAGTCTACGAGCTCGAAATCGAAACTGTAGAAAATGATGCTCTCACCGTGGCAGTTCAGAGGTGTAACGGTGAGTTCGTCCTTTGGCAAAGGAGGCTTACCGCAGAGGTAGGTCCAGACGATGACGTTTATTTTGAGTGTGACGACCAAATCAATGATGGCAACAACAACGTTAAAGAATGACTTGTCACCACAGAGAGAATCCAGATTGTTCAGACAGATGGACGATCGGCTCATTTTTATTTTCCCAAGGACTTCAATAAGTACGGTGAGCTTAGATCGGGGTTAAAAGATGTCTATCAAGGTCGGAACCATGTGCTTACGCTCAACATTTAACAAGGCCATCAAATTCGTTACAGCCACAAAAAGCGTGGCTTCCCTCGGACTGCCTACCCGTTGCTTCGGCAGCCGCAAATGCAAGCGTTAAATGGATATCATAAAAATGCGTAAGCTTATATTTTCTATAGTAATCCTATTATCTTCCTGCGTGAAGGCAGATATTACTCCATGTGATGTTGATAGTTACCCAATAAAAGGCAAAAAAATATTGCATCATGCGAACTCATTTTCGCGACCAGCCATTTATTACAAGCAAGGAAACACTCGAGTCATTATTTCTAAGGAAATGGCTATTGCCTTTGTAAAGAAAAATATGTCTGACAGTAAAGACTATTTAGCTAAAGCCAAAAGTCACATTATTCACTCATTAATGGAAATAAGTGGCGCCGAAATAATTGACCAGTCAAATTTACAAATTCCATTGAAGGCATTGGTCTCCGAAGAGTTAAATGTAGCAATCCATGTCATGGCTGGTTACCAAGAGCTTTTCGAAGGTGTGCTGTTTAATAATGAGGCCGCTGTAGAAGTAGATGGAAAGTTAATTCCTGAAACAACAGCAACTTATATGGTTGGAGAAGATCCCCACCCAATTGATGAGTTTAAAGTGGTTCACAAGCTTAATGTTGTTTATAAAAATAGTTCTGTATTCAACAAGTGTTGGCTTGATGTAAAGTAGCCATTTTACAAGCCAAGTCAATGGGAAAATTTGAGGGTGAAACAAGACATCCACAATCCCTCAATGCATTAATTGACCAACAGACAACTCAACAATCAAAGGAATACGCCATCCCCTCGGAGTTGCCGCAGGGTGAATAGACAAATTGCGTGAGTCTCGCCATGGATGGCGAGCTAGCTTTCGCAGGTGCAGGGACGCATCCTTCGGAAGCGATAGCAAATTTGGCTATGAGCACAAGGGGCTTTCAACTCCGTTGGGGCGTCATGGAGCATCCAAGGAGGATAGGACGAGCAGTCCTCCTTGGTCGGGGGTGGGGTGAAGCCCCACGACTTTAATTTTGATTTAGGTTTTATTTTTATTAAAGAAATCAAACAGGATTAGGGCTGTCCCCCTCCAACAAGCAGAAACTGGAGATCCGCAACTCTTCAATGCTTTAAGTCCCCCAAAACAACCCAACAGTCAGTGGAATACACCATCCCTCGGAATTGCAGCATGGATAATTGAGTAATTGTGTAAGTCTTCCCATATATGGCAAGCTAGCTTTCGGCTATAAAACTCAAACAATTTAGGGAACAGTGACATATTTAGACTGGCATAAGAACCCTTACAAACTCGCACCGTGCGTTTGCTTTAAACGTTAGATTACTGAGGCACTATGGAAGACAAATTTGCCCGCATAGAAATTGATGGATGGGAACTCAATGATGGGGAGGCGATTCATCATCAGCATTCAGACACTTTCTGGATTCCTTCCTTTGAGGCTAGGAACAACCTTAAAACAGGACAATTGGTAAAGCTCATCTTCCAGATAGTTACTGAGAATGACGCTGGCATGGAAGAGGTAAATGTAGAGCGTATGTGGGTTATCGTTAAAGGCCGCATCGATAACATTTATAGAGGGCAACTTGATAATGACCCATACTGCACGGAAGAAATACGATCTGGTATGGAAGTATGGTTTCAGCCAAAGCACGTAATAGATATTTACGAATAACAGTAATCTAACAATGCCCCCTAGCCGCTAAATTGCTCATTTTTATCAAAAATTATTAAGATTGCTTTTGTTAAGTTCGGAGATATGGGAGTTTATCAAGACAGCCGTTGTTAAATTTTACAGGGTAAGCGCGAATTAAACCATTTGATTTTATTAATAAAAAACAAGAGATAGAGGCCTCCTAATTGAATGGTTTTACAAGGATAAAAATCTAGGCTCCAAAGGCACATTGGTTAAAAGCCCAATCGCGCAAACCTAAACCGATTAACTCCAAGTTGACTGGCAAAGCCTTAAAACTTGGCACTCACGACAACACCGTTGAAATTAAGACAATCTCTAACTCTTTGCTGCTGAACCGCGCTAAGGGTGTCGATATCATGGAAGGCAAACTCAGAGTGTTCATGGCTTAAGCGAATCACCGCATCGGCAGATGCAAACTCACAACGAAAGATAAAGGCTTGGGATTGATAGGCGCTGTGATAATACACACCGCTCAGGTAGTGGACGTTCACCGCCAGCCCCAACTCCTCTTGGCATTCACGCAGCAGCGCTTCGTGAATAGTCTCGCCGGGCTCTAAGGCGCCGCCGGGTAAGCCCCAGGCGCAATTGCCGTAATTAGCCTTAAGGAGTAACACTTGGCCCGCATCGTTAATGATTACTGCATGGCTACTGAGCCGAAACCTATCTTCAAATGCCATGTCTCAATCCCACGCTAAGGCTGTGTACCACTAGTTGCGATTAAAGGTATTACAACTGGCAAGCTTGCCAGAGGCAAAACCCGTCTTAAACCATTTTACCCTGTCCGCCGAACTGCCATGGGTAAAGGCTTCGGGTTGCACGGCTCGGCCAGCCATTTTTTGCAAGCGATCGTCCCCCACGGCACTCGCGGCGGCAATGCCTTCTTCTACATCTCCAGCTTCGAGCAGATTGAGCTGCCTGTCGACATAATGCCCCCACACGCCAGCATAACAGTCGGCTTGCAATTCAAGAGCGACACTCAATTGATTGGCCTGCGCTTTGCCAGCGGCTTGCTGTGCCTGACGCACTTTAGTGCTGGTGCCGAGTAAGTTCTGCACATGGTGGCCCACCTCGTGGGCAATCACATAGGCAAAGGCGAAATCCCCCGGCGCCCCGAGTTTTTTCAGCTCCTCGAGAAAACTCAAGTCGATATAAACTTTGCTATCAGCGGGGCAATAGAAAGGCCCCGATTGCGCCTGTCCCATACCGCATCCCGTTGAGGTCATATTGCGATAAAGCACCAGTTTAGGTTCAACATATCGCCCCTGCAGCAATTGATTCCAAACAGTTTCGGTTGTGCCGAGGATCGCCGCCACAAACTGGGCATTTTCATCTTGAGCCGCGGTATTGCTGGCCGATTGTGACTGGCTAAACCCTGCTTGATTGCTCGGGTCTAGGGATAATCCGCCGGTAAAATACTGAAACGCAAAATACAGTCCGCCCAACAGCAGTATCACTCGGCCGATTTTGGTGCGAAGTAGAAAAGGCAGCAAGCGCAGCAGGAGCGCGCTGGGCACGCCCGCGGAGGCCATCTGTTGGTCACGTCTGTCTTCGATATTGGAGCTGCGGTCACTGTCACGCCAACGCATTGGATTTCCTAGGCTATGGGTATGGGAGCTAGATTTCAGTGTAGCCGTTATTTGGGATCATTCTGCTCGGTGGGCGCCGCTTTTAACGAGCGCAAAAACAGCCCGAGCCCACCAAAGGCTAACACTAAAATCACGATCAAATCGAAGGCCGACATGGCCCTAAAGTGAAACTGAATCGAGCTTATTACGCCGACAATTAAGGCGACTAAGGAGCCTAAGGTGAGCAGCCAACCGAGCTTGGTCTTGGCATCAAAAAACACCATCACTATCCCGAGGATAAACGGCAGCATCACCATACCAGTGGTGATAGAAAATCCCTGCCCAAAGGCATTCATGCGGTAGAGTCCATAACCCAGTCCAAAACTGGAACTGACCTGTATCGCATTGAACAACAGATAAAATCCTGCACACATCATGGCAAGTCCAATAAAAAATTGGCCAATACCGCCCTGTGTTCCTCCCGCTCCCTTCATACCAATCCTTTCTATTGACGTTGTTGAATCGCTTTGTCGACAGCTTCTTTAAGCTGTAGGTCCTCTGCAGCCTTTTTGGCTTTCTCGTGGGCTGCCAACTGTTTATCCGCCTCGGCCACGCAGCGCTGTTTATCTAGCATGGGCTCGTAGGGGTCGACATCTGTCCGGGCGGAACAGGCCAGCTCCGCACAGCCAGAGGTCAACAATAATGTGGACAAGACTAACATAATCAAAGGGGTTTTCATCTTCGGCTCCTCAACAAAATAGCTACACTTAACCAAGCTAACATTGGCAAGCTTTACTTGAGCTGTATCGATTATGTGCTCAACCATGTTGACACAGATCCACGAAAGGCAAACACTGAGTGATGTTTTTTTATCCACCAATGACCGACGCCCCATTGGTTCATCACGGGGCTAATTAAGACAAGGACTGCGCTTGAATACTCTACTCTTAGGTAAAGGTGAGCAACAGGTTCACTTAAATCTTAAATATGCCAACCGCCACGGACTGATCGCAGGTGCCACGGGGACGGGCAAAACCGTTTCGCTGATGACCCTCGCCGAAGGCTTCTCCCGCCAAGGTGTGCCGGTATTTATCACCGACATTAAAGGCGATATCTCTGGCCTTGGCGTTGCGGGCACACCAAACGACAAGCTATTGCAGCGGGCGGCCGAAATTGGCATTGAAGATTATCAAACCGAGGCTAATCCCTTGGTTTGCTGGGATCTCGCAGGGGAGCAAGGGCACCCCTTACGCACAACCGTGAGTGAGATGGGGCCGACTTTACTCGGGCGCATTCTCGAACTCAATGACACCCAAAGCAGTATTCTAGATATCGTCTTTCAACTGGCCGATGACCAAGGTTTATTGTTACTCGATCTCGACGATCTTCGCGCCATGCTCAACTTAGTCGCCGATGAGCGTAAAGAGGTCTCCGCCAAATACGGGCTTATCAGCGCCCAATCCCTCGCCGCGATTCAACGTTCGGTCCTCGGCTTAGAACGCGATGGTGGCAAAGACTTTTTCGGCGAGCCTGCGCTACAACTCGAAGACTTGATGCGTACTAACTTGCAAGGGCGCGGCATTATCAATTTGTTAGCTGCCAATAAGTTAATCCTGACCCCTAGCCTCTACTCCAGCTTCTTACTCTGGCTGCTATCAGAACTGTTTGAAAACCTGCCCGAAGTCGGCGATCTCGATAAACCCAAGTTAGTCTTCTTTATCGATGAGGCGCACTTATTGTTTGAAGGCTGCCCAGCAAGTTTGCTTAAACGCATAGAACAAATTATGCGGCTTATTCGCTCCAAGGGCGTTGGAGTGTATTTTTGCTCGCAATTCCCTGACGATATTCCCAATGAGATCTTAGGTCAGCTCGGTAATCGCATTCAGCATGCCCTTCGGGCGTATACCCCAAGGGATCAAAAAGCCGTTAAAACCGCGGCAGAGACCTTTGTGCCCAACCCTAAATTGGTGGTCAGTGAGGTGATATCACAACTCGCCGTGGGGGAAGCTTTAGTCTCGACACTCGCCGAGAAAGGCGTGCCCACTATGGTGGAACGCGCCCTAATTGCGCCGCCTCGCTGTCGTATGGGGCCAGCAAGCCCAGAGGAGTTAAGCGCCATTCGTGCCAAGAGCCCCATTGGTGGTAAGTACGATACCTTAATCAACCGAGAGTCCGCCTACGAGCGACTCAATCAGCGGCACGCCGAAGCGGCCAATGGCGCCACTAGCTCGAAAACGGCGAATACGCCCGCTACCCAAGAGGCTGAACAGGGCTGGTTTAGTGAACTGATTTTTGGCAATAAACGCCGCCAAGGGTTAGCCGAGACACTCTCTAAACAAGCGGCTCGAACCGTGGGTAATCAACTCGGCAAACAAATATTGCGCGGACTACTCGGCGGCATACTCGGCAAGTCGACCCGCAGGTAACGGTGCAGGGCTAAAACCGTGCGCTAAACCGCATATTTTATATACACATTGGCACTACCATTAGCGTGAATTATTCTAAGTAGTGAGTGGATCTTAGTTAGGATTTAGGTGATAAGATTATTTTGCGAGTACCGCTCAGAGAGGCAAATAAATTCAAGTAATTTACCAATAGTTTTAAATAGTTGTGATTTAAAAATGGTGTAATTCGAGTTTAATCGTTTCGTTTTAATCAGGACATCATGGAACGGGTTTTACGCAAATGGCTTACATGATTAGCCTGATGAACAACCACTGAAAGTACATGGAGTTAGCTATGAGTAAAGAGCAAAAAAATCGCAAAGAGGCCAAGAAAAAGCCGTTAATGACGATGAAGGAAAAACGTGCCGCAAAACACGCCAAAAATGCGTCTAAAGGTCTCCTCGATAACGTTAAATAATATTGTGGCACTTTAGGGTGCGCCTCCAATATCAACAATTAAGGGTTAACTGCGGTTAGCCCTTTTTATTGGCTCGCTCTCGGTTATTGGTTATTAATCCCGCAAACAACACAGATTCAGTTATCAATAAGGTGATGATTTAATTAGCCTAAGCCCTTAACAGAAAATGTCACCTAGACTAAAGCAACATGCACATTGCTTGAGTCTTTTGCTAAGGTTTTATTTACCTAGATCACCCAGAACCACAATCGCAGCTAAGTTACCGATTTATCAGCTTATTCCATTTTAGCCATCACAGCACCCGACGCTCGCTAGCCCTAGTGGAATATTGACGATAAGCCTCATAAGTCACGATTTAGACTGCATATAAACTCGTGTCAAAGCCTGTATTTTGAGCAGATTTGGGTATATAAGTAGTGATACTAAAGTAGCAATCAAACAGTCCGATTTACCTTACCCTATATAACACAATAAAAAATAAGGATATTTCAGCATGAAAATCAACAAACGTTTTATCGCCGTTGGCGCAGCATTAACACTCTCACTCAGCGCCGCCTCAATGGCGGCCGCACCTGCCTTTATCAATATCTTAACTGGCGGCACCAGTGGCGTGTATTACCCCATTGGTGTGGCACTGTCGCAGCTCTATGGCTCAGGCATTGAAGGCGCTAAAACCTCGGTGCAAGCCACTAAAGCCTCGGTTGAAAACCTCAACTTGCTGCAAGCGGGTCGTGGGGAATTGGCCTTAGCCTTAGGCGACTCGGTGGCTGCAGCCTATCAAGGCGATGCCGATGCCGGCTTTAAAAAGCCATTAGACAAGGTGCGCGTGCTCGCAGCCGCTTACCCTAACTACATTCAAATTGTGGCCAATAAGGAATCTGGCATCAAAACCTTAGCCGATTTGAAAGGTAAACGTATTTCTGTCGGTGCGCCTAAGTCGGGCACTGAACTCAACGCGCGCGCAATTTTTAAAGCCGCGGGTTTAAGCTACGAAGACATGGGCAAAGTGGAATTTTTACCCTATGCCGAATCGGTCGAGCTGATTAAAAACCGTCAGTTAGACGCGACCCTACAATCCTCGGGTTTAGGTATGGCGGCGATCCGCGATTTAGCCGCGACTATGCCAATCAACTTTGTGGAAATTCCCGAAGATGTGATCGGCAAGATCAATAACCCAGCCTACCAACATGGGGTGATCCCAGCAGCCACCTACGAAGGCCAAACCGCCGATGTCTCTACGGTTGCGATTCAAAACCTGTTTGTGACTCAAGCGGGTGTGTCTGACGATTTAGCCTATCAGATGACCAAACTGATGTTTGAGCATTTAGACCGCCTCGGCAACGCCCACTCAGCGGCGAAAGCCATTCAATTAGACAAGGCCACCAAAAACCTACCTGCGCCACTGCACCCAGGTGCTGAGCGTTATTTCAAAGAAGTTGGCGCACTCTAAGGGTGTAACCTCAATCTGTGCGACCCGTTTTTCACCTAAGCACTTGAGTGATAGCGTCACTCAAGTGCTGCGTCGCCCTCTGTAGTCTAATGCTGTGAGGCATAAATATGAGCGATTCCGAA
This sequence comes from Shewanella sp. 10B, assembly GCF_023475885.1. Taxonomy (NCBI): domain Bacteria; kingdom Pseudomonadati; phylum Pseudomonadota; class Gammaproteobacteria; order Alteromonadales; family Shewanellaceae; genus Shewanella; species Shewanella sp. 10B. The sequence goes on from NZ_JAMDJO010000002.1 coordinate 984,501, forward strand.
CAAGGACTAGGCGCTAAGACCAGTGACTGGCCCAAGGCACTGTTTTATACGGCGCTAGTTTTCTCCATTTTTCAAATCATTACCGCCGCCTTTCATCCCGTATCGACCCAAGTATTGCGGGCAACCCATGTGGGCTTTTTACTGTTAATCGTATTTTTAAGTTATCCAGCGGTGGGTAAGTCTCGCCCTTGGCAACCCTTGGGCTGGGTGCTTGGCCTTGCGGGCATGGCAACGGCCGCCTACCAATGGTTTTTTGAGGCCGATTTGATCCAACGCTCGGGTGAACTCACCGATGCCGATATGGTGATAGGCGTAGTGTTGATTGTCTTAGTGTTTGAAGCCGCGCGGCGGGTAATGGGCTGGGCACTGCCGATTATCTGCTGTATTTTCTTGGCCTACGGCTTATTCGGCCAATATCTCCCCGGTGACTTAATGCACCGCGGCTACGGCGTTGATCAAATTATCAATCAGTTATCCTTCGGTACCGAGGGCCTCTACGGCACACCAACCTATGTGTCGGCCACCTATATCTTTCTGTTTATTTTGTTTGGCGCCTTTTTAGAGCAGGCGGGAATGATCCGTCTGTTTACCGATTTTGCGATGGGATTATTCGGCCATAAACTCGGCGGCCCGGCGAAAGTGGCCGTGGTTTCTTCGGCTATGATGGGCACAATCACGGGCTCGGGTGTCGCCAACGTGGTGACCACGGGGCAATTTACCATCCCCTTGATGAAACGCTTCGGCTACCGCCCCGCCTTTGCTGGCGGTGTAGAAGCCACCTCCAGTATGGGTAGCCAGATTATGCCGCCCATCATGGGCGCGGTGGCCTTTATCATGGCCGAAACCATTAACGTGCCGTTTATTGAAATCGCCAAAGCGGCGTTAATCCCCGCATTATTGTATTTCAGCTCAGTGTTCTGGATGGTGCATCTGGAGGCAAAACGCGCCAATCTCTGTGGCTTACCCAAGGACCAATGTCCCGATCCCTGGGCAGCAGTGAAGGATCGCTGGTACCTGCTGATCCCGCTGTTTATTTTGATTTACTTGCTGTTTTCGGGTCGTACGCCGCTGTTCTCTGGCATGGTCGGTTTAGCACTGACTTCGATAGTGATCTTAGGCTCTGCGATTGTGCTTCGCCTACCTTCTAATGCGATGCGCTTCGCCTTTTGGATTGCCCTTGGGGTGTTGTGTGCTGGCTTCTTCCAGATGGGTATCGCCGTCGTCTTTGGGGTTATCGCCTTACTGGTTGCTGTCTGTTGGTTTATCAAAGGGGGCAAAGATACCCTGATCATCTGCCTGCACGCCTTAGTCGATGGTGCTCGCCATGCGGTGCCCGTGGGGATAGCCTGCGCCCTGGTTGGGGTGATTATCGGTATCGTCTCACTGACGGGGATTGCCTCAACCTTCGCCAGTTACATCCTCGCCGTCGGTCAAGATAACCTCTTCCTCTCACTGGTGTTAACTATGCTGACTTGTATGGTGTTAGGTATGGGTATCCCGAGTATCCCTAACTACATTATCACCAGCTCGATTGCCGCACCTGCCCTGCTGGACTTAGGTGTGCCGCTGATCGTCTCCCATATGTTTGTGTTTTACTTTGGGATTATGGCCGACCTCACGCCTCCCGTCGCCTTGGCCTGCTTTGCCGCCGCGCCAATCGCAAAAGAATCGGGACTGAAGATCAGTCTATGGGCGATTCGCATCGCCATCGCAGGCTTTGTGATCCCTTTTATGGCGGTTTACGACCCAGCACTAATGCTGCAAAGCGATAGCTGGCTTGCCATCGGCTTTGTGATATTAAAAGCCACCGTGGGCATTGGTATCTGGGGCGTGATCTTTACCGGTTTCTTACTGCAAAAGCTCTATTGGTGGGAACGCGTTATCGGCTTCCTCGCCGGAGCCAGTTTAATCCTTGCGACACCGCTCAGTGATGAAATCGGCTTTGGACTGGCGCTACTCTTTATCGTGCAGCACAGCCTAAGAGCGCGCAAACTGAAACGTCTTGCCGAGCAGGGGTAAGGTTTTGAGCGTATGCAAAGGTAAGGCAATAAGATGCTAGGTCTATGTTTAGGCCTAGCGGGCACACTGTGGGCACAAGTGCCCACAGAGCAGTTCACCCTAGCATGGAATCACAGCATAGAAAAAATCCGCTGGGAAGAAGACTATCGAGTCACCACTCAAGGATTACGGCTCACAGAAGCCAGAGTCAAAGGCACGGGGGCGGGAATGGAAATCCCCGATGATGCAGTGTTTAGCAATGGCAGTTGGCATTATCAACCTAAGCTGCCCATGCTGCCGAGTTTACGCTTAGGGCGCACACCCGAGGCGGGGGATTTTGAGCTGTGCTTCACTCGGGCTTCAGGAGAGGCGCAATGCCAAGCCATGAGTCATTGGATTGGTCCACCGAACAAACAAGATGCCGCCGTTGAGGTGTGGGGCTGTGAGCTGTAAATATCACAGTAGGAGGGCGCGCAAGCAAGGCGCGTCCGCCGCCCATTAGCGGTCAATAGTACTCTCATTCCGTGAGAAGCTGTAGCCGTTTTTCCCTTGATGTTTAATACGATACATAGCCGCATCGGCGCGATCGCAGCTTTGGGTAAAACGCTCGCCGTACTCAAAAATATCGATACCGATACTCAAGCTAATCGCCACTTCACAGCCATCGAGCAAGAAACGCTGTCGATAAACATCCAGTAAGGATTGCGCGAGCATGCCTAAGGCTTCGGTATGCGAAGTGGGCAGGACAATCACAAACTCGTCCCCGCCGAGCCGCGCGATCTTCGCCTGCGCGCCCGAATGCTCTACTAAGGAATGCGCCACGTGCACCAATAAGTTGTCGCCAAACTTGTGACCATGGTGATCATTCAAAGCTTTAAAACCATCAAGATCGATAAAGAATAACGCCCCGCGCTGGCCGGGTTGCAATAATTCATCGAAGGCCTTGGCGATAGCTTGGCGATTCATCAGGTTCGTGAGTGGATCGCTATGGGCTAGGCGGGCTAAATCCAGCTCGTAGCGCTTTTCTTGAGTGATATCGATATGGCTGCCCATCATCCGCAGCGGCGTGCCATCGGGGAGACGCTCAACAATGCGGCCACGATCCGACACCCAAGTAATGCTGCCATCTTTGTGCAGCATACGGTGCACGACCTGATAATAATCGGCCTTGCCATTCACATGGTCTTCAAAGGCTTTGATTACCCAGTCTTTATCATCTGGATGAAGTTTGCTTTTCCAGCTGTCGACATGGGCGCGAAGCTCCTCGCGGCTAAAGCCGAGCAGTTCGCCCCACTTCACATTGAACAGAGTGAGATTGCCACTGGGAACATGTTGCTCCCACAAACACAAGCCATTGCCATCGAGGGCGGCAAAGAGTTTTTCTTCGGCACGATTATTGAGCGCCGTTAACCGCGCATTTTCACGTTTAAGCTCGGCGATTTCGGCCTGAAGTTGCTTTATTTGTGCTGCAGAATCCGCTACCACGAAAAATCTCTGTCATTAAATTGGGGAATTTTCGTCCAGTGTAAAACAGTTCATGCTGAAGGGACATAGTAAAAAGGATAAAGCCAAAAGGGAGAGCGCAAGCCGCGTAAAAGGAGTCAGCCAAATGCTGACCCCATCTTCAACGCGTTACGCTTAATCGCGGGTGAGCACTTCAAGCAATTCAATCTCAAAGGTGAGGTCCGAATTCGGCTTGATATGGGCACCAATTTGGCGCTCGCCGTAGGCTAAATGCGCGGGAACAAATAACTTACGTTTACCACCAACCTTCATGCCCATCAGTCCTTGATCCCAGCCTTTAATCACACGGCCAGTACCGATCACGCATTGAAATGCCTGACCACGGTCAGAGGAGGAATCGAACTGAGTGCCATCCTGCAAAAAACCGCGGTATTGAGTGGTGATCAACGCGCCTTTTACGGCTTCTTTTCCTTCGCCGATAATCAGATCGACAACTTCTAATTCAGTCATTTAATTAATCTCTTCGCCGTCACTTATATTCAAGTGATTGATCAAAGCGCCTATTCTAACATAGCTAGCCGAGCTTGTCGGTGCAGCTCATCCATTTTGTGGCGCAGGTTTAGATACGTCTTTACCTCCCTTTAAATTTGCCGCAGCGCCCCAATATCTACAGCATGCATTGAGCTAAGGAGCCATTCCATGATTATTGCCTGCCCCCACTGTGACACCTTAAACCGCGTGCCCCAAGAGCGGTTAACTGAGCAGCCGACCTGCGGCAAATGTAAACAAAATCTGTTTGCGGCGGCGCCCATTGAGCTCACGAGCGCCAATTTTATCAATCACGCTCACAAGTCAGAGTTGCCACTCGTTGTCGATTTTTGGGCCAGCTGGTGCGGCCCCTGCAAAAGCTTTGCGCCCACCTTTTCGGCGGCGGCAAAAGCATGGGAACCACAATTTCGCTTCGGCAAGATTAATACTGAGGAGCAACAGGCACTGGCGGCACAATTTGGGATCCGCTCTATCCCTACGCTAATGATATTCAAACAGGGGCATGTTATCGCCCAGCAAGCGGGCGCCTTACCCAAGTCGGCGCTCGACCAATGGCTGCAGAGTTATAGCTAGAATCTATAGTTTCGCCCATAAAAATACCCAGCCTAGCTGGGTATTTTATTTGAATGAATCAGGCGCGTTTACACTTCCCAGAAGGTGTGAGCAATAATGCCCAGCACTATCATGCTGAGGAAGTTAATTATCATGCCCACTCGCACCATTTCCGACTGCTTGATATGGCCAGAGCCATAAACAATCGCATTAGGCGGCGTCGCCACTGGCAACATAAAGGCGCAGGAGGCTGCAATACCAATCAGCACGGAGAGCATCACAGGGGATACTCCTAATGCTTCGGCAATCGCCGCAAATACCGGCACTAACAGCGCCGCGCTCGCGGTATTACTGGCAAACTCGGTCAGCATCACCACAAAGGCGATCACCGCAAACACGAACAGTGACATATGGGTGCTGCCAAAAATATCCGTCATCCAGTGCGCGAGGAACACGCTGGTACCAGTGCTTTTGAGCACGGCACTCAAGGTCAAACCGCCACCGAAGAGGATCAACACGCCCCAATCTGTAGTCGATTCAATCTTCTTCCAACCCACCAGTCCTAAACCCGCCAGCAGCACGACCGCACCGAGTGCAACGACGGTATCAAATTGTGTAATTCCGCCGAGCGCTTTTGCCAGTGGCACACTGAAAATCCAGCAACAAACGGTTGCGAGAAAGATAACCAACGTCAGTTTGCCTTGGAAGGTCAGCTTTTGATCTTCAACCGCCAACTCGCACTTAGCCGATAAATCTGGCTTAAAGTACCAATAGAGCGCCAGCAGCATCATAGGCAACATTAAGATCACGGTTGGGATCCCAAACTTCAGCCAATCGCTAAAGCTCAGCCCCACCTGTGCCGCGGCAATCGCGTTTGGCGGGCTGCCGACTAAGGTACCAATACCGCCGATGTTCGCGGAATAGGCAATACCCAATAACAGGAATACATAAGTGCTGTGGTATAGCTTGCGATCGAGTTGCTGCAAAATCCCCAGCGCGAGTGGCAACATCATCGCCGTGGTGGCAGTGTTACTGATCCACATAGACAACAGCGCCGTTACCCCAAACAGCATTAAACAGGCAATGCTGAGTTTACCTTTGGAGGCCAGCAGGAGTTTTTGCGCGATCAAAGTATCGATCTTTTGATGGTGCAGCGCCGCCGCAAGTACAAAGCCACCGAAAAACAAATAGATAATCGGATTGGCAAAGTTACTCATGGCTTCTTTGGTTTCAAACACCCCAAAGAATACCGCCAAAATAGGCACTAAAATCGCCGTGATACTGATGTGAATCGCTTCGGTTAACCACAAGATAGCGGCGAACACTAAGATAGCCAGACCCGTATTGACCCCTTGGTCAAAGGGTAAACCGTAATACAGCGCAAATAGCAGCAAAATATCCGCGACTAAGATCAGCATTTTTTTCTTTTCAAGCCCGACATTCGCGGACGAATGATTGGGGGGAACAGACTTTGATTGCTCTAAGGACATGGTGACAACCTTCATACCATTATTTTTTTAGGCAAATTTAGGGCATAGGTCACACTAGTCAAAGCAGTTTATTTTGTTGTTTTGCTACCCAGCAACCACAAATACTGCTGACAAAAGGCGCACAAACGCCATTTTCGAGATAAAAATCACCTGTTTTTGATCTGAACTTATGTACATAATTTTCAAACGGATAAAATTTGAGCAAAAGACAGATAAAGCTGTAACTGAATAAATGTTTAAAACTGTGACCCATGTCAAACTTCAGTTTTACACCAAGTGATAAAGGCTGAATTTAACCTTAATAACAGTAGTTAAAACCACAATATCGACCGTATGAACGAAATTACAGATAAACATATCGACAAACCATTAACAGCATCACTATCGATTTAATTACATTCAAACAACATGTATCGCTTGTCGTGCATTTGTTCGGGTCGCCACTAATCACTTTGCAACAAAACTATGGTGAGTAAATCACCCATAGCGATCTTCAATTCCGGCTCGCACACAGCGCATAACAGCCGGTCAAGATTTAACCAAAATTCAACAAAGATTGCAGAGGTTGCCAACTCCACTTATATTTCAGTTTGAACCTCAATTGGGTATTTAAAATATCGCTTTAAATAGCCAAAGGCTTTAAGGGGCATAAGTATGGAAAGAAGATTCAACCCTTTAGACTTATCTGATAACGCCCAGGGACATCAGATCTGCCTTCCTGTCGAGTTTGTGCAAGCGCTCGCAGTGGCGAATTCACTTCAAGAAGTACTCGATACCGTTTCCCAATGGCTCTACCAACTGTTTGATGCCGAAAGGGCCAGCATTACCTTGAGGGACGACGCCAACTTTCTCAAAATCTATTCCATCCGTGGTAACAAAGCGATCCCGCTCGATTTCAGGGTACCTATCGCCAATACCCTTGTGGGTCGCGCCTTCACGGAAAAGACGGTACTCATCTGCGATGAATTAGATAAATCCACCGAACTGGACTGCATCATGCTGGCGCAACACGGCATGCAAACCTGTATGGATGCACCGCTGCTTTATGGCGATGTCTGCCTAGGCACGCTCAATGTCGCTCATAAGAAATCATCCTATTACAGTGAGTTACATGCCATAGAGTTGCAATGCTTAGCCAATTGGATTGGGCTTAATATTAGCCTGCGACTACAACTGAAAGAACTCGAATACCTTGCCTCGACCGATCACCTGACTGGCGCCGCCAATCGACGGGTGTTTACTCAAAAAATCCGCCAAGCCATTACCGAGTTCCATGAAAATGGCCAATCGTTTTTCTTTGGCTTGATGGATATTGACCATTTTAAGATGTTGAATGACCAATTTGGTCATAGTGCAGGCGACTATGTGTTGCAGCGCATCGTCGCTATTTCCGAAACTATGATGACTAGCCCGGGGAAATTCTTTCGCATTGGCGGTGAGGAGTTTGCGATTATCTTCCCCGAGCAAAGCGAGTATGAGCCCTTGCGGTTTTTTAACGATATCAGGGAAGCGATCGCCCTCGCCGCGATGGATTACGATGGCATACCTATCAGTGTGAGCGTGAGCATTGGGTTTACCGCAATGCACATTCATGACAATACCCCAGAATCCTTGCTGAGGCGCTCGGATAAGGCGCTCTACCAAGCCAAACCCGCTGGCAGAAATCGCGTGCTCATGTTTAACAGTGCGCAGGCATAAAGGTAAATAACAGGGACGTTATAAATCCTTTGCAGAAAAAACGCACAATAAAACTGCAAGTTGGTAACATTTAAAACTCATTATCTCTATGAATAATAAACACAAAAATTATTCACCATCTCAGTCAATCTAACTCACTTTACCCTGCACAACATTCGGCCTAAAGTCGCGCCCGTAATCTCCTTCTGTTTATTTTTTTACCTGTTTTGGTACCGCCAGTGGAAAATATCGCGTTAACGCCATCGACTCAAAAGCCTGGGCTGTTTGTGCCTGTAGCAGGCTTAAGCCTATTTGCCCTCGCCTCGGGCTATTTGATGAGTTTGATCCCGCTCTCCCTCAGTTACTTTGAACTCAGTCTCGATCTCGCGCCGTGGCTCGCGAGTATTTTCTACTTAGGCTTATTATTGGGCGCACCTTGTATCGCCCCCATAGTGGCACGCATCGGCCACAGTAAAGCCTTTATTCTGTTTTTGAATGTCTTATTGTGCAGCGTTGTGGTGATGGTTTTGCTACCACAGAGCAGCGTTTGGTTAGCCGCCCGTTTGGTCGCGGGCCTCGCCGTGGCGGGGATTTTTGTGGTTGTCGAGTCTTGGTTGCTAATGGCCGATACCCAAAAACAGCGGGCCAAACGCTTAGGACTTTATATGACCGCCCTCTACGGTGGTACGGCAATTGGACAACTCGCGGTCGATTATTTAGGTACCACGGGCAACCTCCCCTATTTAGTGGTGATAGGTTTACTGGCCGCCGCCAGTTTGCCCGCGTTATTAGTCAAGCGTGGTCAGCCGCAATCGAGCGAGCAACACTCGATTGCCCTGTCAGATCTTAAAAACCTGAGTAAACCCGCCGTGGTCGGTTGTTTAGTTTCGGGATTATTACTCGGCCCCATTTACGGCCTATTGCCTGTGTATGTGTCGCAGGACATGGGATTTGCCCAGCAGACGGGGCAATTTATGGCGTTAATCATTATGGGCGGCATGATAGTTCAGCCCTTGGTGAGCTATTTATCTCCACGCTTCCAGAAGAGTGCCTTAATGGCCGCCTTCTGCTTAATTGGCGCTGCGGCACTCTTCTTACTGACGCAAAAATCCCTTGTTGGACTCTGGCTAGGCTTTGTGTTGCTGGGCGCCTGCGCCTTTGCCCTCTACCCTATCGCCATCAGTCTGGCCTGCGATCATCTGCCCAGCAGTCAAATTGTGTCTGCAACCCAGATTATGTTGCTCAGTTATTCCGTCGGTTCGGTTATTGGCCCGGTTGCCGCCAGTCGCTTTAATCATATCGAACATGGCTTGCTACTCTACTTAGCCGCAAGCTTTGTGCTGACCTTTGGTTATCTTGGCGCGCACTTACTGCTACGGAGCAAACCCCGCTTACCGACGGCAAAAGCTTAGTGCTGGTTGGCCGAGTGAATAAAAATGGGCGCAGATAAGGGCGCCCATTTTATTAGGAAGTTTGTTGCCTTAACTCAGTTACTGGCTCAGCGCAGGGAATGGCCCAGACACTGTCCTGCGGGCCGTTGAACACGCGCTGGCGCGTCAGTCGGTATCCATAATAGAACACACAACTAAAGGCGAGCGCCACCAGATCGACTCCAAGCGTTGCCAACGAATGGGGCGCCCATAAGCCTAAACTTGGCACTAACAGCCCAATCATAGAAGTAATAGGCATGGCCAAAGTCGCTAAGGCGCACAGAGGTAAAATCAGTAGCGCCGCCCTCGCCGCGCCGCGCCAGAAGGCATAAGCCACTAAGGCAGCGAACACCAGATAATACAGCCACAGGTAAATATGATTAATATTACTCACATGCGCGTAAAACCATTTGCCCAGCAGCATGCTCACCGCCAGAGCGGCAACCGAACCCAAGCAAATCCCCACGGTGGCGCTCGCCATTAACCGACTGGCGCGGGTCTGCTCACTAGCCTGTTTTTTACGTCGCTTTTCCAGCCACAGCAAATTACCACTATAAAATAAGAAGGCGCCGCTCAAGCCTAAGAAGAAATATACCCAACGCCCGAGGTCGCCCCCATAACTGCCAAAATGCAGTCCAAAGAATACCGCGACCGATCTGGCCCAAATGCCATTTTCACTCGCATCAATCGTGCTATTCGACACTTTCAGATTATAAGGGTGCATGTATAAGTAGTCGGTGACTGGCCCACGCATAAAACCATTGGGGTTATATAAGCCTAAACGTAAGGTCGCACGGGGATTATTCAAGTTCATAAAGGTCATTTCATGCACTTGATACTCGGGCGCCAACTCCTGCACCTTTGCTAGAACGGTTGTGATCTTAGGTAAATCGGCGAGAGTGTAAGGCGTTCTGTCGGGCGCTGGCTGGGCAAATAATGGTTTTTCACCATAAACCATATGCTTAAGCCCATCATAAAGCTGATCATGGAAGGCAAACACTATCACGGTCAAACTGATCACCAGATGAAATGGCAAACTAGTGATGCCGACTAAGTTGTGGGCATCGAGCCAGAAACGACTCTCGCCCTTATCTTTACGTAGGGCGAAAAAGCTTTTAGTTAAGGTGGGCAGTAAGAAAATCACTCCAGAAACCAGCGCCAAGAAGTATAAGAAGGCGGCGACGCCGAGCACATAGACGCCCGCTTGATCGTGACCCACTTCACCGGCAATCCCCGCAGTGCGGTGTAATTGGTCAATCAGCTCGGCCAGCTCGCTTGGGGTACTCAGTTGAGTCACTAATTGTCCCTGCTCGTCGAGGCTAGCATGCCAAAGCTGGTTGCTCATGCTGAGTTCACGCTCCGAGCCCTGCTGATACCAAGTCATCGGCGACTGATGTTCATCATTCAAATGCAAACTAAAGCCATTTTTCGCCTTATCGTCCCGCGCTAACACCTGCAACACTAACTCATCGAGCCTATCAGCAGAGACTTGCGGCAAAGTCACAGAGGGCGGCATTGACCAAGCGTCAATCGCACCTTTAAACATAGTGAGCGATCCGGCATAAAAACCGATAAACAACACTATTCCGGCGATGATCCCAGTCCAAATATGGATAGACTGATACACCCGTAACACATCACTGCGAACTTTCATCCCTTATCACCTAAAGGTATATAAAACTATATAAGTCAAAATGTTAAGCAGGCCTAAATAGCCAATGGCCCTGAGTCCTGTTTTAAAGAGAAAACTCAAACTTAAGACAGATAACCAAATGGGCGCGATCAACCACATATTGACCTGCACCTTAGTATCGGCATCTATTCCGCCCGGACCAAACCAGGCAAATAATCCCACTAGCCCTAGGGCTAAGGTAAAACCTAACACTAACCCTGCCAGTGACTTAGTCCACCAGTCGGGTTGTAACTTGTCCTGTTCAGCTATACGCGCCATGGCTTATTTCCGACCGATAAGAGAGATAAAAGGCACTAAGCCCGAGAGCAACATCAACAGGGCTATCCAGAGAAACATTGCGGCACTGAAGGTGAACAGACTCAGCCAACCAATCAAGCTGGCGAGGGCAAGCCCATAGGCGAGTAACCGCCAAGGCCGCTTAGGCAAAGGGCGAGCTAATCGTTTTTGCTGCTTATTGGTCAGATAACACAACAGGCAAGCCGTCAGCGTCGACAACAAAAAGATAAGTTGCAACACGGGATTTATCCTCTCACGACAAAGTGTTAGCACAATTAAACTCACTGAAATCTATCGCCTTTTCGCCTGATACCCACAAAGCAATAACGGGCGAAATGATAGAAAATTGAGTTAATTTCGGGACTCTAACTTTGGTGAGAATAGTTCGCAATAACATTTACACTGTAAGGATAAGCAATGACATCTGGGTCACACATCGACAAGTCCAATGCAGTCTTGTTGCCTCATGTTAACCATTAAGATACATTTTGCTGCAAAATGTAACACCAAGTGATTAAAACTAAACCGTATTCCGCCCCAATAAATTCGCCATCGCAACATATCAGCAAAGGAAGCGACATGATAAAAACTGAACTTAACCTGCCAAGCTCTATTGGCCTCTCTAAAATCATCCCCCTGGTGATTTTACTGATCCTCTTTATTTCACTCTTTGGCAGTTGGTACACGGTCGACCAAGGTGAGCGCGGAGTGATTCTACGCAACGGTAAGATCATCGGCACCGCCGAGCCAGGGCTCGGATTTAAAATGCCACTGTTCGATACAGTAGTGAAAATCTCAACCCAAACCCACACTACCAGCTACAGCTCATTGCAAGCCTACAGCCGCGATCAACAACCCGCGACCCTCAATGCTTCAGTCACCTTCAACGTGCCGCCGGATCGTGTCGAAGAAGTCTATGCCAACTTTAAGAGTATCGATGCCATGGTGGCTCGTCTGCTCGACCGCCAAGTGCCAACGCAAGTTGAGAACATTTTTGGTAAATACACTGCGATTTCGGTCGTGCAGGAGCGGATCAAATTCGGTATCGATGTCACCAGCGCCATCACTAACTCGGTCAAAGGCCCCATCGAAATCACCTCTGTACAGATTGAAAATATCGACTTTTCCAATGCCTATGAAAAGTCTGTAGAAGACAGAATGCGCGCCGAAGTTGAGGTACAAACCCAACTGCAAAACCTCGAAAAAGAAAGAGTCAGCGCACAAATCGCCGTGACCCAAGCGCAGGCGGAAGCCGACTCACAACTCGCCCGCGCTAAGGCTGAGGCCGAAAGTATTAGGATCAAAGGGGATGCAGAGGCGTCTGCCATTAAGAGCCGCGCAGAGGCACTGGCACAAAATCAAAACCTCGTCGAACTGACCAAGGCCGAGAAGTGGGATGGTAAGCTGCCCACCACAGTGCTACCAACGGGCACTCTGCCCTTTATCGATGCTAAAAAGTCGAACTAATAAACGACTGAGCATCAGGCGTCGCTCTGCCGCGTGAGCGGAACCATTGAAGTGTCACAATAAAAAATCCCCAGTCATTGCTGGGGATTTTTAGTTAGCGTTAGCACTATGAGCAGCAGTCGCTACGGCGCAGCCAACTTCTTGGGATCTTTTCAAATACCACTTTCGCCATCAGCAGTGCGAGCACTATGCCTGAGGTAGCAACTAGCCACTCGGGCAACATTTGATGTTGCTCACCAATCTGTGGCATCACCTCAAAACCAAAGTTAGCGACCAGATAGTTCACCAAAGCGCCAGCGACTAAGGCAACACCCAAGACACCACCAAGATAGCCATAGAGCGCGCGCTTACCCAGCTCCTTAGTCACCACGCCTAAAGTCGCGATATTGGTTGCAGGACCTGCCATCATAAACACCAGCACGGCGCCGGGGGAGACACCCGCCAGTAGCAAGCCGGCGGCAATCGGCGTCGAAGCTGTAGCGCAGATATACATAGGCACAGACACTAGCACCATCACCAACATGGCCAGCAATCCATCGCCCCACTTAGCTAAAAAGTCTGCTGGAACATAGGTTTGTACTATGGCCGCGAAGAATAAGCCCACCAGCAACCAAAGTGTGGTGTCACGCACCAGATCCGTTGCCGCATATTTAAGCCCTATGCCTACACGTGCAATCACAGACTCAGACTTAAGCTCGGTCGCCATATCCTGTGTTGATGCGCAGCAGCTCTCGCCTTCGACTTGATGGCTGTCAGCCGTTTTCGCGCTTGAGCTACCACAACAAGCACCCTTTTTCACTACAACTATTTTTTCAGGCGCGGCAGTTTGAGTGCCACAGCATGAACCAGCATTTTCAATCTTAACCGCACTAACTTTAGCCACATTAACCATACCGACAGCGCCCATGCTTGGGCCGCCAGTTGCCATTAGACTTGGCGCCGCCATCGGCGTCATTTTGATTTTGGGCTCGGTTGCTGACGCTTTCGCGTTTTCACTGCCGCAGCAGGAAGACTTAACCGGCGTGATTGCGGGCGTCTTAGTCGATGCGCAGCAGCTTTTTACCGCTTCGGTTTTGACCACTTTCTCCGCCGACGGGGATTTTGAAGCACAACATGAAGCGACAGGCGCAGTGCTAGCGAATGCCTTGTCTGACTGAGCCTCGGCCTTAGCCGCAGGTTTGCCATCGTCATCATCTCGCCCGACTAAAAGGCCCGCAACAATAGCGCTGGTGATCGCCGCAATCGGCCGTACTATCGCCATAAAAGGGCCGAGCAAAACGTAAGAAACCGTTACAGAGTCGACTCCAGTTTCAGGGGTGGAAACTAAAAAGGAAGTCGTTGCCGCTTTCGATGCGCCAGAGCGGCGCAGCCCAACGGCCGCGGGGATCACCCCGCAGGAACACAGAGGTAATGGCGCGCCTAACAACGCCGCCTTCACCACGGTTTTAAAGCCATGCCCGCCGAGCTGCTTTTGCATCCAAGCCATGGGCACAAACACTTTGAGTAGGCCCGCCAGAATCAAGCCGAGCAACAGCCAAGGGGCGGAATCTAAAAACAGATCGATAAAATTCTTCAATAACATAGTTAATTCCCTGACTTATCTAGGGTTGTCGCATCTGGAGTTTGGCCATGGTCGTGCTCCACACGCACTCGCTCTGTGCTCGACTCCAGCGCCTCTAAAATCGAGCAATGTTCGGCGCTACGCGGCCCGCCGCAGCAGGCATCCGACAGTTTTTGCAAACTGGTTTGAAAATGCAGCAACTCGGCAATCTTAGTCTGCACCTGAGCCAACTTGACGTCGACCATGCCCTTCACATCGGCACAGGCCCAATTGGATTTATCCAACTCGATAGAAAGCAGCTCGCTAATTTCACTCAAGCTAAAACCCACCGCCTTCGCCCGCAGAATAAAACGCAGCCGTGCGGCATCGGCATCGGTATAGACCCGATAGCCAGAGTCGGTGCGGCTCGAAGGCGAAAGCAGGCCGTGTTTCTCATAAAATCTGAGGGTATCGGCTTTCACTTCGCATAAATCGGCTAACTCACCAATGCGGTACATAGTTCTATCCTTTGTAGCTTAGCTTGCCTCATGCCAACCTAAGCTGACAATCAACATCATGGTGCGAGTATAAACCTTAGAGCCTACTCCAAGGTCAAGGGCTATTTTTAAATTTATCCCTCAGTCAAAAACACGGCACTTTGTTCTGATATCAATATTGTGAAATCGCGCAGAAAAAACACCCGTAAATCCAGTTTTACGGTAGAATACGCGCGCCTGACGCTGGGACAAAAAATATAAGTAGGACCAAGGGGCTTTTGGAAAGCAGAATCCGATGGAAGTTGTTCTGTTTTCCGAAAGATCCTTGAAACTAAAATAACTGGACCCTGTACCCAAATGACTGTTGCAAATAATGCCAGACCCATTCGTCGCGCGCTGTTAAGCGTTTCAGATAAAACCGGAATTCTCGAATTCGCCAAAGCATTACACGCCCAAGGCGTTGAACTGCTGTCAACGGGCGGCACCGCTCGCTTGTTAGCGGATAACGGCGTGCCTGTTATCGAAGTATCTGACTATACAGGACACCCTGAGATCATGGATGGTCGCGTTAAAACCCTGCACCCTAAAGTGCATGGCGGCATTTTGGCGCGTCGCGGTCTTGATGAAAATGTCATGGCTGCCAACAACATCAATGCAATCGATCTGGTTGCGGTTAACCTCTACCCCTTTGCCGATACCGTTGCCAAAGCCGGTTGCACCTTAGAAGATGCGATTGAAAACATCGACATCGGTGGCCCGACTATGGTGCGCGCTGCGGCGAAAAACCATAAAGACGTGACTATCGTGGTAAATGCGGCCGACTATAACCGCGTATTAGCCGAAATGGCCGCCAACAATGGCAGCACGACTCACGCGACCCGTTTCGATTTAGCGATTACCGCCTTCGAACACACTGCCGGTTACGATGGCATGATCGCCAATTATTTCGGCACTATGGTTCCTGCGCATAGCACTGATGAGTGCTTCGAAGACTCTAAGTTCCCACGCACCTTCAACACTCAATTAGTGAAGAAGCAAGATCTGCGTTACGGTGAAAACAGCCACCAAACTGCAGCCTTCTATGTTGACACTAAGATCGACGAAGCCTCAGTCGCAACGGCAGTTCAACTGCAAGGTAAAGCACTGTCTTACAACAACATCGCCGATACCGATGCCGCCCTAGAGTGCGTAAAAGAGTTCAGCGAACCCGCTTGCGTTATCGTTAAACACGCTAACCCATGTGGTGTTGCACTGGGTAAAGACTTACTCGATGCCTATAACCGCGCCTATCAAACTGACCCAACGTCAGCCTTTGGCGGCATTATCGCCTTCAACGGCGAGTTAGATGCAGCAACCGCTAGCGCTATCGTTGAGCGTCAATTCGTTGAAGTGATTATTGCCCCAGTCGTGAGCCAAGCTGCCCGCGATGTAGTGGCCAAGAAAACCAACGTGCGTCTGTTAGAGTGCGGTCAATGGGATACTAAGACCAAGACCTTAGACTATAAGCGCGTAAACGGTGGTCTGCTGGTGCAAGACCGCGACCAAGGCATGGTTGGCTTAGATGACATTAAAGTCGTGACTAAGCGTCAACCGACCGAGAGCGAGCTGAAGGACTTAATGTTCTGCTGGAAAGTGGCTAAGTTCGTTAAATCTAACGCCATTGTTTACGCTAAAGACGGTATGACCATCGGTGTCGGCGCCGGCCAAATGAGCCGCGTCTACAGCGCTAAGATTGCTGGTATCAAGGCTGCCGATGAAGGCTTAGAAGTGGTTAACTCTGTGATGGCGTCCGATGCCTTCTTCCCATTCCGCGACGGTATCGATGCCGCAGCGGCGGCGGGCATCAGCTGCATCATCCAGCCTGGTGGCTCAATGCGCGATGCTGAAATCATCGCTGCTGCCGACGAGCACGGCATGGCCATGGTAATGACGGGCATGCGCCACTTCCGTCACTAATGCCACCTACAGCCAGCACGCCATGTGCTGGCTGTTTCGTTTATCGCACTCTGTAGCGCTAAAAATCTAACCACAAGAATTTAAAACTCAAAGGGATGACTTAACATGAAAGTATTAGTTATTGGTGGCGGCGGCCGCGAACATGCCCTAGCTTGGAAAGCGGCACAATCCCCACAGGTAGAGCTGGTTTATGTTGCACCGGGTAACGCGGGCACAGCCCTCGAGCCGAAGTTAGAAAACCTCAACATCAGCGCGACGGACATTCCTGCCCTGCTCGATTTTGCTCAAACCAATCAGATCGAACTCACCATCGTTGGCCCAGAAGCGCCGCTGGTATTAGGCGTGGTCGATGCCTTTAACGCTGCGGGTCTACCCATTTTCGGCCCAACCAAAGCGGCAGCACAGTTAGAAGGCTCTAAGGCGTTCACTAAGGACTTCTTAGCACGCCACAATATCCCAACGGCGGGTTATAAAAACTGTACCGAAATCCAAGACGCTAAAGCCTTCGTGCGTGAACTAACGGGCAAGACAGGTTACCCAGTCGTAATCAAGGCCGACGGTTTAGCCGCAGGTAAAGGCGTGATCATCGCGCAAGATCAAGCTGAAGCCGATGCCGCCATCGAAGATATGCTCGCAGGCAACAAGTTTGGCGATGCCGGTTCTCGCGTGGTTATCGAAGAATTCTTAAAAGGCGAAGAAGCCAGCTTTATCGTTATGGTCGATGGTAAAAATATCCTCGCGATGGCAACCAGCCAAGACCATAAAGCCCGCGATAACGCCGATCACGGTCCAAACACTGGCGGCATGGGCGCTTACTCACCAGCACCCGTGGTCACCCAAAGCGTACACGATTGGACAATCGCCAATGTTATTCGCCCAACGGTGGATGGCATGGCCGCCGAAGGCAATGTGTACACTGGCTTCCTGTATGCAGGCCTGATGATCGCACCAGACGGCAGCGCCAAAGTACTGGAATACAACTGCCGCTTTGGCGATCCAGAAACCCAACCTATTATGATGCGCTTAAAGTCTGATCTGGTTGAGCTGTGTTTAGCCGCCACCCGTGGCGAGTTAGATAAAGTCACCGCCGAGTACGATGCTCGCGCCGCAGTCGGTGTTGTATTAGCCGCTGGCGGTTACCCAGACGATTACCGCAAAGGCGATGTGATCCAGGGTTTAAGCCTAGGTAATCACGATGCCAAGGTCTTCCACGCAGGTACTGAGATGAAAGACGGCCATGTGGTCACCAACGGCGGCCGCGTGTTATGTGCGACAGCCTTAGGACACACAGTGACCGAAGCACAAAAAGCCGCTTATCTGCTGGTTGATGAAATCCACTGGGATGATGTGTATTTCCGTACCGATATCGGCTATCGCGCCATTGCCCGTGAACAACAGGGCTAAAGGCTAAATCATTCAAAAAAACCGGCTGTTAGCCGGTTTTTTTATGCCTTAAAATTGACGAGCGTCAATTTTAAGATAATGATTTATATGGAATTTAATCAATATACATCTACTTTTACCCAGATTATTCCTATACAATGCTACGCAAATGTTAATTACCTACAAATGCTAAGGACTCTCCATGGAGATTAGACTCATTTCTGCCACCATCGCCTTAATACTCGCGGGTTGTGGCGGAGGCTCAGAGGACACGGGTAGCACACCACCGACAGAGCCGCCAGTCCAACCTCCAGCGGTGACTCAATATATGGCGAGTACAAGTTCGGTCTTAGGTGGCAAACTCGCTCCCACCAGTCAAAAAGTCGATGCAGGTAAAAGTGCCAGCTTTAGTGTTCAAGCCGATAACGGTTTTGTGCTGGATAGCATTAGCGGCTGTGGCGGTACGCTAACAGAACTGACCTACACCACGACGGCTATGAGTGCCGATTGTGCTATCACCCCAAGCTTTATCAGCAATGCTGAAAATGCCATTCGCCATCAAGACCATACCCTTGCCAGCGCCCATGAGCTGATTGATTTCAGCACAGCCGAACTTGCCAAAGTAGATGCTGCCCGCAAGGCGCAAATCACCGAACTTTATCAAGGTGTGGGTAACAGCATCAGTTGGCATCCGACCCACGATTCCATCACCTTTTCGAGCTTTATGCCGGAAAACACTTTTACCTTACTGCCATCCAATGTGGATGGCAGTGGCGCCAGCGCCGTACGCGGTTTAGTGATGGCGGGCGAACAACAGGGCCAGCGTTATGCCGCCATGGGTGGCAACCTGTTTGCGGTTAATAATTCGGATCAGAGCGATAAGCTGCTGAAAAACCTCATCGGTTGGCTAACCAAAGGCGGCGATCAGCAGGATGCCCTTAGCATAGTCACGGCACAAATGCCGAGCCGTGCCGACAGCTGGTATTTCCCCCATAACGAAGGGATCCGCACTTGGCTAAGCAAGTACTACCCCGATGCTCACAGCATCAATGCCGCCAATAGCTGTGATTACAGCGCCCTTGCCAGCTGTATCGATACCTTAAAACCCGATTTAATCGTTATCAGCGATATTGATCGAGATGGCCTAGGATACGCGGGCATTCAAGCGGCCATAGCTAAAGCCAAGGCCGCGGGAATTCCGCTGCTAGTTTCAAACTACTGGCGTAATCAAAGCCCTATGCTCTCGCCACTATATCTTGAGATGGGGCTCTCTACCGCGGGAAACTATTGGTCCAAACTCAACGCCGATAATCTGAGTGTGAGCACTATTCTGGCGGAAGATAAAGCACTAACAGATGTAGAAAAACTACTTGCCAATCTGCGGGAACAACGCTTCGACACGCAAGTCCTCAATGACTGCAGCGGTAACTATTTAAGCTGCAACAGTAGCGCCTTTGTCGAGGCCTTTAAGGCGGGCGCGGATTGGTATCGCAGCAATGCCGAAACCTTAGATAACAATGATATAGATGCTTTTAACAGCCCTAATTTCAGCTTGATGAAAGCGGGGTTACTGCTCGCCGACAAGTATCGCAGTGAAATCGATTACCCCATCGCCTACACCGAATCCGCCCAGTGGCAACAGGCCCTGTTTGCAGATTGGACTGTCAGCTACGCCCGCGCCCACAACCTCGCCCAAGCTGACTTAGGTGAGTATGTTACCGCCAGGGCCAATCTAAGCAAGGACAGCAATGCCCATTACGCTTATCCTGCCACAGTGACGGAACGTAAAAGCATCACAGTGCCTTACTCCGGCCAGTGGACAACCACGGGCTGGTACGCCTTACCCGGACAGACCATCACCCTCAGCCGCTTAGATAGCACAAACGCGAATGTCGAAATTAAGCTGAATTATCATAGACGTAATACTAACCGTGCCTATGAACAAAAGGTTTATCGCGCGCCATTGGAACTTGCCCAGCAACGCCTCAAGCTCACCAAAGGGCAAAGTATTGAGTTTTCAACCCCCTATGGCGGCCCCATTTACCTCTATATCAGTGGTGGCGAAGGAGCGCTTAGTGTCGATGTGCAAGCCAAAAATGTGGCTAAGCACCCCAGCATTATGGATTTTTCCAATCCCGCGGAAATAACGGCCTTTAACGATAAGATCCAAAATACTGAGTTGCCCCATGTGGATCTTCGTACCGATGGCGCCGAGCAACATTTGCGCCGCGACCGTTTTATGAATGCGATTGGCGGTAAGATCCCGGATGTCAATGCGTTGCTTAAGAGCATTGTCGAGGATCATATCAACAGCGTGTATACACTCGCTGGGCTGAAAATCCAAGGTAAGAGCTTAAGTGAGTCTCTACCTGCGGATGTGCTTACCAGCTGTCAGGCACTGTTTGGCGCCGATTGCACCGATGCCAGTTTGCATACCCGCAGCATCATCCAACACGCTAACTATGACCAAAACGCCCACTGTGGCTCAGGTTGTAGTGGTAATCCATGGGATGCGGCTTGGAATATTTCACCCACGGGTTGGGGAGATAACCACGAACTCGGCCACAATCTGCAAACCAACCGCCTCAATGTGCAATATGCCACTGCCGCCAATAGCGACAATTGGACAGGCTATGGCAGCCGCGCGGGGGAAAACTCCAACAATATCTTCCCCTATGTGGTGCTATGGAAAACCCATTATTTGCGTGATGGTAATACCAACACCATCACCGATGGTCATATGAATCACAAAGATCTCTTCTATGTGTTTATGTCCGATGCCGCTGGCACCACGGATACCAGTGGCAAACGCGTGGTCTTCGGTGCTAACTGCAAAGTGCTCGATGCGGGCGAAGACAGATACACCGCCCCTTGGGCCAACAATGCCTACGCGGTACACAACGGCTATCGCATGGCGTTTTACATCCAAATGGCGCTAAAAGCCCATGGCATGACACTCAGCGACGGCACCAGCTTAAGCAATGGCTTCAATATCTTCACCCTGCTGTACCAGCACAGCCGCATCTTTGGCAAATACGCCAATAATGCCAGCGACTGGGAGGCTAACCGCAGCAAACTGGGCTTTGAACTCTTCCCATACGAAGGTCATAGCGTTTACGGCGGCAAAACGGTGAGAGATATTCCAGGCAATGACTTTATGCTGGTATCACTGAGTAAGCTCACAGGCAAAGATTGGCGCAGCCATTTTGATGTGTTGGGCCTGCGTTACTCAAGCCTCGCCGCGGCGCAGGTGATGGCAAACGCCAGCCAAGGTAAGGTGCCTATGGGCATGTATGAGCTTGAAACCGATTTACCGCCAGCAAATATGAGCCAAGGTTTAAACTTTATCCCTCTGTCACTTAGCGATGGCAGCACATTGTGGAAGGGCACAGGCTCACCTAGCCAATGTGCTAAACCTTAATAGGTAATAGATGTCGAGAGCCTGACACCTAAGCCCAATCACCAATAAACCTCGCCTATGCGGGGTTTATTTTTGCCCTAAAGCGTGAGCTAACGCACACAAGTCCCCCTTTGGCGGGCGCACTATCTAGACCCAACAAAAAATATCAGGGGGTATTTATGGGATATTCGATCAAAGACATTATTTATCAAGGGGAAAAGTCTGGCGTGCACAATTGGCAGACGCTATCGGGACAGAATTTTTATTGGCATCCCGACTGGCTACATATCGCAGAGGATCTGACTGGTCACAAAGCCACCGCCCATATTCAGGCCGATGGCGATAAGGCGACCCAAAGTGAGGCCGAGCAAGCCATAGTGAAGCACCTCAACCGCGGCAAATAAGCGTCAATGGCCCGACGCAATCGCCTTACGGGCGATTTTATCGATTAAACCCGGTGCAATCAGCTTTAGCCAGCGCCCGAGTCGGCCACGTAGCGACGTAATAAGCTGCCGACCTCGGGTAGCGATCACAGGGAGCATCATGTTCGCGCATTGCTCGGCGGTGATAATTTTGGCTTCCTGCATCGGGGATTTACCGAGGGGCTTACCCTCGCCGTCGAGGGCACGCTTATGAATTTGCGACACGACAAAATCGGGACAAATCACAGTCACGGCGACATTATCATCAGCAAGTTCAATCCGCAGTGAATCAAAAAAGCCGATAACCGCGTGTTTAGAGGCGGCATAGCCACTACGTGTCGGCACGCCCGTTAACCCTGCCACAGAAGCGACCACCACCACCTGACCTTGGCTCGACTTTAAATAGGGTAAAGCGGCGTGAGTTAAATACGCAGGACCTAAATAGTTGACTCGCATGATATCTTCGAGCACAGACAACTGATTGAGCTCATCGAAACGTGACCACATGGTCATGCCCGCGTTATTCACGAGAATATCGAGGCGACCATAATGGGCAATAGTGGCTTGAATTAAGGCTTCACATTGGGAGGCGCTACTGACATCGGCGGCAAACACAAATGGAGTCGGACCATAGTTCGCGATTTCGAGGGCAAGGGAGGCTAAACGTGTTTCATTGCGGGCACTGAGCACCAGTTGGCAACCCACCCGTGCCATAGCGATCGCCAGCGCGCGGCCAATACCTTCTGAAGCGCCCGTAATAATGACTACTTTCCCCCTCAGTCCATCCATAACTATTCCCTTGTTACCAATGTGTTAATTATGCTCCGAGGTAAATTGGCATAATCATCTTAAAAGCGCAATCCCCTAGGCGCGTTGTGCCGCCTGCATATCAAACTGCTGGCAATAACTGGCCAAAGGTTGCGGTCGTCCGATTGCATAGCCTTGAGCGTAGTTAATACCAATCACTTGTAATCTATCGATAATCTCTTGGTTTTCGACAAACTCGGCAACCGTTTCAATCCCTATCACTCGGCATACGTCCTGAATAGATTTAACGATAGCGTAATCCTTGGCATTGACCGCGAGGTTCTTCACGAAGCAGCCGTCGATTTTGACATAATCCACCGGCAGTTCACGCAGATAACCGTAGGATGCAAAGCCACTGCCAAAATCATCCAATGCGAAGGAAAACCCGAGTTTACGCAGCTGCCTTAACATCTCCATGCCGCGCTGGCGGTTTTGAATCGCCGTAGTTTCGGTGATTTCAAAGCAGACACATTGGCTCGGAATATCGAAAATATGTTGCTGCTGAGCTATGTATTCCACCATGCCTTCGGCGCCTAGGCTATTGCCAGAAAGGTTGATTGAAATACAGTGATCTGGCCACAACTGTGGATTTAACGACAGCCATAAGAAGGCCTTACGTATCACCTCTTTATCGATTTCAGGCATTAATTTAAAGCGCTCCGCTGCCGCAATAAACTGCGCTGGCGCTAAAATACGACCGCAGGGCTCTTGGATCCTCAGCAGGATCTCCATCCGTTGCCGTTTGGAACTCGCCCCTAAACCGCGGATCGGTTGGTAGTAGAGCAGCTGTTCGTTTTCCTCAATCGCTTGCGCGATACGTACCGCCCATTTAGGCGCGTTACGCTGATAAGTCAGCTCTTTATCCTTATCATCGTAAAAATGGATTTGGTTTGTGCCCTTAGCTTTGGCGGCGATACAGGCAATATCCGCATCCTTGAGCAGCTCCAAAGCATTGATATAAGGCGCACGGCCAAAGGCAACCCCGATACTCAAGCCGACCTTATAATTGCAGTTTTTATCGTGCAACACCTGCAGCGAAACCTGAGCAATGATCTGTTTTAACTGCTGCGCCACAGATAAAGCGGTGCTATCGCAGATCACTAAGCCAAATTCATCACCCCCGAGGCGGGCTAACAAGGTCTGCGGCCCGAGACAAGATTGAATCGCTCGTGCAACTAAGGCCAACATGCGGTCACCGGCTGTATGCCCACAACTATCGTTAATCAACTTAAACTGTTCTAAATCCAGATAACATACCGCGATGCGCTTAGCCTGACTGGCAAACTGCGGTAACTGCTCTTCAAAGGCTTGGCGATTCAATAAGCCAGTAATGCCATCGAAATTCGCGCGTTTTTGCAACTGGCGTTTAAGCAATTCTTCTTGGGTGATATCCCGCAGCAGCACCACAGTACCAGTAATTTCTTTATCATGATTCAACACATTACTGATGCTGCGCTCAATAATCCGTGGCGTGGCGGTTAAAAGCTTGATCTTGGCGACTTGCGGCGTGGTCTCACCTAAGCGCATACAGTGGAATACGGCTTGATTTAACTGCTCCCCCGCTTTTAATAACGACGCTAGGCTCTGACCCACGGCGTAACAACTAGCGACATCGAGTAAGGACTCGGCCTTGGGATTCATGTAGATCACTTTGGCATCGATATCGGTCAGGAGCACCGCCTCGGCAATCGACTCCAGAGTCGTCTTACCACGTTCTTTCTGCTGATAAATGCGGGCAAGTAAGCTGTTCACTCGGCTGGCCAACACTTCTAACTCGGCGTTGCCTTCGCCGCTCACAGGGCGATACACGCTAGCCGTAGGGTCGACCAATGCCAACTGCTTCATCATGCTCTTAAAAGGCTTTAATAGGCCTGCGCGCAGCCAAATGTAACCCAGCGCTACAATCAACACGCCGAGTAGAATAATCCCCACCGAAACCCAATCGAGGTCGAGCTTGACCTCTTGGAAAGGTTCAGTTGAAAACTGCACCTGCAGATACAAGGGAGTGTTATTCAGTAAACTCGGGATTTGAACAAATCCGACATAATCCTTTGCCGTTGCCAGATTGCTGCTGCTCATTTGCACCTGAGTGACTAATGGCACTTGGGCATATTCTAATAAGTCTTGTGCCGATAACTGGCGCACCAAGAGCACGTATTCTTCGGGGGCGACCGCAACAGCGGTAACAACAAGCCCAACATCCCCAGCAAGATAAGCTCCTGCAAGCAGAGGTTTATCGGCGGCAAGTACCGCGCGGGCTATTTCCTGTTGTGTTGGCAAGGCAATGCTAGAGGTATTGGCGAGGACACTGTGCAGTTGTCCGCCTTGCAGAATAAACCAATGCAAATTGGCGGATATGGCACTCTCACGCCATGATGATTCGATTGACTCTAGCAGATCGCCATCGACCCGAGACAGAGGCGAAGCGTAGATATTAGTCAGGAAACTTAAGCGGTCGAGATCGATATGAAACTGTTGTTGAACATTGGTCAGCTCATGCTGCACATTGTCTTGGCGCAACTGCTCGACCCTATGGTCGAACCAATAACCGAGGCAATAGGACACAAGCACAACTGCAGGCAGACAAAACCCCGCAATAAATACCAATATTTTGTTGCCTATGCGCATCTTCTACCACGGCTTTCGTAATTAAATTGATTAACGGCTTTACATAGTCCCTTATAGCGCCATGCAACATAGCTTATTTGCAAATAGGATTAAATATCACTTTGCTTTATCCGTTGCTAAAGTAAGCAATAGCATGCATTTAATTGTTTAAAACACCTTTGATTTAGCACAGCTATTCGATAAATAAGTTTCTAAAAGTTAGATGTTAATCAAGATCCTATGTTCTAAATCCGTTTGTAAATACTTTGTTTCCCATATTGTTTTGATTGAGCTGCGCGTTATCAGGCAGTGTATTTCGCGCTTAATCAATCCAGCTCAGCGAAGGAAACACAGCAATAAAAAACGGACCCTAGGGTCCGTTTCTTCTTCAGTATCGCTTACTTATGGTACTGCTTAGATTGAGCATGAACCGCCTTGATAAAGGCACCCGCATGCTCAGGGTCAACGTGCTGGTGAATACCATGGCCTAAGTTAAACACATGGCCTGTACCTTCACCGTAGCCCGCCAGAATTTGAGCCACTTCTTCTTCAATACGTGGAATTGGCGCGTACAGCATAGATGGATCCATGTTGCCTTGCAGTGCCACTTTGTGACCAACACGGCGACGGGCGTCGGCAATATCGACAGTCCAGTCTAACCCTAAGGCGTCACAGCCCGTTTCAGCCATGGCTTCTAACCATAAGCCACCGCCCTTAGTGAATAAGGTCACAGGCACTTGGCGACCATCGGCAAAGCGAGTCAGGCCATCGACAATCTTCTGCATATAACGCAGTGAGAATTCACGGTAAGCCGTGTGCGATAACGCGCCGCCCCATGAGTCGAAAATCATCAGCGATTGCGCGCCGTTAGCAACCTGCGCATTCAGGTACAGAGTCACTGAATCGGCTAACTTGTCGAGTAACATATGCAGCGCCGCTGGCTCTGCGTAGGCCATCTTCTTAATTTTTTCGAAGGTTTTGCTCGAGCCACCTTCAACCATGTAAGTCGCGAGTGTCCAAGGAGAACCAGAGAAACCAATCAATGGCACTTGGCCATTCAGTTCACGGCGAATAGTGCTAACCGCTTTCATCACATAACCCAGATCATCTTCTGGATCGGGAACGGCTAATTTTTTAATGGCATCGATAGTGTCTGTTGGGCGCTCAAAACGTGGGCCTTCGCCCGCCTCAAAATACAGACCTAAACCCATCGCATCGGGAACAGTCAGAATATCGGAAAACAGAATCGCTGCATCCAGCTCGTAACGACGCAGCGGTTGTAGCGTTACTTCACAGGCCAATTCATGGTTTTTGCATAAAGACATGAAGTCACCCGCTTGAGCGCGAGTCGCTTTGTATTCAGGAAGATAACGACCTGCTTGACGCATCATCCACACTGGAGTCATATCAACAGGCTGTTTTAGTAGGGCGCGTAAATAACGATCATTCTTTAATTCTGCCATTTGGCTTGATTCCTAGACTTATTGAGATCCGCTGGGTCGGTAGTTTAGCATTTACGCGAATAATGTAACCAATATGAGCTAATTTATGTGAGCTAATCCCCATCATTGCTGTCCATTTAAGCACTTATCGTCAAAATGCTAGCCAGATAACATACTGTTTATTAATCGAACCCAAAGTCACACTAAGACAGAAAAAAGTTGCGCTGGTTTCCTGCCTTTGGTATAAAAAGTTTGCGCTAGCAAGAACAATCAAGAAGCTCGTCGCATCGAGCCTGCTATATACATTACTCGCCCAACGATAGGTTTCTATCGTTGGGCTTTTTATTTCCGCATTTTTTTATACAAAACAGCTGGTTTGTCCATCTGCCAATTCTCGCAAATCCCAACAAAAAGGGTTGATCCAAGAGCTATTTCTCCCCTACATTAGAGTCATGTCCTGGCACTTAAATGGAATGCATCATGCTGAGAGAACTCGAAAAAGCAGAACAAAAGTGGGGCGGTTCAAATAAGCTTATAGATCAATGGCTAGAAAATCGTCGTAAACTCTTGGTGCATTACTGCCAGATAGCGGGCCTTCCTCCCTATGGGAAAGCCGAAAAATCCCTTCCTTCCTTCGACCATGTAAAATCCTTTTGTGATTTATTAGTCGATTACGTCTCCGAAGGCCATTTCGAAGTCTATGACCAAGTGGTCAATGCCTGTGAAAAGTTTGGCGCCTCGAGCAAAACCTTAGCCCAGCAAGTACTGCCAAAGATCACCCCGACCACCAATGCGGCGTTAGATTTTAATGATAAGTACGCCGAAGCTCAGGATGACCAAGTGTTATACCAGCTCGATAAGGATCTTTCCGAACTGGCCCACACTATGGAAACCCGTTTCGAATTAGAAGATAAATTACTCGAAGTGTTACATAACCAGTATTCAGAGCACGCCCAACAAGCCTAATTAGTGCTAACCGTTATGCGCCGCGAGTCGCATGATGACTCGTCGCTTGGGGCAAGTCGCCATCCTTGATAAATGTTTGAGATTGGCATTCACCTCTTAACCAAGCACTTAGCAATAAAATCCACAAACAAAAAAGCCAGCTTTCGCTGGCTTTTTTATTGTCATATCAATCAATTATACAGCTGATTGAAAGATCACTTGTGATGCTTTCTTAGTGTAAGAATCGATTTGATCGAAGTTCAAGTAACGGTAAGTGTCAGCTGCTGTTGCATCTAACTCTTTCGCGTATTCTTGGTATTCTTCAACCGTTGGCAGACGACCTAACAGGGCTGCAACTGCCGCTAACTCCGCAGAGGCTAAGTAAACGTTAGCGCCTGTACCTAAACGGTTCGGGAAGTTACGGGTAGAAGTTGATACTACAGTTGCACCTTCGGCCACACGTGCTTGGTTACCCATACACAGTGAACAGCCTGGGATCTCGATACGCGCACCAACGCGACCGAAAATACCGTAGTAACCTTCTTCGGTCAGCTGGTCTTTATCCATCTTAGTCGGTGGAGCAATCCACAGACGAGTTGGCAGCGTCTTAGCGAACTTGTCTAACATCTTACCGGTCGCACGGAAGTGACCGATGTTAGTCATACAAGAGCCAACGAATACTTCGTCGATTTGCGTTTGCGCAACAGAAGACAGTAATACTGCATCGTCCGGATCGTTAGGCGCACACAGGATTGGCTCTTTGATCTCGTTCAGATCGATTTCGATCACAGCAGCGTACTCAGCATCCTTATCGGCGCTCATCAGCTCAGGATTCGCTAACCACTCTTCCATGCCTTTGATACGACGTTCGATAGTACGACGATCACCGTAACCTTCGGCGATCATCCACTTCAGCATAGTGATGTTCGAGTTCAGGTACTCGATGATTGGCTCTTTGTCTAACTTGATAGTACAACCTGCTGCAGAGCGTTCTGCAGAAGCGTCAGACAGTTCGAAAGCCTGTTCTACTTTCAGGGTTTCTAAGCCTTCGATTTCCAGTACGCGACCAGAGAAGATGTTGATCTTACCTTTCTTCTCAACGGTCAGCAGACCCATTTCAATGGCTTTTAATGGAATCGCGTGTACTAGATCACGTAGGGTGATGCCAGGTTGCATCTTGCCCTTGAAGCGCACTAATACTGATTCTGGCATGTCCAGAGGCATCACACCGGTCGCCGCTGCGAAAGCAACTAAACCAGAACCCGCTGGGAATGAAATACCGATTGGGAAACGCGTATGTGAGTCACCACCAGTACCGACTGTGTCTGGTAATAACATACGGTTTAACCAAGAGTGGATAACACCGTCACCTGGACGCAGAGACACACCGCCACGGTTCATGATGAAGTCTGGCAGAGTGTGGTGAGTGTTAACGTCTACTGGTTTTGGATAAGCGGCAGTGTGGCAGAATGACTGCATAGTCAGGTCAGCACTGAAACCTAAACAGGCTAAGTCTTTCAGCTCGTCACGGGTCATAGGGCCGGTAGTGTCCTGAGAACCCACAGAGGTCATCTTAGGCTCACAGTATTGGCCTGGACGCACGCCAGCAACACCGCAGGCCTTACCGACCATCTTCTGCGCTAAAGTGTAACCTTTGCCAGAGTCAGCGATGTCTTGAGGACGTACGAATACGTCAGAGGCTGGTAAACCTAACACTGCGCGCGCTTTGTCAGTTAAACCACGACCGATGATCAATGGAATACGACCACCCGCACGCACTTCGTCTAACAGTACGTCGGTTTTCAGGCTGAACTCAGAAATCACTTCGTCTGAGCCATGACGCTTCACTTGGCCAGCGTATGGGTAAATGTCGATCACATCGCCCATTTCCATTTTGCTAACGTCAAGTTCGATTGGCAGTGCGCCCGCATCTTCCATAGTGTTGAAGAAAATCGGTGCAATTTTGCCACCTAAGCAGAAACCACCAGCACGTTTGTTAGGTACGAATGGGATATCATCGCCCATGAACCACAGTACTGAGTTAGTCGCAGACTTACGTGATGAACCTGTACCCACAACGTCGCCCACGTAAACTAATGGGAAACCTTGGGTTTTCAGTTCTTCTAATTTCTTGATTGGACCTACGCTGCCAGGTACATCTGGCTCGATACCATCACGCGCGTTTTTCAGCATAGCTAAAGCGTGCAATGGGATATCTGGACGTGACCAAGCATCGGGTGCTGGTGACAGGTCGTCGGTGTTGGTTTCACCTGAGACTTTGAATACGGTCAGGGTCACTTTGTCCGCTAATTTTGGACGGCTTAAGTACCAGTCTGCATTTGCCCAAGCTTCAACGACTTGTTTAGCATAGGCATTACCCGCTTCCATTTTCTCAACCACATCGTGGAAAGAATCAAACATCAGTAGCGTGTGAGATAAGGCTTTAGCGGCTAAAGGCGCCAGAGCAGGGTTATCTAACTGAGCGATCAGCGGCTCGATGTTATAGCCACCTTGCATAGTGCCTAATAACTCAGTCGCACGTTCGGCAGACAGGATGGGTGAAGTTGCAGTGCCTTTAGCAACCGCATCTAAGAAAGCGGCTTTTACGTAAGCAGCTTCGTCAACACCTGGGGGAATTCGATTTTCTAGCAGGTCAAGAATAACGGCTTCTTCACCAGCGGGGGGATTTTGAACCAATTTAACCAGTTCAGCCACTTGATGTGCATCTAATGGCTTAGGGACTACGCCCTCTGCAGCACGTTCTGCGACGTGTTTACGATATGCTTCTAGCACGGCAACATTCCTCTTTGTTTGGCGCTCTAACAACGAAACTGCACGTCTTCTCAATTGAAGCTGACAGTCCGACATGATCGACCCGTATTTCCGGCCAGCAGTATACTACAGCTTTGCAAAAGTATGAATCAGGTCACACTCGGCGAAAGACGAAATAAGGGCTAAATCCGGAGGTGCAGCTCAACTTACGGCAAGAATAAAACAAGGGAAATTAGACAATAGTTTGAAAACAGACAAAAAACCATAATCGACAAATAGTTAACATAAGTTAATCAATTTAAAATCGAACGATTATTTTTTTGCTCACAACCGCAGGTTAAGCGTAAATATTTTTAAACTATGCGCTTTTAGACTTTGAAGATGCCAAGCTTAAACATACACTCAAGTTCCCAGAGCATAGCGCTTAGTAATCCTTCCCATCCCTTGGAGTAGTAATGACATCCCTTAGTATTCAAGCTGTTATTTTTGATATGGATGGTGTGTTAATCGATTCAGAACCCCTTTGGCAGCGGGTTGAATATGAAGTGTTATCGGCGCTTGGCGTGCCAGTCACTATCGAAACGATTCAACAAACCACGGGTTTACGCATCGACCAATGTGTCGACTATTGGTATCACAAAGCCCCTTGGGCCGATTACGACAATGCTAAGGTGAGCAAAGCCATCGTCGATAGAGTCGCAGAGGAAATCCTGATAACGGGCGAAGCCATGCCAGGGGTTCAGCAGGCGATGGAATACTGCCAAGCCAAAGGCTTAAAGATAGGCTTAGCGACCTCCTCTTTTTACACCATTATCGAAGCCGTACTCAGTAAACTCGGCCTCAGCGATAAGTTTATGGCGGTACAATCCGCCGAAGGACTCACCTATGGCAAGCCGCATCCCGAGGTTTACTTAAATTGTGCGGCCGCCTTAGGAGTCGACCCGCGTTATTGCCTCGCGATTGAAGACTCTTTTAATGGTCTGATCGCCGCCCGCGCCGCCAATATGCAAACCGTTGCCATTCCCGCACCAGAGCAACGCGGTGAGGCGAAATGGATTGTCGCCCACCACCAAGCCGACAGCCTGTTAGATTTACCGGCGATCTTGGGCTAATCACAGCACCAAATTGCGAAAAGCAAAAAGCCAGACATCCGTCTGGCTTTTTCATTTTCATCCTATGGATTACCAGATTTTCACGCGCTCTTCTGGTTTTAAGTACATCTTGTCGCTCTCTTTCATCTCGAAGGCTTTGTAGAAGGCTTCGATATTGCGAGGCGTACCCATAGCACGGTAGTGGCTAGGTGAATGTGGATCCGTCAGTAAACGACGACCTAACTCTTCATCACGGTAGTTACGGCGCCATACCTGTGACCAACCGACGAAGAAACGCTGCTCGCCCGTTAAGCCATCGAGCACTGGCGCAGATTTACCGTTTAAGCTCATCGCATAGGCACGCGCCGCTACGGTTAACCCGCCTAAGTCACCGATGTTTTCGCCTAAGGTTAAATCACCGTTCACAAACTTACCGGGCAAGGCTTCATAGCCAGAATACTGAGCCGACAGTTGCTTACCGCGTTTTTGGAATTCTTCACGGTCTTTATCCGACCACCAGTCACGCAGGTTGCCATCGCCATCGTATTTAGCACCTTGGTCGTCGAAACCATGGCTGATTTCGTGGCCAATTACCGCACCGATACCACCGTAGTTGACCGCATCATCGGCTTCCATATTGAAGAATGGCGGTTGCAGAATCGCTGCTGGGAATACGATTTCATTACCTACAGGGCTGTAATAAGCGTTGACCGTTTGTGGCGTCATATGCCACTCGGTACGGTCGATTGGCTTACCTAGCTTGTTGATCATGTCTTGATATTCGAAGTTGGCGTAACGCATATAGTTACCCACCAGCTCATCAGGTTTGATCTCTAAGGCTGTGTAGTCTTTCCACTTGTCTGGATAACCAATCTTGTAGGTAAACTTAGACAGTTTTTCCTGAGCCGCGACTTTCGTTTCTGGCGTCATCCACTCGAGTTCATTGATGCTGACTTCGAAGCCCTTGATCAGGTTTTTGATCATGGTTTCCATGCGGGCTTTCGCTTCTGGCTTGAAGTATTGCTTCACATACTCCTCACCCACTAATTCACCAATCACTTGGTCGGCACCATCTACAGCCTTTTTCCAGCGTGGTTGTTGCTCTTCAATACCCATTAAGGTTTTGCCTTTGAAGGCAAAGTTAAGGTCTACGAAGTTTTTGCTGAGTAGCTCAGCATAGCTATCCACTAAGTGGAACGTTAAGTAATCCTGCCAAGCAGAAACAGGGAAGGCATCAAAATTAGCGCCTAACTTTTCTAAGTAAGATGGCTGACGCACGATGACTTCAGTCACTTTATCGCCAAGACCTGCGCTAGTCGCAAAGGCATTGATATCAAACTTGCCGGTCAGCTTTTGCAGCTCTGCACGGCTCAACTTGTTGTAAGACTTGTTAGCATCGCGAGATTCAACGCGGCTCCACTGGCTCTTCGCGATCATCATCTCGATGTCGGCCACGTTTTTCGCCGCGCGTTTAGCATTCTTGTAGCCGGCTTCGGTCAAAATATCAGTCACATATTTCGCCATCGCTTCGCGGGTTGCGGCAAACTTAGCGTCATCTTTGAGGTAGTAATCACGATCTGGCAGAGTTAAGCCCGACTGGCTGATATACACCGCATATTGGGTAGAGTTTTTCGCGTCGTTATTGACGTAGAAACCAAAGGGAATGCCTGAGCCGCTGGTCAGCAATTTGCCCATCACAGCGGGTAATTCGCCGTGGGTTTTCACCGCCGCGATATCCGCCAGCAAAGGATTAAGCGGGGTCACACCTAAGGTTTCGAGCAAATCGGTATTCATAAAGCTGGCGTTAAAGTCACCGATTTTTTGATTATTAGAGCCAGGAGCAGCATCTTTTTGCGCTGCGGCGGCATCGATGATTTTTTTCAACGCATCTTGGCTTTGATCGTACAGCACAGAGAATGCACCGTAGTTAGACTTGTCGGCAGGGATAGGCGTATTCGCTAACCATTTACCGTTCACGCTGTAGTAAAAATCGTCTTGATGGCGAACTGAGGCATCAAAGTTTTGTAATTCAATGCCAGAAACCGCGGCGACTTCAGTTTTAGGCTCGCTGCTGCAAGCGGCTAAACCTAGGCTCAGGGCAATCCCCAGCGCCAGTGTGCTAATCTTCTTCATTGTTTTCCCCAGCTTCCGTTGAGAGTGTTGTTATTTTTTCCAGCAAAACCTTAGCATTTTGCCTAGTTTGGCTGTAGCAAGATTTTGTAAAAGGTTATGACACTTAGTGATATTTGCGCAAACGAGTATAAACAGGATTTTCAGGCCATGCGGGATAATGTGCCGATAAAAAGATGAAGGGCATAACCTCAGTTATGCCCTTCGCTCAATTTAGAAGGCTTTACCGACGAATAGATACAGGGATTTATCACCCATGTCAGTCACACCAAAGCCAAGTGCAGCCGGCCCCATGGAAGTATCTGTGCCTATGTAAAGGCTAGAAGCATAGATAAGATCTGAGAGCGAGACTTCATCCCGTTCAAACCACACGTTACCCGCCTCTAAACTTAAGCCTAAATAGAGTGGATAATCCGTCATTCCGAGGGCATCGCGACCTAAATCATACTGATAGACAAAGGCACCGAAGAGCTTATGGGCGCCTGTTAACGAGTCTTTGTGATAACCAGAAAGATTTAAGAAACCGCCTAAATCCGACAAGTGCAAGGTATTGAGCCCATCGTTATTGTTGGTCGCTATCGAGGCTTTCCCCACAAAGGCATGATTGCCAACACTCAGCGCCCCTTTCCAATCGGCCTCAATCTGCACGCTATATTCGTTCTCATTGTTGTCGACGAGATCGTCAAAATCCTCATTGCGCACATACACATTTAAGGTGATTCGGTTACCCGATGTCGGGAAGCTGATACTGTCTAAGCTGTCATAACCCGCTCTTAAGTAGGCGCCGTAGGATTTAAAATCGAAATCCTTAATCAGCCAGGCATCGTTGACAATAACGCCCTTTTCCGCCACAAGACCAAACTCGATAAACCCTTGTAAAACATAATTATAGCCAATACCTAGTTCAACTGTGTGAGTCTTCTTGTCGAAGATTAGGGCGCGGTTGTTGTTATCGTACAAGTCCCAATTATGGATATCGTATTGATAACGGGCTCGGCTATAAAACTCTTGGTCCCTGTCCAAGGGTTGATAAAACTCAGTCGCAAATAGTTTTTCAAAGCCTAATTTGACTTCGTTACGCCACTCGCCGCCATTAAAGGTTAAGTCGGTCATGGTATAAGCCATGTCGAAACTGATGGCCGAATCGGTACTAAAATCATCTTCCCAGTTAAAGCCAAGTTGGAAGTAATTTGGCCCCCAGGATTTCGCACGGGTAGTCACAGTCAGTACCCGGCCTTCTTCGCCTTCCACAAACTCGGCATCCACGCGCTCAAATTTGTTTAAGGCATAAATCCGTTTTAACGCCTCGTTTAGCTCATCCTTAGTGACAGCTTGGCCGGCTTTCAGATCTAAGGTTTCCTTCAATAGGTTCAGACTAACCTTAGACTGGTTATCGAATACGATTTCTTTAATAGGATGCGCCACATCCGCCATTAATAACTTGCCCTTGGCCTTCTTCGCATCCACATAGGCGGCATATTCTTCAGCGCTGACACTCATGCCCTGCAATTTATCTAGCTGGCCGTTGGCGGCTTCTTTCCCTAACGTCAGGGCCAAGGGCATGATGGTAAAGTCTGTGGTGCTTAAGGCATCGATAGCGGGACGGATCAATACGTCTTTATCTGTTAGTAATTGTTTTTGCTTTTCGGTACTGGCATTGGTCAGGAAGTTAGATAACTGGTCGAGCACCGCAATCGTGCTATCCAATTTGTCTTTTTTCACCAGCGGCGAGCCGATATCTACGGCAATGATGATATCCGCGCCCATAGCCTTAACCACATCCACGGGCATATTGTTGGCAATACCGCCATCGACTAATAACTTGCCATCGATCTGAGTCGGTTGCAGTGCACCCGGCACAGTCGCAGATGCCTGCATGGCTTTGACTAAACTGCCGTGGTCGATGACGACGGGCAAACTGGTTTCTAAATCCGTCGCGACCGCACGATAGGGAATGGCTAAGGCATCAAAATCGCCAAATTGCTGTACCAGATCGGTTGATTGGCGTAATAGCTGCGACATGGTTTGCCCACGCAACAATCCACTCGGTGCCCTAACCTCTCCTTCGTTGTAACCTATGTTGAGCGGAATATTGTAACGATCACGTAACTGCTTATCTCGATAACTCAAGACGTTACGCGGAATGGTATCCGAATAACCGCTGTCCCAATCGACCCCCATCATAATGGCTTCGACTTCACTCGCGCTGTAGCCCAAAGAGTACATGCCAGCAACATAGGCACCGATACTGGTACCTGCGATGTAGTCCACGGGAATATGATGTTCTTCTAGGATTTTAAGCACGCCCACGTGCGCAGCACCTTTAGCGCCGCCACCACTGAGTACCAGCCCAACCTTAGGTCGTTCCGCCGCATACAAGGGCGTTAGCAAAAAACATAAAAAGACAGAAGCGAGTATTCGACGCATCATAATGGGCTACTTTTTATTGGATAAAAAATTCAACTTATCTTAACAAATTTATTGATTTAACCGTCAGCGATATTTTATCTGAACCGATGAGTGATTAAGCAATACAAGATAAACACAGTTCGCTATTCCGCAACGAAATAGCGAAGTGAATGCAATAGACAAACGCTCAAAATAACGACCAATATTTCACAAGTAAACCGCATCAGCATGACTTGGAAATAACCCTAAACTTAAGATCCAAGAGTCGTTTTTTGCAGTAAATATCGTTCGAACTCTGTCACCGACATAGGCTTAGCAAAATAATAGCCCTGCACTATATAACAGCCGCGGCTAAAGACCTGTTCCAACTGTTCGACCGTTTCGACCCCTTCGGCCACCACGGTTAATTTCAAGTTGCGAGCCAGCTCGATAATACTGCTAACAATCGCCTGATCCGCAGAGTTAGTCGCGATATCAATCAAGAAGGAGCGGTCAATCTTCAAGGTATTCACATCAAAATGACGTAGGTAAGCCAAGGAAGAATAGCCAGTGCCAAAGTCGTCAATAGCCACTTCAATTCCCAATTCTTTAAGCTGAGTCAGATGGCTTTTTGCCGCTTGCACTTCCTTCATCAACACGCCTTCGGTGATTTCTAACCCGAGGGATGAGGTCGGCATTTGGGTATCGGCTAAGATTTTTTTCAAGCCTTCGATAAAATCCGGCTGGCGGAAATGCACCGCAGAAATATTCACCGACAATTTAAAGGGGGCCGCACAACGTTTTACCCACTTAGCGCCCTCCAAGCAGGCGCGGCGGAATACCCAGCGGTCGATTTCAACCACTAAACCACAGGCTTCGGCGACCTTAATAAAAATATCGGGGCGGATATAACCTTCCTTCGGATGGCGCCAACGGATTAAGGCTTCCATCCCAATAAATTTATCGCCCCGCAAGATATCAATCTGAGGCTGATAATAGAGCTCAAACTCTTCGCGCTCGATGGCCTTACGTAAATCCGCCTCCAAACGTAAATGATAAAGCGCTTGGGCATTACGCTCCGACGAATAATATTTAAAGTTGCCGCGCCCTTCTTCCTTGGCGTGGTACATGGCAAGGTCGGCATTTTTAATAAAGGCTTCTGGCTGCACCGCATCGTCGGGCCAAATACTGATCCCGATACTGGTGGAGATATAAAACTCCCGACCAAACAATTTAAATGGCGCCACAATTTGCGCCAGTAACCGCTCGGCAATGTGGTTTATCTCGTTTAAGTTATTGGCGTTTCTTAGCAGGATCACAAACTCATCGCCACCGAAGCGACAGAGCAAATGTTCGCTACCGATGCAAGACTGTAAGCGGTTGGAGGCTTCCACCAGCAAGGCATCGCCCATACTGTGGCCATAGGAGTCGTTTACATGCTTAAAGCGGTCGAGATCGAGGAATAACAGCGCCAGCTTTTCGCCACTCTGCTGCGCAGTCTGAATCGATTGCAATAAACGGCTGGAAAACAGCGAGCGGTTTGGCAGCCCAGTTAGCACATCATAATTCGCCAGCCGCCTTAAATCCGCCTCGGTACGTTTCCGCTCGGTGATATCTGAAAAAACAATCACATAATGCAGTGAGCTATCGTTAGCCGATTGCATCACCGAGACGTTAAGCCACACTGGGCAAATCAGTCCATTCTGTCCCACTAACTCGCGCTCACCCGTCCACGAACAGTCTTGGCCGAGCAACTGATGCACTTCGGTCGAGAGGCCATCCTTCATTTGCACAAATTGAGAGAAAGATTGGCCGACAAGATCATGCTGCTCTGAACCAATAATCTGCTGCGCCGCATGGTTTGCCACTCGAATATTTTCATCCACATCCAAGATCAGCACACCCTCCGAGGTATTCTCAAAGGCTTGGGCGAGGAGATTAATTTCATCCTCTAGCTGACGCTGCAGGGTAATATCACTGTAGATCCCCGCCACCCGCTCAATCACTTTGGTATGGCGATTGCGCGACACAGGGCGCCCCCTCACCCTTAGCCAGCCCCAGTTACCGTCTCGACGTTGATAGCGATACTCGGCCTCAAATCTGTCAATCTCGCCAGCCAACATACTGTTCCACTGCGCGAGGGCCTTATCCCTATCCTCGGGGTGAACGGGGAGTGTCTCGAGGGAAACGACTATCTCATTGGCATGGGTGCCCAGCACCGCGCCTCGGTTATCGAGGTAAAAGCTTTGGGTATCTCTATGCCACTCCCAAAGATCGGAATCACTGCCACGCAGTGACTGCCGCAAACGATCATCACTCTCGGTCAGCGCTTGGTTCATCGTCATAAAAGTGCGCACCTGACGCTGACGATACCAAGCAAGGCTCAGGGCGATGATCGAAAACGTTAGCAATAATACGCCTTTAAAACCCTGAGTCAGCCACCAATGCTGCTCAACATAGAAGGGATAGGCGAAGGGTTTATCCGACCAGATGCCATTCACTTGGCTTAAGATTTCCAATTCATACTCGCCCGCCGCCAGTCCCGCGAGGTTTATCTGTGACTCGCCTTGCAGCAGCACATAGTTATCCTCTTCCCCCTGGTAACGCAGTCGGTATTTAAATTGGATAGGCGAATCATCGAGATAATCGAGGTTAGTGATCTGCAAACTCACCATATTGGCATCGGGTTTGACGACCATCATAGGTTTTGGCAGTAGCGAAACTTCCGTGCTGTTATCGTAATAGACAGACACTGACTCGAGCATTACATGATCGTCGGTAATACGGTTGACTAACTTGTCCACATCGAGGTGCATCACCCCTTCCGGGGTGCCGAGATACAAACCGAACTCGGGCGAATAAAAGTAAGCCCCCTCGTTCAACTCATTGGAAATCAAGCCATCGAGCTGATCGAACATAGCGATGTGGCCAGTCGCGATATCTTGGCGGATCAATGAATCGGCGCAGGCGACTAGATTAGCTTTAGGCGTCTTTTGGATAAAAAACACTGAGCTGCAATTCACTTGCCACAGGGCTGTGAGCGAGACCAGCTCACTGCTATTGAGGTGATACTCGAATAATCCCTTTTCATAGGAGCCAAACCACATCACCCCGGGTGACATTTCTTCAATATGGCTCACAGTCGGCATGGCACTTAAACCATTGAATAAGTTTCGTTGATCATGGAACTCATTCGACTCGTCGATATAGCCGAAGACCCGTTTGCCACCTACCCACAGCTTACCGTCGGAGGCTCGATACAAGGTTCTAATCGCTGGGCGTTTAGGCTCTGCATCCCCTTTCACAGGCTTATCGATATTAAAGGCTTGCGGCGTTAATAACCCCGGCTCCCAGAAGTACAGCCCTGTAGAACTCGCTATCCACACACGCCCCTTCAATTGAGGATCGGCATAAGTGCGATAGATGAGTTTATTTTTAAACTCATCACGCCCATCGAGCCACTCGGCAAAACTTTCGCCTTTTAGAGTTCGCCTATCGACAACAAATAAGCCACTGGTGCTTGAAACCAGCAATGAATGATCGGCAAACTCGCTAATATCGTAAATGCTCTCGTGCGATAGCAAACCTTCGATCTGGATATCTATGGCTTGCTGGGTGTCCTTGGCAATAAACATCACACTCGAAGAACCAAGCCACAACCCCTCCGGAGTGGCAAGCACTGACCAAATCATGGCATCGCTTAGTGCGTAGGGTTTGTCTGCAGTATAGGTCTCTAAGATAAAATCGGGCTGGGATGCCAGTAACGCCAAACCATCACCCGAGCCGCCCACCCACATCAGGCCTGACTCATCGAAGAGCATGGCCTTAAGGATTTCCATATTGGCTTGTTTTTTCAGTTCTTCTTGATAGTTTTCTATCTGGTGTGTCTCTGGCGTCCATTTTAATAAGCCAAAACGACTGGCAAACCACAGTGCGCCCTTAGGACCTTCGACAATCACAGTGCTCCAATCGGGCAATTCAGGCACGGGTTCAAGTTGCTGCGAGTTAGTATCGAGTCGATACACCCCGCGACTCGTCGCCAGCCAAACTCGATTTTTAGAATCCTCAAGCATATCGAGAATACTGCCCATAGACTCAGTCCAAGGGTATCGATGCACTGTCTTGCCCGCATTATCGAGCAGCTGTAACTCAAACTGCCCAGCCAACAACATCTGTCCATTAGGCAGAGACAGCAGCTTGCGCCAAGGCAGATCGCGATTAACCGTCAGTTGAGTGACTAGAGTGAGTTCAGCTTTAACAGGCGAGTATTGATAAATCTGTCCATTATCAATCAGTAATAACCAGTTTTGTGCATTCATCCGCGCAGCAGAGACGAGAGCACCACCGGGAAAATGTGGAAATAAATTGGGGGAGCCAAACAGAATAAATTGGTTATTACTGATATCGTAGAGATACAGTGCTGCGTTAGTGCTCACCAACAGCTTATCTTGCCCAACATTGACTACCGAGTTGAGGAAATCATCCGCAATGCGGGACTCAGTACCCGTTTTGTCGATACGTCTGACCTTAGAATTGCTCACACGATATAAGCCCTGCTCGGTCGCCGCCCAAACAAAACCATGGTCATCTAAGGTCAAGCCGCGGATACTGGTGGCGGCTAATCCATCTCTATCGGTGAATACACGTTGCACAAATCCACCAGCCCAAACCAT
Organism: Shewanella sp. 10B; assembly: GCF_023475885.1. Classification (NCBI taxonomy): domain Bacteria; kingdom Pseudomonadati; phylum Pseudomonadota; class Gammaproteobacteria; order Alteromonadales; family Shewanellaceae; genus Shewanella; species Shewanella sp. 10B. The sequence continues at coordinate 1,025,150 of NZ_JAMDJO010000002.1, forward strand.
GTTCAGACCAGAGATAAAAAGGATGAAACATGCCAGAAGTGTTTTAGTTATTCTTGTTTGCATTTGATGGCTTACTTCATACATATACCCAAACCACCTCAAAATGCAGAATTCAGCGGGAATTTAACGCACTTTAAGCAAGGCGGCTATTTGTAGGCCTAGTGGGCTAAGTCAAAAATAGCCAACACGGCATAAAGTGCGTTAAACCCCGCCGGGACGGAGCGCCTAGAGCACTCCACTTCCGTGTTGCATCAATTCAAAAGGTGGCCGACATTTTTCATTGATGCGCCTTGAATCGAAGCACCCTAGGCGCTCTGAAACTCGTATTTTGAGGTCGCTTGGGTATAAATGTACTTTAGCAGCTCAAAAGCCTCAATTCACCCGCTTGTTCACATTAAAGTTACAATTTTATCAATGCAATAAAAAAGCGCCCTAATGGACGCTTTTTTAAGAAAGGTATCAGCTTACTTTTTCTTTGCCTTTGGGTTTGGCAGGTCAGTAATAGAACCTTCGTAGATTTCAGCCGCTAGACCCACTGACTCATGCAGCGTTGGGTGCGCGTGGATAGTTAATGCTAAATCTTCAGCATCACAACCCATTTCGATTGCCAGACCAATTTCGCCTAACAGTTCGCCACCGTTCACACCCACGATAGCACCACCGATAACACGGTGAGTGTCTTTATCGAAAATCAGCTTAGTCATACCTTCGCTGCAATCAGAAGCGATTGCACGGCCAGATGCTGCCCATGGGAAAGTCGCTGTTTCGTAAGCAATACCTTGCTCTTTCGCTTCTTTCTCAGTCAGACCTACCCAAGCCACTTCAGGGTCGGTGTAAGCGATTGATGGGATGACTTTTGGATCGAAGTAGTGCTTCATGCCCGCGATAACTTCAGCCGCTACGTGGCCTTCGTGCACGCCTTTATGAGCCAACATTGGTTGACCAACGATGTCACCGATTGCGTAGATGTGCGGTACGTTTGTACGTAATTGCTTGTCTACGTTGATGAAACCACGCTCGTCGATCTTAACGCCTGCTTTTTCAGCGTCGATCAGCTTGCCATTTGGCGTACGGCCGATAGCCACTAACACTGCATCGTAACGTACTGGCTCAGTTGGCGCGCTCTTACCTTCCATCGAAACGTAGATACCGTCTTCACGGGCTTCAACCGCTGTCACTTTAGTTTCGAGGATCAGGTTGAATTTCTTCTTGATTTGCTTAGTGAATACGCGAACGACGTCTTTGTCAGCCGCAGGGATCACTTGGTCGAACATTTCAACCACATCGATTTCACTGCCCAGAGAAGAGTAAACCGTACCCATTTCTAAACCGATGATACCGCCGCCCATAACCAGCAGTTTGCCAGGCACTTCTTTCAGTTCTAATGCGTCGGTCGAATCCCAAATACGTGGGTCTTCATGGGGAATGAATGGCAGTTTGATTGGGCGAGAACCCGCAGCGATGATCGCTTGGTCAAACTTAACAACGGTCACAGTACCGTCTTCAGCGGTCACTTCTAAGCTGTTAGGGCCAGTAAATTTACCGAAGCCGTTAACAACGTTAACTTTACGCATTTTAGACATGCCGCCTAAGCCACCAGTCAACTGGCTGATCACTTTTTGCTTGAAGCTGCGTAACTTGTCTAAATCGATTGTTGGCTCGCCGAACACAACACCGTGTGCAGCAACGGCTTTGGCTTCTTCGATAACTTTAGCAACGTGTAACAGGGCTTTAGATGGGATACAACCCACATTCAGACACACGCCACCTAAAGTGCTAAAACGTTCAACGATAACGGTTTCCAGACCTAAGTCAGCCGCACGGAAGGCAGCAGAATATCCAGCAGGACCTGCACCTAATACCACTACCTGAGTTTTGATTTCGTTACTCATGTTTTCCTCTAATTCTCATTCAATCCGTTGGAGGAGAGTAATCCTGCCAACCGAAAATGCGCCAGCGCGTAAGGTGGGCGCATTTTAACCTGTGTTTGATACTGATCACAATAAACAAAAGGCCACTCAAGATGAGCAGCCTTATTTGTTTACAGAATCAAAGTACGAATATCGGACAGAATTCCTGACAGGGTCACGCTAAAGCGTGCAGCCATAGCACCATCGATCACGCGGTGATCGTATGATAGCGACAGTGGCAACATCAATTTAGGCTCGAATTCTTTACCATTCCACTTAGGCTTAATTTCAGATTTAGACACACCTAAAATCGCCACGTCCGGGTAGTTAACGATTGGGGTAAATGCAGTACCACCAATGCCACCTAGGCTTGAAATAGTGAAGCAGCTACCCTGCATATCGGCAGACTTCAGCTTACCGTCACGGGCGCGGATAGAAATATCGGCCAGCTCACGAGATAACTCGATAATGCCTTTCTTATCCACATCACGCACCACAGGTACCACTAGACCATTTGGCGTATCAACCGCCACACCGATATGGTAGTACTTCTTCTGGATCAGTGATTCACCGTCGCTGCTTAAGCTTGAGTTGAACACTGGGAACTGTTGCAGCGTTTTCGCCACAGCTTTCATCATAAAGACCAGCGGAGTGATCTTATAATCGGCTTTTTTCTTCGCCGCCGCGTCGTTCTGCTGCTTACGGAACTCTTCCATTTCGGTGATATCAGCTTCATCGAACTGAGTCACGTGAGGAATGGTTACCCAGTTACGGTGCAGGTTTGGACCAGAGATCTTCTGGATACGGCTTAATGGAATCTCTTCCACTTCACCAAACTTGCTGAAATCCACTTTCGGAGCAGCAATTACTTGCAGACCACCACCGTTACCCGCTGCAACTGAGGTTGCTGCTGTCGCCTTAGGACGAGACAGTTCGTACTTCACATACGCCTGTACGTCTTCCTTCATGATGCGACCTTTACGGCCAGAACCCGTCACTTGAGTGAGGTCCACACCAAATTCACGGGCCAAACGGCGAACCGCAGGAGACGCATGAACCACACCGGTTGCCACTGGCGCACCCGCACTTGGGTGATGTGGAACAGGTGGACGGCTAGGAGCGGCAGCAACAGGCGCTGGTGCCGCTTCTTGGGTAACTGGAGCAGGTGCTGCGGCTTGAGCTACTGGCGCTGGTGCACTGCCTGCACTTGCTGTTGCAACGGAAGTAGTTTCAATCGTCGCGATCACGCTACCTTGAGAAACCTTGTCACCCACTTTAACGGTTAACGACAACAGTTTACCGGCGAATGGCGCAGGTACTTCCATGGTCGCTTTGTCGGTTTCAAGGGTAATTAAGCCTTGGTCAACAGTGATGTCATCGCCCACAGACACTAGCACTTCGATCACATCGACATTGCTCGCATCGCCAATATCTGGCACTTGGATTTCTTTAACCGCAACCACTGGTGCCGCAGCTGCGACTGGAGCAACTGGCGCTGCAGGAGCCGCTTGAGCAACAGGTGCAGAGGCGGCTGGCGCGCTCGCTTGTGGCGCTGCGGCAGGTGCCGCGCCGCCCACTTCGAGCATGATCACTAAGGAGCCTTGAGAAACCTTGTCACCCACAGCCACTTTCACTTCTTTCACCACACCGGCGAATGGCGATGGTACGTCCATGGTCGCTTTGTCGGTTTCTAGCGTGATAAGGCCAGCGTCAACCTCAATCTTATCGCCAGCGGCAACTAAGACTTCGATAACTGACACATCGGTGTCACCACCGATATCCGGCACAGTAACTTCAACCACTTGGGTTGCGCCCGTCGCTGGCGCGGCAGCCACAGGGGCTGGAGCCGCTTGTACTGGTGCAGGTGCTGCTGGGGCTGGCGCAGGAGCGGCAGCTTGAGCAACAGGCACAGCTTGAACATTAGCCGTGCCCGCTGCTTGCATCATCGCAATTAAGGTACCTTCGCTGACTTTGTCACCGACGGCCACTTTCAATTCGGCTAACACTCCCGCGAAAGGCGCAGGAATGTCCATGGTCGCCTTGTCGCTTTCAACGGTCAGAATCGACTCTTCCGCTGCTAAGGTATCGCCCACAGAAGCACAGATTTCGATAACCTGTACTTCATCGCCGCCGATATCAGGAACAAAAACTTCTTTTAATTCAGCCATTTTTATTGCCTCTTACGCGTACTGTGGATTGATCTTGTCAGCGTCGATGCCGTATTCCTTGATGGCATTCGCTAACACATCAACAGGCAGCTCTTTACGATCAACCAGTGACTTCAGTGCCGCGATAACGATGAACTTAGCGTCCACTTCGAAGTGGTGACGCAGGTTGTCACGGCTGTCTGAACGACCGAAACCGTCAGTACCTAACACTTTGTAATCGGTTGGCATGTATGCACGTAACTGCTCACCGTAGATCTTCATGTAGTCAGTCGCTGCGATTGCAGGCGCATCACTAGAGATCACTTGGCTGATATACGCTTGTTTTGGCGTTTCAGTTGGGTGCAGCATGTTCCAACGCTCAACGGCTTGACCATCGCGAGTCAGTTCGTTGAAGCTGGTTACGCTGAATACATCGGCAGTGATACCGAAGTCTTTTGCCAGTGCTTGAGCCGCTTTGCGGGTTTGCTCAAGAATGGTGCCACAGCTCATTAACTGAACTTTGCCTTTACCCGAGCCGGCTACGGTTTCTAACTTGTAGATACCTTTAACGATGCCAACTTCTGCGCCTTCTGGCATGGCTGGCTGCTCGTAGTTTTCGTTCATTGTGGTCAGGTAGTAGAAGATATCTTCTTGATTCTCGCCGTACATACGACGAATACCATCTTGTACCACAACGGCAATTTCATAACCGTAAGTTGGATCGTAGGTAATACAGTTAGGAATGGTGTTAGCCAGTACGTGGCTGTGACCGTCCTGATGCTGCAGACCTTCACCGTTTAGGGTTGTACGGCCAGAAGTACCACCGACTAAGAAGCCACGTGCACGCATATCACCCGCTGCCCAAGCCATGTCGCCAATACGTTGGAAACCGAACATTGAGTAGTAGATGTAGAATGGGATCATTGGCACATCATTCACTGAGTAGCTGGTCGCTGCCGATACCCAAGATGACATTGCACCTAATTCGTTAATACCTTCCTGCAGTACTTGGCCTGACTTATCTTCACGGTAGTAAGCCACTTGGTCAGAGTCTTGCGGAACGTATTTTTGGCCTTCGTGAGCATAAATACCCACTTGACGGAACAGACCTTCCATACCGAAGGTACGCGCTTCGTCAGGAATAATTGGCACGATGTTTTTGCCAATTTTCTTGTCTTTTAACAGTGCTGTCAGCACGCGAACAAACGCCATCGTTGACGAAATTTCACGGCCGTTAGAACCCTGCAGAATCGAGTCGAAAATCTTCAGTGATGGCACTTCCAGCTCTTCGCTGAACTTCTCGCGACGTTGTGGCACGCTGCCATGCAGCTCGGCACGACGGCTCATCATGTACTTCACTTCTTCCGAATCTGGACCTGGGTGGTAGAACGGCAGATCTTCTAATTGATCGTCTGGAATTGGGATATTGAAACGATCGCGGAAGTAACGGATAGACTCGATACCCATTTTCTTCACGTTGTGGGCGATGTTCTTACCTTCACCCGCATCACCTAGGCCGTAACCTTTAACGGTTTTCGCTAGGATCACAGTTGGACGACCTTTAGTCTTACGCGCATGGTCTAATGCCGCGTACACTTTAACTGGGTCATGACCACCACGGTTTAAGCGCCAAATGTCATCATCTGACATATTCGCCACCATTTCGGCGGTTTCTGGGTATTTGCCGAAGAAGTGTTCGCGAGTATAAGCGCCACCTTTGGCTTTACAGTTTTGGTATTCACCGTCAACGGTTTCTTCCATTAACTGCAGTAACTTACCGCTGGTATCACGAGCCAATAATGGATCCCAGTAACGACCCCAAATCACTTTTACCACTTCCCAGCCAGCGCCGCGGAATTCGCCTTCCAGTTCTTGGATGATTTTACCGTTACCGCGTACTGGGCCGTCCAGACGTTGCAGGTTACAGTTGATGATGAAGACTAAGTTGTCTAATTCTTCACGGGCAGCTAAACCGATAGCACCTAAGGCTTCTGGCTCGTCACACTCACCGTCACCTAAGAAGCAGTAAACGGTTTGGTCAGAACAATCTTTCAGACCACGGTCAGTCAGGTATTTTAAGAAGCGAGCTTGGTAAATCGCTTGGATTGGACCCAGACCCATAGAAACCGTTGGGAATTGCCAGTAGTCAGGCATCAACTTAGGGTGCGGATAAGAAGATAAACCTTTGCCATCCACTTCTTGACGGAAGTTAGCCAGTTGGTCTTCAGTTAAACGACCTTCCAAGAATGAACGCGCGTAGATACCTGGAGCGATATGACCTTGGAAATACACTAAGTCGCCGCCGTCTTTCTCATTTGGCGCGCGGAAGAAGTGGTTGAAGCACACGTCATAAATGGTTGCGCTCGATGCGAAACTCGAAATATGGCCGCCTAACTCTAAATCTTTCTTAGAACCACGTAGAACCATAGCTAAGGCGTTCCAACGGATGATGGCGCGAATGCGACGTTCCATCTCTTGGTTACCTGGCATGTGCGGCTCTTGACCCGCTGGAATGGTGTTCAAATAGGCCGTGGTCGCAGTGTAAGGCAAGTGCGTGCCATTGCGACGGGCTTTATCGATCAGTTTCTCTAATAAGAAATGGGCGCGTTCAGGGCCTTCCTGTTCTAATACAGCTTGCAGGGCGTCAACCCATTCCTGAGTCTCTAACGGATCTAAGTCTTGTAGCATATCTTCAGACATGACACTGTCCTTCTCTATATACATGATGATGAATGGTGTTTGCGGCATATTCCGCTTTAGCGAGTGCTAAAGTCGGGAACTTAAGCGCCACTCTTTAAACGGCGCAAACTTCGCTGCAACCGGCTATCTTCTTCCCGCACAGATAACATCACCTCTTCGATGTAACTTAAGTGTTCATTCGAGGCTTCTCTGGCGGCTTCAGGATCACGACGAACGATAGCAGCGAGCAGAGCACGTCTGTGATCGTTGGCCATAGTGGAGGCTTCTTCGCGGCGGCTTAAAAGCTCCAAGTTTTGCGCCACATTCTTATGCAGCACAGGGGTTAAACTGAGTACGAGATGCAACATAGCCACATTGTGTGACGCTTCGGCGACGGCGCGGTAAAAACGTACAATCGCGGCGGCTTGTTGTTCAATATTGGTGGCGGCTTCCACCTCAAGGATCATACGCTTGATATTCTGCATATCGGCGTCTGTGCCACGCAATGCGGCAAAATAGGCCATCATGCCTTCGGTCGCATGACGGAATTCCAGCAAGTCGTATTGGCTTTCTGGATCGGCAGTCATTAATTCAACGATAGGATCGGCAAGGCTCTGCCAGAGTTGTTCTTTGACATAAGTACCGCCGCCTTGACGGCGCATTAACAGCCCTTTCGCCTCAAGCTTTTGAATGGCTTCACGCAGTGAAGGGCGAGACACTTCAAACTGGATGGCCAGTTCGCGCTCCGGCGGTAATTTCTGACCCGGCTGTAAACTGCCTTCGAGGATCATCTGCTCGAGTTGCGCCATGATCACATCAGAAATTTTTGGCTGATTAATTTTACTATAGGCCATTAGGCGCTCAGCTCCGTTGTAAATTGGTCTTACCAATTTTTATGAGTGAGCGCACTTTATCAAATCACACTTTTGATGTCTAGATTGAAAATCGACCTTAAAAGGTGATCCCATTCAAAACCGCTCACGATGTGAGAGCATAGCCTAAAAATGTCACTATGGGGTCAGACCATTTGACATAAGTAAATGAATGCCACATAAGCCTCTGAGTAAAAGGCATTTTCACCGAAAATCATTCCAAAAGACAGTGGCGAAATAGCATTCTGTGACGTAGCAGAAATGTCGATTACAGTGCACTAAAAACAAAAAAGGAATTGGCGAATCACCTTCACCCATTCCTTCTATAAAATGTCACGTGGCGACTACGGCTTAAGTCACTAGGCCAAAAATGGTCAACAGCGACAACACAGCAACCATCAGAGTAAAGTTGCGTTTACTTAAGACTAATAATGCCAAGGTCGATTGTACACAAACTGGTGCACTCGACTCCTCTGGCAGCGGCTGAGAGGCTAACGCCGTTTCTGTCACTACCCTTCTGGCACTCGCATTGATATTTAAGGCATGGTCACGCCAAGCCGAAAGCCCTTCACTAAACTGACCGCTGAGCGCATAGCCAAAGGAAAATACCCGGCTCGGGATCCAATCTAGGACAAACATAATATCTTCGATAAGCGGTAGGTTAAGGGATTTACGCACATTCTCTTCGGCATAAAAACGCGCGGTGCAATATAAGACAGCGCCAACTGGGCCTAGGAAGATAAAACATAATGCCACTGCGCCGTAATAACGATAGTTTATCCAGGCAACACTCTGCCCGACCTTGGCGCCTAAGTCTTTTTCAGACACAGCATCTAAACACTCACTGCAATCTAATTCAGCGGCATAATGGTAACAGGCTTGCACATCGGAGCGACACGCCGCCTGCATATACTTTTTAAAGCTATCGCGCTGTTTTTGATGATTAAAGCAAATAATTGCCACTAGCACCCACAGGGCAAGGGTTAACAACCCCCAAAACATGCCTGATGCAACCCAACCCAAAACATGCACTACCAAGGCTGGCAACACTATGGCGAGCAACATACTGGTATTGGTTAACGAGGCTTTGTCACCAAAGAAAGTGGATTGATAGGATTGCAGCACGCGATCGCTCTGCCACGAAGCGGGAAGGAACTTTAATCGTTCCACAAGAATGGCGACCAGTAATGAAAATAATGCCATCGGTAATACTCCTTGTAAAAAAGCCGGAAACGCGCAGGGTGATGAGAAAAATACCTCCCCTTCGCTTACTCCTCTTTGCTTCTAGCCTAACGCTGTTAAATACCTTTCCCAGTCGAAGCTTGGGCCTGGATCCGTCTTGCGCATCGGTGCAATGTCACTATGCCCCACAATCCGCTGTGCTGTTAATGCGGGATACTGCGCTAATAAGGCCCGAGTCAACTCTGTAAGCTGCTGATATTGGGCCGCAGTATAGGGCTCAGTATCTGTGCCTTCAAGCTCGATACCGATAGAGAAATCATTACAATTTTCCCTTTCGCCATAACGAGATACGCCTGCGTGCCAGGCTCTATCTTCGCAACTGACATACTGCACACATTCACCATCGCGGCGAATTAAAAAATGTGCTGACACTTGTAGCCCCGCTAAATCGGCGAAACTTTCATCGGCTTTGGTATCTAAACACCCTTGAAATAATTGATCAATATAGGGAAGTCCAAAGCATCCCGCAGGCAGACTGATATTGTGGATCACCAACAGGCTAATTTCCCCAAATGGGCGACGGTTAAAATGCGGTGACTCACAGCGTCGAGCCGAGGAAAACCATCCGGCATCAAAGCGCATAAGCTCTTCCTATATTACAGGCATAATGCCACTACTCTAACAGCATTAAGTGACTGAATATATGCAATTCAATGACAAAGGTGAAATAACTAGCCACATCCCAAAGCCATCATCAGTTAGCCGGATAATCTCAATCGGCACACTTCCTGTGACTTTTTATCACTCGCACTAGGTGGTAATCTTAGCCCTAAATGCAAGCAAGCAATTTCAAGCACGCCATCTGTGGCATGCAAGAATGCAAGGACCCAATCATGCTAGAGAACGATATTCGCCACGCCGTAAAAACCGCCCTCAATGAAGACCTTGGTGGCACCGAGATCAACGAGCACAGCAAAACCATTGCCTACGGCGATATTACCGCCCAACTTATTCCTGCTGATAAATATGCCGAAGCGACCTTAATCACTCGCGAAGAAGGTGTTTTTTGCGGAAAAGCTTGGGCCGAACAAGTCTTCAATCAATTAGGTGGCGAAGTCGCACTGCACTGGCATGTTGATGATGGCGATCTGGTGCTACCAAACCAAGTGTTATGTGAACTTTCAGGGCCAGCCCGCACTATTCTTACGGGCGAGCGCACTGCAATGAACTTTATTCAGACCTTGTCAGGAGTGGCAACGCTGACAAAACATTATGTGGATAAGTTAGCGGGCACTCACACACGCTTACTCGATACTCGCAAAACCATCCCAGGACTTCGCACTGCTCAAAAATACGCAGTCACCTGTGGCGGCGGTAAAAACCATCGAATCGGTTTGTTTGATGCCTTCTTAATTAAAGAAAACCACATTATGGCCTGCGGTGGCATTTGCCAAGCGGTGGATGCTGCGCGCAGCTTGCACCCCAATAAACCCGTAGAAGTTGAAGTCGAATCCTTAGAAGAGCTCGCATTAGCGCTAGATTCAGGCACAGATATCATCATGTTAGATAACTTTGACATCACCATGATGGTTGAAGCTGTTGAGCTGAATAATCAATACAAAGCGAAAGGCAGCGGTGCCAAGCTGGAAGTCTCAGGCAACGTCACCTTAGATACCTTGGCAGAATTTGCCAAAACTGGGGTTGACTATATCTCCGTCGGCGCACTCACAAAGCACGTTCGCGCCCTCGATCTCTCACTCAGACTCAAGTCTTATTGAATCCAAGCTTGGGCTATCAATAGCACTCTGATCCACTAGATGCCCACCTTCAAACTACCCAACCAAAAGCGGCTTAACACTAAGCCGCTTTTATCTACCAGTTTTGCCTGCGTTCTTAGCTATTCTTTGCTGACTTTTCTTTATTGATTTTGTTCAAAGTCTTCTCGGCATTTATCGTGTTTTTCTCAATATATAAAACAGCATATTGCTATAACATTTTCGTTTTACGCATTTCTTAAACACAAAAACGCCAGCCTTGGTAATGATAAATCGCTCACCGAGGAGCGCTTTCGTTATTAATTCATAAATACTGGCTAAAATAGCTTCGATATTACGCTAAATTATAAACAATAAAGACAAAGTGTTAGTCCTACACTGTCCACAATCAGACATTGGACACAATACGCTAAACCAATAAGCGATTGATTAAAAATCACTTTAAATCATATTCATTCTTTTTATTAATCAAAGAGTACTAAAAACTAATGCGTTTATCGCCAAACTTCGCCTAACTCAATAATCACTAAAATCACGTCGTAGTTTTGACATAAAGTTAAATAACGCCAACATTTGTATCACTGTCAATTTTTTGTTAGAACGCAATACGTTTTAACGTCAACTTTTTAGACAAAATAATCATTTTATTAGTGTTTTTTACCAAAAAGCAGTTCCCTTTTTTTTAACTTTGTACTAACTTTTACAGAAGTGGAAATAGCGGCATGCTAGACACACTAAAGACATGGAATTTCTGTATCTCACTTACTGTATGACGGGATACAGAAAGACAGCAAAGGATTGACGCAAGGGATATGTGTAGTGCTTATCCATGACACATAGCTTCTTGCCAAAAGAGTTAAGTATATCAAGTTAGGTATAGCGTCTGTAACGGGTGAGATTGTTTTGGGCAAATTGAACCCTTTATGCGCGAAATCAGAGCAAGAAACCTGTGCAATTTGGTGCGGCTTGCGACCTCAATAGCAAATTCGCCACATTTAAAGAGCACATTGATAGATGCAAAATGTTTGACGATACATCAAACGATGACCTATACAAGATGGTATGTTGGTAAATTGTTACAGTTTAAATCGATTTATCAGCCAATATGGTATAGGCTTAACGGTTGTAAGCACTGTCCACAGTGACTAAAGCTAAAAGTAAAACAGATAAGTAAAAGTGATTGTAAAATAAACATTTTTACTTATCATCGGGTGACTACAAGTTAACTTGTTAATTAATACTGCGTAAGCTGGAGAAAGAAATGAAAGCAATGAATAAAGGTTTAAACAAGCAAGCTCAGGGTTTCACCTTGATCGAGTTAATGATTGTAGTTGCCATTATCGGTATTTTGGCTGCAATCGCATTGCCTGCTTATCAAACTTATACTGATAAAGCAAAATATACAGAAATAGTACAAGCTGCTTCGTCTTTCAAAACTGCTCTTGAAGTTTGCGGACAAGTAGAGGGAACTCTAGCAGCTGCAAACTGTGGTCATGGTAAAGGAGGTGTACCATCTGCTGCAGGTGCATCAGGATTAGTAACTAAAGTCGAAGTTGCAAGTACCGCAGCAGATAAAGTAACTATAACTGTAACTCCAGTTGCTTTTGGTGGGGTAACGGCAAGTGATACTTACATTCTTACAGGTACATTAGCAGGCGGCCAAGTAACTTGGATAGATAACTGCACAAAATTCTGCTAATTTATTTTTATTTTCAAGAGTATAGGTGAGAAGATTGTGTTACTGACTGCTTCTCACCGATTTATTAAGACTAAGGTTTTATGCCAACAACAGGTCTTCATTTAGGTTTATCAACCTTATTTATCCGTAAAGGCCTGCTTAATGAAGAGCAGATGGCTAATGCCATCACTAAATCCCGTCAAACTAAACAGACTCTCGTTACTACTTTAGTTCAAACTAAGCTGATTTCGGCACGTTCCATTGCTGAACTTTGCTATGAAGAATATGGCACCCCACTACTTGATTTAAATGAATTCGAATTAAGTGCTATACCTGAAGAATTTACCAATAAAAAACTCATAGAAAAACACCGCTGCTTACCACTATTCAAACGTGGTAACCGCCTCTATATAGCCACCTCAGATCCAACCAATATTGCCGCCCTCGAAGAGTTTCAATTTAGTGCCGGCCTACATGCCGAAGCGATTTTAGTAGAGGAAGATAAGCTCACTAAAGCTCTTGAAAAAGTATTAGAAGAAGATATTACCGGCTTAGATTTAGGCGGTATGGACGAAGCCGCTTTAGCTGGCATTGAGATTACCGATACCGATAAGTGCCAAGAGGAAAACGCTGGAGACGGTAGTGATGACGCACCTATCGTCATTTATATCAATAAGATTCTTACAGATGCCATTCGTAAAGGGGCCTCAGACTTACATTTTGAGCCCTATGAAAAACGCTACCGCATTCGTTTTCGTATCGACGGTATTTTACATGAAGTCTCCGAACCACCAATTAGCCTTTCGGGACGTCTATCTGCTCGTTTAAAGGTGATGTCAAAACTCGATATTGCCGAGCGCCGCGTCCCTCAGGATGGTCGGATTAAAATGAAGCTTTCCCGCACTAAGTCCATCGACTTTCGGGTAAGCACCCTGCCGACTCTGTGGGGCGAGAAGATTGTAATGCGGATATTAGACTCCTCCTCCGCACAGCTCGGTATTGAAAAACTAGGATATGAACCTGACCAAGAAAAGCTCTACCTTGAGATGCTGGCAAAACCCCAAGGGATGATCTTAGTCACAGGTCCTACAGGTTCAGGTAAAACGGTTTCACTTTACACAGGGTTAAATATCCTCAATACCGCCGAGCGCAATATCTCTACCGCTGAAGACCCGGTAGAAATTAACCTTGAGGGTGTAAACCAAGTCCATATTAATTTAAAAGCGGGTTTAACCTTCGCCTCTGCACTACGCTCCTTCTTGCGTCAAGACCCTGATGTGGTAATGGTGGGAGAGATCCGCGATCTTGAAACCGCCGAAATAGCCATTAAAGCCGCACAAACTGGCCATTTAGTATTATCCACCCTGCACACCAACTCTGCAGCGGAAACTTTAACCCGTTTAATTAATATGGGCGTGCCTGGCTATAATATCGCCAGCTCTGTTAATCTTATTATTGCTCAGCGACTTGCGCGGCGGCTTTGCACTGATTGTAAGGAGGCAGAGCATATTCCCGAGCATGAATTACAGCGTCTAGGGTTTACTGAGCAGCAAATAACCCAGGGCTTTACCACTTACAAGCCTGTGGGCTGTGAGCATTGTTCTGGCGGATATAAAGGACGGGTCGGTATTTACGAAGTGATGAAAATGTCCGATGAAATCGCCCGCACTATTATGGAAGGCGGCAATTCATTACAAATTGCCGAGCAAGCCAAAGCACAGGGGATGCGTGACCTTCGTCAATCAGGCCTACTTAAAGTTATCCAAGGGGTTACCAGTGTTGCCGAAGTAAACCGAGTCACAAGCTTTTAAAACACATAGTTTTTAGGCTACGCTACATAGCTCGCTTAACGGTTTTATATAACCACTTTTTGTTTCGCTATATATACTAATCTAGTGATAATAAACTTATAGCTAATTAATGCCTAATAGGGACTATCTATGGCGACGGCAACGACAGTAAAAAAGCCTCGTGCCAAAAAGAACGAGCAAAAAAGCCAACCTAAGATCTATACCTTTGAATGGAAAGGCTTAAACCGCGACGGCAAAAAAACCGGTGGCGAATTAAAAGGCGCCAGTGTCGCCGAGGTTAAAAGCCAACTAAAACTCCAAGGGGTTAATCCTAAAGTTGTCCGCAAAAAGGCATCTCCTCTTTTCGCTCGAAATCCCGATATCAAACCTATGGATATCGCCATGGTGACCCGCCAAATTGCAACTATGCTGGCAGCAGGTGTCCCCTTAGTGACCACTATAGAAATGCTCGGTCGTGGCCATGAAAAGCAAAAAATGCGCGAGCTACTCGGTACTATATTGTCAGAAGTACAATCGGGTATTCCATTGTCAGACTCACTACGCCCCCATAGACGCTATTTCGATGATCTCTATGTAGACTTAGTCGCAGCTGGTGAGCATTCAGGTTCCCTCGATGCAGTATTTGATCGAATTGCAACCTATAGAGAAAAGGCAGAAGCCTTAAAGTCCAAAATTAAAAAGGCGATGTTTTATCCTGCTGCCGTTGTTGTGGTGGCAATATTAGTAACAACACTGTTACTCCTATTTGTTGTTCCCCAATTCGAAGATATTTTTAAAAGCTTTGGTGCAGAACTGCCCGCTTTTACCCAATTAATTATTGGTATTTCACGCTTTTTGCAAAGCTCTTGGTATATTTTCTTCGCTGCAATAGTTATAGGTATTTGGTTGTTTGTCCGCGCCCACCGCAATTCGCAAATGTTTAGGGATCGAATAGACGAGCTTGTACTTAAAATTCCCGTTATCGGCGAGATATTGCATAAAGCAGCGATGGCACGATTTTCCCGTACTTTAGCCACTACCTTTGCCGCAGGGGTGCCTTTAATTGATGGTATGGAGTCAGCTGCTGGAGCCTCTGGTAATGCGGTTTATCGGGCGGCATTGCTAAAAGTGCGTCAAGAAGTGATGGCGGGGATGCAGATGAACGTCGCCATGCGCACCACAGGGCTTTTCCCCGATATGCTGATCCAAATGGTGATGATCGGTGAAGAATCTGGCTCACTCGATAATATGCTCAACAAAGTAGCCAATATTTATGAAATGCAGGTCGATGATGCCGTTGACGGCTTATCAAGTCTTATCGAGCCCATTATGATGGTAGTCATTGGCACCTTGGTCGGCGGTTTAATTGTTGGTATGTATCTGCCGATTTTCCAAATGGGCAATGTCGTGGGTTAAGCCTCACATTGTGAACCCAACTAACTGATTGATTAAATCATTAAGAATAAGAACTACCAATGTCAGACTTTATTTCTCTTTTAAGCCACTCTCTTGCTCAGAGTCCTTGGCTGTTTATTACGTTAAGTTTTGTGTTTGCCGCCACTATTGGCAGCTTCTTAAATGTCGTCATTCATCGCCTTCCGGTGATGATGAAGCGCGAATGGCAACAGGAATGTAATCAGTATCTTCAGGAATACCATGCAGAAGTGGTACAACAGATTGGCATCGAAAAGCTCAACAAGCCTATAGATACTTACCCTGAAAAATATAATCTCGTGGTGCCAGGTTCCGCCTGTCCTAAATGTAAGACCGCAATCAAGCCTTGGCATAATTTGCCGATTGTGGGCTGGTTAATGCTCAGGGGAAAATGCGCCGCCTGCAATACAGCAATCTCCTCACGCTATCCAATTGTTGAGTTAGTAACAGGATTATTAGTTGCAACAATAGCTTGGCATTTTGGTCCTAGCTGGCAATTTGTGTTTGCAGCGATATTAACCTTCGTATTGATTGCATTAACGGGTATCGATCTGGATGAGATGCTACTTCCCGACCAGATGACCCTTCCACTCCTATGGCTTGGATTAGTCATTAACCTCAACCATACCTTTACCACTCCAACCGATGCCGTTATAGGCGCTGCAGCGGGCTATTTGAGCCTCTGGTCGGTGTTTTGGCTGTTTAAGCTACTCACAGGTAAGGAAGGCATGGGTTATGGCGACTTTAAACTGCTCGCCGTATTTGGCGCATGGCTAGGTTGGCAAATGCTCCCCCTAGTCATTTTACTGTCCTCTTTAGTTGGCGCCCTTGTTGGCATCACGCTCATCGTACTCAAACGTAATCAGCTAGCTAATCCAATCCCCTTTGGGCCTTATATTGCCGCCGCTGGTTGGATAGCCCTGATATGGGGACAACCTATAGTCGATTGGTATCTAAGTACGCTATAGAAACACTGTCAGTATCTTTCTTCAGTGTTTAGCTCAATATCGTGCAGAATAGCCCAAATCGATTAAGTGCCTTATCTAGATGGGAATCTTATGTCCAAGTTTGTCGTAGGTCTAACGGGTGGTATTGGTAGCGGTAAAACTACCGTTGCCAATTTATTTGCCGAAGAAGGTGTCGATTTAGTCGATGCCGACATAGTGGCTCGCGAAGTGGTAGCAAAAGGCTCAAAAGGACTAGAAGCCATTATCGCTAACTTCGGCCCTGAAGTATTAACTGAAGCTGGCGAGCTTGACCGAGCACAACTGCGGCAGCGGGTATTTAGCGATGAACAACAGCGCCAATGGTTGAATCAGTTGCTCCACCCTATGATCCGCCAAGAAATGTTGTCACAAGTCGAAAATGCGACCTCTGACTATGTAATTATGGTTGTACCCTTGCTATTTGAGAACGGGTTAGATAGGTTAGTCAATCGGACTTTAGTGGTGGATATTTCGCCGGAGTTGCAAATCAGTCGTACCGTAAAACGGGACAATGTGGACGCCACTCAGGTAAATAACATCATTAATAGCCAATGTAGTCGCAGTGAAAAACTCGCCAGAGCCGACGACATTATTGATAATCAGGGAGAGATATCAACACTAAAACAAGAGGTGCAAGCATTGCACCAGCGCTATTTACAATTATCCGGTAATCACGACGCCCATGACTGACTTAGTTTATGAACAGCCTTTAAATGAGAAAATCCGTAGCTACTTGCGGCTCGAATATCTCAATAAACAGCTCAGTAATAACCTAAATCACGACCACCAGCATAGATGTTTCTACCCTCTTTTCTCCCTGTGTGAATTATCGGAACGTTGCGACTATCGCAATGAAGTCCTTAAAGATATCGAGCGCAATCTGCTGCAACTGAGTAAATGGCAAGAGCTCGACCATGTCGATAGCGAACAGATTGAGTTTTACATTCAAGCATTAATGCAAGCCAGGGAGCCACTACAACGTCCCGAGCGCTGCGGCAGCCAGCTCAAACAAGACCGTTTTTTATCGGCTCTGCGACAGCGTTTTGGTATGCCAGGCGCCTGCTGCAACTTCGACCTTCCCCAACTGCATTTTTGGCTCGCCAAACCTTGGGAAGAAAGACAGCAAGATTACCAAGCTTGGATCAGCCATTTTGATCCCCTTCTCACTCCCATCATGCTTTTGCTTCAGTTAACTCGTAGTGCCGCCCATTTCGATAACGCCACCGCCCATGCCGGTTTTTACCAAGGTGATAGTGCTCAAGCGCTCTCATTAGTGCGCGTCAAAGTCGATGCCGCCCACGGCTGCTACCCCACCATCAGTGGTCATCGCAATCGCTACGCCATCCACTTTGTCCAATTCGACCAACAGCGCCACTCAGACCGCAGCATCGAATTCCTACTAGCGACCTGTGCCTGAAGCCTTTACACTAACGACCTCTAAGCTGCTGCCGAGTTAAAAGCCAATTTTGCCTACTAGGCATATTTGCGATTCTCAGCGCTCCCCTTGTTATCTCAGTCGACTGCTAAGGAGAAGTCTATTATGCCGTTAACCGTCAACTGTCCAATTTGTAAAACCCCAGTGGAATGGGTTCCTCAATCGGAATTCAAACCCTTTTGTAGCGAACGCTGCAAGATGATTGACCTCGGCGATTGGGGCTCCGAAAAACATGCTATTCCGGTCAAATCTGAGTTTGACCTCGACGCATTAGATGAACTCGGTTACGACGAAGAAAGCTTTTTCAAAGAGTAATACTCAATAATCAGCCCTTTATAAGCAGAATTTTATGACAAAACGCATTCATGTTGCCGTCGGCATTATCCTCAACCCTAACGGACAAATCCTACTCGCTAAGCGCCCCGAGCATTTACATCAAGGCGGTAAGTGGGAATTCCCAGGAGGCAAAGTCGAACAGGGCGAAACCGTCACCCAAGCCTTGATTCGTGAGCTAAAAGAGGAAGTCGCGCTAATCGTCAGCGCAAGCGAGCCTTATATGGCGCTAAGCTACGATTATCCCGATAAACAAGTGCTACTCGATATTCACACTGTGAGTGAATTTACGGGAGAGGCGCAAGGGCTTGAAGGGCAACAGATTGCTTGGGTCAATAAACATGAGCTAAGCCATTACGATTTCCCCGAGGCCAATAAACCCATTCTCAGTAAATTATTGGCACAAACCGAGTAACAAAACCGCTATTTTGCAGGCAAGATTCAGGTTTTACATTAGCGTTACGTGATCTGGGTTGCAGCAAATTCATCCGCAACTTTTAGAAAGCGCAAATTAGTGTTTGAATGCAAACTCATTATTCTTCTTCGATTTCGAGGGCATATCATGCACAATAACGTCAAAGCATTACTCGCCACGACCGCGTTATTTTTTAGTTGCCAAGTACTAGCAAATGGCGGCTGTGGCTTTGAAGAGCAACAACAGGGCTTGATTGCCACCTGCAGCGAGGAGAAACAAGAAGTGATTTTAACCGGTGTAGTTGAAGCGCAACATTTAGTAAAAGATCTCAATGAGTTTGCAGAGGGCTACAAGAGCTATCAGGTGGATACCGCATCCTTAGCCCCTCTTAAAAATATCGCTGAGCCAACCGAAATCGTGGTCATCATCGGCACTTGGTGCCCAGACTGCCATCGCGAAACCCCACGCTTTATTCGCATTATGGAAGAAGTGGCTAACCCCAATATCAAAGTGACATATATTGGCGTTGATCGCAGCAAGCAAGATCCCGAAGGACTGGCGGCAAAATACGAATTCAAACGTATTCCAACCTTTATCGTGCTACAACAGGGTAAAGAAATTGGCCGCATCGTTGAACGTCCAACCGTTTCACTCGAAAAAGATTTAGTCGAGATTTTAAAGTAATCTCGAGTCGCTAAATAATAAAGGCCGCTAAGTGTACACTTGGCGGCCTTTATCTTTTTAAAATGGAGCTGAGGTTAAATCGCTTCTTCTAAAATTCGCTGTGCCAGCATCACTAACACGCCCTCACGCAGTGCGCCGCCCGATAGTGACAAATGTTCAATGCCCAAGAATTCAAAGAGCGCGAGTAAGATCGCCACTCCAGCGGCAAATGTCGGTGCGCGTTCGGCACTTAGGCCGATAATCCCCATAAGGCTGGCATGTTCTTCAGCAAGGATTTCCGCTTTAAGCTGATTCAGCACAGCTAAGGTAATGATTTCAGACTGCTTACGGTGCATTAAGACTTCGACCACAGATTGCACCGCGCCAGAAGCCCCCACCACACAGTGCCATCCTAAGTCTTTTAACCTTTGCCTATGTTCACCTAATACTTCCAACACTTCCTGCTTGGCATCGTCAAAATCGAGCTCTTGCAACGGGGCATTGTTAAAGAAGCGACGGTTAAAGGTCACGCTACCCATGGGTAAGCTGGTCTTAAACTGAACTTGGTGGCCATCACCAATAATAAACTCGGTACTGGCGCCACCAATATCGATCACTAAACGTCGACCTTGGCCGCAAGTAGTCGCCACCATACCTTGATAAATCAGCTCAGCTTCACGCATACCTGAGATAATCTCAATCGGATGACCCAAAAGCGGAATCGCCTTCTGATTAAACTCATCGGCATTATGGATACAGCGCAGTGTCGCGGTGGCAATCACAGCGACATGATTAGGATGGATTTTATGCAGCGCTAACATCTGGGCAAACATCGCTAGACAATCTAGGCCACGCTGCATCACTTCTGCGGTTAAATGACCATCTTCGCCAATGCCTTCGGCTAACCTTACTTTACGTTTGTATTTAGCAATAATCTGTGGCTGACCGCCTTTTGTCTTAGCGATCAGCATATTAAAGCTATTAGAGCCTAAAGTAATGGCGGCATAAGCGGGTGTTGGCATTTAAGGCTGTCTACGCGTCCTGTCATGGCGAGGTGGACGTCCACCACTACGATGGGCACCTTGTGGTCGCCCTGCACCTGAGCGTTCGCGTAAATTACGTGCTCCCGCAGGGTGCTTGCGATGAATTTTGACTGGCGGCGGAATATCTTCCAGCAAGGCATCACGGTCATAATTACTCACAGGAATAGAGTGATTGATGTAGGTTTCAATCGCAGGCAAATTCAGAGCGTATTCTTCACAGGCAAAACTGACCGATACACCTTTGTTACCCGCACGCCCAGTACGACCAATACGGTGGACATAATCTTCACAATCATCAGGTAAATCATAATTGTAGACGTGAGAAACATCAGAGATATGCAGCCCGCGCGCGGCAACGTCGGTCGCGACCAGAATATCCAATTGGCCTTGGGTAAATTGCTCAAGAATACGAATACGCTTCTTCTGCGGCACATCGCCCGTCAGCAAGCCCACGCGGTGGCCGTCTCCTTCAAGCCAAGACCATAGGTTTTCACAGCTGTGCTTAGTGTTTGAAAAAACAATGGCTTTTTCTGGCCAATCTTCTTCAATCAGCGTCAGCAGCAAACGCATTTTGTCTTCTTGGGAAGGATAGAAAATTTCTTCTTTGATGTTCTTGGAGGTTTTTTCTTCGGGGGCTATTTCGACTTTCACAGGATCATTCATATGATCGTAGGCGAGTTCTTGCACTTTCATCGAAAGTGTCGCCGAAAACAGCATATTCAGACGCTGATCGGCACTGGGCATACGTCGGAAGAGGAAACGAATATCCTTGATAAAACCGAGATCGAACATGCGATCGGCTTCATCCAGCACAACCGCTTGAATACCGCCGAGATTGATAATGCCTTGGCGCACGTAGTCGATAATACGACCTGTGGTACCAATCAGAATGTCTACACCTTGATCGAGCGTCTTGCGCTGCACATCATAGCTTTCACCGCCATAGACAATGCCGACTTTTAAGTGGCTGTGTTTGGCGAGGAGAATTGCGTCTTTGGCGATTTGAATCGCCAGCTCGCGGGTAGGAGCCATAATGATGGCGCGCGGCTGATTTAGCTGACGGTTCTCAGGAACAGGCGTCGATAATAAATGGTTAAATGTGGCAACCAAAAACGCCATTGTCTTACCCGTGCCCGTTTGGGCTTGGCCGGCGATATCTTTTGATTGAAGTAATACGGGTAATGATAACGCCTGGATCGGCGTACAAAATTCGAAGCCGTTCTCGGCAAGTGCCTGTTTAACCTCTGGATGTAGAGGAAGGTCGGCAAATTTTTGATTAGATAAATGTGTTTGGCTCATAGCGCAAGCATACCATTTGGGGTTGCAATAAGATACTCGATCGTTTGAAATAGCCACATTGTAAAAAGGTAACTTGAAAAGCTATTTTTCAGCCCCAATATACATGGTAAGCCATTAACAAACCAGCAATGGCAACCAAACTGGAGAACATCATGAGCGATAAAATTATATACCTGAGCGACGACAGCTTCGAAAACGACGTGTTAAAGGCCGATTTACCAGTATTGGTAGACTTTTGGGCTGAATGGTGTGGTCCATGCAAAATGATCGCTCCAATTCTTGACGACGTTGCCGAAGAGTACGCAGGTCGTGTGACTATCGCTAAATTAAACGTTGACCAAAACAACGTTTCTCCAGCGAAATATGGCGTTCGTGGTATCCCAACTTTACTGTTATTCAAGAACGGTGAATTAGCGGCGACTAAAGTTGGCGCACTGTCTAAAACTCAATTAAAAGAGTTCATCGACGCACAAATCTAATTTGTTGTCGCTATGAGTGACCTCCGGCACAAGCTTTAATTAATTGTGCCGGAATCCCCCTAAATTTCTGGACGCCCCGCTTTGTTAGTGCTACTTTAATAACCAGATTCTTTCTAACTAAACCACTTCTCGCTCGTCAATCACTATCCTGAATCACAAACTTTACTGATTGATTGCGGTAAGCTTTGTCGCGTAACACAAGATCCCCAACATGAACTTAACTGAATTAAAAGACACGCCGATATCCGACCTAGTCTCGCTAGCCGAAAACATGAAACTCGAAAATATGGCCCGCGCTCGCAAGCAGGACATTATTTTCTCTATTCTTAAAGCCCATGCCAAAAGCGGCGAAGACATTTTCGGTGGCGGTGTATTAGAAATCCTCCAAGACGGATTCGGTTTCTTACGTAGTGCAGATGGATCTTACTTAGCTGGCCCGGATGATATTTATGTATCACCAAGCCAAATTCGCCGCTTTAACATGCGAACGGGCGACACCATTTTTGGCAAAATTCGCCCACCAAAAGAAGGTGAACGTTATTTTGCCCTGCTAAAAGTTAACGAAGTTAACTTCGATAAACCTGAAAACTCTCGCAACAAAATCCTCTTTGAAAACTTAACTCCACTCCACGCAGAAGAACGTATGCGTATGGAGCGTGGTAATGGCTCTACCGAAGATATCACAGCCCGTATTCTGGATTTATGCTCTCCTATCGGTAAGGGTCAACGTGGTCTGATCGTCGCGCCACCAAAAGCGGGTAAAACCTTATTACTGCAAAATATTGCTCAGTCAATCACCTACAACAACCCTGAAGTCGTGTTGATGGTACTGCTGATCGATGAACGTCCTGAAGAAGTGACCGAGATGCAACGCCTCGTTCAAGGCGAAGTGATTGCATCAACCTTCGACGAACCAGCCAGCCGTCACGTACAAGTGGCTGAAATGGTCATTGAAAAAGCCAAGCGTTTAGTTGAGCACAAGAAAGATGTTGTGATCTTACTCGACTCTATCACCCGCTTGGCTCGCGCCTACAACACTGTTATCCCATCATCGGGCAAAGTGTTAACTGGTGGTGTGGACGCAAACGCCCTGCACCGTCCTAAGCGCTTCTTCGGTGCTGCTCGTAACATCGAAAACGGCGGCAGTTTAACCATTATTGCTACCGCACTGGTTGATACCGGCTCGAAAATGGACGAAGTAATTTACGAAGAGTTCAAAGGTACTGGTAACCAAGAACTGCATCTGTCACGCAAGGCCGCAGAAAAACGCGTCTTCCCTGCGATTGACTTTAACCGCAGTGGTACTCGTCGTGAAGAAAAACTGACCACGCCTGATGAGCTGCAAAAGATGTGGATCCTGCGTAAGATCTTAAATCCAATGGATGAAGTCAGTGCAATGGAGTTCCTGATCGATAAACTGGCGATGACTAAGACCAACGAAGAATTCTTCACCGCGATGAAACGCGCTAAGTCTTAATCCTAGATTAGGGTCAATCTTCCAAAAAAGCCGCTTAATGCGGCTTTTTTATTGCGCCGAATTTGGCAGCACAATATTCCATCACAAATCGATGAACCGCCTTTCGAATGGAATGGCACATACAGTCGACTCACCAAGACTGAGCGAGTTCTCCTAGATTACCGCATTCAATGGTTATTTAAACTGCGTTTCAGATTTAAGGTATGTCGCCAAGGCGCGGCTTAAGGTTTGAGTCTGTTGCCTAAGCATTTCACGAAGCAACAGCACCACGGGCGTGACATGCTCGCGCCCTGGGCACACTAAGTATAAATTAACTGGCTCGCCCCGATATTCGGGCAGCAAAGGCACAAGGCGCCCCGCCATTATATCCTCAGCGAGATCTAAGCTCGACTTAAACACTAAGCCCTTACCAGCCACGGCCCAGCGACGTGCAATTTCCGCATCGTTAGCGCTGCGATTGCCCGTCACGCGGATTTTATATTCCTGACCATCACGCTCAAATTGCCATTGGTCGTGAGTTCTCTCATCTAATTTATAAAACAAGCAATTATGTTGTGTTAGCTGCTCTAAGGTTTCGGGTTTGCCAAATTTGGCAAGATATTCAGGCGAGGCACATAACACTCTGTCCGCAGTACAAATCGGGAAGGCGACCTGATTAGAATCCTGCGGCTTACCGTAACGTACCGCCACATCAATTTTGTCGTGGTAAAAGCTGCTGATATTGTCGCCCAAATGCAGCCGTACCTGCAGCTGCGGAAAATCAAGGAGGAAGTCATCGAGCCAAGGGACGAATAAGTTACGCCCAAAGTCAGATGAAACCGACAGGCTCAACGTGCCAGAGACTTTACCTTTATCACTGGCGATCGCTTGCTCTCCGAGGGCGAGATCACTCAAGGCGCGCCGGCAATGAATAAGATAGCGCTCACCTTGAGCGGTTAATCTCAGACTTCGAGTCGTACGCACAAACAAACTAGTATCAAGTTGTTTTTCAAGGCGTTTAATCGCAGCACTCGCCGATGCTGCCGAGAGCTCCATCTCGGCGGCAGCCGCAGAAATGCTGCCGCAATCGGCAACGCGAACAAATAATGCGAGATCATTCAGCAGCATGATTATCAAATTTCCTTTGAAAAAATTACAAACTTTACCCCGTTTATCTCGGAATTAATATTTCACACAATGGCATTCAATGACAAGTGACAGACACGAGTCGCCAGTGAGGAATAAATATGAGAGCCATAGGTTATCAAGCCGCGGGGGCAATCAACGCTCCAAATGCATTAGAAAACATTACACTAGCCGAACCCACACCACAGGGTTTTGACCTGTTGGTCGAGGTGAAAGCCATATCCGTTAACCCCGTAGATACCAAAATCCGCGCATCCAGTTCTGCAGCCGCAGGGGAATATAAAATCCTCGGTTGGGACGCGGTCGGAGTCGTTAAAGCCGTGGGTGATAAGGTGAGTCTGTTTAAAGTAGGTGATGAGGTCTGGTACGCCGGCGATATTAGCCGCAGCGGTAGCTATGCCGAGTATCAGTTAGTCGATGAGCGTATCGTTGGCCGTAAACCTCAAACCTTAAGCAATGCACAAGCAGCAGCCCTCCCCTTAACCAGCATCACGGCTTGGGAATTGCTGTTTGACCGTTTAGGTCTCCCGCAGGATGGCTCAGCCACGAATGCGCGAATTTTGATTATCGGTGCCGCTGGCGGCGTAGGTTCTATCATCACTCAACTTGCGGTCAAGCTGACTGGCGCCGAGGTGATTGGCACTGCATCACGTACTGAATCAGCAACTTGGGTTAAAAACTTGGGTGCCGATGCGGTCATAAATCACAACAAGCCACTCTCGGAAGAACTAGCGCAGTTGGATATTGCCGACGTTACCCATGTGATTAGCCTAACCCAAACCGATAAGCACTTTGACGAAATCGTAAAAGTGCTTAGACCGCAAGGAAAACTGGCGCTGATTGACGATCCTGTCGGCCCTTTAGATGTGATGAAGCTTAAACGTAAAAGCCTGTCGCTACATTGGGAACTTATGTTCACCCGCAGCCTCTTTCAAACCGAAGACATGATTGCCCAGCACCATCTGCTCAACCGTATCGCCGAGCTGATTGATGCAGGCACAGTGCAAAGTACTTTTGGTGAGCATTACGGCACTATCAATGCACAAAACTTGCTTAAAGCGCATGCACAAATTGAGTCGGGTAAGGCCATAGGTAAAATTGTGTTGGAAGGATTTAGCCAATGAAAGTGACGGTTTTTGCGCAAATCCAAGCGCATCCTGGCCAAACAGATTCGCTGTTTAACTTGCTCAAACAATTAGTGAGGGACACCCACACAGAAGCTGGTTGCATTGAATATACGCTGCATCGCTCTTTAGATAATGCAAATCAGTTTTGGATGTATGAAGTGTGGCAATCTCAAGCAGCGCTGGAGGCACATATGGCAAGTCCACACTTTAGTGCTTTTGTAACCGCCTCAGAAGAACTCGTTAAGCAGGTTGATATTCATAAGACCTATGCCTGTTAACGACCAAAAGTAAAGCGCCTAAAAAGGCGCTTTACTTTTTTAATCAAACAGCTAACAGAATTACACTAAGGTCATCGCCATTTTGCGGCGCAGATAAGCAATCTGCTGCATATGAGGCAAATCCTTCGGACAATTGTCTTGGCAGCCGAGCAGGGTCATACAACCAAATACCCCGTCCTGATTACCAATCACATGGTAAAAATCTTCAGCCGTACGCGCATCGCGACTATCGAGTTCAAAGCGGGCGATTTTCATCATCCCCACAGCGCCGACAAAAGTTTCACGCATTTGTTTAGTGGCACAGGCAGACACACAAACCCCACACTCGACGCAGCGCTCTAACTCATAGAGCCGCGCCGCTTCCTCCGGCGCCATCGGCTCCTCGAGGCGATGGATACTGATATCATTCGCTTTTGGGTGTAACCATAGCTTTAAGCGCTCGGCGAGTTCGCGCATAAACTTACCCGTGTTAACCGATAAATCACCAATCAATTCAAAACCCGGTAATGGCATCAGAGTGATTTCACCTTTGGGATATTTGGCGGTGAGCGTTCGGCATGCCAAAGTCGGGAAGCCATTAATCACCATGGCGCAACTGCCGCAAATCCCAGCACGACAGACAAAGTCAAACTGCAACGACGTATCTTGCTCTTCCCTTAGCTTATTGAGGGCGATAAACACCGTCATGCCCGGCGTTTCGGTGAGATGATAACGCACCATCTTCGGCTTATCGTTTGGCTCCTGCGGATCATAACGAAAAATATTAAAGGTTAACTGGCGACCTTGGCTCATTATGATTTTTCTCCTAGCGCATTGGCAGATGGTCTTTGTAAGGTATCACTTAAACGTTCATTTTTAGCTTGTAGGCTCGGCGGCAGCTCAAAGGGCATCAGCGCCGCCTGGCGTTGATAACGATCAGCATCGTCGCCCAGCCCTGCCAAAATCTCGGCAATTTGCTGCTCGCGTTTGGCGGTATCGGGGTGAGCAATGGCATTGTCGATACCGTAACCCCGGTATCCCGGCGGCAGCTCCATCTTCATCACATCCAGCGGCTCGTAGCTTAAAACGGGGGCCAACGCCTGGGCATCGGGCCAACTGGCGAGAGTACGGTTGAGCCAATCTCTGTCATTACGCTGCGGATAATCCTCTCGGGCGTGGGCTCCACGGCTTTCGGTACGCGCCGCAGCGCCGCAAGCAACGGTCAGCGCAACCTTGAGCATGCGCTTCACCCTTAGCGCTTCTACTAGCTCTGGGTTGGCGTGACGTTTCTTGCACTTAATCCCGAGTTTGCGTGAGCGTTCAAGCAGGGCTTTTAGCTCAGTTACCGCTTTATCAAGCTCTGGGCCGTTACGGAAAATCCCCACGTAGTCCATCATAATCCGCTGCATTTCGCGCTTAAGCTCGAAGGGGCTTTCGTGACCTTCACCATCGACTAAGGTATCGATTTCAGTCTGCACCTGTTGCATAAACTTTTCGGCAAGCTGAGTGTCGATTTCGAGGCTATTATTTTCACAAAAATCAGCCACATATTTGCCGATTATCATGCCGCCAACTACGGTTTCGGCGAGCGAGTTACCGCCCAAGCGGTTAAAGCCATGCATGTCCCAACAGGCGGCCTCACCCACGCTGAATAAGCCCTTAAGCTGCGGACTCTCGCCCGTCGCCTTAGTGCGAATACCGCCCATGGAATAATGCTGGGTTGGACGCACGGGGATCCAATCCTTCGCAGGGTCGATCCCGAGGAAATTCTCGCAAATCTCCTGCACTTCACGCAGGTTGGTTTCGATATGTTTGCGCCCTAGCAGGGTGATATCGAGCCATAAATGTGGGCCATAGGGGCTATCGACACCCTTACCTTTACGCATATGCTCGGTCATGCGGCGAGACACCACGTCCCGCGACGCTAGCTCTTTCTTCTCTGGCTCATAGTCCGGCATAAAACGATAACCGTCTTTATCCCGCAGCAAGCCACCGTCACCGCGGCAACCTTCTGTGGTTAAAATCCCTACGGGCACAATCGCCGTGGGGTGGAATTGCACGGCCTCCATATTACCAAGGGTAGCAACGCCCGTTTCAAGCGCCAGCGCCTGACCTATACCCTCGCAGATAATCGCATTGGTTGAGACTTCATAAATGCGGCCATAGCCTCCGGTGGCTATGGTGGTCGATTTCGCGACGTAGGCACGCAACTCACCCGTGATTAAACAGCGGGCAATCACCCCGTGACAGCGTTGACCGTCGTGGATAATCGCCAGCGCTTCGACGCGTTCATGGACGGGAATATCCATCGAAATCGCTTTATTATCCATGGCATAGAGTAAAGAGTGGCCGGTACCGTCGGCGGTGTAGCAGGTGCGCCACTTTTTAGTGCCGCCAAAGTCGCGGGCATTGATCAGCCCGTGGGCTTCTTCCGCTTCCTGCAGAGTGACTTTTTGCGCGTTAACAATCACTTCTCGAGGCCCTGCACTCACGCGTGACCAAGGCACACCCCAGTTGGCTAACTCGCGTACAGCCTTGGGTGCACAATGGGCAAACATCCTGGCGACTTCTTGATCGCAGCCCCAGTCCGAACCTTTCACCGTGTCTTGAAAGTGCACGTCTTCATCATCGCCCATGCCTTTAACTGCGTTGCCAAGGCTTGCCTGCATTCCCCCCTGCGCAGCGGCGGAATGAGAACGTTTGGCAGGAATAAGCGAAAGCACTAAGGTATCCAGCCCACGCTCTTTAGAGGCAATGGCCACCCTCAGGCCTGCCAATCCGGCACCAACCACTAATGAATCGGTATAAATCAGTTTCACGCCTGCTCCTTAACGGGTACTGCTGTTATTGTTTTAGGACAACACTCTTTTGTTATATTTCGCTTAACTCGCGTGGGGTAAAAATGCCAATAAGGAGGCAATCCCTACAGTGACAAACGCGATGCTCACAATGGTTTTAATCTTACGTAAACGGCTGCGACTATTGAGATCCCGCGCCGCGCCCCATTTTAGTGCCACGCGGTAAATCCCGATGGCCGCATGTAACTCAACCGTCAGCAATAGCGGCAGATACACCATCCACACGCCTTGGTTCCAAATCCGCTCGGCGCTACCCTGCGGGCCAATGGTTTCTGGCGCCGAGCCGATAAGCCACAGATGCACTGGCAGCAATAACAGGATCACCACGCCCGTAATGCCCTGCCAACGCCAGAGGCGAGTATCGCTGTGATTGATCACTTGCATCTGTTGTTGCAGCGCCCTTTGTTGACGCAAACTCATGGGTAACTTTTGCAGTGCCACAATCACATGCACTAGCGCTAGGGCGGCAATACCGACGGCAATACAAGTCACCACCCAGGGATAGCCATGGCCATCACTGGAGAGGAAACTCAGCTCCATAGTGCGAGCCACCCAGTTCATGGCATCGCCACCCAATAAAATGGACGACACCAATACTAAGTGGGTCCACAAAAACACCGCCAGAATGACACCCGACAAACTCTGGCTTAAATCCAGCCACGCACTCCATTTTTTTATACTTAGTTTGATTGCCATTACTTTCGCCTCGCGCCACAGGCTCCGTGAGCCCTGCTCATTAAGTTGTCCTCGAAAATTAATATCGCTCACAAATCCATCAAAAAACCTGAGTTAGATCAAGTAGGAGGCGAATAATTAATCGAATGCTTAAATATTAGCAGCGAAACAAAATCCTGCTGCGCCCAATTCCTCATGGGATAACGCAGCAGTATTGGGTTTCAATCAATGGGGTACGTAGGGCTGCACGGGCACACTTAGCTCGCTACCGATAAACATGTAGGAGACTAAGCTCGCGCTACCTAGGCATAACAAGTAGATAATCAATACCTTAGCAAGTTTACGTAGGCCGGAGCGCTGGGTCGTGATGCCCCACTTCACTGCCACTCGGTATAAGCCAATCATGGCGTGGATAACCACAGCCGGTAGCAACAAGGCATAGAGCAACCAGGCGTTATCGTGATACACGCGCTCGGCCGATAAATGTGGGCCAATTTCAGGATTTAAGATCATGGTAAAGAGGTGCACTGGCACGAGGAAAAACAGAATAAAACCCGTGATCAACTGCCAAAACCACGCATGGGTATCGCGGTGTTTAATGCCACCTAAGTGTGAGCGCAACGCTCGCCACTGCCCAAGCTGCGCCGGAAATCGTCTAAGGGCAACGGCGGCGTGCAAGATGACGACGAATAGCATAAAGACTGAGAAGACTTTAGTGACTATCGGAAAGCCGTGGCCTGTACTGCTAAACATACCGCCTTCGAGCAACTGCACCACATGGTAAAAGGCCTCTTTACCTAGCAAAATGCTCGACTCGAAGTGCATATGTAACAACAGAAAGCATCCCAGCATAATACCAGTCGCGCTCTGTAATCTATCGGCCTTAGCCGACCAAGGGTGACCTATCCCCTGTGTTTTCACGCTAGTGTGAACGCGCGTTACGCTTGTCATCTTGCTTTTACCCTTTAATGGTTTGTTGACGCCTCTTTGCAAACTACACCATAGCAGCAACAAAAAACGCGGCTGAGTGTCACAGATTTAAAGCGTGAGGCAACTCACGGGATAAGCGTCAACTCTTAGAAGAGGATCACAAAAAAGCCGTAAAAACCAAACAAAGGTAAAACCAATTAACCATTATATTTCATGGCTTTATATTAAAAATCGAAACAAGCGGTTCGATTTTGCGTACAACCAAAAGATGACAAGCTAACTCCTTGTCCATGCTGAAATAAACCTCAATTCCTACCGCAAATCCCTCAGATTGTTAGTGCGAATTCCTCAGCGCACCAAAACACAGTTACTGGTGTTAAATTGCCACCGAATTCTGCAAATTAGCGCGGTTTGGGTATACAATAGCGCGATATTTTTTAAACCTAGCCACAGGATTTTACCCATGCCTTGGATCCAACTTCGCATTAACACCAACAGTGATGATGCTGAAACCATCAGCGACTTACTTATGGAAGAAGGCGCCGTTTCTATTACCTTTGAAGATGGTAAAGACACCCCGATTTTTGAGCCTAAACTGGGCGAAACCCCTCTGTGGCAAGATACCGTAGTTGTTGCCCTGTTCGAGGCTGACACGGATTTAGCACCGACTATTGAGATGCTGAAAACCCTGCCGTTTTTAGGTGAAAGCTTCAGCCACAAAATCGAGCAAATTGAAGACAAAGACTGGGTTCGTGAGTGGATGGATAACTACCACCCAATCCAATTCGGTAAACGCCTATGGATTTGCCCAAGCTGGCGTGAAGTCCCCGATCCAAGCGCAGTAAACGTGATCTTAGATCCGGGTCTGGCCTTCGGCACAGGCACCCACCCTACAACGGCGCTGTGTTTAGAATGGCTAGATAGCTTAGATCTCAGCAACGAAGAAGTGATCGACTTTGGCTGCGGCTCAGGTATTCTCGCCGTAGCGGCGCTGAAACTGGGCGCGAAAAAAGTCACAGGTATCGATATCGACTATCAAGCCATCGAAGCCTCTAAAGCCAATGCCGAGCGTAACGATGTTGCCGACCAATTGGCACTTTATCTGCCAGAAGATCAACCCGCCGATCTTAAGGCCGATGTGTTAGTTGCCAATATTCTCGCTGGCCCACTGCGAGAACTTGCCCCCCTTATCGCCGAGCGCGTCAAATCTGGTGGTAAATTAGCCCTTTCTGGACTGCTTAAAGAGCAAGCGCAAGAAATCTCTGACTTCTATAGCCAATGGTTCGACATGGACGAAGCGGCTCACAAAGAAGATTGGAGCCGCTTGACAGGTAAGCGCAAATAACGCTAAAGGGTGGCGCAACATGCGCCACCACTGGCTTAGGCTTATTTTGTCGATGACTTCTCAAGGCTAAAAAGTCAAGAAAAAAAATTGCTCCTAGGTCATTTATTGACCTTTTCACGGCCAATAAAAAGGGCTACTATAGCGCCCCTTTGAAGAGCTAAGGTGAAACAGTAAATGCAGATTGGACCCTATCAACTGAAGAATCAGCTGATCGTGGCACCAATGGCAGGTGTCACCGATCAAGCTTTCCGTAATCTCTGTCTTCGTTATGGCGCAGCCTTAGCGGTGTCGGAGATGCTTTCATCGAATCCTGAGGTCTGGGACACAGATAAGAGCCGCCAGCGTATGACGCATTCCGGCGAGGAAGGTATTCGCTCAGTGCAAATTGCAGGTGCAGATCCAGAGTTAATGGCGCAGGCCGCCCAGTTCAACGTCGAACAAGGTGCCCACATCATTGATATCAACATGGGATGCCCGGCAAAAAAAGTGAATAAAAAGCTGGCCGGTTCTGCCCTAATGCAAAACCCACCCTTAGTGAAAGAAATTTTACAAGCTGTGGTCGCTGCAGTAACGGTACCTGTCACGTTAAAGATTCGCACAGGCTGGGAGCCTGAACACAGGAACGGTGTTCAAATCGCCCAGATTGCTGAGGATTGTGGTATCGCCTCGCTCGCCGTTCACGGCCGCACGAGACAATGCATGTACAGAGGCAACGCCGAGTACGACACCATCAAAGCAATTAAACAGAATGTCTCGATTCCTGTTGTCGCGAATGGGGATATCGACAGTCCGGAGAAAGCCCGCTTCGTGCTGGACTATACCGGTGTCGATGCTCTGATGATAGGACGGGGTGCTCAAGGACGGCCTTGGATTTTCAGAGAAATCCAGCACTACTTGGACACGGGTAATAAGCTAGCGCCCATTGAGGTGGCTGAACAGCGTCAAGTGATGCTGGAACACCTCACCAAACTTTATGATTTGTATGGTGAATATAAGGGTATCCGCTTCGCCAGAAAGCATATTGGATGGTACCTAGACCAAGAGGATCAGCGCCAGTTTCGGGCTGACTTTAATCAGCTGGAAACCGCTGCAGAACAGTATTCCCTAGTGGAATATTATTTTGATGAATTAGTACAGAATTAATAAAGAGCAGAATAGAATGTTTGATCAGACAACTAACACAGAAGTTCACCAGCTTACCGTTGGCAAAATCGAAACCGCAAACGGCACTATCAAGCCCCAGTTATTACGTGACGCCGTTAAGCGTGCCGTAACTAACTTCTTCGCACAGTTGG
The DNA here is from genome assembly GCF_023475885.1 of Shewanella sp. 10B. NCBI lineage: Bacteria > Pseudomonadati > Pseudomonadota > Gammaproteobacteria > Alteromonadales > Shewanellaceae > Shewanella > Shewanella sp. 10B. Next base: position 1,058,359 of record NZ_JAMDJO010000002.1, read on the forward strand.
ACGGTCAGGAAGCACAAGAAGTGTACGAAATGGTGCTAAGTGAAGTTGAAGCACCTCTGCTTGACATCATCATGCAACACACTCGCGGCAACCAAACCCGCGCAGCAAACATGCTAGGTATCAACCGTGGTACTCTGCGTAAAAAATTAAAGAAATACGGCATGAACTAATCATTTCGATTAAGTGATTGTTGGGAAAGGGGTTAACCTGCACAGGTTAGCCCCTTTTCGCATTATATGTACCCCCATATGTACCCCGAGATAATTCCTTGCCGAGTTTATATCGATGAAAACATCCACAGCTAACTCAATACGAATTAAGACATCAGACCATCCCAAATGGCCTAATTGGTTTTCAATTAAGAACTATGATTGCCTTGCTGATCTCACTGCTGCGCAATTTCTTAACGAGCTAGAACTCAGGTTGACCCTTCACAACACACCGACTTTTCCTAATGGTAGAAAACTGACTGACAGTAGACGGTGGCAACTGATCCAGCAGGGTTATGTCATCATCAATTCGAATCCGGTTACACAACCAGACCTTCCGACAGTCATCGCATTGAACCATGTTGATCTTCTAGGGATAACTGAAGAGATTAAACTCCGCAGTGGTGATGACTACTTAGACTTAGAGCCGCAACTACTCGTGCCTTTGCTGGGGCAGGTTCGAGACTTAACCGTGTTAGGTATAGACTTAACTAAACCCAATAAAGCGATATTGGGTGACTGTGAGTTCCTGATTAATCAGCTGCGCAAAACCCTATCAATCCCAGAACCCAAAACGCCTGACAATTTTCAAGCAAATGAGAAAACCTTCAAAAAGCTGCTGACTTATAAGTTGATCCCCTACCTTGATCTCATGATGTATTGCTATAACCATATCCCTTTTTATGAAGATAATTGGCAAAAGCTGGAATTTACACAAAATGTATTGAGTGAATTACTGCTTGGGGAAGAATCTAAACAAGAGCTTAGAATGGAGCTATATAAAAAAACCTATGCACCGTTTTATCGCAAGATTCTCAGCAACGAATCTCATCTAATGCAACTATTTGCGAATATCAGGCAAAATACGTGGGCGTTAGGCACTAAAATGCAGGATATTTAAGGGATTAAATTTGGGGTAAAAATCAAATTTCGTTTTTACCCCGAAATCACAATTGCAAACAGGCAAGATACTCCTAAGCCAAACAGAGACAATCTATAGGAGCATCTATGTCACTCTTTAGTATCGAAAAATCAGCCATTCAAGACCGTATAGTACGAGAAACAGAGCGTAAACTAATTACCTCTATCAGTCGCTCACAAGCTTTTCAGCTAGAAAGACTTAACCGTTTCCCTAAACGCATAAAACTTGGGAATCGTTCTGTCGGTTGGCGTCTTTCAGAACTGATGCAATGGGTTCACTCTGGCGGAGAACTATCCGAACAAGTTACTGAGGGGGCAAGGTATGAAACCGAGTAAAAGAACTCAATTTGCCCAATTGCTCCACCAGCAGCGACCGATGGAGCGAATAATCCGAATCACTGAAATGTGCCAATTACTCGGCATAGATAGAACAACACTCTACAGACGAGTAAAAAGAAAGGTCTTTATTCAACCCATCAAAAGCCAAAATCGAACTATTGGTTGGTCAGAATCAAGTTATATCAACTGGCTAAACGGCACTAAGTAATAGCTAACCAAGGCGGCACTTGCCGCCTTCTTTTGGCCTGTAAACGCAACAAACTGCGACAAAGCTCAACCGAGTGCGATTAAATGCTGACGAATGCAGGCTCTAAATCACGTTTAACCAGCAGAAAAATACAATCTACGCATCTGCAATACTATGGTAGGTCTCGCTTTACGCCACTTTACAACTCTCACTACAAGCAGGTTATTTATAATATTTCCGCTCTTCGCTTTCCCTTAGAAGATTTTCTATATCAAGAAACCTTATTTAAAGTGATGAGCTTTGAACACGGCATCAGCTCCAGCATTATGAGTGCAGCAATTGATCAACTGCTAACTGCACTGAGTCACTATTCTAAAATCCTACTCGTCAGATTCGATCTACGAGTCTATACCGAAACACCCAATAACAGCCTAATCAGCAAATACCGCAAAACCCTGTTGAGATACCTAGATAAGAAGTACCAATCTAAAGCATGGTTATTTTGGGTTCGAGAACAAACACCAAGAAGCGACAAAGCGCATTATCACTGCTTCATTCTACTCAATGGGCATAAAGCTAAGTCAGGCTGGGGTGCATTTCAACAGGTTCAGAAAGCATGCTATATGCATCCAGACACTTCTGCATGGTTACCTGAGTCGGCAAGCTACAAAATTGAACGCAGCGGGCTTAAAGGTGTTGAGTCTGCAATTCACAGGATCAGCTACCTTGCCAAGCATTACAGCAAAGAACAGACACCGAATGGAATAAAACGCTTTCAAACTAGCGCTAGCCGAAGCTAGTCAAACTTAACAAGTTTACAGCAATTAGATAAGGGGGAAAGTGGATCACTCATGCCTACGTTATTCCACTAAAATTGGATCAAAATAATGTTAGCCATGAGTCAAAATCAAGAGTAAAACCATTACTAAACAATAGATTATACTCATATAGAATGAGCTTACACCGATAACCAAATGCCAAAGATCCAAAACATAAATACGGTTGACATTTCATTAACAATTTGTGTTAAAAAAATGTTTCTTAAATTTCTTGTATCTAAAAGACACTACTAAACATCTACCTCCGACTATGACTTAACGCGCATATTTACCCGCCATAGCGTTGTACCCTCCCCCCCTTATCAGTACACTTTGGCGCATCAATGCACAGGGTACTTTTATCAGCATCACTTAACCCACAGTGCTTACCAAATTCATTAGAGAAAACCAGTGCCAAATCAAATCACTCTCCAACAATTAGAATCGTTCTTATGGGAAACGGCGGATATTCTCCGTGGCAATATGGATGCGTCAGAGTTCAAAGACTACATCTTCGGCATGATGTTCCTTAAGCGTCTATCGGATTCATTTGATGAAGCCCGTGAGCAGGTGATCGAATACTATCTTGCCAAAGGTAAAACCCAAGTTGAGGCCGAAGCCTTAGCCAGTGATGAAGATGAGTACGACAGCACCTTCTATATTCCTGAAGTTGCCCGCTGGTCAGCGCTTAAAGACTTAAAGCACAACATAGGTGAGGCGCTCAATACCGCCGCTGAAGCCATTGAAGAACACAATCCAAACCTTGAGGGCGTATTAGTCTCTATCGACTTCAATATTAAAAACAAGCTCTCCGATAATAAGCTGCGCGACCTACTCAGCCACTTTAACAAGTACCGTCTGCGCAATAGTGATTTCGAACGCCCCGACTTACTCGGCACCGCCTACGAATATTTGATTAAAATGTTTGCCGATAGCGCGGGTAAAAAAGGTGGTGAGTTCTATACCCCGAGCGAAGTGGTGCAATTGCTGGTGGCATTGCTCAAACCCCATGCAGGCATGCGAATTTACGACCCTACAGTGGGTTCGGGCGGCATGCTGATCCAAATGCGTAATTATCTTGCGACCCATAATGAAAACGCCGCAAACCTGTCACTATACGGCCAAGAGATGAACCTCAATACATGGGCAATCTGTAAGATGAACATGTTTTTGCACGGGGTACAAAGTGCCGACATTCGCAAGGGCGATACCCTGCGCGAACCTAAGCATACTATTGATGGCAGCCTAATGACGTTTGATCGCGTGATTGCCAATCCGCCGTTTTCGTTATCAAAATGGGGCAAAGAAGACTGCGATAAGGATAAATTTGGCCGCTTCCCCTATGGTACACCGCCAAAAGATGCAGGTGACCTCGCCTTTGTGCAGCACATGATAGCCAGCACCAATGATGATGGCATGGTCGGCGTTGTGATGCCCCATGGCGTGCTGTTCCGAGGTTCCAGCGAAAAAGACATTCGTAAAGGCATACTCGAAGACGACTTATTAGAAGCCGTAATCGGCCTGCCCTCAGGCCTATTCTATGGCACAGGCATCCCCGCCTGTTTGTTGATTATCAACAAACAAAAGCCGAGCGAGCGCCAAGGCAAGGTACTGTTTATTAATGCTGAACTCGAATATCAAGAAGGCAAAAACCAAAACAGTTTACGTCTGCAAGATATCAATAAAATCGTCGCAACCTTCGACAACTACAGCGAAATCAAACGCTACTCAGCCATAGTCAAACTAAAAGATATCCGCGATAACGACTACAACCTCAATATTCGCCGCTATGCCGATACCTCGCCACCCGCAGAGATTTTTGATGTGCGCGCTATTCTCCACGGCGGTATTCCACTACGTGAAGTGCAAGACGATTATATTCAAGAAGAAATTCTTAAAGGTTTTGATGTCAGCTGTGTATTTGAGCCTAAGGGCGAAGACTATTATCAATTCAGAGCAGAAATCGAAACCAAAGAGCAGATCCGTGAACATGTGAACCATGCTGATACAGTGGTTGCAGTCAGCATCATCGCGCAACTAGAGCGCTGGTGGGATAAGTACCAAATATCATTGAAACAGCTTGACGATGAAGTCGCTACCGCCGAGGGCGTGATGAAGGGTTATCTTAAGGAGCTGGGTTATGAGTAATCAGGTTCCTGCTGATTGGATTGTGTCTTCTCTGGCTGATATATCTAAATTTCGGAGGGGGAGCTTCCCACAGCCATACGGGAATCCAGAATGGTTTGATGACAATGGGTTTCCATTTGTTCAAGTGTTCGATTTAGGGTTCGGCAACCTTTTAAAAGCATCAACTAAGGTTAGGATTTCAGATCTAGCAGCTAAAAAAAGTGTGTTTGCCCCAAAAGGGACAGTCTTAGTTTCCATCCAAGGTTCTATAGGCCGAGTAGTTGTCACTCAATATGATGCCTATGTAGATCGTACAATTCTGATATTTGAGGAGATTGCGTCACACATAGATAAGGATTTTTTTGCGCTGATGGTACGAGAGATCTTTAGCGTAAAGAAAAACGAGGCTGATGGTGGTGTAATCCTGACAATAACAAAAGAGACACTTAAGAATTTCTTGATGGTATTGCCGCCTCTCCCAGAACAACAAAAAATTGCTGCGATTTTGACTTCTGTGGATGAGGTAATTGAAAAAACACAGGCACAAATCGACAAGCTCAAAGATTTAAAAAGCGGCATGATGCAGGAGCTGCTCACCAAAGGTGTTGGCATCAAGCAAGGTGATAAATATGAGCCCCACACCGAATTTAAAGACTCCCCCGTTGGCAGAATCCCCAAGAGCTGGGAGGTTGTTAAACTTGGTGATACCGGTAAATGGAGAGGTGGCGGTACACCGAGTAAGGCAAATAAAGAATTTTGGTCAGGCTCAATTCCTTGGGTTTCCCCTAAAGACATGAAATTTGATTTAATTAGTCGGACACAGGATCATGTGTCAGCTAAAGCGATTACAGAGTCTTCAACAAATTTTATACCTAAAGGCTCTCTCCTTATGGTCGTAAGAAGTGGTATTTTGCAACATACTTTGCCTGTAGCTATCGCAGGATGTGATTTAACGGTGAACCAAGATATGAAAGCATTAACTGTTTCTGAGCGATATGACACACGTTTTATTTTTCATTATTTAAAGGCTCACAACCATAAGGTCTTACGCGCAACATTAAAAGCTGGAAACACAGTAGAGAGCATTGATTTTAATGAGTTCAGTAAGTTTGTTATTCCTTCGCCTCCATTTGAAGAGCAGGTTAAAATTGCTGATTTAGTTGATTCTGTGGCTAATAAAATTAGCAGTAAGGTTTCAAAGCTAAATCAAACTTCAAATCTCAAAAAAGCCCTTATGCAGGATCTATTGACGGGTAAAGTGCGAGTTAAGGTCGATAACGATTTAATTAGCTAATCCCTAGGGACGGCAAAGCATTGACCGCTACAGCAAAGATACGCAGCATAAGCGCTGTACAGCCCCTTGAGTAAAGAGGATAAATAGTGGATCACCAACTATCACAACATGATATTTTTATCAGTCAAGATGGTCAGCTACAGCTTACTGTGGCTGTCGATACCGAGACAGTTTGGTTAACCCAAGCGGAAATTTGTGTATTGTTCGACCGTGAGCGTTCAGTGATCACTAAGCATATCAACAACGTCTTTAAAGAGGGCGAACTTGAGCGGGATTCAGTATGTGCAATATTTGCACGTACTGCGGATGACGGCAAAACCTACCAAACTCAATACTTTAACCTTGATGTGATTATTTCTGTTGGCTATAGGGTAAAGTCCAAACGGGGCGTGCAATTCCGCCAATGGGCAACCAATACCTTAAAACAGCATTTACTCCAAGGATACACCCTAAACCAGCAACGCCTTGTACAACGCGGTATTGAGTTTAACCAAGCATTAGCCCTCCTTTCAAAGACCTTAACCAACCAAGCCCTGATCAATCCAGACGGTCAAGCGGTTGTGAACGTAATTGCCGAGTACGCCCGCTCTTGGTCGCTACTACAAGGCTATGATGAGCAAAGCCTGACGGAAATCACCCACAAACAGCAACAGATGCAGCCTTTGGCGCTTGATGAGGTATTAGCCGCAATTGCAGCCTTAAAAACAAATCTGATAGCAAAAGGTGAAGCGACTGACTTGTTTGCTCAGCTACGGGGCAATGGCTTAGCTTCCAGCATTGCGACCATTGAACAAGGGTTTGGTGGCGAATGGTTTTACCCGAATGTGGCTAGCCGCGCCGCCCATCTATTGTATTTCATCATCAAAAATCATCCCTTTGCCGATGGTAATAAGCGCACAGGCTCGTTTCTCTTTTTATGGTACTTACAGCAAAATCAGCACCTGTTAGCTAAACCCGTGAGCGAGCAAATTAATGATACAACCTTGGTGGCTTTAGCTTTGCTGGTGGCCGAAAGTTTGCCTGACCAAAAAGAACTGATGATCCGCTTGATTGAACACTTTATTTTATTGAAAGAGTAAGCCTATCTAGTTCATATTAATCCCTATCACAGGCGACAGTATCATCAAGTAGTCTTGCCCATTCAACTTGGGCGCAAACCGCTCGTATAACCCGTAATAAGCTAAAGGAAGAGTATGTTTAAGCCAAACAAGGATGGTAAATATGTGCTTAAATCCATAAAGTTTGAGAGTGTGTTTCTCCCTTCGCCAACTACCGTTACAGGGTTACTTAAGCTACCCAATAACTTTGTAAAAGTAGTCCCAATCATTGAAAAACAAAGCGGCATACTTTTAAACATTGGCAGAAGCTCACGTTCAAATTTGGCTACTGAAGGCGTAGCAAAACCCAGCATTAACAAGCTCACTTCTTGGGTTAAAAAATTACCAATACCATATCAAAAACTTCAATCATTCTCGTTGCTTTTAAAAACAATCAAAGCCGGAAAAGTAGGCTCAAACGCTTGCATTTGGTGGCCTTTGGTGAATGGTTTTAAACAATCAACCTATGATACAGAACTGAATACCTTGCTTGATTTTCTGCAATTACGGGCAGATGCCGATTACTGTATGATGAAAGAAATAAAGCAACAGATTAAACAAGGGAAAATGAACAAGGACGATAGCAATGCCATTTGGCAAGCTCAGCAAACTACATGGCAACACCAAAGCTTAGTTTCAGTTGAAACACTCAATATTTATAGCGAATTCGCAGCCACCCCAGACAACCCCAAGTATCTACAAAATGAAAATGCGACATTACTCATAGGAGCTGTTTATCACCTGATATTTGACTTTTATCTTAGCGCAATTGCCCACTTTGAAATAGGAATTGCTCTGTATGAGCACAGACACGATGGAAATATTGAGCTTAATAATTATAAAGGAATTTTTTCAACAACATTAGACATTTACTCGCATGAAAGTTATGCCTATACCTGTTTCAGTGCCATGCTGGAGGCAATAAAACAGCGGTTAGCTGATCATGGCACTGTTTTAGGCTGGCGAGAAATAGCTACCTTTATTTATATAGAAGATTCAGGAGAAAGTGATGAACTGCTCAACGACCGACAATACAATCGGCTCAAAGATTGGCGAAAAGGCATCAACATACCATCCAATGAAAAAATGAGGCTGTTTGTTGAAGCTTTAGTAATATCATTAGGTGATTATAACCCTGAGCCAATCATTGACTATTTTCGAATTGCTAGAGCTGTAGATGATTTTTTAGCATTACAACCAGATAAACAGGTTATTCCAATAATAAAGAGTGTGCTTGCTAACTACCCTACATACTTTGAACACTATCATTCAGCACTTATCAAAAAATAAAAGGCCATTTCATCCCCATGGCCTTTTACCTATTAACTTTGGAGACGCCACCTTTTGGTTGAACGCTGTAATGTCGTTAACTTTATTGGTGATTTAGCGTCAACAACTTGCTCCTCTCATTCATCATCAAGCTGTTCTTGCCAATCGTCTGGACGCTCATCTTCACCGCGACTCTGCCAGTAAGCGTCATTGTTGGGATTAAGCTGATTGCTATGATTATCGTCATCATGTTTAGACATAATTACTTACCTCCCTGCTTACCATTGCCAGAATTCTTTGCCGCTGCACTCTGCGCTTTTGCAGCAAAACTACCCTTAGCTACAGTTCCTCCGTTTTGAGTTGCAGTTGAGCTTTGAATACGAGCGGCTGCTTGTGGGGTCATTGGGGTTTTATTACTCATGTTATTTCTCCAATTTAGGGTTACGTTGGCAGGAGCCCCTACCAACAAAAGAGATTGTGCCTGAGCTTTTGGGGCTTGCAGTGGGGGGGAAATCGTCCAAATTTACATATTTTTGAATTTGCCCCGTATTCAATTGATTTTGTTAGCTGTTATTTGTGCTATGCCTCTGTAATATAAGAGCCTGCATGATTGCATCAAAATCAATCGTATAAAAATCAGATACAAAAGATGTCTTTAATCATCTGGTAAAGGGATGGATATGGATCAGGATGAGCTACATAAGGTCGAGTTACCCGCTATTGCCCAATTATCGCTATTAGGTTGGCAGTACATTGCGGGAGCTAAACTCACACCTGAATACCATGAAAGACCCTATCTACGGGATGTCGTGCTGATGGGACGGCTCGAAGCCGCCATTAAAAGAATTAACCCTTGGATCAACGATGAAAACCTGCGCAAGGTTTGCCGTGATATCACCCATCCAAACTTTGTCGGCTTGATGGAATACAATCAGGCCATCTATCAAACCTTAGTGAATTATCTTTCAGTAGAGCAAGACGTTGGTAAAGGGCGTAAAGGCCAAACCGTTAAGTTGATTGATTTTGATAACCTTGCAGCCAATGAGTTTATCTGTACTTCACAGTTTAAAGTAGAAGGCGTAAACCAAAATATCATCCCTGATATTGTTTGCTTTATTAATGGCTTACCGCTGGCAGTGATCGAATGTAAATCCCCCTACATCTCAGCACCAATAAGCGAAGGGATTAACCAATTACGCAGATATGCCAACCTACGTAATAGCGTCGATGATGAAGGCGCACAGCGGCTTTTTTGGTATAACCAGCTGATGGTATCGACCTGTCGCGATCAGGCCAAAGTGGGCACAATTAGTTCCAATGCATCCCACTATGCTGATTGGAAAGATGCCTATCCCTTTACCGATATCACATTAAGCGAACAAAATTTATCTCAGGCTTTTAGCCGTAATAGCCTCGACGATATGCAGGTTAACGATAACCCTGCACTGTACACCGCCACCAGCTCAAACTACGATGCAATCACTGCGGTAACAGCACAACAACGCTTGATTGCAGGTATATTCAGCCCTGCTAGCTTTCTCGATATATTGCAAAACTTCATTATATTTGAGCCAGTAGAAGGCAAGCTAATCAAGAAGGTTGCACGTTACCAGCAATATCGAGCTGTCAATAAAGTCATTGAGCGCCTTAAAACAGGCCAAGACCGCAAAGAGAAGTCGGGCGTGGTATGGCATACCCAAGGCAGCGGCAAATCACTAACCATGGTTATGCTTGCTGTTAAAATGCGCCGAGATCCTGTGCTTAAGCAATACAAACTTGTGTTTATTACTGATCGTACTCAGTTAGATGAACAACTATCTAGCACCTTCCGCGCCGCCCAAGACGAAACAATTTATAACGCGGGTTCAGTTGCGGAGCTAAAAGCACTGCTGAAAAAAGACTGCTCGGATCTTGTGACTGCAATGGTGCAAAAATTCTTAGACCTAGAGAAAGAGCTGAGTACTAACAATGAAAACGAAGGTTTTGTTAACTTAAACCCGAGTGACAAAATTATCGTTCTTGCCGATGAAGCCCATAGAACTCACTTTGGCGGCCTTGCCATGACCATTAACGCTGCCCTACCTAACGCTCCTAAAATTGGGTTTACAGGCACACCACTACTAAAAAACCAAAAAATGGATAAAGCTTTTGGGGGCTATATTGATGAATACAAGATCAATCAAGCGGTGGATGATGGCGCAACAGTTCGCATTTTGTATGAAGGCCGCCAAGTAAAGACCGAAGTCGCTGGAGAGTCATTAGACAAACTGTTTGAGGCTTACTTTGGTAGCTATAGCAAAGAAGAACAGCGGGAGATTAAACAAAAATACGGTGTTGAGCGCGCAGTTCGCGAAGCACCTGCCCGCATTCGCTGGGTTTGCATGGACTTACTTGAACACTACCGAAAGCACATACAACCAGACGGTTTTAAAGCCATGATAGTGGTGGGTAGTCGCCATGCGGCCACCATATTTAAAAAGACCTTAGATGAGTTAGGTGCGCCACCTAGTGAAGTGATTATCTCGGGTGATCACAACGATGAAGCTTATATTGCTGTTCATACCGACAAGACAAAGCAAAAGAAGATTATCCAAGACTTTACTAAACCATTATCGGAAAACCCTGTCGCATTCTTAATCGTGAAAGACATGCTACTGACAGGGTTTGACGCACCGATAGCACAGGTGATGTACATCGATCGTAAACTACAAGACCATACGCTGATGCAGGCCATTGCTAGAGTGAACCGTACCTATGCAAAGAAAGAATGCGGCTTTATTGTCGATTACTTTGGGCTGTCGAACCACCTTATCGAAGCGATGGAAATGTTCAGCAGTGATGATGTAGAAGGCACGTATCAAAGCCTTAAAGATGAAATTCCCAAGCTAAAAGCTACACACACCCTCGCCATTTCATTTTTTAGACATATCAAGAATAAAGACGTTGATAGTTATGTACTGGCACTCAAAGAGGAAACTGTTCGAGCACAGTTTGATATGGCATTTAAGCGATTTGCAAGGCAAATGAACATCATTCTGCCCGATGTTGCCGCCGCACCATTTTTAGCCGATATGAAACTGTTGGGCAAAGTCCATAATTCCGCGCGAAACCAGTACCGTGATGCTGGTTTAGATATGACTGATATCGGCGCTAAAGTCCGTAAGCTGGTGGACGAACATATTTTAAGTACAGGCGTTGATCCCAAAATACCGCCTATTGACCTACTTGCCGCAAATTTTAAAGAAAGTATTCGACCAGAAAAATCGACTGAATCTAAAGCTTCTGAAATTGAAAGCGCGATTAAGCACCATATTACCGTCAAGCTTGAGGAAGATCCCGAGTATTACAAATCACTCAGCATAAGACTCAGAGACATTATCGAGAAGACCGCAGGGCAATGGGAACAGCAATTAGAGCTGTTATTGGCTATGGTCGACACTATTGAGATAGACCGTCGTAGAGCCGCAAAAGATGCAGGACTTTCCGAAACTGAGTTTGCCTTCTACAACATACTTACTGCTGAAGTGACCCAAACAAGCGACATTGAAGTCATAGACGAGCACCAGTTAATTGAGATAAAGACGATTACTCAAAACCTTGTCGCAATGTTTGATGAAGCTACGCAGATAGTCGACTTTTTCAACAAGGGGGATGAGATAAAGCGGTTGAAAAAAGAGATAAAACGCGCCGTTATTGATGCATCATTTAGTAACGTAGAGTTGATATCTAATCTGCAAGATAGATTTATGGAATTGGCAAAACACAAGTTTAATAAACAGTGACCATCAGTATGAAACCAGCCGAATTCATTCAAGCTAAAGGTTATCAAGCACGCGTTACCCGAACCTCGAGAGCCAAAACTGCCTCCATAAAAGTTGAAGAAGGTATGGTTAGCGTGGTCGTACCCAAGGCATTACCCATAGAACGAATCGAGCGAATATTACAAGAAAAACACCAATGGATTATCGATAAGATTGCCCTGCACAAGGTACTAATTACCTCATCAGAAAAGCAGTTTGTCTCTGGTGAGGCTATGCCATACCTTGGCCGCAATTATCGCTTAAAGGTACATGCAGGCAGTTTTGAGCCAGTAAAGCTGGTGCAAGGACGATTAGTCGTTATTGTCCCCGAAGGTTCAGTCCGTTCAAACTTAGTAAGGGAAGCACTTATAGGCTGGTATAAACGCAGTGCATTACTCAAACTCAGGGAAAAGGTTCGACGTTATGCAAAAGTTATGGGAGTTACCCCTAAATCTGTCAATATCAAAACCTTCAAAAGCCGTTGGGGTAGCTGCAATCCTAAAGGTGATTTAGATTTTAACTGGATTATTGTTATGGCTCCTAACCGCATTGTCGACTACGTGGTTGTCCATGAATTGTGCCATTTAAAGCAACTCGATCACTCCCCACTCTTTTGGAAGGAGGTTGAACGAGTAATGCCTGATTACGCGGAATGTAAAGAATGGCTCAAGAATAACGCCCCAAAACTAACATTCTAGTACCACTCAAAAAGACCACTGCAAAGTGGTCTTCATTCAATCTTAACTAAAACACGACTCCTTTAGGCAACTCATCATCTTCATCTATTATGGGCTCTACGTATCCCTGAGCTTCAACATCATAACCAAGCTCACGTAATCGATTGATAATTGCCCATGGTGAGGCTTTACCGTTGCCAGTCATGCTTATACCGTAAACATCACAGCCACCAATCATAACTCGCTTTAACATAGCGTCTATCTTAGGATCTTGCGCTCGATATGGCGCAATCTTAAATGCCTCTTCAGTATCTACAGTTATAATGATGTGCTCTGTTAAACCTAGCGCGTCAATGATCATGTGTTCACCTCTTAAATTGATAACTTACTGCTGGCATAAAAGCTTACGTTATGAATACTTTAGTTTTTGCCTTTGCTCTTGAAAGCTAGCCCCCCAGTAGTAGCGTTGATTACCGCACATATAGCAGGAGCAAATGCATGGAGTTACCAAACAAATTCCAAGAAATTGGGTTGATTGTTTAGGGCTGCCTCCCCAATAAATAGCCCTATATTTTTTGAGACGCACATTATGATGGCGACGAATTGCACGCTTCGAAATTTTCACTTTCATACTCCCGAACTGGACTAACTATTCGGGTGGTCACTCCTTCGAATGACCACCACATTCGGTATCGGGATTTCGTTAACAAAAACATAAAACCTCTCAATAATAAGTTGGGGCGTAACAGATTAATATTTATGCTTTCCGTTTCAAAATGGACACATTATCAGGCTTATCCACCAGCAATTTTAAACGTTCAACCCACATATCTAAGGCTATCTTTTTCTCGGGGATATATTGGCTGCGATTATAAATAGCCATAACCCCACCCAATTTATGCCCTAATAGCTGCTCAACAACGTAAGGGGCAACGCCTAAGTCATTCATATAGGTTGAGATAACTCGACGTAAATCATGCAAAGTCCACTTTTCAGAATGTCCTAGTTTCTTCCATAAAGAGCCACCATAAGCGCTGACAGTCGCATCTTCTTTAAACTTTCCAAGAATGAGATCACTAGATTTACCATTGCCTTTCAGTTTCACCATGAACTCTTTCAAGTCATCAGGAATTGGCCTAACGATCTTGACCATTTTGTTTTTATTCTCCCGCGAGTGAACAGTCCATAATCCTTCCTCGAAATCCCATTGTGACCAAGTAGACTCCCTAACTTCATGGGTTCTAGCACCAAAAATAACCAATAGTTTAAACAAGTTGCCGTAATACTCTGGTAATACATCGGAATTAAGGAGTTTGATGAAATCAGCTAGTTCACGCTGACTGAGAACTCTATCCCTTTTATTTTGCTTTCTCCCCACATCTTGAATTGTTAAGGAGTCCAACGCAGTAGTGTGCACAAATTGCCTATTTTTACAAAAAATCAAAGCCTGTTTGATGTTCTGCAGAACATAGCCCGAGGCAACCGGTGCCGGACGTTGCTTACTTGGAATACCTTTACTTATACGATCAAAGCATTCAATCCAATGTCTTGTTTCCAAATCTGTTATAGGCAAATGCCCTATATACGGATAGATATGCTTAACAAATTGTGCCCGATGCTTTTCATGGTTTTTCCTACGAGTAACAGCTTGTTCCGTATACCAATACTCAAGCGCATCTTTAACAGTGATGGGATTAAATGATTTTTCTCGTCCAATAGAGCGTTGGATTTTAGGATCTTTTCCATTCGCTAACCATTCACGACATTGATGTGCCATCTCCCTAGCTTTAACTAAAGATAATTCTGGATAGTCTCCTAAATCCATCCTGTAATTTTTGCCATCAATTTTGTACCTATATTGCCAACGAACTTTACCTAAGGGGCTCACTCTCGCCCCTAGCCCTCTACCATCTGAAAGCTCAAATGCTTTGGGGTGATTTTTATTTAAAACCGCTCGAATATTTTTGTCGTAAAGCTTCATCAATGACTCTTACTTATTAGCTTAAATTTCAGGGTAAATATCAGGGTAAATATCAACCTACAAATCTCTTTCGAAAAAAGCTCCTTAAATAGGCTCTATCCGACCAGAATATGCACACCAACACGCACCCAATATGTACCCCCATATGTACCCCTAGTTAACCATAAGAATGAGTCAACACCAATACAAACCCGCACAAAAACCCACCAAACAATCACAATTACACACACTTACAGCTTCAAACCTAACAAACCAAAAACAACAGAAAACGACTATTTAGTTAATACGGCATGAACTAATCCGCAAGGATTAAGCTGTTGTATTAAAAAGGCGAGTCAGCAATGACTCGCCTTTTTGCTTTATTAGCGACAATTCCCCGCCATAGCACAGCAATAGAATGACACTGACCTTGAGGCAACTTAGCTACTCCCTTAGAGATATTTCACTGCATGAAATGTGATATACCCGACTAATTTAGTCAGGATTTATTGCGCCAATATAAAGCCGCAAATATTATGCATGTAAAATTATTCTCGCTTTGGAGTGTTGCTATGTTATCTGCCCATCTCTCATCCGAAAACTCAGTTGAAGCACAGTCAGCCTCAATCACCCCATGGCTTGAACGCAAAGTGGGTGAATTGGTCGCCGAGGATTTTCGCCGCGCCCACGTGTTTAGCCAATTTGGTATCGATTTCTGTTGCGGGGGTGGTCGAGCACTCGCCAATGCCTGCGAGCGAGCAGAAGCCAATCCTGAGCAAGTCGTCGCCGCATTGGAGGCAGTTTCCCACTCGGGCGCCAAAGAAGATGAACTCAATCAGTTGCCACTCGACCAGTTGATTGATTATATCGAGCGCACCCACCATCAATACGTTCGTGCTAAGGCACCGTTATTGCTCGAATATTCAGAGAAAATGGTACGTGCCCATGGCGAGCATTATGCGGAGATTATTCCCTTCGCTGGCTGGGTGCGCGCCTTAATTGAAGACTTAATGCCGCATCTGATGAAGGAAGAAAATATCCTCTTCCCCGCGATCCGCACCATGAGCCAAGGCGAGCAAGTGCAAGGTTGTTTCGGCCATATAGGCAACCCGATCAATGCGATGCAATACGAGCATGAAGAAGCTGGGCAAATTTTGCAAAAGCTGCACGAGTTAACTAACGACTTTACCCCGCCGGAATACGCCTGCACCACATGGCGCGTTTGTTACGCGACTCTGGTCGAATTTGAGGTGGACTTGCACCGACATATCCATTTAGAGAACAACATTCTCTTCCCTAAGGCGCTACAACTCGCCTAGTACAGACTGCTCGTTCACACCCAAGGCCAGCACAACTGCTGGCCTTTGCTATTTTGGCGTGTTACAAAAAGTGGTGTGCTACGCAAGGAGCCGCCGCCATGACATACCCAACATTTGCACTCGATGATATTGGTTCACTGCATGAATCCGCTCAAGTGGAGTTTAAACTCGCGCGGGGACGCGATGGTCAAGGTCAACTCCCCGAAGATATTTGGGCGACCTACAGCTCCTTCGCCAACACCTTAGGGGGCGAGATTATCCTCGGGGTGCGTGAAGAACACGGTCATTTCACCATTGAAGGCATTCCTAACCCTCTGCCCGTGTTGCAAGAGTTTTGGGAAATCCTCGATGATCCAAGCCGCACCAGCCATAATATCCTGGCAATTTCCGATGTGCAGCTGATTGAAATTATGAATAAAAAGCTGATAAGAATTCGTGTACCGCTCGCACCAGAGCATCTTAAGCCGGTGTTTATCGGTACAGATGCTTATACGGGGACTTATTTTCGCGTGGGGGATGCCGACATGCACGCCAGCCGAAAACAGGTCACACAAATGCTGCGCCGCGCCCATCATTGCACTAAGCAACTCAAGGCACGTTAAGCCATTAAAAACCTGCGAGTAAATATCCACCCATAGCGGCAATCGCCACGCCCGATACCCGCATTAAGCTGCGCTGGCCCGTCAGGCGCTGCATACCCAATCCTAACATCACTCCGCCGAGATGAATGACCGCAGTGCCAAACAAGAAACCGAAGGCATAGAGTACGGGGCTGGCGAGTTCAGGCATTTCCATCCCATGGGCATGACCGTGGAAAATCGCAAACACGCCCACAAAGGCCATGGCAAACAACAGCGGAAGTTGGCGGTCGAAGGCTATCGCGAGCCCAAGCAATAAGACAGATAGCGCAATGCCAATTTCGACAAAGGGAACAGGAATCGCATAAAGACCTAAAATGCCACCCACCAACATAAAACACACAAAGGCTAAAGGCACAGTCCAAATAGCGCGGCCGCCCAATTGAGTACTGAGCATACCCACACTCAGCATGGCAAGGAGATGGTCAAAACCGAGGACTGGATGGTTAAAGCCCGCCATAAAACCACCACCGGAGTGGATTTCGTGCGCCGAGGCGGGGGCAATAAAAGATAGACTCAAGAGCAGCAACAGACTTAAACGCACCATACAAATTCCTTGTTAGTGATGGCGTAACAACCGAGTGAAATGATTGTGAACACTCTACGGTAAAGCCGCGAAGCAGTCTTTGATCCTTATCACCTTAAGCTATCGCTTAATTCAATGGATAACATCGCTCCAATACTTAAACCAAGTTAAGGCAGTAACATTTCCAGTAGCGCATCGAGGTTCGCAATTTCCATATGGGGCAAGAGTGCAGCGATAGGTAGCGACGCCACGCGGCCAAAACTCGGGTTGAGCCAAACAGACTGACACCCTGCCAAACGTGCACCGCGAACATCGGCATTCATACTATCGCCAACGTGCAACAGTTCATCTAAGCCGATATCGAGTCTTTCGCAGGCCTGTGAAAACATATCCTTAGCGGGCTTCATCCGTACACCACTGCCAGGATGCAGCACAAATTCGAACACATTACTTAGGCCAATACGCTCTGCGTCCACATTGCCATTGGTGATACCAATCAACCGAAAATGGGCCGATAAGCGTGTGAGTAACGCCAAGACGTCGTCTGAAACCTGAAAATGGCTGCGATGGAAATAAAAACAATCCAAGCCTTCCTGCGCGCCCCGTTTTGCCTCAGGCTCGCTATAACCGAGCAGCGATAAGCCTTTGCACAGGGTCGCAATTCGCGCCGCCGAGGTGTCATGGGCTAGGGCGGGATTTTGCTGTATCAGCTGCAACTTGAGCAATCGCCATTGCTGTGGTTGCCAAGTCTGAGTCAGCGGAAAAGCCTGATGCAAAAACTGCGTGAGCTCGGCTTCGGCATTCAGAATATGAGGCTCGTTATCGTATAGGGTATCGTCGAGATCGAAGCTGATCGCACGGATATTCTGGGGTCTAAGATAACAACGCATTATTTATCCTGTTGTTTTTTCGCTCTAGGATGGGCGTTATCATACACCTTAGCTAAGTGTTGGAAATCTAAACTGGTATAAATTTGCGTGGTCGACAGGTTTTCGTGACCCAATAACTCCTGCACTGCCCGTAAATCGGCACTGGATTCCAGCATATGCGTCGCAAAGGAATGGCGTAACTTATGGGGATGCACCCGCATAGAAAGCGCCTGCTCCTGACCCCACTTGCTCATACGCGCCTGAATGCTGCGATGGGATAAACGCTTGCCCTTCTCGGTGACAAACAATGCGTTATCTTCACAGGAAATTTGTTTGCGACACTTAAGCCAAGCACTGATGGCCTCTATGGCGTAACGCCCAACGGGGACGATGCGCTCTTTGTTGCCTTTGCCTAACACGCGCACTTCATGCTGGTCGTATTGCACACTGGATAAATCCAGCGCCGCCAGTTCTGCCAAACGCAATCCACTGGAGTAGAACAGCTCCATAATGGCTTTATCACGTAGGGTTAGCGGATCATTACCCTCAATCGCAAGCAGATGCGAGATAGAATCGACGTCGATATTCTTAGGTAACGGTTTGGCTTGTTTGGGCGCGCTCAGTCCCTTGGCAGGATTAAGTTCAATCACGCCTGAGCGTAATAAAAACTCTCCCCACTGTTTAATGGCCGACAACCACAATGATAACGAGCGCGGGCTTAAGCCCTTGCGATGCAGCTTAGCAAGCACCTGTTGCCAATGCTCACGACCCACATTGAGCAAATCAACGCCCTCGGGCAGTAACTCGCTCCCCCGCTGCAACTCGTACATATAATTGCGAACCGTATGCGCCGATAACTGACGCTCAGACTGCATATAGGTTTCAAACTGCTGCAAATAGGACTGACACTGCGGGGTCATCTCCAGCTCCTCATCATTAGGGAATTGAGGCAAGGCGAACCATCTACCTTAAAGCTTGGCCAGCATATGTGCGAGTAATCGGCGCAATTGTTCGAGCAACATATTGTCCATATCGGGATGGAAATGCGCCGCATCTTGGCTGGCAACGGCAAAAATCATCGGGATTTCATCGGCTAACTTCACTAACGCGACAGAGCCCACTTCGCTACCAAACAGGCGTTTCGCTTCCTGCTGGGTTAAGCGGCCAAAGTAGTAATCCTTACGCAGACGCTGAGCCCAAATCGCTTGCATCTCCACATCGGCATCTAACACGCTGATCAGACGCACATGGGTAAAATTAAACTGCGTCTTTAAACTGTCGGCCAGTACTTCCTTAAGGGCTTCTAAATTAACGCAATTAAGTAACTTAAAAGACAGCTCGGTATTAAAGAGGAATATCTTTTCATTGCGTGCCGCCATCGCCAGCAGACTGGTAATTTCTTCTTCGAGTTGCCCAACCCGTTGGCGCAGCAACTCTTGACGACGCTCGACCAAGGAAATCGCGCCGCGCTCCGAATGGGGTAAACGCATCGCAAGTAACAGCTCGGGATAACGATTAAAAAAGTCTGGGTTATCGAGTAGGTACTCGCGAATAATCAACTCATCGAAGGGAAGATCGGTCTGCGGCATCAAAGGCTCGGTCATAACTGAATTTGTCCATCGTAAACGTGCTGCGCCGGCCCCGTCATCCACAGGGGTTTGCCTTCGCCTTCCCAATTGATGGTTAAGGTGCCACCCGGCAAGTCGACACGTACCTGTTGATCGAGTTTGCCTTGAATTTGCCCAACCACCACAGCGGCACAAGCGCCAGTACCACAGGCTAAGGTCTCGGCCGCACCACGTTCATAAACTCTAAGCTTGATATGGCCCGAATTTACCACCTGCATAAAGCCGACGTTTACTCCGCGCGGGAAGCGCTCATGCTTAGTGAGCAGCGCACCAATTTCGGCGACATTGGCGTTAGCAACATCTTCGACATCGAGCACGCAATGGGGGTTGCCCATCGAGGCCGCACCACATAAAAAGGTTTGTTGTGGTGTTTGCAGCAAGTAGGTTTTTTCGGCCTTTTTGGCTTTGAAAGGAATTTGGCTTGGGTCGAGCACGGGCACACCCATGTTCACAGTGACGGTGCCGTCACGTTCGAGGCGAAGAGTCATCTTACCCGCAGAGGTGCTCACGCGAATTTTATTCTTATTCGTCAGCCCTTTATTACGAACAAAGCGCGCAAAACAACGGGCGCCATTGCCGCAGTTTTCGACCTCACCACCGTCGGCATTAAAGATACGATAGTGAAAATCCAAATCGGGATCATAGGGCGGCTCAACCAGTAAAAGTTGGTCGAAACCTATGCCAAAGTTACGGTCGGCTAAACGGCGGATCTGCTCAGGCGAAAAGAACACGTTCTGCGTGACACCATCGACCACCATAAAATCGTTGCCCAGTCCGTGCATCTTAGTGAATTGGATCAAGATACTTATCCTTTAAGCCTAGGCGCCGCCATTAACTAGCCAAGCGCCTGAATCAATATAATTTTCTAGTTTACGGCAGGAGTTGCTCACCTTGCCAGAGCTGCGCTAATTTTTCTCGTTCACGCACCAGATAAGCCTTGTCACCATCGACCATCACCTCGGCCGCACGCGGACGGGTGTTATAGTTTGAGGCCATGGCAAAACCGTAGGCACCACTCGAGCGCACAACCAGCAAATCCCCCGCCGCAATCGCGAGTGCTCTGTCTTTACCTAAAAAGTCACCGGTTTCGCACACAGGTCCAACGATATCAAATGCTTGTGCCTGTTCATCCCTTGGATTTACCGGAATGATATTTTGCCAAGCACTATAGAGTGCGGGGCGAATTAAGTCGTTCATCGCACCGTCGACAATCGCAAAACGCTTATCGCTGTTTTCTTTAAGGTACAGAACCTGAGTCACGAAAATCCCCGCGTTAGCGGCAATGGCGCGACCCGGCTCGAAAATTAACTTGAGCTTACGATCGCCTAAACGTGCGAGCAGTGCAGCGGCGTAAACATCGGGATGCGGCGGGGTTTCATCATCATAGGTTACCCCTAAACCACCACCCACATCGAAGTGTTCAATCACAATACCTTGCTCGGCCAGACGGTCGATAAGGGCTAACATTCTGTCCATCGCATCGAGGAAAGGCTGGATCTCGGTCAGCTGTGAACCAATATGGCAATCGACCCCTTTGACCTGCAAATGTGGCAGCGCATGGGCACGGGCGAATACGACTTCGGCCTCATCCATGGCGATACCAAATTTGTTTTCTTTGAGACCCGTCGAGATATATGGATGCGTACCGGCATCGACATCGGGATTCACCCGCAGCGACACGGGAGCAATTTTACCTAAGCGGCCTGCAACGTCGTTAAGTTGTTCAAGCTCGGCGCTCGATTCGACGTTAAAGCAGTAAATACCGAGGTTAAGTGCTTGCTCCATTTCGGCAACGGTTTTACCTACGCCCGAAAACACTACTTTGGCAGGGTCGCCACCGGCTTCAATCACCCGCGCTAACTCACCGCCCGAGACAATATCAAAACCACTGCCTAAACGAGCCAAGACGTTCAGTACGGCTAAGTTCGAGTTGGCTTTCACCGCGTAACACACTAAATGTGGATGGTCGGCCACCGCATTGTTAAATGCATGCCAGTGACGTTCGAGCGTCGCACGGGAATAGATATACAGTGGCGTGCCATACTGCTGGGCTAAATCATTGACCCGACAGCCTTCGGCGTACAGGGTATTGTCTTGGTAGAGAAAGTGATCCAATGTCCGATTCCTTACTGCGCTTTGTTGTAATTATGCTGATTATTATTGTGTTTTTTCAGTTTCAGCTTGAGGCTCCGCCGTGTCGGCTGGGGTTGCCTCACTCTTCGGCGCCTTGATTTTTGTAGGCTGACTCACCTCTGCGGGAGAGGATTTATACAGGGGGCCTTTTTGACCGCATGCTGTAATGAATAGGCTACCAAGCAATAACAATAAAAACAGTCTCATTTTTCTCAACATCTGTGCATCTGGTGACTAATAGCCTTATAATCGCACCCATCTTGACGAAAGCAAAGGACAGAAATGCATGGCCATGACAGATACAGAATTTCACCAGCTCGCCGATGACATGTTCCAAGCGATAGAGAACGCTATCGAAACCGCAATTGATGAACAAGACGCCGATGTCGATATTGATGCCAGCGGTAACGTGTTACAGCTGGAATTTGTCGATGGTTCGAAAATCGTCATCAACAAACAAGAGCCTTTGCATGAGATTTGGGTTGCGACCCGTTTCGGTGGCTATCACTTTGGTTTTGTTGATGGTAAATGGATTGATGGTCGTAACGGTGGCGAGTTTATGCCCTTTGTACAGGACTCGATCCTTCGCCAGAGCGGTATCGCACTGAGCTTCTAATAAGCGCGTGCAGCATTGCTAAGCGGGAGCAACTCCCGCTTAAAACTCCACATTGGCGTTATTGATATCGACCCCAAAGGGCATAACAGTCAACTCGCCCGCTACCCGTACTAGATGGAAAAACTGCGGAATATTAAACCTCGCCTTCGCGGCATAATATTCATCAAACACATAGTGATGACTCACTTTGTTGACCAACTCCACCATATTCGAGCCCGGCTGCACATAATGGCTAAGCTGATTATCTTCATCGAGAATAAACACGTCCAAGCTTTCGGGCCGCTGCCGTAAGAAATATTGAATCGCTCCCTTAGCCGCAAAGTTCTGAATAATTTTCGGCATACTCGAAAAGGGATCGTCGCCCAACTCTGGCCGAGGCAATTGCACTAGATGACTGCGTGACAGCTGCTGATAAAAGGATTTGGCATCGCTCAAGTCCTGATACGCCATCCCCAAGGGATTAAAGAAGATCCCATAACGGGTATGACTGATTTGCAGCGGCTGCACTAAGGTGCTCGATTGTTGCACCTGTTGGCAGAGGCGCACGGTTTGTTTCAGCAGGTTTTTCACCGCTAACTTAAGCTGAGGCCTGAGTTTTTGCGAGCAGCTAATCACATCCATATCCACTGGATGGGTCGCTCGCCTTAATCCTGGGGTGACAAACGATAGCGCTTGCAACACCGCGGTTTCACCCTCAAAACGATGGCATTGCCACTCTCCCCAACTATTGAGACAGATGGCATCGAGGGCGCCGAGCATATTTTCTTTCTTACGGCCCAATGAAAACACGTTGGCATTCATCACATCGACCATCATCTCCTGCCCGTGCCAATGGACGGTAGGGTCGCAGTCGAGATTAAGCACAAAAATAAGCTTTCTAAAATGCCAGGGCTGGCATAGGTCGAGTTTCGATACTCGCCAGTCATGGTCGATAAAATTAAGTAGTCGCCTTGATGCCTCGGTTAGCCGTCGAGACTTAACCTTACTCTGGCCAAACTCATACCATTTAGTTTCTGGCGTCGACACGCCATTCAAACAGGCCCAGATCATCAATGCCGAGGGGGTTTTCCCCTTGCAGATCGCCGATTCACCCAATAGATTTTGCGGCTTTGGCCCCTGGCGATAGAGGTAATATTGGTTTTCCTTGGTGCTAGACACCATGGTCACTTCTGATTCGGCGACCGAGCGGCTCCAAAGCAGGTTTAACTTAGCGATTTGGTCTTCATCTTGGCTGAAGTAAGTGTGCAGCTT
Organism: Shewanella sp. 10B; assembly: GCF_023475885.1. Lineage (NCBI taxonomy): Bacteria > Pseudomonadati > Pseudomonadota > Gammaproteobacteria > Alteromonadales > Shewanellaceae > Shewanella > Shewanella sp. 10B. Next base: position 1,082,037 of record NZ_JAMDJO010000002.1, read on the forward strand.
GCGGGTGAGCATCCCCAACTCTTCAATCCTGAGCCCCTCGTTCAACTCATGGGTCGAAGCGAAGCGCAGCAGCGTCTGGTAACTCGCCAGCAGCAACTCGTTGAGCTGCTCGTTAAACCAGTTCAATTGTCCGCTATGCCAATGCTCACAGTCATCTAAGGTCGAAATCAAGCTGTCGGGCCACTGCCATTCTTGCACTAGTTTTTGCATTTTGGCGTAGCGCCAGTCTTTGCCTTGATCCGCCACACTCAAATACACGCCACATTTGAGATAAAAACAACGGCGTACAATCTCGAGTCGACGATTATCATTCTGCTTTAACAGGTAAGCTTCGATGACTTCATAAATCGCGTAATAAGCATCGTTAGAGGTGGAGAAATCGCCCGCTAAGGCCTTTTGCCACAACCTGTCACACAACAACTGCGAATGGGGATATTCACTCGCATAGGCTTCCAGTAGCAGTACTTTTATCAAGGCCTTATGGGGTTTATTGAGGCCTTTATAGAGCTGCCACAGCGACGCCCCAAAGTACTCACTCGCCGGCAGCTCGTGCACATTACCTAGGTACAACAGCTCAGGATTGAGCTTGGCATCGGGCCACCATGCGATGGTTTTACCCGCTAACCGAATTTGGCTACGGTAAAACTCCTCAAGCAATAACCAGTGTTGCGTACTGCCGCTGTGTTCATGGGCCATCGACGATTGGCAACCCGAACGCTGCGACATATCGCCACAAAATTGTTGCGGGTGAACCAAGTAAAAGTTCACCTCAAATTGATATTCGGCAAACCAAGCGGTTAAGCGCTCGGTTTTTAATTTAATAGAGGCTAAGTCATCATCACACAGCTGTGCATGGTGCACTAACCATACATCCACATCGCTCTTGGCATTCTGACCAAAACTGGCCGTACTGCCCATGGCATATACCCCTTCAAAAGCCGGATTTTCAGCCTCGCTGGCGCTAAAGGGGAGCTTAAACACATCGCAGGCCTGCGCCTCAAATGAGTCAGGGCTATAGCCTTGAATGCCACTTGGGGTATTGGGGTCAACAAAGCCAGGATACTGAACGCTATTCTGCTGAATAAGAAAGGGGATTAAACGGAACAAATGCTTTTGCAGCGGCGACAACAAGGCTAAAGCTCGTGCGATACGAACTTGATTAAGTCTTTCTGCGATATCAGGAAATTGACCTTGTTGATCCATCCAAGAAAACGACGCTCAAGCACGAGTAAGAAGTGTGCTCATGTTAACACTTTTGCAAAGCTGAGCAACTAAATGATAACTCCATCACACTTTTTAGCTATTTAGAACACCGCCGACTTCAAAGAATCGATACGGCTTCCTTACATTCACGAATAGCCAATGTTAGCATTGGCGCAACTAAGATCTCGGATGGAAACTAGGCATGTCTGAAAACCGCATACGTATCGCTACCCGCAAGAGTCCGCTGGCCATGTGGCAAGCTGAATTTGTTAAAGCAGAATTAGAACGCGTTCACCCAGGTATCGTGGTGGAGCTATTGCCAATGAGCACTAAGGGCGATGTTATCTTAGACACCCCATTAGCTAAGGTTGGCGGTAAAGGCCTGTTCGTGAAAGAACTCGAAGTCGCCATGCTAGAAGACCAAGCCGATATCGCAGTGCACTCAATGAAAGATGTGCCAGTGGATTTCCCCGAAGGCTTAGGGCTGGAAGTGATTTGTGAACGTGAAGATCCTCGCGACGCCTTTGTGTCTAACCTGTATAAGTCAATCAGTGAGCTGCCACTTGGCGCCACAGTCGGCACCTCAAGCCTACGTCGTCAGTGCCAACTGCGCGCATCACGCCCAGACCTGATTATCAAAGATCTGCGCGGTAACGTGGGGACTCGCCTCGCGAAACTCGATAACGGCGAATACGATGCGATTATCCTTGCTGCGGCAGGTTTAATTCGCCTGAAGTTATCAGAGCGTATTGCCAGCTTTATCTCTGCCGAAGAATCCTTACCCGCCAACGGTCAAGGCGCTGTCGGTATCGAGTGCCGCACTAACGATGCACGCGTAAAAGCACTCTTAGCACCTTTAGAACACTTAGAGACTCGCTACCGCGTGATCGCCGAGCGCGCCATGAATACTCGCCTCGAAGGTGGCTGCCAAGTACCTATTGGTGCTTTTGCCGAAATCCACGGTGATGAGATGACACTGCGCGGCCTCGTGGGTAATCCCGATGGTAGCGAAATCATCGAAGGCGTGATCACAGGTCCAAAGACCGAAGCGACGCAACTCGGTGTCGCCCTTGCAGAAGAACTGCTGAGCAAAGGCGCTAAAAGCATCCTCGACGCTGTTTACGCAAAAGCCTAAGACGATGAAAGTCTTACTGACGCGCCCCGAGGGGCGCAATCAGTCCATGGTCGATGCCTTAACTGAAAAAGGTATCGACCACTGCGTTACCCCACTCCTTTGTGTTGAGGCCACACCTCCTCTGCCGCCTGACACTTCGCATCCCCTAACCCATGTCGATATGGTTATCTGTATCAGCGCCAATGCGGTGAGCTTTGCTGATACTGCGTTTAAAGTCGATACAGCCCAAGTTACAGACTGGCCAAGCGTGCCTTATTTCGCCGTGGGTCATGCAACTTGGGAAGCGCTGCAAGAGAAGGGAATTGAGGCTCTCGAAGCACCAGATGATTGCCAGCAAACAGAAGGCTTGCTGACATTGCCTGCACTGCAACATATCCAAGGCAAACATATCACTATCATTCGTGGTGTCGGTGGTCGTGAAGCCCTCGCCGAGCAACTAAGAGCCAGAGGCGCGAAGGTGCGCTATTGGGAAGTCTATCAACGCGCTTGCCCGCCGCTCGATGGCGCTGCGGTTAGCCAACACTGGCGTGACTTAGGGATAGATACTATCGTCGTGACGAGTGGTGAAGTGCTGGATAATCTGATTAATCTAGTGCCAAAAGAGTTATTTGCATGGCTGCGCTCATGTCATATCATAGTCCCCAGTAACCGAGTAGAAGCTCAAGCTCATGCCTTTGGTATAACCCAAGTCACCAATGCCAATGCCGCCAACAGCAAAGCCGTGCTAAACGCCCTTAAACTCTAAGCGCTATTTAGCCCGATTTTACTCGAATTTCGGCAGTAGCATGATTTTAAGGACTGTTAAATGGATAACAACAAGCACGACGCCCAAAGCCCAGAGTCACAGGCTACCCCAGTTCTCGCTCCATCGGGCAATGCCGATGACGCTACATCACAGACCCAAGCTTCTGAACCCCAGATCAATCAGCTCGAAGATAAAGCAGTTAAACCTGCCGACACTAAGCCGCAAGCAAGCAAACCCGAATCGACTCAAGCGGCTCGCCAAATGGTGCAAGTGAATCGCAGCTCTTGGGCGATTCGTTTCGGTGTGTTACTGGCCTTAGGCTTAACCGTTTGCACCATAGGTGGCGGCTATTTGCTGTATCAACAAATGCAGCAACAGCTTCAACTGCAAGAGACGAAAAATCTAGCCCTACAAGATCAGCTGCAGCAGGCTTTACTCGCCCCGAATCAACGCATTGCACAGCTTGAGCAACAACAACTGTCCGATGCCAAAACCTTCCAAGAGCTAGCTAAACTCGCTACAGACCAGAGTCAGTTGCAGGACAGATTAAATAAACTGGCCCAGCGCAGCCCAACTCACTGGATGGCCTCGGAAGCCGAATATTTGGTGAACATGGCGGGGCGTAAGCTTTGGCTCGAAAAAGATCCACGCACGGCGACCGACTTATTAAAGTCCGCCGATGAAACCATTGCCGCGATGAACAACCCAGCCTTACTGCCAATCCGTAAGGCGCTGGCAAAGGATATCGCCGCGACCGCCAATATTAAGAGTGCGGATATTGAAGGCAGTGTGTTAGCAATCGATGCCTTAATCGATCAACTCGACAAATTACCGCTAAACCGTGCCGATGCTGACGCAAGCGCCCCAGAAGATACCGCCATTTCTGGCGATCTGAATGATTGGCAAAGCAATCTAAGTAAAACTTGGAAGGCGTTGACCCAAGATTTTATTACCATTCGCCACAGAACCGCCGATGCGCCAGCCCTGCTCGCGCCGGAGCAACAATGGTATCTGGTTGAGAATGTGCGCCATAAACTGCTGCAAGCGCAACTGGCACTCTATCGCTATGATAGAGCGGCTTATCATCAATCACTGATGATGGCACGCCAGTGGATCCAAACCTATTTTGATGTTCAAGCACACCCAACCACTGAAGCCATTGCCGAAATCGACAAACTGGCGACATTGGAACTTGACCCGATCACGCTGAAATCCTTTGCCGCTAAACCACTGTTATTACAGTTAACCAGCTATGGTGAACTCACCTCTTCAGAGGAACCACAGCTATGATTAAGGCATTGATATTTCTTGGGATCATATTAATAGGCCTGTGCATCAGCCCTTGGATTGTCGGCAATACTGGCTATGTGTATATTGCCGCTGGCGATTATCAGCTTGAGACCAGTTTAGTCTTTGGGATCATCATGTTAATCGTGTTCTACGCCCTATTCCAAGTACTGGAATGGCTAGTGATCACTGTGATTAATCTGCTGCTTCGCAGCCGTTTTATCCCGCAGCATTGGCGTCGCCGCTCTGCCAAGAAAAACACCTTAATCGGCGCACTCGCCATTGCCGAAGAAGATTGGCCAGCGGCAGAACGCGCCATGATTAAAGGGGCCGACAACGGTGAACTGCCCGCATTAAATTTGTTAGCCGCAGCACGAGCCGCGCAACATCAAAATAAAATCGCCGAGCGAGATCAATATCTTGCCCGCGCAGAAGCCCAACCTATGACGGCCAATGCGGTGGCAACCACTCGTACCCGTTACTTGCTCAAGCAAGGGGAATTAGCCTTAGCCAGAGCGGAACTCGATAAGTTAGCGCCGACCAGCAAGAGCAAAGCCCCTGTACTGAAACTCGCCCTAGAGTTGTACCGGGCGCAACAAGATTGGGAAGCGCTTAAGTTATTGCTGCCAATCTTGAAGAAACGCCAAATTCTAGATGATACAAAGTTAACTGCACTAAGCGTTGAAACCCATTGCGCCCTATTAAAAGCAGCGAGTCTTAAAGGGGAAGACGCCCTAGAGCAATGTTGGCAATGGCTTTCACGCGATGAACGTAACCAGTCTGAGTTTTTAGCGATTTACGCCATGGGCTTATGCCGCTTCAATCGCAAAGACCAAGCGCTTAAATTACTCTCGAAAAAGCTGCGTAGTTCGCCAGAGTCGGCACTGTTAGAAGTGATACCACAGATAGTCACCGCTCATGACGAAGAGATCCGCAAACAATTACTCAAGCATGAAATCACCCATGAGAATAATGCTGATTACCAAAAATGCTTAGCGCTGCTGTATCAACAAACCCGCGACATGAAAGAAGCGAAAACCTGCTGGCAGAATGTGTGTCGTCTTGCTCCGAGTAAAGACTCTTGGCTAGCGCTCGCCCGTATTCAAGAGCAATTAGGCGAACAGGGCAACGCTAATCAAAGCTATCGCCAAGCGGTAAACCTCTAGCGTCTTTTTCTATGCCGCAATTCAATAGAGTGAATTGCGGCAATTCCCTTCTGACGCTCCATCTCATCCCCGAACATATACAATTCATAAAATATTAATCTCTATTACCAGAATAATTTGTTATAAATATGTTTCTATATAGAAATCAAAGACACTAAATGCAGTTTGATTTTCACGTTAAGATACAACATCTAGTTATCCAGCCTTAAAGCGCCAATTTTCCGCATCACTCCCCGCCAAACCCAGTTATAGCAAGCGATAAGCCTGTGTCAAAAAATTGACTTGCGCTCAATGCCAAGCTAAAATTTCACCACTTGTATCACAATCCATCACATTTGTTGGATCTGTGCATCTTTGGATTAACACAGTTAGCTGTTGGGAGCTTATTATGGGATCGATCATTACAACAAAGAAAGGTTTGCTCAAACTGGTAAAAGGGCAAATCGAAGTCGAGGTTAATGGTTCAAATCAACCCGCTAAGGACGGCGAACAACTCCCAAAAGGTGCTGTTCTCCATATCGGTGAAAATGCAACCTACGAAATCACCTTCGATGATGGTACTAAGCTGTCTAACGAAGTTGCACCGAGTATTGCTGCCACTCCCAACGCTGGCGATCAAGCGACCCAAGACGAAATCCAAGCACTACAAGATCTGATCGCCTCTGGTGAAGACCCAACTCAAAATCTACCAGAAACCGCCGCAGGTAATGCTCCAGCTGGCAGTGACGGTAACTCAGGTTATGTCACCCTTGCCCGTGATGGCACTGAAGCCTTAGCCACATCAGGTTACTCAACCTCTTCACAAACACTGACAGCAACGACGACTGCGGCTCCTGACCAAACCATAGCAACCGACTCCCCTTCTGTATTAGCAAACGACAGTATTACCGTTGATGAAGATACAGTTGCTTCAGGCAATGTGCTCACGAATGATGTAGATGCAGATACAGTATTAAGTGTGGCGGGTTTTAATATTAATGGTACCGACTTCGCCGCAGGCACGATTGTTACCCTTGAAGGCGGCAGCTTTGTACTCAATGCCGATGGCTCTTACACCTTCACACCAAATGAAAACTGGAACGGCCAAGTACCTGTCATCACTTACACTACTAATACAGGTTCAACTGCAACATTAACCATTAGCGTCACTCCTGTTGATGACCCATCGGTATTAGCAAACGATACCAATACTGTCGATGAAGATACGATTGCTACAGGCAATGTGCTCGACAACGACACCGATGTAGATTCAACCTTAAGTGTTGTTAGCTTTACTGTATCAGGCAGCACTTTTGCCGCGGGTACCACTGTCGCTCTAGACGATGGCAGCTTAGTACTCAATGCCGATGGCTCTTACAGCTTTACTCCAAATGCAGATTGGAACGGCCAGGTTCCTGTTATCTCCTACACCACTAATACAGGTTCAACTGCAACATTAACCATTAACGTCACCCCTGTTGATGACCCATCGGTACTAGCAAACGATACTAATACCGTCAATGAAGATACGGTAGCAACAGGCAATGTACTCGACAACGACACCGATGTAGATTCAATCTTAAGTGTTGTTAGTTTTACAGTATCAGGCAGCACTTTTGCCGCGGGTACCA